>NZ_JBHSKD010000009.1:0-386569 GCF_042657275.1 Nocardioides taihuensis
CCAACCGCCACCCCAACGTCGTACTCAACACCTCAACCGGCAGCCAGACGAAACATCGAGGCTAACGGCGGGTCAGCGTGAGGGCGCTCGGTACGGTGGCGGCATGGTGCTGGTGCCGGGGGAGCGGATCGAGCGCTGGGTCACCAACTTCTGCGGGCGCCACGGCGAGACCGGTCTGGCCGTCGCCGACGGGGCGCTCACCGGCGCGGCCGCCGATGGGTCCACGTTCGAGGCCCACCTGCCGTTCGGCGCGGCGTACGACGGGCTGCCGGAGCCTGCCGCGTTCGCAGCGGCGGTGACGCGGCCGGAGGAGTGGGGCGTGCTGCTCGTGCGCAAGGGCGGCTTCGCCGTGGCCCGGCTCCGCGGCGCGACCCTGGTCGAGCACAAGATCGGGCAGCGCCACGTGCAGGGCCGCACCAAGGCGGGCGGGCAGAGCCAGCAGCGCTTCGCGCGGCGCCGCGACAACCAGGCCCGGCAGGCCTACGAGGCCGCGGCCGACCACGCCGCGCGGATCCTCGGGGAGCGGGCCGGCCTGCCGGTGGTCACCGGCGGCGACCACGCGGCCGTCGAGGAGGTGCTCGCGGACCGCCGCCTGGCCGGGCTCGTCGTGCACGAGCCGTGGCTGGCGGTGCCCGACCCGCGCCGCGCCGTCCTCGACCAGGCGGTGCTCGACGCGGGCGCGGTGCGGGTCGACGTGGTCAACGCCTGAGGCGACCCGTGGCGCACACGGGCGTCGGTTACCGGTATCCGGGGCGGTGCTCTGTCAGGATGTGCCCATGTGGCAGCCCCAACCCGGGTGGCTCCTGGTACCCGGCGGTACCGGCACGTCCACCGCCGGCATCTGGCGCACCGTGCTCGACGACCGACCGGTGGTCGTGAAGCGGTTCGTGGCCCCGGCCGAGCACGACCCGGTCGAGCTCAGCGACCCGCGACACTTCGCCTACTGGCGGCGCGCGGCCGAGGTCGCGCGCTCGGGCATCGTGACTCTGACCCCCGGCCTGCGGTCGCCCCTCGACGCCGTCGTCGAGGAGGACCTCGAGGGGATCACCCTCACCCAGGACTGGGTCGAGGACGGTGCGGTGAGCGGCCTGCTGGCGGCGCACGCGATGGGCCGGTTCGCCTCCTCCGACCTCGGCGACGCACCCTGGCTGGCCCGCGACCAGCTGCGGGCAAGGATCGAGCGGGTCGAGCGTCGCGGCGGCTGGACCACGCTCGCCCGCACCACCGTCTCCGACGTCGCCGAGCACCTGTGGCAGCGCCGCGAGCGGCTGCTCGACGAGCTCGACGCGCTGCCGCAGGTGCCGCAGCACGGTGACCCGGTGCCCGCCAACCTCCCCGGCCGCGAGGGCGACCACGTGATCGCGATCGACTGGGGCATGCTCGGCCACGGGCCGGTGGGTGCGGACCTCGGCTACTTCATGCTGTCCTCGCGCGAGTCGTTCGAGCCGCTGCTCGACGCCTACCTGATGGGGCTGCCGACCGGGCTCGCGACGGCCGAGCAGGCGACGCTGGGCGCCCGGGTGACCGCGGTGTTCACCGTGCTCACGCGCGCCGACTGGGCGCTGGCCCGGGTCGCCGACGGCGAGGGCGCCCTCGCCGCGAAGTACCGCCACCCCGCGGTCGCGCCGTACCTCCGAGCGCTGCAGCGCCAGTCCCCGCAGATCGAGGCGCTGCTCGCCTGACGCCGGGGCTGTGCCCCGGGCGTGCCCTACAGCTGGCTGGCGGAGAACGTGTCGCAGGCCTCGAGCGTGCCCTGCTGCACCCCGGTGAGGAACCACCGCTGGCGCTGCTCGGCCGAGCCGTGGGTCCAGCCCTCGGGGTTCACCTGCTGACCCGACTGCTGCTGGATCCGGTCGTCGCCGACCGACTTCGCCGCGGCGACCGCCTGGGCCATGTCGTCCTCGGTGATGTCGACCAGCAGCGGTTCCCCGAGCTCGTCGGTGGTCGTGGTCGCCTTGCCCGCCCAGATCCCGGCGTAGCAGTCGGCCTGCAGCTCGAGGCGTACGGCGTCGCTCGTGGGCCCCTGCTGGGTGCGGACCCGACCCATCGTGCCGAGGAGGTTCTGGATGTGGTGGCCGTACTCGTGCGCGAGGACGTAGGGCTCGACGAAGTCGCCGCTCGGGCCGCCGAGGCCCTGCTGCAGCACCTCGGGGAAGAATGTCGTGTCGAGGTAGATCACCTCGTCGGCCGGGCAGTAGAACGGGCCGACGTCCGCCGTGGCCGCGCCGCACGCGGTCGACACGGAGCCGGTGAAGGTCACCAGCTGCTGCTCGGGGTGGAAGGACTCGCCCTGCTGCCGCAGGGCCTGCGACCAGTAGCTGGTCAGCGAGTTCTCGACCGCGACCCGGGCGCAGTCGGGGTCGTTGTTGGCGTCCTCACCGGTCCGGCAGCTGTCGTAGCGGCCGGTGTCGTCGCTGGAGACCCGGCTCGCGTCGAGGCTGTCGTCGGGCAGGGTGAAGCCGCCGGTGCTGTCGCCCACGCACTGGGTCAGCACGATCAGCAGGATCACCACGATCACCGCCCCGATGCCGCCGCCGGCCTTGGTGCCGGTCGGGATCGGGATCTGCATGCCCCCGCCGCCGAAGCCGCCTCCACCGCCGCCGCCACGGCCGCGGTCGGACACGCGGCTGGTGTCGAGCCGGGCCTTGGGGTTGAAGCGCATCGGGAGTCCCTTCCCCCGCGGTCAGGCGCCCGGGTGGCCGCCTAGACTAGCCAGCCTCATGATCACCGCGCAGCACCTGGAGGTCCGCGTCGGTGCCCGCCTCCTCATGGCCGACGTCAGCTTCCGGGTCGCTCCCGGCGACAAGGTCGGCCTGGTCGGGCGCAACGGCGCGGGCAAGACCACCCTCACCCGCATCCTGGCCGGCGAGGGCCTTCCGGCTGCCGGCAAGGTCTCGGCCACCGGGTCGGTGGGCTACCTGCCGCAGGATCCCCGCTCCGGCGACCCGGAGACCCTGGCCCGTGACCGGATCCTCTCCGCGCGCGGCCTCGACGACGTCGTACGCCGCCTGCGCGAGTCCGAGCAGCAGATGGGCAGCGACGACGCGGACGAGCGCGAGCGGGCGATGCGCCGCTACTCGCGCGCCGACGCCGAGCTGCACGCCGGCGGCGGGTACGCCGCGGAGTCGGAGGCCGCCCAGATCGCGAGCAGCCTCGGCATCGAGGACCGCGTGCTCGGCCAGCCGCTGCGCACGCTCTCGGGCGGCCAGCGACGCCGCGTCGAGCTCGCCCGGATCCTCTTCTCCGACGCCGAGACCCTGCTCCTCGACGAGCCGACCAACCACCTCGACGCCGACTCGGTGATCTGGCTGCGCGACTTCCTCGCGGCGTTCAAGGGCGGGCTGGTCGTGATCAGCCACGACACCGCGCTGCTCGAGACCACCGTGAACAAGGTGCTCCACCTCGACGCCAACCGGGCCGAGATCGACGTCTACAACATGGGCTGGAAGGCCTACCTCCAGCAGCGCGAGACCGACGAGAAGCGGCGCAAGCGCGAGCGGGTCAACGCGGAGAACAAGGCCAAGACGCTCACCGACCAGGCCAACAAGATGCGGGCCAAGGCCACCAAGGCCCAGGCCGCGCAGTCGATGCTCAAGCGCGCCGAGAAGCTGATGGCCGGGGTCGAGGCCGAGCGGCAGTCCGACCGCGTGGCCCGGATCGCCTTCCCGAAGCCCGCACCCTGCGGGAAGACGCCGCTGACCGCCGCGGAGCTCTCGAAGTCCTACGGATCGCTCGAGGTCTTCACCGACGTCGACCTGGCCATCGACAAGGGCTCCCGGGTCGTGGTGCTCGGCCTCAACGGCGCCGGCAAGACCACCCTGCTGCGCATCCTCGGCGGCGTCGACCGCCCCGACACCGGCGTGGTCACGCCCGGTCACGGCCTCAAGCTCGGCTACTACGCCCAGGAGCACGAGACGCTCGACACCAGCCGCACGGTGCTCGAGAACCTCCACTCAGCGGCGCCCCAGCTCACCGACACCGAGGCCCGCTCCGTGCTCGGCTCGTTCCTCTTCTCCGGCGACGACGCGTACAAGCCCGCGGGCGTCCTCTCCGGTGGCGAGAAGACCCGGCTCGCCCTCGCCATCCTCGTCGTGTCCAGCGCGAACGTGCTGCTCCTCGACGAGCCCACCAACAACCTCGACCCCGCCTCCCGCGAGGAGGTGCTGGCGGCGATCCGCACCTACGAGGGCGCGATCGTGCTGGTCACCCACGACGAGGGCGCCGTCCACGCCCTCGAGCCCGACCGGGTGCTGATCCTGCCCGACGGCGTCGAGGACCTCTGGAACCCCGACTACGCCGACCTGGTCTCCCTCGCCTGACAGCGCGGCGACCTCCGCGCCGCCACACTGGTCTGCCCCACCGGGGTGGGGGAGCGCGCTCCTAGACTGCGCCCCATGAGCCCCGAGGAGCTGGCCGAGGCCGGCCTGCTGTACGCCGTCGACGGCGCCGTCGCCACGATCACCCTCCACCGGCCGGAGGTGCGCAACGCGCAGACGCCGCGGATGTGGCGGGCCCTGGCGGCGCTGGGCCGGGAGATCCCCGGCGACGTGCGCGTGGTGCTGGTGCGGGGGAGCGGGCACAGCTTCTCGGCGGGCCTCGACCGCGCGATGCTCGACCCGGCCAGCGCTGGCGACGGCACCGAGTCGGTGGCCGGCCTGCTGGCGCTGTCCGACGACGAGGTGTCGGCGACCATCGACGACTACCAGCAGGGCTTCACCTTCCTCCGCGACCCCCGCTTCATCAGCATCGCCGTGGTCCAGGGCTACGCCATCGGCGCCGGCTTCCAGCTGGCCCTCTCCTGCGACCTGAGGGTGCTGAGCGACGACGCCCAGTTTGCGATGAAGGAGTCTGCCCTCGGGCTGGTCCCCGACCTCACGGGAACAAAACCGCTGGTGGAGAGCGTTGGCTACGCCAGGGCACTGGAGATCTGCGTGACCGCGCGCATGGTGGGCGCCCGCGAGGCCGTCGACATCGGCCTGGCGACCGCCGCCGTACCGGCCACCGAGCTCGACGCCACCGTGGGCGACCTCGTCGCGGCGCTGACCGCGCCGATGCCGGGTGCGGCGCGGGGCACCAAGGCCCTGCTGCAGGGAGCAGCAGCCCACGACCTCGACACCCAGCGCCGCCTGGAGCGAGAGGCGCAGGTCGGGCGCTTCCGCGAGCTGGCGGCGCTGCTCGGCGCCGGGTAGGACTGAGGGACCGGGGGAGCCCGGCGACGAGAAGGAGACCGCGTGTCGCTCGGATCGGGGATGGGACCGGCGTGGCGCCACATGCGCACCGACCGGGACGCCGTGGCCAACCGCGTCGAGAAGGGCACCGTGCGGCGCGTGCTGGGCTTCGCGGGGCCGCACAGGGCCCTCATCACCTGGTTCCTGCTGGTGACCGTCGTCGACTCCTGCCTGGTGGTCGTCAACCCGCTGCTGGTCCAGCGCCTGATCGACGACGGCATCCAGAAGGACAACGGCCAGCTGATCACCGTGATCGCCGCCCTGATGGTGGTCGTCGCGGTGCTGGGGGCAGTCCTGTCCGTCGTGAGCGGCTACCTCTCGTCGCGGATCGGCGAGGGCTTGATCTTCGACCTCCGCACCCAGGTCTTCGCGCACGTCCAGCGGCAGTCGCTGGCGTTCTTCACCCGCACCCAGACCGGTGCCCTGGTCTCGCGGCTCAACAACGACGTGATCGGCGCCCAGCGCGCCTTCACCTCCACGCTCTCGACCGTGGTGGCCAGCTCGATCTCGGTGGTCGTCGTGGGCATCACGATGTTCGCCCTCAGCTGGCAGATCACCCTGCTCTGCCTGGCCCTGTTCCCGGTCCTGCTCCTCACCTCGCGCTGGGTCAGCAAGCGGATCGCCGGGCTCACGCACGAGCAGATGGACGGCAACGCCGACATGGGCAACGTGATGACCGAGCGGTTCAACGTCGGTGGCGCGATGCTGCTCAAGCTGTTCGGGCACCGCGAGACCGAGGACGCCCTGTTCGCCACCAAAGCCGCACGCGTGCGCGACCTGGGGGTGCGGATCTCGCTGATCACCCGGGTCTTCGTGGCGGTGATGCTGCTCATCCCGGCGATCGCGACCGCCCTGGTCTACGGCGTCGGCGGGCACCTGGCGGTCTCCGGAGCCCTCACCATCGGCACGCTGACCGCGCTGGCCACCCTGCTGCTCCGGCTGCTCGGGCCGCTGCAGAGCCTCTCCAACGTGCGCATCGACGTGATGACCGCCCTCGTGAGCTTCGAGCGGGTCTTCGAGGTGCTCGACCTGCCCTCGATGGTGCAGGAGGCCGACGACGCCGTGCCGCTCCCGCCGGGGGCCGCCAGCCTGGCCTTCGACCACGTCGACTTCACCTACCCCAAGGCCGAGGACATCAGCCTCGCCTCGCTCGAGGCGATCGCGCGCAAGGAGTCGCGCGAGTCCGGCGAGGTGCTGCGCGACATCACGTTCACCGCTGAGCCCGGGCAGATGGTGGCCCTGGTGGGCCCCTCCGGCGCCGGGAAGACCACCACGACGCACCTCGTCGCCCGGCTCTACGACCCGACCGCCGGCGCCGTCCGGATCGGCGGGCGCGACGTGCGCGGCGTGACGCTGCAGTCGCTCGAGGACACCGTCGGGTACGTCACCCAGGACGCCCACATGTTCCACGAGACGATCCGGGCCAACCTGCTCTACGCACGCCCCGACGCGAGCGACGAGCAGATCTGGGAGGCCCTCGAGGCCGGCCAGATCGCCCGGCTCGTCCGCAGCCTGCCCGACGGCCTCGACACCGTCGTCGGCGACCGCGGCTACCGGCTCTCGGGCGGCGAACGGCAGCGGCTCGCCATCGCCCGGCTGCTGCTCAAGGCTCCGGCGATCGTCGTGCTCGACGAGGCGACCGCCCACCTCGACAGCGAGTCCGAGGCCGCCGTGCAGCGCGCGCTCGACGCCGCCCTGGAGGGCCGTACGTCGCTGGTCATCGCGCACCGGCTGTCGACCGTGCGCAACGCCGACGAGATCCTGGTGCTCGACGAGGGACGCATCGTGCAGTCCGGCACCCACGCCGAGCTGCTGGCCCAGGGCGGGCTCTACGCCGACCTCTACCGCACCCAGTTCGTCGAGGACGCCACGACCGCTCCTGCGTGAGGCCCGGCCCCCTAGGGTCGGGTCCATGGACCTCGAGCTGCGCGACCGCGTCTTCGTCGTCACCGGAGGGGCCCGCGGGCTCGGCCGGGCCACCGCGGAGGTGCTGGTCGCCGAGGGGGCCCGGGTGGTGCTCTCCGGCCGGCACAGCGAGTCGCTGACCGCTGCCGAGCAGGCGCTCGGCGACGCCGCCGTGGGGCTGGTCGCCGACAACGCCGACCCCGACACCCCGGCCCGGCTGCTCCGGGCCGCGCAGGACACCTGGGGCCGCTTCGACGGCGCGCTGATCAGCGTCGGCGGACCGCCCCCCGGCACCGTGTCCGAGACCTCCGACCGCGCGTGGCGTGCGTCGTTCGACGCGGTGTTCCTCGGCGCGGTCCGGCTCGGCCGCGACCTCGGGGCGGCCCTGCCCCGCGGCGGCGCGCTGGCCTACGTCCTGTCCTCGAGCGTGCGCGCCCCGCTGGCGCGGCTCGCGATCTCCAACGGGTTGCGTCCCGGGCTGGCCATGGTCGCCAAGACCCTCGCCGACGAGCTCGGCCCCGCCGGGGTCCGGGTCAACGGCCTGATGCCGGGACGCATCGGCACCGAGCGGGTGGCCGAGCTCGACGCCTCGACCGGCGACGCGGAGGCGTCGCGCGCGGCCGCGATCGCGGGCATCCCGCTGGGGCGGTACGGCGAGCCCGAGGAGTTCGGGCGGGTGGCGGCGTTCCTGCTCTCACCCGCCGCGTCGTTCGTCAGCGGGGCGATGGTCCCCGTCGACGGCGGGATGCTCCGCGCCCTCTGAGGCTCCCCCTGACCCATCGACGCCGCCCCGCTGCTTGCGCCACTCGTCGTAGGCGAGGTAGCAGAAGCCGAAGACCGCCAGCACCCCGAAGAACCACCACTGCAGGCCGTAGAAGAAGTGCGGTCCGTTGTTCAGCTCCGGCAGCTCGGCCGGCTCCAGGGGTTGCTCGGGCTCCGGGTCCTCCGAGCGGAGGTCGAGGAACCCGCCGTACACCTCGCGGTCGAGCGCGGCCCCGATGGCCTCGCTCGAGATCGCCCGGGTGGAGCGGTCGGTGACCTCGGTGCTGTCGCCGGTCGCGTCCACGCGCACCCAGCCGGTCACGGTCACCTCGCCGGCCGGTGGATCCGGCACGTCGGCGGGGTCCGCCGCGGTGTTGCCGGTGGCGACCCAGCCCCGGTCGACCAGCACCGCCGTCCCGTCCTCGGTCACCAGCGGCACGACCGCGTCGACGCCCGAGGCGCCGTCCCGGGTCCGGTAGCGCACGACGACGGTGTCCTCGACGTCGTAGGTCCCGGTCGCCTGCACGACCCGCCACTCGTCGTCCTCGTCGACCTCGCGCCCGGGCGCCAGCACCTGGTCGACCGGGACGACGGGGGCGTTCTCGTTGCGCTCGACGATCGCGTTGCTCGCCTTGCGGTCCTCGAGGCGGCCGAACTGCCACTCGCCGAGCCACCACGCGAGCCAGGCGAGCAGCGCGACGACGATCGCGAAGAGGATCCACCTCCGCGTCGCCAGGAACCGCACCGAACGCCCGCCGCCCACAGGGGGCGAGGCTACTGGTGGCCCCCACGCCGCCCGCCGACGGCTCGGGTTCGTGGGGAGCGACCAGTAGGGTGTGCTGGTGACCACCCACGAGCTCCGCGACCGCTACGGCCGGGTGGCGACCGACCTCCGGGTGTCACTCACCGACCGCTGCAACCTGCGCTGCTCCTACTGCATGCCGGCCGAGGGTCTCGACTGGCTGCCGACCGACGACGTGCTCACCGACGACGAGGTCGTCCGCCTGATCACGATCGGCGTCCAGCGCCTCGGCGTCCGCGACGTCCGCTTCACCGGGGGCGAGCCGCTGGTCCGTCGCGGGCTGGTCGACATCGTCGCGCGCACGCGTGCGCTGGACCCCGACGTCGAGATCTCGCTGACCACCAACGCCCTCGGCCTCGCTCGCACGGCGCAGGCCCTCAAGGACGCCGGCCTCGACCGCGTCAACGTCAGCCTCGACTCGGTGCGACGCGAGACGTTCGAGCAGATCACCCGCCGCGACCGGCTCGACGACGTCGTCGCGGGCCTCGCCGCCGCCCACGAGGCGGGGCTGCAGCCGGTGAAGGTCAACGCCGTGCTGCTGCGCGGCGTCAACGACGACCAGGCGCCCGAGCTCCTCCGCTGGGCGATCGGCCACGGCTACGACCTGCGGTTCATCGAGCAGATGCCGCTCGACGCCCAGCACGGCTGGAGCCGCGAGGCGATGGTCACCGCCGACGAGATCTTCGTCCACCTCGACGCCGAGTTCGACCTGGCGCCGGCGCACGAGCCCCGCGGCTCCGACCCGGCCGAGTTGTTCCTCGTCGACGGCGGCCCGGCGAAGGTCGGCGTGATCGCCTCGGTGACCCGCCCGTTCTGCGGCGACTGCGACCGCGTGCGGCTCACCGCCGACGGCCAGGTCCGCAACTGCCTCTTCGCCCGCGAGGAGTCCGACCTCCGTACGGCGCTGCGGGCGGGGGCCTCCGACGCCGACATCGCCGCCCGCTGGGTGGTCGCGATGCGCGGCAAGCGCGCCGGGCACGGCATCGACGACCCGACGTTCCTCCAGCCCGACCGCCCGATGTCCGCCATCGGCGGCTGACGCCGGCCCGGCCTCAGTCGGCGGGGAGCTCGTCGGCCGGCACCACCTCGCGCAGGAAGCCGCGCGCGCCGAGGAAGTCACCGAGGCTCTCGCGGTGCTCCTCGCAAGCCAGCCAGGTCTTGCGTCGCTCGGGCGTGTGCAGCTTGGGGTTGTTCCAGCGCAGGCCCCACGTCGCGGGCGCGGTGCAGCCCTTCGCCGAGCAGGTGGGCCTGGCCGGCACGTCGTCGCTCACGGACCGCATCGTGCCACCCGGCTCCGGGTACTGCATGGCGGGCCCCGGACGGCCCGAAACGGGCTGAGACGGGCGGTGCCGGACGACCACGGGGGGAGTCGTCCGGCACCGGTGCCGGGCTGAGACGGGGGAGACCCAGCCGGCGACCGCGATTCTTGCACGAGGACGCGGGAAGCAAAAGATCCGTTCAGCGAGTTGTCGAACCGTTTTCCCGGGGCGTTCCGAGCTCACCACGACGGAAATCGGCGTCCCGGAGGTCCAGTTCGTCGGATTTCGTTCCGACGGCGTTGGCCATGACCACGGCGACGTACGGCAGCAGGACGGCGCCGGCCACGAGGACCCAGCGCAGCCACCCGGCACCCACCACGACCGCGCCCACGAAGCACAGGGTGCGGATGGTCATCGAGATCACGTAGCGGCGCTGGCGGGCCGAGATGTCGGCCTGCGGGCTGGTGGCCGCGGTGGTGATGCGGACCGGTTCGTCCGCCTGACCCCGTTGCCACACCATGCGCCCCACTGTACGTCGCTAGCCTAGGGGCTCCAGCGCGGCGGCAAGGGCCCCGCCCCGGCGGCCGGGAGGCCCCATGTCCAACCGCACCTACCGCGTGACCGAGATCGTCGGGACCTCGCCCGACGGCATCGACCAGGCCGTGCGCAACGGCATCGAGCGGGCCGGCCGGACGCTGCGCCACCTCGACTGGTTCGAGGTCACCCAGGTCCGGGGGCAGGTCAAGGACGGCGAGGTCGAGCACTTCCAGGTCGGCATGAAGGTCGGCTTCCGCCTCGAGGACGACTGAACGGCCCGGGGCGCGCCGCCCGGTTTCGGCTACTGCCGGGTAGTCGCTAGCGTCACGTGACGTGAGCGACCCCCAGAACTCGCCCCGGAGCGAGCCCCGATCGGTCCTGGTCACCGGCGGCAACCGCGGCATCGGCCGCGCCATCGCCGAGGCCTTCCTCGCCCAGGGTGACCGGGTGGCGGTGACGACGCGGAGCGGAGGCGCCCCCGAGGGGGCGCTCGACGTGCGCTGCGACATCACCGACCCCGCCGCCGTCGAGGCGGCGTTCGCCCAGGTGGAGGAGGCGCACGGGCCGGTCGAGGTGCTGGTGGCCAACGCCGGCATCACCGCCGACACCCTGTTGCTGCGGATGTCGGACGACGACTGGGCCTCGGTGATCGACACCAACCTGACGGGGTCGTTCCGGCTGGCCAAGCGGGCGAGCAAGGGGATGCTGCGGCTGCGCAGGGGGCGGATCGTCTTCATCTCCTCTGTCGTCGGGCTGCTCGGCTCGGCCGGCCAGGTCAACTACGCCGCCTCCAAGGCCGGGCTGGTCGGCATGGCACGCTCGATCGCCCGTGAGCTTGGCTCCCGCTCGATCACGGCGAACGTCGTGGCGCCGGGCTTCATCGAGACCGACATGACCGCCGTGCTGACCGACGAGCAGAAGGACGCGATCAAGGGGCAGGTGCCGCTCGGGCGGTACGGCACCGCCGACGAGGTGGCACAGACGGTGCTGTGGCTGACCGGCCCCGGCGCGGCGTACGTCACCGGGGCGGTCGTCCCGGTCGACGGTGGACTGGGAATGGGGCACTGAGCATGGGACTTCTCGACGGCAAGCGGATCCTGGTCGCCGGGGTCACGATGGACAGCTCGATCGGGTTCGCCGTGGCACGGGTGGCGCAGGAGCAGGGCGCGACGGTGCTGATCTCCAACTTCGGCCGGGCGCTCGGCATCACCCGACGGATCGCCAAGCGGCTGCCGGTCGAGCCGCCCGTGCTCGAGCTCGACGTGACCGACGACGACCACCTCGCCGGCCTCGCCGACGCCGTGCGCGAGCACGTCGACGGCCTCGACGGCGTGGTGCACTCGATCGCCTACGGCAACCCCGAGACGCTGCTCGGCGGCAAGTTCCTCGAGGGCCCGTGGCCCGACGTCGCCCAGGCGGTCCAGGTCTCTGCCTACTCACTGATGTCGCTGACCAACGCCTGCCGGCCGCTGATGACCGACGGCGGCTCGGTCGTGGGCCTCACCTTCGACGCCACGGTCGCGTGGCCGGCGTACGACTGGATGGGCGTGGCGAAGGCCGGCCTTGAGTCGTGCTCGCGCTACCTCGCCCGCGACCTCGGCCCGGAGGGGATCCGGGTCAACCTGGTCTCCGCGGGCCCGCTGAAGACCCTCGCCGCCAAGGCGATCCCGGGCTTCGAGGAGCTCGAGTCGATGTGGAGCGACCGGGCTCCGCTCGGCTGGGACGAGAAGGACCAGGGCCCGACCGCCAAGGCCGTGTGCGCGCTGCTGTCCGACTTCTTCCCCGCCACCACCGGCGAGATCGTCCACGTCGACGGCGGCTTCCACGCGATGGGCGCCTGACGAGCGAGTCTTCGACAGTCCCCGACGAGCTGGCCCCTGTACTGGCGAGTAAGGGGGCCAACTCGTCGGGGACTATCCGTCGGCGACCTCGTCCAGGAGGGCCAGGACGGCGGCGTGGATGCCGGGGGCGGTGCTCTCCCGCGGCCCGGCGACGTTGAGCACCGAGCCGTCGGGGAGGCTCGACAGCCAGGCGCGGACGGCGGGTGCTTCGTCGGTGCCGGCGAGCAGGTGAGGACGGCTGTGCTGCCGGGCCAGGTCGAGGGTGAGGGCGGTGCCGCCGGTCGGGTGCGCGCCCGGGAGCACGAGCAGGAGGGTGGCGTCGCTGTCGCGCACGTTCCACTCCGTGCGTTGTTCGTACGACGCGTCCGGCGTCTCGCGCAGCGGGTGCTCGGCCAGCACCCCGGGTGGGTCGGGGTGGTCCTCGGCGAGGCCGCCGCGCGGGCACCAGCCTGCGCGGTCGATGCCGCGGTTCCGGGCCCAGTCGAGGGCCGCGCGGTCGGCGCCGGTCTGTCCGCCGGAGACGATGCGGGCGACATGGGGGAGGCTCACGCGGCAAGGCTAGACATCGGTACCGTTCCCCGGTGACCTCCGCACTCGTCGAGCTCCGGGTCCTCGAGGGGCCCAACCTCTACTTCCCGCGGGCAGCGGTGAAGCTGACCCTGGACATCACGCACCTCGCCGCCGCCTCCGACGAGACCGCAGCCCGGCTGGCCCGGAGGATCGGCCTGCGCAACGCCCGTCCGGGTGCCCCGGACACCGGCTTCCGCGCCCGCTTCGCCGCCCGCGCGGTCGGCCGCCTGGTCCGTGCCGTCGCCGCCGAGTCGGGCACCACCCGCCTCGCCGTGCGGGTCCGGCCGACGTCCGACCCGCACGTGCTGGTCGTCGCCTACCCGTGGTCGCACCGCGAGCGTGCCCAGGAGATGGGGCGCGCGGTCGCGGGCGTCCTCGACGCGCTGCCGAGCGCCGACGTCGAGGACGCGGTCGAGGAGGCAGCGGCGCGCGTGCGTCAGAGCCCGCCCGGCGACCGGCCGACGACGCTGACGCCGTCGGTGCCGGTCGTGGCCGTCACCGGCACCAACGGCAAGACCACGACCAGCCGGATGATCGCCCACCTCGCCCGGACGTCCGGCAAGCTCGTGGGCTGGTCGAACACCGACGGCATCTACGTCGACGGTGACCTGGTCGAGGCGGGCGACTTCTCCGGCCCGAGCGGCGCCGGCCGGGTGCTCGCGCACGAGGGGGTGCAGTTCGCGGTCACCGAGACGGCCCGGGGCGGCATCCTGCTCAAGGGCATCGGCCTGACCCGCAACGACGTCTCGGTGGTCACCAACGTCTCCGCCGACCACCTCGGGCTGCACGGCATCGACACCCTCGACCAGCTGGCCGAGGTGAAGTCGGTCGTCCCCCGCATCACCCGCCGCGGCGGCTGGGCGGTGCTCAACGCCGACGACCCGCGGGTCTACGCGATGCGCACCGTCATCAAGGCGCAGCCGTGGGTGTTCTCGCGCGACCCGGACGCGCCGGCGATCCGCGAGGTGCTCAGCGCGGGCGGCCGCGCCACGACGGTCATCGACGGCTGGGTCGCGGTGCTGACGCCCGACGGCGACCCCGACCCGCTGGTCGAGCTCGTCGACGTCCCGATGACCCTGGCCGGCCTGTCCCGCTTCAACGTCGAGAACACCCTGGCCGCGGCCTCGGCCGGCCTCGCCGCGGGGCTGCCCCGCGCCGCCGTCGTCGAGGGCCTGCGCACCTTCCTCCCCGACCCGGAGCACAACCCCGGCCGCATGAACTTCTTCAGCCTGGGCGAGGTCTCCGTCGTCGTCGACCTCGCGCACAACGAGGCCGGGCTCGAGGCGCTGCTGGAGATCATGAACGGCGTACGTCGCCCCGGCGCCCGGCTGCTGCTCGCCGTCGGCGCCGTGGGCGACCGCCAGGACGACCTGATCGCCAAGCTCGGCGAGATCGCCGCCCGCGACAGCGACGTGCTGGCCATCGCCCACAAGGCCCACTACCTGCGCGGGCGCGAGGTCGAGGAGCTCGACGGCCTCCTGCGGGCGGGGGCCGAGCGGGTGGGCGTGACCGACGTCGAGTCGTTCCCCACCGAGGTCGACGGCCTGGCCGGCCTGGTCAAGCAGGCCGAGCCCGGCGACGTGGTGGGCCTGATGTGCCACGCCGAGCGGCAGCAGGTCTACGAGTGGCTCGCCGGGCACGGCGCGACCGCCGACGGCCCGGACGTGCTGGCGGCCAAGGTCCGGGCCGCGCGCGGCTGAGTCGGCAGGTCGGCGCTCAGTGCAGGTCGACCGTGAGCACGACGTGGCGGGTGTGGACGGCGTTGGTGGCGCGGGGGCCGGCGAACACCGAGTTCACCCCGAGGTAGGCCTCGTAGGTGGTGCCGTCGACGAGCTCCGGGGCCAGGAAGCGGACCGTGGTCGACCCACCGTGCGGGGCGCGGGCCAGCGGCAGCTCGCCCGGCTTGACCGTGACCCTCTCGCCCCCGACCTCGCCCACGCGGACCGACACGACGAACGGCCCCGGACCCCGGGTGCGGTAGGAGAACGACGCCTCGACCACGCCGGCGCGGGAGGCGGCGCCCGGTGCCTGGAACTGCAGCGGCGACACCTGGCCGATCCCGCCGGAGTCGCCGTCGTAGACCGCGCTCGGACCGGCGCCGTAGTAGCGGTGGACCCGCTCGACCGGGCCGGGCTGCTCGACGGTGGGCGCGAGCGCCTGGGCGGCGACGAAGCCTCCCGACCCGACGAGGACCAGCACGAGGACGGAGACGACACGGCGACGGAAGCTCATGCCCGACGGTAACCCGCGGCGGAGCGGTCGCAGGCGTGGCGCGGTCAGCTCTCCCCGGGCGCGACGTAGTCGGGATCGGCGGCCGGCGCGTCGACGCTGGCGCCGGCGCCGGCGTACGCCTGGTGCGACCAGTTCTCCAGCTCGGTCATCACCGCGGCGTGCTGGTCGACGCAGACCACGACGAGGTCGCCCTTGTTGGCGCGGCTCATCGCGTGGCGCACGGCGTCGATCTCCTCCAGCACGATCTCGACCTGCTTGCAGCGGGCACCGTCGGCCATGGCCTTGTGCACGCCCTCGCTCACGAGCTCCGCGATGTCGCCGCGCTGGCGGCCGCGCAGCGACTCGTCCTCGCGGATCACGAGCACGTCGAAGTGCTGGGCGGCCACGGAGCCGAGCTCGCGCATGTCCTCGTCGCGCCGGTCCCCGGCGGTGGCGATGATCCCGATCCGCGACGGGCGGGCCAGGTCGTGCGACGACGAGAGCGACTCGCCGACGCGGTCCACGAAGTCGCCGAGCATCCGCATGCCCGGCGCGTTGTGGCAGTAGTCGACGATCACGTTCACGCCGTTCACCTCGACCTCGTTGAGGCGCCCGGGGGAGAGGTAGTAGTTGGTCGAGAACGACCGCAGGCCCTGCCGGATGTCGTGCAGCGGCGCTCCGGCAGCGAACGCGGCGGCGGCGGCCGCCAGCGTGTTCTGGACGTTCATCCGGGCCCGGCCGCCGAACGTCGCCGGCAGCAGGTGGGTCCAGGCGAGCTGCATCTCGCGCCGCCCGTGCTTGACCACGATCATCTCGCCGCGGTCGGAGGGGTTGAGCACCAGCGCCTTGCCGCCGCGGCGGCAGTGGGCCTCGATCATCTCGCGGACCTCGCTGCCCGGCTCCTCCATCGAGAACCACACGACCTGGCCCGAGCAGCGCCGACGCATCTCGCGCACCAGCGGGTCGTCGGCGTTGAGCACGGCGTGGCCGTCGCGCGGGACCGCCTCGACCAGCACCGCCTTGACGTCGGCGAGCTGCTCGACGGTGTCGATGCCGCGCAGGCCGAGGTGGTCGGGCTGCACGTTGAGCACCACGGCGACGTCGTTGCGCTCGTAGCCCAGGCCCTCGCGCAGGATGCCGCCGCGGGCGACCTCGAAGACCGCGAAGTCGACGCGGGGGTTCTGCAGCACCATCCGCGCCGAGCGCGGGCCGGAGGCGTCGGCACGGATCAGCAGGCGCTCGTCGATCACGACGCCGTCGGTGGAGGTCATGCCGACCTTGCGGCCCATGCCCTTGAAGATGTGGGAGATCATCCGCGACGTCGTGGTCTTGCCGTTGGTGCCGGTCACCGCGACGATCGGGATGCGCGAGGGGGCGCCCGGCGGGAACAGCATGTCGACGACCGGCTTGGCGATGAACTGGGGCTCGCCGATGGTCGGGTGGGTGTGCATCCGGAAGCCCGGGGCGGCGTTGACCTCGCAGATCGCGCCGCCGGTCTCGCGCACCGGCTCGGTGATGTCGGGGCAGATGAAGTCGATGCCGGCGATGTCGAGCCCGATCATCCGGGCCGCCTCCTCGGCGATCTCGACGTTCTCGGGGTGCGCCTCGAAGGTGCGGTCGATCGAGATGCCGCCGGTCGACATGTTGCCGGTCAGCGCCAGCTTCACCATCTCGCCCTCGGCGGGCACGGAGTCGAGGCTGTGGCCCTGCCCGGCCAGCACCTCCTCGGCCGCCGCGTCGACCTTGATCCGGGTCAGCACCTTCTCGTGCCCGACGCCGCGGCGGGGGTCGGCGTTGGTGAGGTCGACGAGCTCGCGCACCGTGGAGCTCCCGTCGCCGGTCACGGACGCCGGCACCCGCTCGGCGATGGCGGCCATCCGGCCGTCGATGATCAGGCACCGGTAGTCCTTGCCGGTGACGAACGACTCGACGATCACCCAGCCGCGACGCGACTGCTCCTCCGCGATGGCGAACGCCTCGCGCACCTCGTCGGCGTCCTGGAGGTCGAGGCAGACGCCGCGGCCGTGGTTGCCGTCGAGGGGCTTGACCACCACCGGGAAGCCGATCCGCTCGGCCACCTTCACGGCCTGGTCGGCGGTGCGCACCGACTCCTGCTTGGGCACCGGCAGCCCGGCCGCGCCGAGCAGGGTGGTGGTGAGGTCCTTGTCGGAGGCGATGTCGACCGCGATGGAGGACGTCTCCGAGGTCATCGTCGCGCGGATCCGCTTGGCGTGGACGCCCTGGCCGAGCTGGACCAGCGAGTACTGGTTGAGCCGGATCCACGGGATGTCACGCGAGACGGCCTCGTCGAGGATCGCCTGCGTCGAGGGGCCGAACGCCGTGCGCTGCGCGCGCTTGATGAAGGCCTCGAGCTCGGCGTCCCAGTCGAACTCGGGATCGGCCTGCACCAGGTGGTTGACCAGGCGTACGGCGAGCCGTCCGGCGGCGAGCCCGACCTGCTCGTCGGCGTACCCGTAGACCACGTTGTAGACGCCCTCGCGGCCCTTGACCTGGCGGGTCTTGCCGCGCCGGATGTCGTGGCCGACCTCCTGCTGCAGCGCGAGTGCGCAGTGCTCGGTCACGTGGCCCAGCCAGGTGCCCTCGTGGAGCCGCTCGACGAAGCCGCCGCGACGCCCGCGGGAGCAGGAGTGCTCGCGCAGCCCCGGCAGCATCGTGACCAGGTTGTCGCTGAAGCCGGGCAGCGTGTTGGTGGGGAACTTCTCCAGGGAGCCGAGGTCGACCACCAGGTGGATCGACCTGTCGTAGGACCAGACGTTCGCGCCGCGGTAGACCCGGGTCTCGAGGATGCTGAGGTCGGGCTGGGGGCGTTCGGTCATGCGGTGGCTCCGTCCTGGTGCGGGGGTTCGGTGCGGTGGTGGCGGCGCGCCTGGCGCCGGCGCAGCTCGGCCGGTCCGACGTCGTCGGCGGCGATGTCGCGGGCCATGCGCTGCAGGTCACGGGTGACCTCGGCCAGCTCGGCGGCCTCCTCGGGGTCGTGCCGGGCGGGCTCGGTCAGCAGGACGCGGTCGGTGAGGTCGAAGCGCGACCCCGCCGGGAGCACGTGCAGCACCACGCCGCTGGAGAGCAGCGGGGACGACCGCTTGGCCTCGTAGGCGTTGGTGACGATCCGCGAGGGGTCGAGCACGGTGACCGCGCCGCGTCCGACGACGCGCATGACCTCGTGGCCGTCGCGCTCCTCCACGACGGCCGCGGTGTCCTCGTCGACCCCGATGCCGAGCAGGGACGGCGACTGGCTCACGATCATGAGCAACCGACCGTAGCGGTTGCGCTGGTCGAAGTGCTGGTCGATGACCGAGGACCGGAGCAGGCCGAGACCGGCGGCCACCTGGGTCATCCGCTGCTTGGGCGTCGAGCCGGGGCCGCCGAAGGCCACCATGTGGGAGGACTGGATGCTGGCGCCGGCCGAGGTGCCGGCCACCACCACGCCGCGCTGGTGCGCGGCCACGATCGCGTCACCGAACGGGGTGCCGCACACGACCGCCGAGAGCTTGAGCTGGTTGCCGCCGGTCATGAACACGCCCGTCGCCTTCTCCAGCTCGGCGACGAGCTCGGGGTCGTGGGCGTCCTCGCGGCTCTGGGGCCGCACCGAGACCACCTCGGCGGCCCCCAGCTTGCGGAACAGCGCGTCGTACACCTCGACGACCTCGGGTCCGAGGGAGGACGCGGTGGCGATCACCGCGATCCGGGCGTCGGGTCCGCCGCTCGCCTCCACGAACTCCGTGAGGATCGTGCGCTTGCGCAGCTTGTCCTCGGCGCCGCCGATGATCATGAGAGGTCCCGCGGGCATGACAGGGAGGCTAGGGCATGGAAGGGTGGTCGCGTGCAGTCGCAGCCCCGGCGCCTCCTCGTCGTCCGGCACGCGAAGGCCGAGCAGGAGGGTCCCTCTGACGTCGAGCGCGCGCTCGCGGCGCAGGGCCACCGTGACGCCGCCGCGGCCGGCCGCTGGTGCGCGGAGCGAGGACTCGTGGCCGACCACGCGTGGGTCTCGGCGGCCCGCCGTACCCAGGAGACGTGGGAGGACCTCGCCGCCGCTGCGGACTGGACCGTCGAGGGCTACGTCGACCCGGGTCTCTACGCCGCCGGCGTGGACACCGCCGTCGACCTCCTCCGCACCACCCCGGCCGACGCGACGACCGTCGTGGTCGTGGGCCACAACCCGACCATGTCGACGCTCGCGCAGCTGCTCGACGACGGCGAGGGCGACCCCGCCGCCGAGGAGGACATGGCGAGCGGCTACCCGACCTCCGGCCTGGCGCTCTTCGAGTACGACGGCGCCTGGGCCGACCTCAGCCTGACCTCGGCCCGGTTGGTCGCCTTCCACGTCGCGCGCGGCTGAGCTGGCGGGCCCGGGTGGTCGCGGTTGGTGACCAAACCGCAATTGAAAGCGGTGACGGCGTGCGGTTGGTGACCAATCCGCACACGGCCGACGGAGTTCACACGGGGGGAGCCGGGGTCTTGATGCCCGCCTCGGCGTCGGCCGCGACGATCTCCTCGCGCGAGATGCCGAGCAGGTACATGATCGCGTCGAGGTACGGCACGTTGACGGCGGTGTCGGCGGCGTCGCGCACCACCGGCTTGGCGTTGTAGGCGATGCCGAGGCCGGCGGCGCCGAGCATGTCGAGGTCGTTCGCGCCGTCGCCGATCGCCACGACGGATGCCGTGGGCACCTCGATCTCCGCGGCGAACTCACGGAGCGCGGCCGCCTTGCCGGCGCGGTCGACGACCTCGCCGATGATCTTGCCGGTGATCACGCCGTCGACCACCTCGAGCTCGTTGGCGCGGGAGTAGTGGATGCCGAGGTCGTCGGCGAGCCGGTCGGTGATCTGGCTGAAGCCTCCCGAGACGATGGCGAACCGGTAGCCGAGCCGGCGCAGGGTCCGCACCAGCGTCCGCGCGCCCGGGGCGAGCTCGATCGCGTCGTACACCTCGTCGAGGGCCGACGCCGGCGTGCCCGCCAGCAGCGCGACCCGCTCGCGCAGCGACTGCTCGAAGTCGAGCTCGCCGTTCATCGCGCGCTCGGTGACCTCGGCGACCTCCGCCTCGCAGCCGGCGTGGGCGGCGAGCATCTCGATCACCTCGCCCTGGATCAGGGTGGAGTCGACGTCCATCACGATCAGCCGCAGGCTGCGGCGCAGCAGCGTGGCGGGCTGGACGGCGACGTCGATGCCCTGGCGGGCGGCCTCGCCGGCGAGCATCGCCCGCAGCGCGTCGGGGTCGGAGCCGGAGACGTGCAGGTCGATCGCGGTGACCGGGTAGCGCGCCATCCGTTCGATCCGGTCGATGTTGGCGCCGCTGTCGGCGATCCGGCCGGCGACGGCCGCCATCGCGGTCGCCTTCAGCGGTGAGCCGATCACGGTGACGTGGGAGCGCCCCTCGCGCCGGGCGCGGTTGTCGCCCGTGCCCCGGTCGACCTCGACGTGCATGTCCAGCGCGGCAGCGGCGCGCTCGACCTCCTCGCGCACCCGCCTCCACTCGCGCGGGAGCGTGACCAGGACGCCCAGCACGAGGCGGCGTCGCAGCACGATCTGCTCGACGTCGAGCACCTCGACACCGGCCTGCGCCAGCGTGGAGAAGATCGTGGACGTCACGCCGGGCCGGTCCTTGCCGGTGAGCGTGATGAGGAGGGTCTCCGGCTTGGGGCCCGGTGCCGCGACGGGATCGGTCATGGTGCTCCGAGGGTAGTGCGGCCCACCCGGCGTCCCGTCAGTCCGGCCACATCTCGGGCGAGCACGCGGCCACCAGCGCGCGCCGGCCCGCGTGGGCCAGCGGGCGGAGCGCCGTACGCCGCTGCTCGGCCTCGAGCACGGTCAGCGCGCCGCCGTCGTCGACGAGCGCCAGGTCGACGACCGTGAGCGCGTGCAGGGCGCGCCCCGCGAGCGACAGGCACAGGGACGGTACGCCGGGCGGCGCGGTCACCGCGGACGGCTGTCGCAGGTCGGCGAGCTCGTCGGCGACTTCCGGGCGCCAGCGGGCGACGTCGAGGTCGGCGAGCGCGTTCGCCGTCTCGAGCAGCGCGCGGCGCAGGCCACGGTCGGCCTCGCCGACGTCGGGGAGCTGCCGGCGCTCGGCGGCGTGCACCGTCCAGTCCACGGACCCACCGACGCGCGCCGGCACCAGCCCCCGACCGGCGCCCACCGCGACGACGGCCTCCCCGGCCTCGAGCGCGGCATGGTTGAAGGCGGGCGGGCCGCCGAGCCCGACCGGATCGCCCTCCGCCGGCAGGGCCAGCCCCAGAGCGGTGGCGCCGGCGGTGCGCAACGGCCCCAGACCCACCAGGAACGGGTCGCCGCCGACCGTGTGCACGGCGTCCTCGCCGCGCACCGCGTCGAGCAGGCGGTCGGCGTCCACAGCGCCGCGCAGCCAGGCGGTGCCCCACCACGCGAGACGCGCCGAGTCGGGCAGGGGACGGTTCACGGCGACCGACCCTACGCTCGCTAGTGTGGCGGCCATGCCCGCCGTCCTCGAGCTCGCCGACGTCACGGTGCGCCGGGGGACCGCGACCCTGCTCGACGACGTCACCTGGGTGGTCCGCGACGACCAGCGCTGGGTGGTCCTCGGCCCCAACGGCGCCGGCAAGACCACGCTGCTGCAGGTGGCCTCGGCCCAGATGCACCCCACCGAGGGCGTGGTGGCGGTGCTCGACGAGATCATCGGCATGGTCGACGTCTTCGAGCTGCGCCCGCGGATCGGGCTGACCAGCGCCGCGCTGGCCGAGCGGATCCCGCGCGACGAGGCGGTCCGCGACGTCGTCGTCTCCGCGTCGTACGGCGTGGTGGGGCGCTGGCGCGAGCACTACGACGACCTCGACCACGCCCGCGCCGAGCAGCTCCTGCAGGAGGTCGGCGCCCTGCACCTGCTCGACCGCACGTTCGGCACCCTCAGCGAGGGCGAGCGCAAGCGGGTCCAGATCGCCCGCGCGCTGATGGCCGACCCCGAGCTGCTGCTGCTCGACGAGCCGGCGGCGGGCCTCGACCTCGGCGGGCGCGAAGACCTCGTCTCGACCCTGACCGTGCTCGCCCAGGACCCGACGTCCCCGGCCACGGTGCTGGTCTCGCACCACGTGGAGGAGATCCCGCCCGGGTTCACCCACGCGCTGCTGCTCCGCCAGGGCCGCGTGGTCGCCTCCGGACCGGTCGACGAGGTGGTCACCGAGGCCAACCTCGCGGCGACCTTCGGCATGCCGCTGGTGCTCACCCGCGAGGACGGACGGTTCGCGGCGCGCCGCCGTACCCGCCGGACCGCGGGCTGATCAGGCACCTCGCCCTAGGATCGGTGCATGGACTGGCTGAACGACAACGGGTGGTCGCTGTGGCTCGGCGCCGCGGTGCTGCTCGGCGTGGCCGAGATGTTCAGCCTCGACCTGATCCTGGGCATGCTCGCGGTGGGTGCCCTGGCCGGGCTCGTCACCTCGCTCGCGGGCGGGGCGTTCGTCCTGTCGTTCCTCGTCGCGATCATCACCGCGGTCGGCATGCTGGCCCTGGTGCGCCCGGGCCTCGTCGCCCGGCTGCACACCGGCCCGGACCTCCAGCTCGGCCACGGCAAGCTGGTCGGGCAGCAGGGCGTGGTCACCGAGACGGTCACCGCGCTCGCGCCCGGCCGCATCAGGCTGGCGGGCGAGATCTGGACCGCCCAGCCGTACGACGAGAACATCACCATCGCGCCGGGGGAGACGGTCGAGGTGTTCGAGATCCGCGGGGCGACGGCGTACGTCCACCCGATCCCCCGGCTCGAGTCCTGACCCCCACCCGTCCACGAGAGGAACCCGCATGACTGGCGCCGTGCTCCTGGTGTTGTTCGCCCTGATCTTCCTGTTCGTCGTCGTGCTGCTCGCCAAGACCGTGCGGATCATCCCGCAGGCGCGCGCCGGCATCGTCGAGCGCTTCGGCAAGTACAAGGAGACCCTGCCCGCCGGGCTCAACGTCGTGGTGCCCTTCGTCGACAGGGTGCGCTACCTCATCGACCTGCGCGAGCAGGTCGTGAGCTTCCCGCCACAGCCGGTGATCACCGAGGACAACCTCGTGGTCTCGATCGACACGGTCATCTACTTCCAGGTCACCGACCCGATCGCGGCGACCTACGAGATCGCCAACTACATCCAGGCGATCGAGCAGCTGACGATGACCACGCTGCGCAACATCGTCGGCGGCATGGACCTCGAGGAGACCCTGACCAGCCGCGACCAGATCAACTCCGGCCTGCGCGGCGTGCTCGACGAGGCGACGGGCAAGTGGGGCATTCGGGTCAACCGCGTGGAGCTCAAGGGCATCGACCCGCCGCCCTCGATCAAGGACTCGATGGAGAAGCAGATGCGGGCCGACCGCGAGAAGCGCGCCGTGATCCTCACCGCCGAGGGCCAGCGGCAGGCGGCGATCCTCACCGCGGAGGGGTCCAAGCAGGCCTCGATCCTCAACGCCGAGGGCGACCGCGAGTCGCAGATCCTGCGCGCCCAGGCCGACCGCGAGTCGCAGATCCTGCGGGCCCAGGGCGAGGGGCAGGCGATCCAGACCGTGTTCCAGGCGATCCACGACGGCCGGCCCGACCAGTCGCTGCTGGCCTACCAGTACCTGCAGATGATGCCGAAGATCGCCGAGGGCGACGCGAACAAGGTGTGGGTGATCCCGTCCGAGATCACCAAGGCCCTCGAGGGGCTCGGCTCGTCGATCCACGAGGTCGCCGGTATTCCGAAGCAGGTCGACGGCCCGCGCACCCGTGTCGACATGGGTCCGACCGAGCCGGCGCTGCCCGCCGACCGCGAGCTCTCCGACACCCATGCCAGCGTGCAGGAGGCCATCGCCGCGGCCGAGAGCGCCGCGAACCCCGGTCGCGCGTCTCGCGAAGAGCGGCTCGACGAGGCCCTGGGCGACGCCTCCGCGGGTGGCGCCGACGGGCCGCCGCAGGAGCCGCCGGCCCAGTGACGGGCGCCGCGTGACGCCGTTCGAGGTCGTCGCGATCCTGCTCGCCGGGGTTGCGGCCGGGACCATCAACACCGTCGTCGGGTCGGGGACGCTGATCACGTTCCCCACGTTGGTGGCCTTCGGGGTGCCCCCGGTGACCGCGAACGTCTCCAACACCGTGGGCCTGGTGCCGGGCTCGCTGTCGGGCGCGATCGGCTACCGCCGCGAGCTCACCGGGCAGCACGGCCGGCTGATGCGGCTCGGCTCCGCCTCGCTCCTCGGCGGCATCCTCGGCGCCGTCCTGCTGCTGTGGCTGCCCCCGGCCGCCTTCGACGCGATCGTGCCCGCGCTCATCGCGCTCGGGCTGTTGCTGGTGGTCACCGGCCCGGCGATCTCACGCCGGGTGACCGCCCGCGCCGAGGCCCGGGGCGGGCTCCCGGAGCACGGGCACTGGTGGGTGTGGCCGGCGGTCCTGCTGACCGGTGTGTACGGCGGCTACTTCGGCGCCGCGCAGGGCGTGCTGCTGATGGCCGTGCTCGGCATCGGGATCGCGGACGACCTTCAGCGTCACAACGCGACCAAGAACGTCCTGGCGATGATCGTCAACGGCGTGGCGGCGCTGGTGTTCATCGCCGTGGCCGACGTCGACTGGGCCGTCGCCGGCCTGATCGCGGTCGGCTCCGTCATCGGCGGCCAGCTCGGCGCGGGCGTCGGGCGCCGTCTGCCGCCCCTGGCCCTGCGGGCCGTGATCGTGGTCGTGGGCGTCACCGCCATCGTTGCCCTGCTCGCCGGCTGAGGTCTAGCGTCCCGGCCATGAGCCCCTGGGTGGACGACCGCGCGATCGAGATCGACGGACTGTCCTGGGCGGTGCGCCAGTCCGGCGCTCCCGACGGCCGCCCGCTCGTCTACTTCCACGGCACGCCGTCGTCGCGGCTGGAGACCGCCTTCGCCGACGACACCGCCGCCGCGCTCGGCGTGCGCCTGGTCTCCTTCGACCGTCCGGGGTACGGCGGCTCGGCGTTCGCGCCGTTCTCGCTGGCATCGGTGGCCGTCGACACCGGTCGGATCGCCGACGTGCTCGGGATCGACCGCTTCGCGACGACCGGCCAGTCGGGCGGCGGGCCGTTCTCGCTGGCGTGCGGCGCGGTGCTGGGGGAGCGGGTGACCCGGGTCGGGGTCACCTCCGGTGCCGGGCCGTTCGACCGGGTCCCGGAGCTGATGGCCGCCCTCGACGACAACGACACCGCCGCGGTCGCGCTGCTCCCGGACGCCGAGGAGGCGGCGCAGCAGTTCGCCGTCGGCTTCGAGCCCTTCCGCGAGCTGGCGTCCGCCGACGACGCGACCATCGTCGCCGGCTTCCGCCAGATGTGCAGCAGCCGCGACGGCCGCCTGCTCGACGACCCGCAGGTCGCCTCGGCGATCGCGGCGGGGCTCCGGGCGTCCCTCGTGCAGGGCTGCGAGGGAGCCGGCTGGGACAACGTGGCCTGGGTCGGGCCGTGGGACGTCGAGCTCGACGACGTACGCCGACCCGTCCACCTCTGGTACGGCGACGACGACCCCTTCTGCCCGGCCGTCGTCGGGCCGTGGCTCGCGCAGCACCTGCCCGACGCGACGCTGGTGCTGCGCGAGGGCGAGGGTCACCTGGGCGTGGTCGAGCACCGCGAGGAGGTGCTCACCACGCTCACGAGCGACTGAGCAGCCAGGGGACCAGGGGCGTCAGCCCAGCTTGCGCACGTAGGTGCCGCCGGCGAAGTTGTCGTGCCAGGCCTGACGGTTGACGGTGTCGTTGCTGATGCCGACCGCGATCATGATCACCGCGACCAGCTCGGCGATGCTGCCGACGATGCCGCCGATGATCGGGATGATGCCGAGGACGCCGAAGGCGACCCAGACGTTGCGGCGCACCGCCTGCTCGAGTGTCGGCTTCTGGCCGGTGGGCCCGTAGGTGTGGAGCTTGAGCACCATCTTGCCGACCGTCTGGCCACGGCTCGACTCCATGAAGGCGAAGTAGCCGAGGTAGATCGCGGCGGTCAGGATCGAGGTGACCGCGCCCACCGCGAAGCTGGTCCCGGTGTTCCACAGCATCCCGCCGCTGTCGCCCATGATGGCGCCCACGACGATCGCGCTGACGATGATCCCGTTGACCACGGCGAGGATGACGAAGTCGATCAGGCGGGCCAGGAAGCGGTCGAGCAGCTCGGCAGGGCGTTCGCCGGCGGGTGAGGCGGGCGGCTGGGAGGGCTGGGGCTGGGGCGGCGGTACCTCGGACATGGTTCCTCCAGAAGGACGGACGGGAGCCTTTCCACGGTAGGGCGTGGCGAGGTGCCGCCGTGGGAGGCAGCGAGCCTTCCCGACGGTGGTCTGGACCGACGGTCAGGCCCGACGTACTCCAGCCAGTCCGGCCAGTGCCGCGGCGACGGCCGGGGCGGTGAGCAGGTACGACGTGGTGCGGTCGACCGTGCCGTCCTCCCCGGCCAGCCACCCGGCGGCGGAGTCGGCGACGTCGACCGCGACCCCGGCCATCACCAGCGCCTGCCGCGCGCGTCCCCGGGCCACCAGGGCCGCGGCGCCGAGCATGATCTCGCGGGCGCCGAAGAGCCGGGTCACGTAGGTGAGCTGCGGGTTGGTCACGGGGTCGAGCCGGAACAGCCGTGCCCCCTGCTCGGGGGCCGCGAGCGCCACCCCTCCGATCACGACGCGGGCGGCCGCGAGGCCCAGGGCGGGGTTCATGGCCCGGACCCTAGTGGTCCGACGCGGCCCGTGGGTCGCCGACCACTCGACGGGACGTCACCGCGTGCCCGTCGGCACCTCAGCCGAGGTACGCCGTGGCCCAGCGGCCGAGCTCGTCGTAGACCTCGGCGCGCACCTCCGGCAGGGAGAGCACGACGTCGTGGCGGGCGCCCTCGACGGCGACGTAGGTGACGTGCCGGCCCAGGGCGGGGGCCCACTGGCGGATCTGCGAGACGTCGAGCACGAGGTCGTGGCGGTGCACGTCGTCGTTCATCTCGGCCGGGGCCGCGCTGCGCGCCGACGACAGCACCAGCACCGGACAGGTCAGGTCGAGGCCGCCCTGGAGCCGCGCGTGGCCGAGGCGGATGGCGCGCAGCCACCCGGCGTACACCGTGAAGGACTGCACCGGCTTCCAGTCGAGCTGGAAGTCCCACTCGCCCTCGTGCTCGTGGTGCAGGCTGCGTGTGTAGTAGCCGGAGACGGTGCGCGGGATGACCCGGCGCGGGTTGCGCTGACCGACGGCCTGCAGGATCGCGGTGCCGGGGCCGCGCACCAGCCGTGAGCCGGGCAGGTCGAGCCACGGCGCGTTGAGCACCATGCCGGCAAGCTCCGGCGGGCGGCGCTCGTCGGCCCACAGCGGGAAGGTCAGCCCACCGGTCGAGTGGGCACTCGCGACCACGTGGTCGTGGCCGTCGCGCTCGGCGATCCGCCACCAGGCCGAGTCGAGGTCGGCGTGGTACTCGCGCAGGTCGCTGACGTAGTTGGGCGTCTGGTGCGGGAGGATCGACCGGCCGTACTTGCGCAGGTCGAGCGCGTAGAAGTCGTAGCCCCGCGCGGTCCACCACGCGGCGTACTCGGTCTGGAAGAAGTAGTCGGCGAAGCCGTGCACGTGCAGCACGGCACGCCCGGTCGGCTCGTCGGCCGTCTTGCGCACCAGCGTCGCCACGACGGGACCCTCGTCGTCGGGCGGGAAGCGGATCGTCTCCGCGGTGTACGGCGCGCCCAGGACGTCCTCGTCGTACCTCACGGCTCCATCGTGCCAGCGCCGGCGGGTCCGGCGGTGTCCCTGTCCGCTGCATAGGCAGCGGCGGCGCGCAGCAGCCCGGCGAGGAGGCCGACGTCGGCGGCGGTCTCGGGGTGCCACTGCACGGCGACGCAGAACCGGTCGCCCGGCGCCTCCATCGCCTCGAGCGTGCCGTCCTCGGCGTGGGCCGCGGCCACGAAGCCGGGGTGCTGCACCACCGACTGGTGGTGGTGGCAGTTGACCTCGAGCCCCTGCCCGATCAGTGCGGACACCCGGGTGCCGGCGACCGTGGCGACCGGGATCTTGCCGAAGGCGTCGCCTCCGGGGCTGTGGTCGTCGTGGTTCACCAGCTCCGGGTGGTGCTGGTGGAGGTGGCCGCCCGCGTGCACCGCCATCAGCTGCATGCCCCGGCACACCCCGAGCACCGGCAGCGCGACCGCCTCGGCGGCGTCGAGCAGCGCCGCCTCCCAGTCGTCGCGGTCGGGTCGCCAGTTGGCGGTGTGCGGGTGCGGCTCGGCGCCGTAGCGCGCCGGGTCGATGTCGGCCCCGCCGCTGACCACCAGCCCGTCGAGGCGCCGGACGACGGCGTCGGCGGAGCCGAGCTGGCTCACGGGCGGCAGCAGCACGGGCACCCCGCCCGCGGCCTCGACCGCGGCGGCGTACTGGCTCGGCAGCACGTCTGCGTGCTGCTCCCACACGCCCCACGCGGCCACCTCACGGTAGGTGGTCAGCCCGATGACAGGAGTCGTCACCGCTGCCTCACAGCGGGGTGACGTACGCGCCCGAGATGCCGCCGTCGACGAGGAAGGTGTTCGCGGTGATGAAGCTGGACTCGTCGGAGGCCAGGAACAGCACGGCGTTGGCCATCTCCTCGGGCTCGGCGAAGCGCCCCATCGGCACGTGCACCAGCCGGCGCGCGGCGCGCTCGGGGTCCTTGGCGAACAGCTCCTGCAGCAGCGGGGTGTTCACCGGCCCCGGGCACAGCGCGTTGACCCGCACGCCGTCGCGCGCGAACTGCACGCCGAGCTCGCGCGACATCGACAGCACGCCGCCCTTGGAGGCCGAGTAGGAGATCTGCGAGGTCGCCGCGCCCATCACCGCGACGAACGACGCGGTGTTGATGATCGAGCCCGACCGCTGCTCCAGCATGTAGGGGAGCGCGGCCTTGCAGCACAGGTACACCGAGGTCAGGTTGACCTCCTGCACCTTGCGCCACGCCTCGAGCTCGGTGTCGAGGATCGAGTCGTCGTCGGGCGGGGAGATGCCGGCGTTGTTGAAGGCGATGTCGACCGAGCCGTAGGTGTCCTTCGCCGCCTTGAAGAGCGCGTCGACCTCCTCCTTGCTGGTCACGTTCACGTGCCGGTAGCTGAGCAGCTCCTCGCCGCCGAGCTGGCCGACGAGGGCGTGCCCGCGCTCGTCGTCGATGTCGCCGATGAGGACCTTCGCGCCCTCCTCGACGAAGCGGCGCACGGTGGCCAGCCCGATGCCGGAGCAGCCCCCCGTGACGACGGCGACCTTGCCCTGGAGACGTCCTGCCATGTTCGTTCTCGTTTCCCTTCGGGGTGGGGGTCCTGCTAGTGGGCGATGAAGACGTTCTTCTCCTCGGTGAAGGCCATCGGCGCGTCCGGCCCGAGCTCGCGGCCGAGCCCGGACTGCTTGTAGCCGCCGAACGGTGTCCAGTAGCGCACCGAGGAGTGGGAGTTGACGCTGAGGTTGCCGGCCTCGACGCCGCGCGCGACACGCAGCCCGCGGCCGAGGTCGCTGGTGAAGATCGAGCCCGAGAGCCCGTACTCGGTGTCGTTGGCGCGGGCGACGGCGTCGGCCTCGTCGTCGAACGGCATCACGGCGACGACCGGCCCGAACACCTCCTCGCGCCACAGCGTGTGCGACGGGTCGTCCGTGGTGACCACCGTCGGCGGCACCCAGAACCCGTCCCCGCCGGGCGTGGTGCCGGTGAAGGCGATGTCGGCGCCGGCGAGGTAGCCCTGCACGCGGTCGCGCTGGCCCGCCGAGATCAGGGGACCCATCTCGCTGGACTCGTCGGAGGGGTCGAGCACCCGCATTCCCCGCACCGCGGGCTCGAGCAGGGACAGGAACTCGTCGTACGCCGAGCGCTCGACGAGGATGCGCGAGCGGGCGCAGCAGTCCTGGCCCGCGTTGTCGAAGACGGCGTACGGCGCGCTGGCGGCCGCGGCCGCGAGGTCGGCGTCGGCGAAGACGATGTTGGCGCTCTTGCCGCCGAGCTCGAGCGTCACCCGTTTCACCTGCTCGGCGCAGCCGGCCATGATCCGCTTGCCGACCTCGGTCGAGCCGGTGAAGCAGACCTTGCGCACGAGCGGGTGGGTCACGAACCGCTCGCCGACCACCGAGCCCTTGCCCGGCAGCACGGTGAGCACGTGCTCGGGCAGGCCGGCCTCGAGCGCCAGCTCGCCGATCCGGATCGCGGTGAGCGGGGTCAGCTCGGCCGGCTTGAGCACCACGGTGTTGCCGGCGGCGAGGGCCGGGGCGAAGCCCCAGCCGGCGATCGGCATCGGGAAGTTCCACGGCACGATCACGCCCACCACGCCGAGCGGCTCGTGGAAGGTCACGTCGGTACCCCCGGCGACCGGGATCTGCCGGCCGAAGAGCCGCTCGGGTGCTCCGGAGTAGTAGTTGAGGCAGTCGCGGACGTTGCCGGCCTCCCAGCGCGCGTTGCCCCAGGTGTGGCCGGCGTTGCGCACCTCGAGCTCGGCCAGCTCCTCGACGTGCGCGTCGACCACCGCGGCGAAGCGCCGCAGCAGGGCCGCCCGCTCGCCCGGCGCGATCGAGCGCCACGAGGTGAAGGCCTCGTGGGCGCGCTCGATGGCGGTGTCGGTGCCGGCCAGGTCGGCCTCGGGGACGTCCACGACGGGCTGCGCCGTCGCGGGGTTGATCACGGTGAACACGTCGGTGGACACGTCGGTCATGCCTTCCTCAGAGCCTCTCGAAGCCTCGCTGGAGCTCCCAGTCGGTGACGGCCGCCCGGTAGGCCGCGAGCTCCACGTCGGCCATGTTGACGTAGTGGTCCACGACCTCGTCGCCGAGGGCCGCACGGGTCACCTCCGAGGTGGCGAACCTCTCGCGCGCGGCGCTCATCGTCGTGGGCACCTGCGGCTTGCCCGAGTGGTAGGCGTTGCCGACGAGCTCGTCCTCGAGCGGCAGCTCGTGCTCGATCCCGTGCAGGCCGCCGGCCAGCATCGCGGCCAGCGCGAGGTAGGGGTTCACGTCGGCGCCGGGGATCCGGTTCTCCATCCGGGCGCCCGCGCCGCGGCCCACCAGGCGCAGTGCGCAGGTGCGGTTGTCGAGGCCCCACGCGATCGTCGTGGGCGCGAACGACCCGTCCGCGAACCGCTTGTAGCTGTTGATGTTGGGCGCGTACAGGAGCGTGAAGTCCGCCGCCGTCGCGAGCACGCCGGCCACGAACTGGTCGTAGAGCGGCGTCCGCTCGCCCTTGTCGGCGTCCCAGAACACGAGCGAGCCGTCCTGGCCGCGCAGGGAGAGGTGGATGTGGCAGGAGCTGCCCTCGCGCTGGTTGTACTTCGCCAAGAACGTGATCGACTGGCCGCGCTGGGCCGCGATCTCCTTCGCGCCGTTCTTGTAGACCGCGTGGTTGTCGGCCGTGGTCAGGGCATCGTTGTAGAGGAAGCCGATCTCGTGCTGGCCGAAGTTGCACTCACCCTTGGCGCCCTCGACGTCGAGACCCGCGGCGTACATGTGGTTGCGGATGTCGCGCAGCAGCGGCTCGGTGCGGCTCGTGCCGAGGATGGAGTAGTCGACGTTGTACTGGTTGACCGGCGTCAGGTCGCGGTAGCCGAGCCGGTAGGCCTCCTCGTAGGAGGTGTCGAAGGCGATGAACTCCAGCTCGGTGCCGGCCAGCGCCGTCCATCCGTGGCCGTGCACGCGCTCGAGCTGCTCCTTGAGGATCGTGCGCGGCGACTGCACGACGGGGGAGTGGTCGGGCCACACGAGGTCGCACTGCACCATCGCGGTGGCCGGGTGGTGGGTGAGCAGGCGGATGGTGTCCTCGTCGAGCACGAACTCCATGTCGCCGTAGCCCTTCTCCCACGAGGAGATGGCGTAGCCGTCGACGGTGTTCATGTCGACGTCCACGGCGAGCAGGTAGTTGCACCCCTCGGTGCCGTGCCCGACCACGTGGTCGACGAAGAAGCGGCCGTGCAGGCGCTTGCCCTGGAGCCGCCCCTGCATGTCGGTGAAGGCGACCACCACGGTGTCGACGTCGCCGCGGCGGATGCGCGCGACGAGCTCGTCCATGGTGAGGTGCCGGTCGTTGCGGGTGCCCACGTCTCTCCTCGGGTGGTCGGTCTGTCGTCGGTACGTCGGTCGGGTTCAGCCCACCAGCCCGCGCAGCAGGGCGGCGGTGTCGTCGCAGTGCTCCTCCATCACCGTGCGCGCGCGCTCGGGCGTGCCGCGCAGGATGGCGCGCACCAGGGCCGCGTGCTGGCGGTCGGAGTGGGCGATGTTGGCCTCGTAGACGGGGATCGCGAGCAGCATCTCGTGCAGGGTCGACTGCACCGAGGTCACCGCCTCCACCACCCGCGGTGACCCGCTGAGCGCCGCCACGGTCAGGTGGAAGCGGGAGTCGGCCTGACGGTGGTCCGCGGCCCTCGAAGCCGCGGCGACGTCAGCCAGCGCGTCCTCGAGGAGGTGGCGCTGGTCGGCGCTGAGGTCGGCCTGCGCCGCGAGCTGGGCGCCCCCGGGCTCGACCACGCGCCGGAAGGTGAGGGCGTCGAGCCAGGCGGCGCGTCGCGCGTCGGTGACCCGGGCGGCCTTGCGCGCCGACGGCGTGCGCGGCTTGAGCGTGACCACGGTGCCGCCACCGCGCCCGCGCCTGGTCTCGACCAGTCCGGCTTCCCGGAGCGCCGCCATGGCCTCGCGCAGCGTCGTGCGCGACACTCCCAGCATCCGGGCGAGGTCGCGCTCGGGCGGGAGGAAGCCACCCCGGGGGTAGACCCCGAGGCGGATCGCCGTGCCCAGCTGCTCCACGCACGCCTCGAACGCGTGGTGCCCGCGCACCGGACGCAGGATCGCGGCCGGGAGGTCGTGGCCCGCCTCGACGACGGGGAGGGCAGGGGAGGGCGGCACCCTCGCATCCTCAAGTCACCGGGCAGAAGTGTCAATGGTCCGAGTTCACACCTTTTTTGGGGGGACTTTCGGTGAGCCACTTCACAAGGACACGAACCCGGGTCTAGCCTCCGACCGTTCGCTGCCTCCGTCCCCCGAGAAGGTGTCGCATGCCTGAAGCACACGAACCGATCCACGAGCACCCGCATCTCACCGAGGACGAGAAGCACCTCGCCAAGCTCGGGTACAAGCAGGAGCTGAACCGGTCCTGGTCCGGATTCTCGAACTTCGCCATCTCCTTCTCGATCATCTCGATCCTCGCCGGATGTCTCACGACGTACGGCGCAGGTATCGCCAACGGCGGACCGATCTCGATCTCGTGGTCCTGGCCGATCATCTCGATCTTCATCCTGATCATCGGCTTCACGATGTCCGAGCTGGTCTCCTCGATGCCGACCTCGGGCGGCATCTACTACTGGGCCTCCAAGCTCGGGGGTCCCCGCGCCGGCTTCTTCACCGGCTGGCTGAACCTGATCGGCCTGATCGCGGTCACCGCGTCGGTCGCGTACGGCTGCGCCACGTTCTTCGAGCTGACGTTCCTCGAGTGGGGCCTCTACGACACGTTCTCGCTCAACCGGATCTTCGTGTTCTTCGTCGTGATCCTGGCCTTCATCACGCTCGTGAACATCTTCTCCAGCCACCTGCTGGCGATGTTCAACAACATCTCGGTGTGGTGGCACGTGGCCGGCGCGACGCTGCTCATCCTGGTCCTGATCTTCGTCCCCGAGGACCACCTGAGCGTGTCCCAGGTCTTCACCGACACCTACAACGGGTCCGGGTGGGACGGCGGCTCGACGAGCTCGCTGGCGTTCTTCTTCGTGATCATCCCCTTCGGCTTCATCCTGACCCAGTACACGATCACGGGGTTCGACGCCTCGGTCCACCTCTCGGAGGAGACGCAGGGCGCGGCGAAGTCGGCAGCCCAGGGTGTCTGGCGGTCGATCTTCTACTCGGCCGTCGGCGGCTACGTCCTGCTGCTCGCGGTCACCTTCGCGATCCCCCAGGTCGACGGCCAGCCCGACTACGCGTCCATCCCGGCCGGTGGTGTCGCCTACGTCTTCGACGCCTCCCTCGGGTCGAGCTGGGCAGGCACCCTGCTCTTCATCTCCGCCTCTGCCCAGCTGTTCTGCGCCACGGCCTGCCTGACGTCGACCTCGCGCATGATGTTCGCGTTCAGCCGCGACCACGCCGTGCCGGGGTGGCGGCACTGGTCCAAGGTCAGCTCGACCAAGACCCCGGTCAACGCCGTCCTCTGCGCGGCGGTCATCGGCGGCCTCATCACGCTGCCGGCGCTGAAGTCCGTGAACGGCATCCCCACCGCCTTCTACGCGGTGGTGTCGGTCTCGGTCATCGGTCTGTACTTCTCGTTCGCCATCCCGATCTACCTCCGGTGGCGGCACGGTGACGCCTTCGAGGTGGGCAGCTGGAACAACGGCAACAAGTACAAGTGGATGAACCCGGTCGCGGTCGTCGAGATCCTCTTCGTCGGCTTCATGCTGATGCTGCCGACCTCGCCGTACGGTGCCCCGTGGACGGACGAGTTCACCTGGGCGAGCGTCAACTACGCACCCATCATGACCGTGGGCGTCCTGATCATCCTCTGGATCTGGTGGGAGGCCTCGGCGAAGAAGTGGTTCAAGGGCCCGGTCAAGACGATCGACGACGCGGTCGTCGAGGCGTTCGGCGACTGACCCCGAGGAAGGCAGGAGCCTGACGGACACGGACGTGCCGGATGGAGAGCTGGACGCCCTGCTGGACCGGATCCCGGTCCTGCAGGGCGTCCGGCGTGAGGTGACCGACCTCGACGGCGGGCTGACCAACCGCAACGTCAGGGTCACCACGCCTGACCACGACCTGGTCGTGCGGATCTTCCGCGGCGACGCGGAGCAGCTCGGCATCGACCGCGACGCCGAGCACCACAACAGCCTGGCGGCCGCGGAGGCCGGCGTGGGAGCGCCGGTCGTCGACTACCGGCCCGACCTCGGGGTGCTGGTGATCGGCTACCTCCTGGGGCAGACGCTGGAGAACGCCTCGTTCCGTGACGCCGCCGTGGTGGCGCGCGCGGCCGATGCGTGCCGCCGGCTGCACGCCGGGCCGCGGTTCCGCGGCGACTTCGACATGTTCCGGCGCCAGGCGGCCTACCGCCGCACGGTGGAGGAGCAGGGCTACCGCCTCTTCACGGGGTACGACGACCACGCCGACGCGTGGCGCCGGGTGCGGGCCGCGCTGGCCGTGCAGGCCGGGCCGACCGTGCCCTGCAACAACGACCTGCTGGCCGGCAACTTCGTCGACGACGGCGAACGGATCTGGCTGATCGACTACGAGTACTCCGGCAACAACGACCCCTGTTTCGAGCTCGGCAACACCGCCACCGAGTGCGACCTCGAGCCTGAGCAGGTCGAGGCGCTGACCGTCGCGTACGTCGGGAGGCCCGTGCGGCACCTGCTGGCGCGGGTCAGGCTGCAGTCACTGGTCTCCGAGTACGGGTGGTCGCTGTGGGGTGCGATCCAGGCCGGGGCCAGCGGCCTCGACTTCGACTTCCACGCGTGGGGCCAGGAGCGCTTCGACAAGGCGGCCCGCACCTTCACGTCGCCCATCTTCGACCACCTGCTCGAGGAGGTCGTCCGTGACGACTGACCTGCCCGAGCGGGCCCGCGTCGTCGTGATCGGCGGCGGCGTCATCGGCACCTCCGTCGCCTACCACCTCGCGCACGCCGGCTGGACCGACGTGCTCCTGCTCGAGCAGGGCACGCTGTCCTGCGGCACCACGTGGCACGCGGCGGGCCTGGTGGGGCCGCTGCGCGCGTCGGAGTCGGGCACGCGGCTCGTGCAGTACTCCGCGGAGCTCTACGCCCGCCTCGAGCAGGAGACCGGGCTGGCCACCGGCTACCGCCAGGTCGGCGGGGTGATCGTGGCCCGCACCGAGGAGCGGATGTCGCTGCTGCGCCGCACCGCGGCCAACGCGGCGGCGTACGACCTCGAGTGCGCGCTGCTCACGCCCGACGAGGCGGGGGAGCGGTGGCCGGTGATCGCCACCGACGACCTGCTCGGCGGGATCTGGTTGCCGGGGGACGGCCGGGTCAACCCGACGGACCTCACCATGTCGCTGGCCAAGGGTGCCCGCCAGCTCGGGGTGCGCGTGGCCGAGCGGGTGCGCGTGCTCGGTGTCGACGTGTCCGACGGGCCCGGGGGACGGCGGGTGACCGGCGTCCGGACCGAGCGCGGCGGGTCCGAGCACACCGTCGAGGCCGAGGTCGTCGTCAACTGTGCCGGTCAGTGGGCCAAGGGGCTGGCCGACCAGGTCGGCGTCACCGTGCCGCTCCACTCGGCCGAGCACTTCTACGTCGTCACCGAGGCGGTCGACGGCGTGCACCCCGACCTGCCGATCTTGCGGGACCCCGACGGCTGGACCTACTTCAAGGAGGAGGTCGGCGGTCTCGTCGTGGGCTGCTTCGAGCCCGACGCGAAGCCGTGGCGCAGTCCCGACGACCTGCCGTACCCCTTCGAGTTCCAGCTGCTCGAGGAGGACTGGGACCACTTCGCCCCGATCATGGACCAGGCGGTGCGCCGGGTGCCCGCCCTCGCCGAGACGGGCATCCGCAAGCTCTACGACGGCCCGGAGTCCTTCACGCCCGACAACCAGTTCGTGCTCGGCGAGGCGCCCGGCCTGCGCGGCTACTTCGTCGGCGCGGGGTTCAACTCCGTCGGCATCGCCTCGGCCGGCGGCGCCGGCCGGGCGCTGGCGGAGTGGATCGTCGAGGGTGAGCCGCAGGTCGACCTCGTCGGCGTCGACATCCGCCGCTTCGCGCCGTTCCAGGGTGACGTCGGATGGCTGCGTGAGCGCGTGGTCGAGGTGCTCGGCCTGCACTACGCGATCCCCTGGCCGACCCGCGAGCCGGCGACCGGGCGCGGGCAGCGCCTCTCGGCGCTGCACGAGCGGCTGGCGGCGAAGGGTGCCGAGTTCGGCACCAAGATGGGCTGGGAGCGACCCACGGTGTTCGCGCCCGAGGGCGCCGAGCCCGGAGCCGGCGAGGCCTGCTCGTGGGGCAAGCCGCCGTGGCTGCCCTGGGCGGCGGCCGAGCAGCGGGCCACCCGCGAGGCGGTCGCCGTCTTCGACCAGACGTCGTTCAGCAAGTACGTCGTCGACGGCGAGGACGCCCTCGGCGTCCTGCAGTGGGCGTGCGCGGCCGACGTCGACGTGCCGGTCGGCACGGTCGTCTACACGCCGATGCTCAACGTGCGCGGCACGTACGAGTCCGACCTGACCGTGACCCGGGTGGCGGAGCAGGAGTTCCTGCTCGTCAGCAGCAGCGCCACCACGGTGCGCGACCAGGACTGGATCCGCCGGCAGGCGATGCCCGACTCACGACTCGGCGTCCGCGACGTGACCGAGGAGCACGCGGTCCTCGGTGTGATGGGCCCGTGCTCGCGCGACCTGCTGGCGCGGCTGACCGACGCGGACCTCTCCGACGACGGGTTCCCGTTCGCGACCAGCCGCGAGGTCGAGCTGGGCGGCGCCCGGGTGCGCGCCTCGCGGATGACCTACGTCGGTGAGCTCGGCTGGGAGCTCGTCGTGCCGACCGACAGCGCCGGTGCGGTCTACGACGCCCTGCACGAGGCGGGGGCCGACCTCGGACTCACCGACGCCGGCTACCACGCCATCGAGTCGCTGCGGCTCGAGAAGGGCTTCCGCGCCTTCCCCCGCGAGCTCAACCCCGACGTCAGCCCCGTCGAGGCCGGCCTGGTCTTCGCCACCGGTCTCGAGGGCGGCCCGGACTTCCTCGGCCGTGAGGCCCTGACCGCCTTCCGCGACCGGGTGCGCGCGGGCGCCACCCACCGCCGCGTGGTCTCCGTCGTCGTCGACGACCCCGAGCCGATGCTCTGGGGCGGGGAGCTGGTGCTGCAGGACGGCCACCCCGCCGGTCAGGTCACCTCCGCGGCCTGGGGCGAGACCGTCGGCGCCTGCGTCGGGCTGGCCTGGCTGCGCGTCGACGGCCCCCTCACCGCCGACCGCCTCGCCTCGGCCGCCCGGCGCGGCAGCGGCTTCGAGGTCGACGTCGCCGGCACGACGTACCCGCTGCGCGTCTCGCTGCGTGCGCCCCTGCGCTGACCCGTCGAGGTCGTGAGGTTCCCCCCGGGTCAGCTGTCAGTCGTCGTGGCCCTTGGCCTTGCCGTGCCCGTGCTCGCCGCTGTGCCCGGGGGAGCCTCCCTCCTCGGAGCCCTCGTCGCCGTCGCCCGGTGGCGCGGGGGCGGACGTCTCTTCCGTGGGCGAGGCCGGTGTCCCGTCCTCCGGGGACGGGGAGGACGTCCCGCGGCCGAGCCCGTCGAGGACCTGCGTCGCTGCCGCGAGGATGCGGTCGGCCTGGTCGGTCGTGAGGTCGCCGGCGGCCTCGGCCTGCTTCGTCGCCCGCACGAGCGCCTCGGTGGCCTCCCGGGCCGCGGCGGGGTCACCGCCGGCGACGGCCGCGTCGACCTGGTCGAGCCTCTGGCTCAGCTCCGGAGCCGCCTCGCCGGGCGAGTCTGCTCCGCCGCACGCGCTCACCAGGAGGGCGGCCAGGAGGCCGGCCAACCCTGCTCGGACCCTCACGGGGACTCCACGGCGTCGTGCAGGTCCTGGAGGGGCTGGCGGAGGTTGCGCGGGGTGTCGCTCGGCAGTTCCGCGGGCGAGCCGGAGCCGCCGTCCGCGCTGCCCAGGACCGCGACCAGCAGGATGAGGACCGCCAGTGCCGCGACGGCGGCCACGACGACGCGTGTGTGGTGGGGCAGCGCCAGCACCCGGGCGCGTGCCCGGTCGACGTGGGACGCGGGTCCGGGTCGCGGGGACGGGGGTGCCGCGGTGGGTACGACGCCCGTCAGCAGCCGGGTGGCGCCGGCGCCGGGGTCGGCGTCGCGGTCGGCGTCCCGGTCGGCGTGCCCGACCGACGCCACGTCGGGGTGACGCAGCTCCTGCGCGACCTCGAGGGCCGTCGGGCGTCCGACCGGCTCGCGGCTGGTCATCCGCGTCAGCAGCTCGCGCAGCCGGTGCGGCACCGACCCGGGAACCTCGGGCGGGCGCTGCAGGCGCGCCAGGCCGGACTCGGCCGTGGATCCGGGGAACGCGCGCACCCCGGTGAGGGACTCCAGGACCACCAGTCCCAGGGAGTAGACGTCCGCCGCTGCGGTCACCGGCTCCCCGGCGACCTGCTCCGGTGCGAGGTACGCCACCGTCCCGATCACCGTGCCGGTCCGGGTGTGGCCGGCGACGTCGTCGACGAGGCGGGCGATGCCGAAGTCGGCGAGGCGCACGCGCCGGTGGTCGTCGACGAGCACGTTGGCGGGCTTGACGTCGCGGTGCACCACTCCCTGCCCGTGGGCGTGGGCCAGGGCCTCGGCGACCTGCGCCCCGACCGCGGCGGCATCGGCAGGGTCGAGCGTCCCCTCGGTGAGCACCTGCGCCAGGTTGCGACCCTCGACGAGCTCCATCACCAGGTAGGGCTGGTCGCCGGAGAACCCGGCGTCCAGGACCGTCACCAGGTTGGCGTGCGACAGACCGGCGAGGAGGCGGGCCTCGCTGACGAACCGTTCGCGTCCGGACGAGCCGGGCGGGAGGTCGTCCCGCAGGACCTTGACGGCCACGTCGCGCTGCAGGAGGCGGTCGTGGCCACGGTGGACGTCGGCCATCCCGCCCCGGCCCAGCAGCGGGCCGAGGTCGTAGCGGTCGTGGGGGCTCGTCGACGCCGGGACCTCCGGGCTGTCCGGCCGACTGCTGGGCACGCAGGACTCCTCTCGGGACGGGGACACCACCCGTGGTGGTTCCCGCGGCGCGGCAGTCCCAATCCTGTGACGTGGACCGGTCTGGTCAGCGCGAGTAGAGCTGGCGGATGACGTCCTCGATGTCGGGCTCCTGCACCGACAGGTCGGCGACGTCGTACGACGCGGCCACCGCGGCGACCACGGGTGCGGCACTGGCGTCTGCCGGGAAGCTGAGCCACTGGCGGGGCCCGTCGACGCGCCGGGTGACCGCGCCGGGCACCTCGATCGGGGGTGCTTCGTCGACGAGGTCGACGACGAGGGTGCGGGTCGAGCCGCCCTGGCGGTGCAGGTCGTCGAGGTCGCCGTCGAAGACCTTGGTGCCGTGGTCGATCACGATCACCCGCCGGCACAGCGCCTCGATGTCCTGCAGGTCGTGGGTGGTCAGCAGCAGGGTGGTGCCACGCTCGGTGTTGAGCGTGCGGAGGAACTCGCGCAGGCGGCCCTTGCTGACGACGTCGAGCCCGATCGTGGGTTCGTCGAGGTAGACGATCTCGGGATCGTGCAGCAGCGCGGCCGCGATGTCGCCGCGCATGCGCTGGCCGAGGCTCAGCTGGCGCACCGGGGTCTCGAGCAGGGTGCCCAGCTCGAGCAGGTCCACGAACTCGGCCAGGTTGCGCCGGTAGCGGTCGGGCGGGACGCGGTAGATCTTCTGCAGCAGCTCGAAGGAGTCGCGCAGCGGCAGGTCCCACCAGAGCGTCGACCGCTGCCCGAAGACCACGCCGATCCGCCGCGCCAGCTCGGTGCGGCGCCGGCTCGGGTCGAGCCCGGCCACCTCGACCCGGCCCGACGTCGGCACCAGGATGCCCGTGAGCACCTTGATCGTCGTCGACTTCCCGGCGCCGTTGGGGCCGATGTAGCCGACCATCTCGCCCGCCTCCACGGAGAAGGACACGTCGTCGACGGCGCGCACCTCGCTCCGCTCCCGGGCCAACCCGCGCGCGCGGCGTCGCAGCACGAACGTGCGGGCCAGGTGCTCGACCTCGATCAGGCTCATCTCAGCTCCCGGTGGAGGAGTAGTGGCGGACACCCGCGCGCCAGACCGCGAGCGCGACGACCAGCAGCGCAGCAGCGGCGACGGGGGAGCAGAGCTGCAGCCAGGCCGGCAGCCCGTAGGGGTCCTCGCGTCCGAGGAGGAACAGGCACGGGTACCAGTTGACGAAGGCGACCGGCAGCACGAAGGTCAGCGACTTGACCAGCTCCGCGGGGAAGACCGTGAGCGGGTACTGCGTCAGCGTGTTGCCGCCGTAGGTGAAGGCGTTGGCGAGCTCGCTGGCGTCGGAGGTCCAGAACTGGATGCACGCGAAGCCCACGAACAGCGAGAAGAAGATCACCGAGCCGCTGACCACCATCGCGGCGGCGACCACGACCCGTGCCGGCGTCCAGTCGACGGCCACCCACGCCGCCCACGCGAACACCGCGCCGCCCTGGAGGATCCGCGAGACCCTGCGCAGCGAGAACTCGTTGGCGCACACCTGCACCAGGAGCGGGACCGGCTTGGTCAGCATCACGTCGAGCCGGCCCGTGCGCACGTAGAACCCGATGCGCTCCACGCTGCCCACGAGCAGGTCGGCCAGGCCGATGCCGAGCGCCGTGGCGCCGTACAGCAGGGCGATCTCGCGCAGCCCGAAGCCGCCGAGCTGGTCGACACTGGCGAACATGATCACGATCCCGACGAAGTCGAGGCCGGTGATCAGCGTGCCGCCGACGACGAGCAGGCCGAACGACACCGGGTACGCGAGCGCGGCGCGCGCCCACAGCGTCGCGATGTCCTGGTAGCGGCGCGCGGAGACCAGCAGCTCAGCCACCCTGCACCACCACCTTGCGTGTCGCGGCGCGCAGCACCAGCGAGCAGACCGCGAGCAGCACGAGCAACCAGCCGAGCTGGAAGGCCAGCGCCAGCACGGCGTCCGCCCCGGTGCGCTGGCCGAGCCACAGGTCTGCCGGCACCTGCACGAACGACGCCCAGGGCAGGGCCATCGCGACGGTCCCGAGGGCGCCGGGGAACAGCACCAGCGGCAGCACCATCCCGCTGAAGAACAGCGCCAGCACCCCGCTGAGCATCCGGGCTCCGCTCGCGTCGAGCACCCAGAAGGCGGACGCCGCGACGAGGAAGCGGAGGGTGAAGGAGACGCTGACCGCGAGGGGCAGGCTGAGGGCGAAGGCCAGCCACGACCACGCGCCCGGCGGCCAGGTGAGGTCGAAGAGCACCGCGCCGACCAGCGTCGGGGCCAGGCCCCGGGTCAGCAGGTGGTACGCCGCGCGCCCGAGGTCGCCGGCCCAGTACCAGCCGATCAGGCCCACCGGTCGGTAGAGGTCGAGCGCCACGTCACCGGTGCGGATCCGCTCGGCGAGGTCGTCGGTCGTGCCGCCGCCCCAGAGAGCGACGGTCATCAGCAGTGCCTGGCCGAGCCAGACGAAGGTGACCGCGTCGGACGCGTCGTACCCGCCGGCCGTGGGGTTCTCGTGCCACAGTGCGAGGTAGGTGTAGCTGAAGATCAGGCCGAAGACGGAGTTGGTGAAGATCCCGGCGAGGGTCGCTGCCCGGTAGGTCGAGTAGCGCCGGAAGGTCCGCCGGGCGACCCCGAGCAGCAGCACGTGGCGCCCCTCCGACAATTCTTCCGCAATTTCCCTGACGGGTTGGCTCAATCGTGTTACACCGCGTGCGCGCGAGCCGCAACGATGCAGTGTTCGGTCCGGACCGTGGACCGACATCTTCACACCTCGCCCGGCTCGGCGGGCAACGACCCTAGGGGAATCCGCCTTGTCGGTGCTGTCCACCGTCCAGAAGTCGATCGCGGTCACGGCCGCCGTGGGAGCCGCCGTCGTCGGCGGTGCCATGCTGATGACCGCCACCTCGGCCAGCCAGGCTGTCGAGACCAACACCGGCAACCCGCCGGGCAACAACGGGACCGTCAAGATCGCCGAGGACGGCGACTGGGACGGCATCCCCCAGAACCACCCCCACGTCGGGTGCACCTTCACCGTCGAGTGGTACAACTTCGACGCCAACGTCGTCTCGAACGTGACGTTCGAGATGAAGGCGCCGACCCAGGACGTCGGCCTCAGCGGCACCGACCCCGCCGCCGTGCAGCTCGACGACGACGACGCCGGCGGTGCCGACCCCGACCCGGACGGCATCCAGCAGTACACCCTCGCCTTCGACGGCGCTCCCCACCCGGTGCAGGGCTACCACGTCAAGCTGACGATCAACACGCCCGGCTCGATCGGTGCGGACGTCAAGCACAAGGTGTTCTGGGTGACCGGCTGCGGTGACGAGACCACGTCGACCACGGAGACCTCCGCCACCTCGGTGACCACGGAGACCTCCGCCACCTCGGCGACCACGGAGACGTCCGCGACGAGTGCTACGACGGAGACGACCGAGACCACCGAGACCACCGAGACCACCACCACCGACGAGACGAGCGTGCTGCCCTCGGAGGCCACCGAGACCACCGACCACGCCACCAGCGACACGACCGTCGAGGGTGAGCAGGCGGTCCCGTCGGCGGTCGACGCCGGTCAGTCGGGCCCGGACGGCTCGGGTGACGGCAAGGCCATCGGCGCCCTGGCGCTCCTGGTCGCTGCGCTCGGGGCCGGCATCGTGGGTGGTTCCGTCGCTGCTCGGCGCAGGGCCTGACGGCAGAGCGTCGCGACCGGTGCTGACCCGGTCATGATCCGGACGTGAAATCGGGTCCGGCGGGAGAGCAAGCCTCGTGGGGCTTTCTCTCCCGCCGGACCCTTGTCCCGTCGGTCGCCGGGGTCGGCTCGACTCAGTCGGAGTCGCCGAAGTTGAGGACCGCGAACACGGTGCCGTCGGACTGCACGCGGACACCGGCACCGACCCGCGTTGCTCGAGGCTTCATGATCACGGCCCGGTGACCGGGGGAGTTCAGCCAGGCGCGCACGGCCTGGTAGGGGCGCAGACCCGTGCCACTCACGAGGACCTCGCCGGTCCAGGTGAAGTTGCACTCGTCCAGCACGTAGTACTGGTCGCGGTGGACCAGGCTGTCGATCGTCTTGAGGTGCTTCGACCAACGCTCCGACATCCCGTCGGCGCAGGTCTGGAAGTACTGGACCTGTCGGCGGTCGTGCTTGGCGCGGAACTTGTTGATCTGGTTGATGAGCCGGGTCTCGTACTCGTTGAGGTCGGTCATCGGGTCGTTGGAGGTGCTGGTGGCCGGCACCTTCCACAGCTTGGCGTCGGCCGGGCCGGACACCGCCGTGGTCACGCCGAAGGCCAGGCTGAGCGCGGCCAGCGTGGTGGCCGTACGTCGCAGCATCGCGTTCATCTCGAACCCTCTCCCTGTCAGCCCCCGGGGGGCCTGGTGCCGATCTGACCCGATCGGGCATCTCTCCCTGAGACCCGTCGGTGTCGGTTCCGGGTGCCGGTGCCGACTCCCTGATCATCAAGGGATCCTCAAGGATCTGTCTAGAAAATGCCGAAAAAGATCAACTCTGGTTCAAACCAGAGTCAAGAGACCGGCAGGGGACGGGCCCGTGGAGCCAGGAAGCTCGCGCACACGAGGGGCGAGGCGGTCAGGACCAGTGTGCCCGCTATACCCGCTTTTGCTCGTCAGACCACAAAGAAACCATCAAGTCTTCTCAATTGTTGGTCATGGGTCGAAACTGATTCGGTCAAGAGGGTCGATAAGAGGAAAATCACGCGTGAGGATGGAGGAGCGGCGAGACCTCTCGCTGCTCAACTCCACACCGTCACCGGGTCGCCCTCGCGGCGGCCCACGACCCAAGGATGGTAGGCCGTGCCGGCTCTGACAGTCCTCAAGAGAAGCCTTACCGTGGCGACACTCGTCGCTTCCGCCACTCTCGGTGGCGCCATGCTCATGACCGCGACCACCGCGAACGCCGCGAGTGGCAACGTGGCCCAGTCGGCCACCGACGGCCAGGTCTGCGACGGCCTGGACTCGGGCAAGATCGACACTCCCAGCAACCCGGGCTCCGTCACCGTGACGGCGCCCGACGGCATGCTCATCGACGGGTACTGCGTCAAGGCCGGTTCCGCGCTCCAGGGCGACGGTCCGGTCTACGTCGACGTGGCCCCGCCGCAGAAGAGCATCACCTTCAGCTACCCGGGCGGCAAGGGCATCAGCCACTACTCCGTCTCCTACACGGACGCTCCGCCGAACTCGGAGACCACCGAGTGCGACACCGTCACCGTGACGATCCGTGAGACCGAGCAGGTCCCCGTGACCGAGACGGTCACCGAGATGGCCACCACGAAGACCACGAAGACCGTGACCGCGACGGAGACCGTGACCGAGCCCGGTGCCACCGAGACCGTCACCGAGCCCGGTGACACCGTCACGGTGACGCAGCCCGGCGAGACGCAGACCATCGTCAACACGATCACCCTGCCGGCCTCGACCGAGACGGTGACCCTCCCGGGCACCACCGCCACGGTGACCCAGCCGGGCGAGACCGTGACGGTGACCAACACGGTGACCAACACCGTGACCGTTGCTCCGAGCGAGGCGTCCTCGACTCCGCCGGAGACCACCGAGGTCACGGTGACCGCGCCGGGCAACGACGTCACGGTCAAGGGTGAGCAGGCCCAGGAGCAGGAGGTGCCCAGCCAGGTCGCCGCCGGTTCCGCCGGCAGCACCGACGCCCCGGCGTCGCCGATCCCTGGTGGCAACAAGACCCTGATGCTGCTGGCTCTCCTCGCTGCCACCTTCGGTGCCGGCCTGGTCGGTGCCTCCGTGGCCAGCAAGCGCCAGAGCTGAACACGACCGGGGAGTCATCCCCGTTGGGTACGGTGAAACTGTGCCCGCTCCGACGGTGAGGGAAAAGACCGAGCGCGGCCGCCTGTCCTGGGTGGCCGCGCTCGGGCTTGCCCTCCTGGTGGGCGGCAGCTACCTCTACCTCCACGACTCCTCGGTCGTGGCCGACGCCGAGCCCACCGCCCCGACCACCTCGACCTCACCGCGACCGCGGCAGCCGGAGTCGACCGAGGGCGAGGTGTTGAGCCGGCTCGAGCGGCCCGACTACCGGCCCGGCGTCCCGCACGAGCTGGTGATCGACTCCCTCGGCGTCGACGCCGACGTCGTCCCCATCGCGGCGGCCGGGGACACGCTGGTACCGCCGAGCGACCCGCAGGTGCTGGGCTGGTGGTCGGCCGGCGCCCGCGCCGGGGACCCGGGCAGCACGCTGATCACCGGGCACACGGTGCACACCGGCGGCGGTGCCCTCGACGACCTCGAGCAGGTCGAGCCGGGCGACGAGATCACCGTGCGCACGGGCAAGGGCGTGATCCGCTACACGGCCCAGCGCGTCAAGATCTTCTCCAAGGGCACGCTCGCCCAGGACGCCCAGCGGCTCTTCTCGCAGAGCAGCCCGCAGCGGCTGGTGATCGTCACCTGTGAGGACTGGAACGGCGTCCAGTACCTCTCCAACGTCGTCGTGACGGCTCGCCCCGCGCGCTTCTGAGGTCAGTGCTGGTAGGTGCCGTGGAGGATCGCGCGCCCCGCGGTCTTGAAGGCCAGGTTGAAGGAGACCACCGCCGGCGAGGCGTCCGCGTCGACGCCCAGCGACTCCTCGGTGACGGCGTGCACCACGAAGAAGTAGCGGTGCACCTGGTCGCCCTCCGGCGGCGCAGCGCCCATGAAGCCGTGCTCGCCGCCGTCGTTGCGGCAGTGGAAGGCGTGGCCGGGCAGGTCGCCCGCGGCGGCGCCCGTGTCGAGCGACGTGACGTCGGCGGGCACGTCGACGAGGACCCAGTGCCAGAACCCGCTCGGCGTCGGGGCGTCGGGGTCGAAGCAGGTGATCGTGTAGCTCCGGGTGCCCGCCGGGGCGCCCTCCCACGACAGCTGGGGTGAGGTGTTCCCCTTCGCGGCCACCTGGTCGTCCTTGAGCGGCTGGCCGTCGGTGACGTCGGCGCTGGTGACCGTGAACGACGGCGCGGCCGGGAGCAGGTCGTAGGGGTTGGGGCTCGCCGGACGGTCGAGGCTGCTCATGGGGCTCCTTCGCTCGGGTTCGCTGGCGCGTGGTGGAGGACGTGCGAGATCGAGGTGCACGCTCCCGCCGTCGTCACCGTAGTCCGAGGGGTGAACCGGCGCCACGGCCCGCCGGAGCGGTGCGACCAGAATGGAGCGGTGGACGAGCACCCGACGTACCCCGCGGGCCTGCGCCTCTCGGGGCGCAAGGTCGTCGTCGTCGGCGGCGGCCACGTCGCCCAGCGCCGGGTGCCGGCGCTGATCGCCGCGGGGGCGGAGGTCGTCCTGGTGTCGCCGGTGGTGACCCCGGCCCTCGAGGGCCTCGCCGGGGCGGGCGAGGTGACCTGGCGCCGCCGGCGCTACCAGCAGGGCGACCTCGCGGGTGCCTGGTACGTCGTGGCCGCAACGGACGACCCGGTCGCCAACGCGGCGGTGAGCGAGGAGGCCGAGGGGCAGCGCACGTTCTGCGTGCGGGCCGACGACGCGACGCAGGCGACCGCCTGGACGCCCGCCGTCGGCCGGCACGCCGGGGTGACGGTCGCCGTGCTCGGCAACCGCGACCCCCGCGGCTCCGCCGCGGTGCGCGACCAGATCGTCGAGTGCCTGCGTGAGGGGCGGATCCACCCCCGCGAGCACCGGGACACCACACCGGGCGTGGTGCTGGTGGGCGGTGGCCCGGGCGACCCCGAGCTGATGTCGGTCGCCGGTCGCCGGGCGCTGATGGAGGCCGACGTCGTGGTCGCCGACCGGCTGGCGCCGCGCGAGCTGCTCTCCGAGCTGTCGCCCGACGTCGAGCTCGTCGACGTGGCCAAGCTGCCGCGCGGACGGTCGGCGCTGCAGACCGAGATCAACCGGGTGATCGTCGACCGCGCGCTCGCGGGCAAGCGGGTGGTGCGGTTCAAGGGCGGTGACAGCTTCGTCTTCGGTCGCGGCTACGAGGAGGTCCTCGCCTGCCGCGAGGCCGGGGTCCCGGTGACGGTGATCCCGGGCATCACCAGCCCGATCGCCGTGCCCGCCGTGGCCGGCATCCCCGTGACCCACCGCGGCGTGGCCCACGGCTTCAGCGTGCTCTCGGGCCACCTGCCGCCCGACCACCCCGACTCCCTGGTCGACTGGGGCGCGGTCGCGTCGGTGGAGGGGACCGTGCTGCTGATGATGGCCGTCGAGAACGCGCCCGCGATCGCCGAGGCGCTCGTCGAGGGCGGGCGCGACGCCGGCACCCCCGTCGCGGTGCTCTGTGACGGCACCATGCCGGGGGAGCGCACCGTGCTCGCGACGCTGGCCACCCTCGCCGAGCGGCTGGAGACCGAGCGGGTGCGCCCGCCGGCGGTGATCGTGGTGGGCGAGGTCGTCGCGGTGGCGCACCCGGCACACTTCTCCTGATGGCCACCCTGCTCGACGTCACCGATCCCGCCGACCCCCGTCTCGCCGACTACCGTGACCTGCGCGACGTCGAGCTGCGCAAGGCGCTCGAGGCGGAGCACGGGCTCTTCCTCGCCGAGGGGGAGAAGGTCGTGCGCCGGGCCGTCGAGGCCGGCTACCGGCCCCGCTCGTTCCTGATGGCGCCGCGGTGGCTCGCCGGCCTCGCCGACGTGCTCGGCACCACCGACGCGCCCTGCTACGTGGTCAGCGAGGCGATGGCTGAGCAGGTCACCGGCTTCCACGTGCACCGTGGCGCGTTGGCCTCGCTGGAGCGACAGCCGCTGCCCTCGCTGGACGAGGTGCTCGCGGGCGCCCGCTGGCAGCGGGCGCCCGAGGACGTCGTCGACCACACCGACAACGGCGCACGGGCCGACACCACCGACGAGGGGCCTGCGCGGTCATCGGTCCGCATCGCCGTGCTCGAGGATCTCGTGGATCACGCGAACGTGGGTGCCGCCTTCCGCAGTGCAGCGGCGCTGGGGATCGACGCGGTTCTCCTGTCACCACGGTGTGCCGACCCGCTCTACCGGCGCTCGATCAAGGTCTCGATGGGCGCAGTCCTCCACGTGCCGTGGACCCGCCTCGACCCGTGGCCGGCCGGCCTGGATGCCCTGTCCGCCCGCGGGATCACCCTGGCGGGCATGTCGCTGTCCAGCGACAGCGTCGACCTCGATGCCCTGTCGGCTCAGGGCCACCGTTGGCTCGCCCTGGTGTTCGGCACCGAGGGGGTCGGTCTCACCCTGGAAACGGCCCGTCGCTGCGATCTCCTGGTGCGGATACCCATGGCACGTGGGATCGACTCCCTGAACGTTGCTGCGGCCTCCGCCGTTGCCTTCTACGCGACGCGCTGAGACCCGTCTGCCACCCGCCTCGAAGCGGCTCGTGAAGAGGAAGGGCATTGGCCTCTGGCGATTGCCCCCGCGCGGCGAGAGCCTGAGGGCGTAGCGGATGTGGGCCCGTTTCTTCCCGAGGAGCGTGTGTCATGCGTTCGAGAGGTGAGACCCCGCAGGAGACCTTGGAGCGACTCAATGCCCTGAGCGACTCGCAAGCGACCACGTCACAGCCCCACGCGAGCCCCTCGCCGGCCGAGCGGTCGCGCCGCTGGTACGAAAGGTTCCCGAAGCTCGGCCTGGCCGTCACCGCGGTCCTCGGATTGTTCTTGCTGGCGTCCGGGTCGATGGCCCTTGCCGACGCCGTCCAGATGGGCCGCTTCGGCCAGGCGACGACTGCCGAGGTGCTCGACGTCCACCTGGGCCGGGGGACCAACCGGGTCGACGTGCAGTACGCGGTCGGCGGAGTCAGGTACCGCGGCACCTTCCGTGAGTACTGGACCGCTCCAGAACCGGGGGAGTCGGTCGAGATCGTCTACGACACACGCGAGGTCACCGACATCGACGACTCCCCCCTCACCGGGGCCTACGTCCGTGGCTCCGGGGCGGTCGGGCTCGGCGTGCTCCTCCTCGTCAGGGCCGTGCGGGGCATCCGGCGACTCCGCGGATCACAGTGGCTTCCGAACTGACCCCGTGCCGACCAGCGCCTGCCCGGCGCCTGTCTAGGGTGGCGCGGTGACCGACTACCGCGCCGCCGAGGCCGACTCGCCGTACCACCGCACGCTGCCGATCGGGGAGCGGCTCGACGCCCGGCCCCTGGTCGACTACGCGCTCTCCTGCTTCGAGGAGGTCACGCTCACGCCGCTGGAGCCGATGCTGGTGCCCGAGGAGCCGCGGGCCGGCGAGGTCGACCGCGCCGCGTGCAGCCACTGCCGGCCGACGCCGCACACCATCTGGGCCGACGACCTGTGGCACGTCAACGCGGGCTGGACGCGGATGGGCATCCCGTTCGTCGGCGGCTTCGCACCCAACGCGCACTGCCGGCTCGACGACGCCGAGCCCGAGGTGCTCGCCGCGCTCGGCCCGCTGATGCAGCGGCTCGGCCGCGCCGTGGGCTCGATCCCCGGCGTCGCCCGGACGCACTTCGCGCGCTGGGGCGACGGCTCGGAGCACTTCCACCTGTGGGCCCTCGCGCGGCCGGCCGGGATGATGCAGGGCCGCGGCGCGATGCTCGCCTTCTGGGACGACGTGCTGCCGCCGATGCCCGACGAGCTGCAGGAGGAGCACCTGCGCATCGTCGCCGAGGCGCTGGCCGCGGGCGGCGGCCGGGTGTTCCCGCACGGGCGGCCCGGTCAGGCCCCGGAGGCCTCCGCCGGACAGTAGCCGCCCGGCGGACCGTCAGGCCGGCCAGCCCTCCGGGAAGTCGTCGGCCACCTTGTCGTGGGCCTTCTGGAGCTTCTTGCGCTGCTTGGTCGGCAGCCGGTCGCCGAAGACGGTGCCCAGCGTGTGGTCGGTCTCGTGCTGGAGGCAGCGGGCGAGCAGGCCGTCGCCGGTGAAGGTGACCTCCTGGCCGTCGAGGCCCGTGCCGTGCACGGTGGCGACGTCGGGGCGGGCGCACGACACGAAGGCGCCGGGCAGCGACAGGCAGCCCTCCTCGCCGTCGTCGAGCTGGCGGTCCTTGCCCTCGGGCAGCGTGAGCGAGGGGTTGCACACCACGCCGAGGTGGCGCTCGCCCGCGGCGTCAGGGCAGTCGAAGACGAACACCGCGAGGTCCGCCCCGATCTGGCAGGCGGCCAGCCCGACCCCGTCCGCGGCGTACATGGTCGCGACCATGTCGGCGACCAGGCTCCGCAGCTCCTCGTCGTACGACGTGACCCGGGCCTGCGGGCGGTGCATGACCGGCGTCCCCCAGCGGGTCATCGGACGGACGGTGCCGCCCTCGGGGAGTAGGCCGTACGGCGCGTGGACGGTCTCCTCGGGCATGCGCGGAGCCTAGCGAGGCCGCGCGGCCCGCGACCCGTGTGGTGGGCACCTGTGACCGGGGCCACGGGTGCACCTGTAGCGCTGTGTGTAACTCAGAGTTACATTATCTGGCATGTCCCTGACCAAGAGCCTCAAGCCCGGCGGCAGGTTCGGCCTGGCCTCGACCGAGAGCCGCGACCCGATCGGGTACGCCGTCGCCGCGCTCAACCGGGTGGCGCAGAGCGAGCTGATCGACCGGATCGGCCTGCGCCGGCAGGCGGAGCAGGCGGTGTTCACCGTGACCCGCACCGGCTTCCGGACGATGACCGCGGCGAGCCGCACCTTCGCCCGGGCCGGACGACGCGACGCTGCCGGCGTGCGGGTGCCGGGCGTCGCGCGTCCCGGCACCTTCGACCTCACGCCGACCGAGGACGAGCAGATGCTCGTCGACGTCGCGACGGAGCTGGCCGAGGAGGTGCTGCGCCCGTGCGCGGCCGAGGCCGACGAGGCCTGCGCGGCTCCCGACGCGGTGCTGACGTCGGCGCTGGAGGTCGGGCTCCCGATCCTGGGCGTGCCCGAGGCGCTCGGCGGTATCTCCGAGGAGCGCTCGACGGTCGCCGGCGTGCTCGTCGCCGAGGCGCTGGCGCGCGGCGACCTGGGCCTCGCCGTCTCCTGCCTGGCCCCCGGCGCCGTCGCTACCGCGCTGGGGCTCTGGGGCACCGAGGAGCAGCAGCAGACCTACCTCCCGGCGTTCACCGGTGACGAGGTCCCGGCGGCCGCCCTGGCGCTCAACGAGCCGACCGTGCTGTTCGACGCCCTCGCCCCGGCCACCACCGCGGTGCGCGACGGTGACGGCTTCGTGCTGGACGGCGTGAAGTCCGCGGTGGTGCGTGGCGCCGAGGCCGAGCTCTTCGTCGTCGGCGCCAGCCTCGAGGGGGCCCCGGTCCTGTTCCTGGTCGAGTCGTCGACCCCCGGGCTGAGCGTCGAGGGCGACCCCGCGATGGGCGTGCGCGCCGCGTCGCTCACCCGGCTCTCCCTTTCCGGGGTCCGCGTCGACGAGGGTGCCGTCCTCGGCGCGACCGACGGCTCGACGTACGTCGAGTGCGTGCGGCTCTCCCGCCTGGCCTGGTGCGCGCTCGCCGTCGGCACGGCGCAGGCGGTGCTCGACTACGTGACGCCGTACGTGAAGGAGCGCGAGGCGTTCGGGGAGCCGATCGCGCACCGGCAGTCGGTGGCCTTCAAGGTCGCCGACATGGCGATCGAGCTCGAGGCGATGCGCCTGCTGACCTGGCGCGCGGCCTCCCGTGCGGCCGCCGGCAAGGACGTCGCCCGCGAGGTCGCGCTGGCCCGCCAGCTGTGCAAGGAGCGTGGCATGCAGATCGGCCTCGACGGCGTCCAGCTGCTCGGCGGCCACGGCTTCGTCAAGGAACACCCCGTCGAGCGCTGGTACCGCGACCTGCGCGCAGTCGCCGTCATGGAAGGTTCGGTGCTCGTGTAATGCCCCTCTACCTGGACGACCCGAAGAAGTTCCGCCCGCTCGTCGGGCAGGCCCACCAGGTCGCGATGAACATGCTGCGGCCGATCTCGCGCAAGTACGACCGTGCCGAGCACGCGTACCCCCAGGAGCTCGACATGCTCGCCGCGATGATCGACGGGCTCTCGGAGTCCGGAGCGAACGAGGGCGCCGGGGCTGCCGGTGTCCGCCGCGACGAGTCCGAGGACGCGGGAGACGCCGGCGGCGCGAGGAACGGCGCCAACCTCGCGTCGGTGATGTCGATCGCCGAGATGTGCTGGGGCGACGTCGGCCTCCTGCTGTCGATGCCGCGCCAGGGGCTCGGCAACTCCGCGATCGCCTCGGTGGCGAACGACGAGCAGCTCGCCCGCTTCGACGGCGTGTGGGCCGGCATGGCGATCACCGAGCCGGGCACCGGCTCCGACTCGGCCAACATCACGACGACCGCGGTCCTCGACGGTGACGAGTACGTCATCAACGGCGAGAAGATCTACGTCACCTCCGGCGACCGGGCCGACGCGATCGTGGTGTGGGCGACCCTCGACCGGTCGCTCGGCCGGGCCGCCATCAAGTCGTTCGTGGTGCCCAAGGGCACCCCCGGGATGCGCGTCGACCGTCTCGAGCACAAGCTCGGCATCCGCGCCTCCGACACGGCGACGATCATCTTCGAGGACTGCCGCGTGCCGAGGGAGAACCTGCTCGGGTCGCCCGAGATCGACACCAAGCAGGGCTTCGCCGGGGCGATGGCGACCTTCGACAACACCCGCCCGCTGGTGGCGGCGATGGCGGTCGGCTGCGCCCGCGCGGCACTCGACCTCACCCGCGAGCTGCTCGAGCAGGCCGGGGTGACGGTCGACCACGACCGCCCGGGGATCGTGCAGTCGGCGGCCGCGGCGAAGTTCCTGCAGCTCGAGGCCGACCTCGAGGGCGCCCGGTTGCTGATGATGAAGGCGGCCTGGCTGGCCGACAACCGCAGGCCCAACTCGCTCGAGGCGTCGATGGCCAAGGCCAAGGCGGGCCGGGTCGGCTCCGACGTCACGTTGTCGTGCGTCGAGCTGGCCGGGACGCTGGGCTACAGCGAGGCGGAGCTGCTGGAGAAGTGGTCGCGTGACTCCAAGATCCTCGACATCTTCGAGGGAACGCAGCAGATCCAGCAGCTGATCGTGGCGCGCCGGGTGCTCGGGCTGAGCAGCTCCGAGCTGCGGTAGCCACTACCGGGTGAGCCCCGCCAGGGCGGCGACGTCGTCCGGCGTGGCGAGGTCGGGGACCCCGAGGAAGACCGTGTCGACGCCGACCTCGGCGAGCGCACCCCAACGGTCGCGGTGGTGGGCGACGGTGCCGGCGTGGGTGCGCGCGGCGTACGTCGCTGCGGCGGTGCGTCCGCGCAGCCGCTCGACGCGCGCCCACACGTCGTCGCGGTCGCGCCCGATCACCGGGAGGTCGAGCACGGTCACGCGGACGTCGGTGCCGCGGACCGCCGCCAGTGCCCGCTCGACCTGGTCGGTGCGCACGTTGACGGCGTCGGCGAGGCGCGCGCCGATGCGCAGGGTCCGGGCCCCGGAGCCGCCCACCAGCACGGGCACGTCGTGGACCGGTCGCGGGTACGAGGTCGTCTCGGGCAGGCGGACCCGCTCGCCCTCGTGCTCGCGGGTGCCGGCGGCCCAGAGGGCCCGGCAGGTCTCGATGGTGGCCTCGAGAGTGTCCAGCCGGTCGGCGGCCGGCGGGAAGGCGATCCCGTGGCCCGCGTGCTCGCGCTCCCACCACCCGGCGCCGAGCCCGAGGAACGCCCGGCCCCCGGTGAGCACGTCGAGCGTCGCGGCGGCCTTGGCAGTGACGCCCGCCGGCCGCAGGGTGACGGGGGAGACGAGGGGGCCGAGGTGGAGGCGGGTGCCGAGGCCGGCGACGGCGCCGAGCGTCACCCAGGGCTCGGGGATCGGCTCCCACGCCCGGCCCACCTGGGGGATCTGCACGAGGTGGTCCATCAGGGAGAGTCCCCAGAAGCCGGCCTCGTCCGCGGCCCGGGCCATCGACGTCACCCACTGCCCGGGCTCCTCGCCCCACGGGAAACGCGACAGCTGCAGCACCACGCGGAGGCCCTGTGAGCTGCGGCGGTCGTCGGCGGTGGACGTGCTGGCCGGACGCTCGTGGGGGCCGCGGGATCCCTGCGGGTCCGGGCCCGCGCCCTGCGCGTCGTCGGCGACCGTGTGGACGACGTCCCAGCCCTCGGCCGCGAGGACGGGGCCGACGTCACGGGCCGTGGCGAGCTGGCCGGCGAGGACCTTGGCCGGTACCGGTCGCTCGCGTGCGCCGTTGCGCGCACGGCACCGGGCAGCCCCGGTGTCCATCACCACGGCCACGGCCGGGAGTCCGGCGTCTCGGGCCCGGACGAGCCACGCCGTACGACGAGCGGGGTCGAGGCCGAGGGTGTCGACCACGGTGGTCAGGCCGCGGCCGAGACGCGCGGCGACGATGCGCTCGAGCAGGTCGAAGGCGTCCCCCGACGCGTCGAGGTCGTGGGGCCCGCTGCCCACGACGCCGCGCAGGTCGTCGGAAGAGACGATCTCCTGCGTGCGGTAGCGCGCCCGGGCCCACGTGCTCTTGCCGGCGCCGGACGCGCCGACGAGGACCACCAGGGCCGGGTCGGGCAGCCTCGCGTCGGACGGGTCGGGCACCAGCGGCGCGGGTCAGTCCTGCTCGGCCTCGCGCCGGGGCGGCAGCTTCGCGCCGGGCCCCGGGGGCGAGGTGCGGGCGGCCTTCTTCGCCGGCGGCCGGGCGCTGGGGCGGGGCTGGGCCCGCTTGGCGACCTCGGCCGGAGACGGCGTGGTCGACGGCGCTTCAGGCGACGTCGCGGCCTTCTTCGGTGGGGCCTTCTTCGACGAAGCCTTCGTCGTGGCCGGGGCGGCGCGACGAGGCTTCGGTGCGGGCGGTGCCTCCTCGGACTCCTCGACGTCCTCGACCTCCAAGGAGTCGGGCTCGACCGGCTCGACGAAGGTCGGCTCGGTGCGGCTCGACCCCGGGGCGGGCGGCTGACGGCGTCGCGCCGTGGCGGCGGTCACCGCCGCCTGGCCGCGGACCAGGCCCGCGTGGGCGAGGGCCGCCGCGTGACCGAGCGCCTTGCCGCCGACCGTCACCCCCGCGTGGACTCCCTCGCGGGCGGCGGTGCGGAGCAGGTCGAGCGGGTTGGTACGGGCCACGGTCGGTTCCTCCCGGTCGCGTTCGAGGTCTCACGGGCAGTCAAGCACGAAGGGCGCCGGCGCAGGAGGCGCCGGCGCCCTTCTGGGACGGGTGGGGGTCAGGAGACGGAGCGGAACGGGTCGTGCTCGCTGAGGATCTTCTCCACGCGGGCCTGGTCGAGCCTGGCGTAGACCGCCTGGGTCTCCTGGGCGTCGCGGACGCACTTGGCGAGCGTGAACGACGAGGTGGTCAGGTAGAGGATCCCGATCCCGAGGAAGGCCCGGATCCAGGGGTCCACCGGGAGGTAGAAGATCGAGAAGACCAGGGTGAGGAGGGCGATCGCGAAGGAGATGCCCGCCTGGGCGTAGAACGCGGTGGTGTTGCTGGGGTGCTGTGGCTGGCTCATGGGGAGCAGCCTCGTCGGGTCCGGGGCGGCCGGGGCCCGTCGTCGTACCCGACGGGGAGTGAGTATGCGCGCTCAATCTGGTCGGATGGGCCCATGAAGCTGTACGCCGACCTGCCCGGACGCCGGGCCCGCCAGATCCTCGCCGACTGCCTCGTGGTGCTGTGGGTGGTGCTGTGGTCGTGGTTCGGCATGGCCGTCCACGACGGCACCATGGCGCTCGCCGCACCCGGCCGGCAGGTGGCGGAGTCGGCCACCGGGCTGGCGGGGTCGATGTCGGACGCGGGGGAGCGGTTGAGCTCGGTGCCGCTGGTGGGCGACGAGGTTGCCGCGCCCTTCGACCAGGCCTCGGGCGCCTCCGAGCAGATCGCGGAGGCCGGGCGGCAGCAGGTCGAGGCGGTGGAGTCGCTGGCGCTGGTGCTCGGGCTGTCCACGGCCCTGGTGCCGATCCTGATCGTGGTCGGCTTCTGGCTGCCGCGGCGGCTGCGGTTCGCGCGGGAGGCGGCCGCGGGGCAGCGGTTCGTCGACTCCGACGCCGACCTCGCGCTGTTCGCGCTCCGGGCGATGGCCCACCAGCCGATGCACGTGCTGGGCCGGATCTCCGACGACCCGGTCACCGCCTGGCGCGAGGGCGACGCGGACGTCGTACGGGCGCTGGCGTCGCTCGAGATGCGCACGGTCGGGCTGGTGCCACCAGCGCTGGCCGCCCCGTCCGCCTGACGGCGGTGGTCCGGACCACGGTTGGTTCACGCTCCGGAGGGGAACGGTGAGGCCCATGGTGGACAAGAAGCGCACCGACCGGATCGTCGACGTGCTCGGAGAGGCGTTCGCGCCCCTGATGGAGGCCGACCCCGCGGCGTTCCGGAGCAAGTACCGCAAGATGGCCTCCGACCCGCACTCGTTCTACCGAGGGACGGCGTGCCTGTTCTACGCCGACGTCACCGACGAGAAGGGGGAGTGGGCGGAGGACTTCTGCGACGACCGGGCCCGGCGGATCTGGGTGCACGCTGACCTGCACGTGGAGAACTTCGGCACCTACCTCAACTCCGACGGCGTCCTGGTCTTCGACGTCAACGACTTCGACGAGGCCTACCTCGGCCGCTTCACCTGGGACCTGCAGCGCTTCGCGGCGTCGCTGGCGCTCGTCGGCTGGCAGAAGGCGCTGCCCGAGGAGGACGTGCGGCGGCTGATCGGCTCCTACGTGCGCGCCTACCTCGCGCAGGTCGACGAGTACCGCCGCAGCGCGGAGGACGACGACTTCGCGCTGCACCTCGACAACACCGAGGGGCCGGTGCACGCCGCGCTGGTGTCGGCGCGGGGCCGGCGGCGGGCCGACCTGCTCGACGCCTCCACCGTGCTCGACCAGGACGTCCGGGTCTTCCGCGAGGACTCCTCGGTGCGGCGGCTCGGCAAGCGCGAGCGGCAGCAGGTGGTGCGGGCGTTCGAGGGCTACCTCGAGACGATCCCGGAGGACAAGCGCTTCGACCGCGAGCTCTTCTACGAGCTGCGCGACGTCGTGGGCAAGTCGGGCTTCGGGATCGGCAGCGCGGGCCTCCCGGCGTACAACGTGCTGGTGGAGGGGTACAGCCAGGCGCTCGACAACGACGTCGTGCTGTCGATGAAGCAGGCCAACGTGCCGGCCGTGAGTCGCTTTGTCGACACGACGGCGGTCGAGGACTACTTCCAGCACGAGGGGCACCGGACGGTCGTCAGCCAGCGCGCCCTCCAGGTGCACACCGACCCGCTGCTCGGCCACACCGAGCTCGGCGGCGTGGGCTACGTCGTCAGCGAGGTCTCGCCGTACGAGGTGGACCTCGACTGGTCGGGGCTCACCGAGCCCGACGAGATCGCGGCCGTGGTCGGCCTGCTCGGCCGGGCGACCGCCAAGATCCACTGCGCCTCCGACGAGGACAGCGAGCAGGACCTCGTCGACTTCCAGGTCGAGGAGGCGGTGGCCGCCTCGGTGGAGGGGCGCCGCCGCGAGCTCACCAGCTGGCTCACCGACTTCGCGATGCGCTACGCCGTCCGCGTGCGCGACGACCACGCCCTCTTCGTCGACGCCTTCCGCGAGGGCCGGATCGGCGTCTCGGCGACCTGAGCGGCCGGCGTCTGTCAGTGCGGTTGGTGACCAATCGGCACGATGTCACCGGTCACATCCGTCGTCTGGTCACCAACCGCAATTCTCAGATCACCTCCGCCGGGCCCGACGGGTCGGCGCGGAGGTGGGCGGGCGCACGGAAGCCGGCGGCGACGAACGCCGTGTCGACGGCGCGCACGACGGCGTCGAGGCGCTCGGTCGGGACCAGGGCGACGCTCGAGCCGCCGAAGCCGCCCCCGGTCATCCGGGCGCCGAGGGCTCCGGCCTCGACGGCGGTGGTCACCGCGAGGTCGAGCTCGGCGCAGGAGATGTCGAAGTCGTCGCGCATCGAGGCGTGCGACGACGCGAGCACCGCGCCGAGCGAGTCCCACGTGCCGGCCTCGACCAGCCGGACCACCTCGGTGACCCGGCCGATCTCGGTGACCACGTGCCGCGCGCGGCGCCGCAGCCGGTCGTCGGCCAGCGTCTCCACCGACGCCAGGTCGGCCCCGCGCAGGGAGACGAGCCCGAGCGCCGCGGCCGCGGCCTCGCAGTCCGCCCGGCGCTCCGCGTAGCCGCCGTCGACGAGCGCGTGCGAGACCCGGGTGTCGGTCACGAGCAGCGCCAGCCCGGCCTCCTCGAGGGCCAGGGGCACCGCGCGTGTGTCGTGGGTGGTGAAGTCGATCAGGAGTCCAGCCCCGGGCGACGCGAGCAGCGCCACCGTCTGGTCCATCCCGCCGGTGGGCGCACCGGCGACCTCCGCCTCGGCGCGCATGCAGGCGCTCACCAGCCGACGTCGCAGGTCGGGGGAGTCGTCCAGCCCGGCCAGCCGCGCCGCCGCCACCGCCACCGCGCACTCGATGGCCGCGGAGCTCGACAGCCCCGCGCCGAGGGGCACCGTGCTCTCCACGGCGAGGTCGACGCCGGGCACGTCGAGACCGTCGTCGCGCAGCGCCCACACCACGCCGCCGACGTACGCCGCCCAGCCGTCGAGCGCCCCCGGCCCCAGGCCGCCGGCCGCGGCCGTCCAGCCGTCGTCGGCCTGGCGGCTGACTGCCGCGACCCCGGCGTCGTCGCGCGCCGCAGCCGCGACGTACGTCGCGTGGGGCAGCGCGACGGGCAGGCACAGCCCGCCGTTGTAGTCGGTGTGCTCACCGATCAGGTTGACCCGGCCGGGAGCGCGGGCCACCAGCGTGGGGGCCCGGCCGTGCGCGGCCCGGAAGGCCGCCGTCGCGCGTTCGGTGAGGTCGTCGCGGGAACCCGGATGCAGGAGAGCCACCCGGCCACCCTAGGCGCGGGCCCACAAGCAGCCGGGTCGCGTAGATTCACCCGTCGTGCACTTCCTCGGAACCGCGACCCCGTCGCACGACCTGACCTACGACGACGTCTTCATGGTGCCCCGGCGCTCGGCCGTGGCCAGCCGCTTCGACGTCGACCTGAGCACCGACGACGGCACCGGCGCGACGCTGCCGCTCGTCGTCGCGAACATGACGGCGGTGGCCGGCAAGCGGATGGCCGAGACCGTGTCCCGGCGCGGCGGCCTGGTGGTGATCCCGCAGGACATCCCGATCCCCGTCGTCACCGACGTCATCCGCTACGTCAAGGAGCGGCACCTGGTCTTCGACACGCCGATCGAGCTGCGCCCCGACCAGACGGTGGCCGAGGCGCTGTCGCTGATCCCCAAGCGGGCGCACCGGGCGGCCGTGGTGGTCGACGGCGCCCGGCCGGTCGGCGTGGTCTCCGAGTCCGACTGCGGCGAGGTCGACCGCTTCGCACAGGTGCGCCAGGTGATGAACCCGTCGTTCGTCAGCATCGCCCACACCACCGACCCGCGGGCCGCGTTCGAGGCGCTGGAGGCCGCCCGCGAGCACCTCGCCGTCGCCGTCGACGACGACGGCGCCCTCGTCGGCGTGATCACCCAGAACGGCGCCCTGCGCTCCACGCTCTACCAGCCGGCTGCCGACGCGGCGGGCCGGCTGCGCGTGGCCGCCGCCGTCGGCGTGAACGGCGAGGTGGCCCAGCGCGCCCGCGACCTGCTCGCCGGCGGGGTGGACTGCCTCGTCGTCGACACCGCGCACGGCCACCAGGACCGCATGGTCGAGGCGCTCGGCGTCGTCCGCGCGCTCGACCCGGGCGTGCCGGTCGTCGCGGGCAACGTGGTCTCCGCCGAGGGCACCCGGGCGCTGATCGAGGCCGGGGCCGACATCGTCAAGGTCGGCGTCGGGCCGGGCGCCATGTGCACCACCCGGATGATGACCGGGGTGGGGCGCCCGCAGTTCACCGCCGTGCTGGAGTGTGCGGCCGCGGCGCGGGCGCTGGGCCGCCACGTGTGGGCCGACGGCGGCGTGCGCCACCCACGTGACGTGGCGCTGGCGCTGGCTGCGGGTGCGGGGTCGGTGATGATCGGGTCCTGGTTCGCCGGCACCCACGAGTCGCCGGGCGACCTGCTCCACGACGTCGACGGCCGCCCCTACAAGGTCTCCTTCGGCATGGCGTCGGCCCGCGCAGTGGCCAGCCGCACCGCGCACGAGTCCGCCTTCGACCGGGCCCGCAAGGGCCTCTACGAGGAGGGGATCTCCTCCTCGCGGATGTACCTCGACCCCGCGCGTCCGGGGGTGGAGGACCTGATCGACGAGATCTGCTCCGGTGTCCGGTCCGCCTGCACGTACGCCGGTGCCGGCTCGCTCGTCGAGCTCCACGAGCGCGCGGTCGTGGGGGTGCAGTCGACCGCCGGGTTCCACGAGGGCCGGCCGCTCACCACGAGCTGGTGAGCGGCCGGCCCCGCGCGTCGTACGCGGTGCGCGTCAGCGCGGCTCCGGCACCGCGTCGGGGTCCTGCTCCACGGCGATGACGACGTCGTCACCGCGCGGTCGCGCCGGCACGGGACGGTCAGCCGCGGCTGCTGCGCGCCGTACGCCCGCGCACGACGCCGATGAAGGCCTGGATCCGCTCGTCCTCGTCGTCGACGCGCCAGACGAGGCCGATCGTGGTGCCGGGGAGGTCCGCGACGAAGCGCTGCACGACATCCTTGCGGTGGTGCAACCGGGCCACCGACTGGGGGAGGAGGACGATGCCGGTGCCGGCAGCGACGGTGGCCACGGCGTCGCGCTCGCTCATGGCGGGCCAGGACAGCTGGGGCGCCGAGGGTGTCCAGCCGGAGCGGTGCGGCAGCACCAGCTGCTCGTCGGCGAGGTCGGCGAGCCGCAGCTCCTCGTGCGGGTCGGTGGCCGCGACGACGTGGTCGTGGCCCGCGACCACCACGGGACGCTCCTCGTAGAGCGGGATGCAGTGCAGACCGGTGCGATCCACGGGCAGCCGGGCCAGCACCATCGAGAGGCTGCCGTCGCGGACGCCGACCTCCTGGTCGGTCTCCTCGAGCGGCACCAGCTCGAGGGCGTCGCGGCGCCGCTCGCGCCAGGTGCGCGCCCACTTGTCGGGGGTCGCGCCGGTCACGAACCCGATCCGGAACGGCGCGTCGTCGGGGGGCACGCCGTGACTGTAGTCGCCGCGACGCAGCGGTCAGGCGTGCGAGCCGACCTGGTGGCGGTGGGGACGGTGGCCGTGGTGGTGTGACTCGACCGGGGCGGCCACGAGCACCGGGCAGGCGGCCTCGCGCAGGACGGTGCGTGCGACCGGCCCGAGGTGCGACCCGAGCGGGATGGCCGGGTCGTGGCGTCCGACGACGAGAAGTGCGGACCGCTCGGCCTCCGCGAGCAGCAGGTCGGCCGGGCGACCGTGGTGGACCTCGATCTCGACCGGCACGTCGGGGTACTCGGCGCGCGGCCCGGCGAGCGCCTCCTCGATCTCGTGGCGGGCGCGCTCGGTCCACTCGGCGGCGCCCACGGGGTCGACGGAGAGGTCCTCGTAGGCCGTGGGGAACCACCAGGCGTGGAAGACGCGGAGCGTGGTGCCGGCGGTGCGGGCCTGGTCGAGCGCGGTGCGAAGCAGCGACGAGGCGGACGAGGCGTCGTCGACGGCGACCGTGACCGGCTTGCTGTCCGCGGCCGCGGGGGACCACCCCGGTGGCACCACGACGACCGGCACGTGGGCACGCGCGGCGACGCCGCTGGTCGTCGAGCGGGTGACCGCGCGGCGCGCACGGGAGAGGTCACGGCGCTCGAGCACCACCATGCGGGCGTTCTCACCCGCCTCGACGAGGCGGTGCACGGCGGCGCCGTGGGCGGTGCGCGCGGTGACCGTCACGCCCTCGGGGGCGGGATCGCCGACGAGGTGCTCGGCGCGCTCGCGTGCGGCGTCGATGACGGTGCGGGCGGTGGCCTCGATGCTGGTGAACTCGACGAGCTCGGTCTCGGGGCCGGTGGGGCGCAGCTGGTAGCAGTGCACGAGGCGCAGCTCCCCACCCGTGCGCAGGACCTCCCGAGCGCCGTACTGCACGGCGGCGTGGTGCTCGTCCTGGGCAGGGACGGCGACGACGACGGGGCCGGTGGTGGTCATGGTGTGTCTCCTCGCGGGCTGAGGTTCCTCCGATCCGTCACCTCCAGCCTTGCTCGGCGGGGTGGGTCCAGACAGGGACCAACGGCCCGGTGCCGCGCGCCGAAGGTCTTCTGTCCGGACCAGTCCGGGCTCCGGTGTGTGACCCGTCGGCCGAGGGGGTACCTGACTCGCCCCGCCCGCGAGAGGCCCAGGACCGTGCCCCTGCTCGGCGGCCTCGGCGCGGGCTTCGCCGTGCTGCGCGGCCACGTGCCGACCCACATGCAGGGCCTGCTCACCGTGGGCGGCTCCCTGTTCTCCGGCCTGGTGCTGATCCCCAGCTGGGCCCGGAACGGCTGCGACGCAGGTCGTGACCCCTGGGTGGCCTGACCTGCGTCGCTGTGCCCCGGCCCGTCTGGGCTCGTCCGGGGAGTGCTGTCGAGGGTGCGCCCGACCGGACCGCTTCGTCAAGTTCTCCTCAAGAAGCGGTCCGGACCGGGGTGGGCGGACCGAGCTGGACCCGTCAGGCCAGGTCGAAGCGGTCGAGCTCCATCACCTTGGTCCACGCGGCCGCGAAGTCGTGCGCGAACTTCTCACGGGCGTCGTCGCTGGCGTAGACCTCGGCAAGGGCGCGCAGCTCGGAGTTCGAGCCGAAGACCAGGTCGACGCGGCTGCCGGTCCACACGACGTTCCCCGCGTCGTCGCGCGCCTCGAAGGTCTCCTGCGCGTCGTCGACCGCCTTCCACGTCGTGCCCATGTCGAGCAGGTTGACGAAGAAGTCGTTGGTCAGCCGGCCGGGAGTGCGGGTCAGCACGCCGGTGTCGCTGCCGCCCTGGTTGGCGCCGAGGACCCGGAGGCCGCCGACGAGGACGGTCATCTCCGGTGCGCTGAGGGTCAGCAGGTTGGCCCGGTCGAGGAGCAGGTACTCGGCGGGGAGCCGGTGGCCCTTGCCGAGGTAGTTGCGGAACCCGTCGACCGTGGGCTCGAGCGCAGCGAAGGACTCGACGTCGGTCTCCTCCTGGGAGGCGTCGCCGCGACCCGTGCTCACCGGCACCTCGACCGTGACCCCGGCGTCGCGGGCGGCCTGCTCGACCGCCGCGGCGCCGCCGATCACGATCAGGTCGGCCATCGAGACCCGGCCACCGAACGACGACCGAACCTCCTCCAGGGTGCGCAGCACGGTGGCGAGCTGGTCGGGGTCGTTGACCTCCCACCCGTTCTGCGGCTCGAGGCGGACCCGCGCGCCGTTCGCCCCACCGCGCTTGTCGCTGCCGCGGAAGGTCGAGGCTGAGGCCCACGCGGTCGACACCAGCTGGGCGACGGTGAGGCCCGACGCCAGCACCGCTGCCTTGAGGGCCGCGACGTCGTCGGGTGACAGTGCCTCGCCCGCCGGGACCGGGTCCTGCCAGAGCAGCGTCTCCTGCGGCACCTCGGGGCCGAGGTAGCGCGACACGGGTCCCATGTCGCGGTGGGTGAGCTTGAACCAGGCGCGCGCGAACGCGTCGGCGAACTCGGCGGGGTTCTCGTGGAAGCGGCGCGAGATCGGCTCGTAGACCGGGTCGAAGCGCAGCGCGAGGTCGGTGGTGAGCATGGTCGGCACCCGGCGGGGGGAGCCCTCGGCGGGGCCGGGGACGGCGTCCTTGCCGGCGCCGTCCTTCGGCTGCCACTGGTGGGCGCCGGCGGGGCTCTTGGTGAGCTCCCACTCGAAGCCGAAGAGGTGGTCGAAGAAGCCGTTGCTCCACTGGGTGGGCGTGGCGGTCCAGGTCACCTCGAGGCCACTGGTGATCGCGTCCTCGCCCTTGCCCGTCCCGAACGAGTTCCGCCAGCCGAAGCCCTGCTCCTCCAGCCCCGCGGCCTCCGGCTCCGGGCCGACGTAGCGATCGGGGTCGGCCGCCCCGTGGGTCTTGCCGAAGGTGTGGCCGCCGGCGATCAGCGCGACGGTCTCCTCGTCGTTCATCGCCATCCGGCGGAAGGTCTCGCGGATGTCGCGGGCCGCGGCGAGCGGGTCGGGGTTGCCGTTGGGTCCCTCCGGGTTGACGTAGATGAGGCCCATCTGGACGGCGGCGAGCGGGTTCTCGAGGTCACGCTCCCCGCTGTAGCGGGCGTCGCCGAGCCACTCGTTCTCCGGGCCCCAGTAGACGTCCTCGTCGGGCTCCCACACGTCCTCACGACCACCGGCGAAGCCGAAGGTCTCGAAGCCCATGGACTCCAGGGCGACGTTGCCCGTGAGCACCATCAGGTCGGCCCAGGAGAGGCTCTGGCCGTACTTCTTCTTGACCGGCCACAGCAGCCGGCGGGCCTTGTCGAGGTTGCCGTTGTCGGGCCAGCTGTTGAGGGGCGCGAACCGCTGCTGGCCGGCGCCCGCGCCGCCGCGGCCGTCGCTGATGCGGTAGGTGCCGGCGCTGTGCCACGCCATCCGGATCATGAACGGGCCGTAGTGGCCGAAGTCGGCGGGCCACCAGTCCTGGGAGGTGGTGAGCACGTCGCGGATGTCGGCCTTGACGGCGGCCAGGTCGAGCGCGCTGAACGCCGCGGCGTAGTCGAACTCCTCGCCCAGCGGGTTGGCCACCGCGGGGTTCTTGGCGAGGATCTTCAGGTTGAGCCGGTTGGGCCACCAGTCGCGGTTGCCGGCGCCCTCGGTCGGGTGGTTCGGGACCCGCTCGTGGGCGACGGGGCAGGCGCCCTCGCTCTCCTCGGTGTTCATGTCGCCGACTTTGGCGTCGTGCTCAGCCATGGGGTTCCTTCCGGGTTCGGTGCGGGGATGGGGTGCGGGGATCAGGTGCTGGACAGGCAGGAGGGGCAGTGGCCCCAGTAGATGACCTCGGCCTCGTCGATGACGAACCCGTGGTGGTCGGACGCGGTCAGGCACGGCGTGGCGTCGACCGCGCAGTCGACGTCGGCGATCGTGCCGCACGAGCGGCACACGACGTGGTGGTGGTTGTCGCCCACCCGGGCCTCGTAGCGCGCCACCGACCGCTGGGGCTGGATCCGCCGGACGAGGCCGGCGTCGGTGAGCGCGCGCAGCGCGTCGTACACGGCCTGGTGGGAGACGTCCTGACCCTCGTGGCGCAGATCGGCGCGAGCGGCGCCGATGAGGGTGTCGGTGTCGGCGTGCGGGTGCGAGTGCACCGCGGCGAGCACCGCCGCCCGGGGTCGCGTCACCCGCAGCCCCGCCTCTCTCAGGAGGCGCTCGACGTCGGTGACCGGGGACACGTCCGCATCCTTGCCCAGATTCTTGAACAGTTCAAGACACGCCGCGCGCGGCGGCGTCTCCTCAGGCAGCGCGGCGGCTCCGGACCTCGGCGAGCACCACGCCGACGACGATGGCAGCGAGCGCCAGGTCGATCACCACGGCAGGCGCCCACCAGCCGCTCGCCAGCACGCCCAGGGCGAGCCCCGCGCCCGCGATGAGCCTCACGGCGTCCCCGGTCCTGCGGTTCGCCACGACCTGCAACCAGGCGATGGCGGCGAGCGACAGGGCGACGGGCGCGGCGACCGAGGCCGCGCGGACGGGGTCCGGAAGGGCGTGGTCGTCCAGCTGCACCTGCACCCCGGCGCCGAGCGCCGCCACGGACGCGTACAGGACGTAGTGGCCGTAGCCCCAGGTGAAGGCGGCGCGACGGTTCCGCGTCAGCCCGTCGCGCCCGAGAGCGTCGAAGTAGACCCACCAGAGTCCGAACGCGAGGACCAGGGCGGCGCCGACGACCACCGCGGCGTGGGCGACGTCCCCCTCGCCCGCGAGGACCTCCTGGAGTCCGACTGACACCGCCAGGATCGTCTCCCCGAGCACGATGATGGTGAACAGGCCGTACCGCTCCGCGATGTGGCCCGGGTGGAACACCCGGTCGGGCGAGCGTCGTACGGCGAGGACCGGCGTGGCGAGCTCGACGCCGAGGGCGACGATGAAGGCCACCCAGCGAGGGGCGCCGTGAGCCGCCGCGCCGAGCAGCCACAGGACCTGCGCCAGGACCGAGCCGACGGCGTAGGTCAGCGCGAAGGCCCGGTGGGCGGGGTCGTCATGGGCTGCCCGCAACCACTGGAGCACCAGGGGGAGCCGCATCAGCGCGTAGGCGACCGCGAACGCCAGCAGGTCGCCGGCGACCGCGCTGGGCACCGCGGCAGCCACCGCCAGGACCCCACCCATCTGCAGGAGGGTCAGCAGCCGGGTCTGCGGGTCGTCGTGGGAGAAGGCGGTCGCGAACCACGTGTAGCTCATCCAGGCCCACCACAGCGGTACGAAGAGCGCGCTGTAGGTCAGTGTCGCCTCGAGCCCGTGGCCCTCGGCCACGCCGTGGTGGAGCTCAGCGGCGAGGACGGCAACGGCAACGACGAAGCAGAGGTCGAACAGCAGCTCCAGGGGGGTGGAGGCTCGCTCCGCGACGTCGTGATCACGCATCGTCGCGGGAGTCAGGTACCGGCCGGGTGAGTCCATGCGCGACTCAGTCCTCACGCTGGCAGGCGACGAGGGCGAACCGGCGGCCCAGGCCGCCGTCGTGGGCCAGCAGCCCCCAGTAGCGTGCGGCGGACTCCATCACCGCGGCGGCCGACAGGTCGCCGACCTCGACGGAGTGGAAGCCCATGTCGCGGGCCAGTGCGGCGACGTCCGCCCGTGCGCCGGGATCGTCCCCGGCGACGGGCAGGAGCGGCCGTTGGCCATCCGGCAGGACGGGGTCGGCCATGTGCTCGGCGCCGAGGACGTTGAACGCCTTGACCACACGAACGCCGGGGCCGGCCAGGTCCGCGACCAGAGCCGCGCCGCTGTCGTAACCCGCCGGGAGCGGCCGGCCGAAGGGGTTGGTGGCGTCGACGAGGAGCGCGCCCGGGGGCAGCTCGAGGCGGGGCAGGACCTCCTCGACGGCGGGAAACGGCGCCGCCAGCACCACGAGATCGGCCGCGCGGCCTGCGCCGTCGAGGGGGAGCGAGCTCGAGCCGGGCGGGAGCGGCCGGGCCGAGCCTCGGCGAAGGGCGAAACCCACCTCGTGACCCAGTCGCAGCAGGTTGGTGCCCAGCGCGGCGCCCACGTTCCCGGCACCCACGACCACGACGCGGCTGCGTCCTGGCTGCCTCATCGGCCCAGCGCCTCGATCACCAGCCGCGCCGCGGCGGCGCCGGAGTACTGCTGCTGGCCCGTGACGAGGTTGCCGTGGCGCACGGCGTGGGGCCGGAACCGGCCGTGGACCACGAAGTTGGTCCCGGTGACGGCGCGGGCCTCGTCCTCGATGCGGAACGGCTGGATGCGCAACCCGGCGAACTCGTCGGCGTAGTCCTCCTCGGCGTTGGCGAAGCCGGTCCAGGTCCGGCCGGCGACCACGAGCTGCCCGTCGAGCGTCCTCGCGTCGAGCAGCACGCAGGTCGCGTGGCAGACGACGGCCGCGATCCTGCCGTCGTCCACGACCCGGCCGACGAGGTCCTTCACCCGGTCGTCGTGCCGGAACGTGTACATGGCGCCTGACCGCCCACCAGGAAGACCGCGTCGTGGCTGTCGACGTCCACGTCCGACAGCGACGGCGTGTCGGCGACGAGGGCGGCATGCTCCGGACTGGCCATGAAGCCGCGGGAGAGCAGGTCGTGCGCCGAGTACCCCGAGGGGTCGGTGGGGTCGGAGAAGGAGTCGGCGACCAGCGCGCCGCCGTCCGGGCTGGCGATGGTGACCCGGTAGCCGGCCTCGGTGAACTCCCAGTAGGGGTGGGTCAGCTCGGCCCACCAGAAGCCGATCGGCCACCCGGTCTGCTCCGACGTGGCGGGGTTGGAGGCCAGCATGAGGACGCTCTTCGCGCCGTGGGTGTCGATGGTGGCGGTCACGGACTCCTCCATGATCTATTACGAGACGGACATGTAATGAGTAGAGGCTAGGCACGGAACCCGGTGGAATCAATACGCGACTGTCACGTAACCTCACCGCATGACGACCGGGACCGGCCGACCCCGCGACGCCACCATCGACGTCGCAGTGCTGGAGGCGACCCTGCGACAGCTGGCGCGTGACGGCATGGGCGGTCTCTCCCTCGCGGCCGTCGCCGCCGAGGCCGGAACCACCCGGCCGGCCATCTACCGCAGATGGGCGGACAAGAGCGCACTCGTCGTCGACGCCGTGGCCCATCTCGCCGCGGTCGACCCGCCGGTCGCCAGGGGGGAGCCCTTTGCGGACCTCGTCGCGGAGCTGGAGCACTTCCGGCACTGCATCACCGAGGCGGCGGCCCTGCCGCTGGCCGGCCTGATGATGGGCGACGGCGTCACCCCGGCCGTCCGCGACCAGTACGCGCGCGAGGTGGTCCGCCCGCGCCGGGCCCGGATCCGCGCCTGCCTCGAGAGCGCACTGGCGCGCGGCGAGCTCAGCCCGGACGCCGACCTCGCCGTCGCCGGCTCGTTCCTCACCGGCTCGTGGTACGCCTTCGCTCTCAGCGACACCACCCCGCCGGACGACTGGGCTCGCCGCACCGCGACCCTGGTCTGGCGTGCCTGCGGCGGCTCGCCGCCCTGAGGTCATCGACGAGATCATCGACGAGGTCATCGACGCTCGGGCTCGGCACCGGTTCCCGACCGGGGGACGCGAAACGGCCCCCGACCTGGTGGTCGGGGGCCGTCCCTCCGGTGTCCGAGGGGGGACTTGAACCCCCACGCCCTAATACGGGCACTAGCACCTCAAGCTAGCGCGTCTGCCAATTCCGCCACCCGGACGAGTGCGCAGGAACTGTAGCAAAGCAGGGGGGTCGGTTCCGCATCGGGAGGGGCCTCCGGGATCGTCGCGGGCGGGTGGGCCGACCGGGTACCGGATGACATGCTGGGCCCATGGCCGAACCGACCGAGCAGACCGCCGGGACCCCGTCGTACGACCCCGCCGCGGAGGTCGTGGACCTGTGCCGGGACCTGATCCGGATCGACACCTCGAACTACGGCGACGACGACGGCCCGGGGGAGCGGAAGGCCGCCGAGCACGTGGCCGCGCTGCTCGACGAGGTGGGCATCGAGGCCCGTCTCTACGAGGGTGACCCGGGGAGGACCTCGGTCGTGGCCAGCTGGGGCGGACCGGTGGGCTCGGGCGACCGTGGCGCGCTGCTGCTGCACGGCCACCTCGACGTCGTGCCGGCCGAGGCGTCGGACTGGCAGGTCGACCCGTTCGCGGGGGAGGTCCGCGACGGCTACCTGTGGGGCCGCGGCGCGGTGGACATGAAGGACTTCGACGCGATGCTGCTCTCGGTCGTGCGCGCCCGGCAGCGGGCGGGGCGCGTGCCCGAGCGTCCGGTGGTGCTGTGCTTCACCGCCGACGAGGAGGCCGGTGGCCACGGCGGTGCGGAGGTGCTGGTCGAGCACCACCGCGAGGAGCTCGAGCACTGCACCGAGGCCGTCGGCGAGGTCGGCGGCTTCTCCGCCACCATCGGCGGCCGGCGGCTCTACCTCATCGAGGCCGCGGAGAAGGGCATGGCCTGGATGCGCCTCACCGCGCGCGGGCGCGCCGGCCACGGCTCGATGATCAACCACGAGAACGCCGTGACGGCCCTGTCCGCCGCCGTCGCCCGGATCGGTGCCCACGAGTGGCCGGTGCGACTCACGCCGACCATGAAGGTGCTGCTGGCGTCGGTCGCCGAGATGGCCGGCACCGAGGCGACGCCGGAGAACGCCGAGGCGCTGGTCGAGGAGTTCGGGACCGCGTCGCGGATGCTCGGCGCGGTGCTGCGCAACACCGCCAACCCGACGATGCTCGGTGCGGGTTACAAGGTGAACGTGATCCCGACCGAGGCGACCGCACACGTCGACGGGCGCTTCCTGCCCGGCTACGAGGACGAGTTCTTCGCGACCCTGGCCGAGCTGTGCGGCGACGACGTGTCGATCGACTTCATCTCGAAGCAGGCGCCCTGGGAGACGCCGTACGAGGGCGCCCTGGTCGAGGCGATGACCCGCTCACTGATGGCCGAGGACCCCGACGCCGTGGTCGCTCCGTACCTGATGAGCGGCGGCACCGACGCCAAGCACTTCAACAAGCTCGGGCTGCGCTCCTACGGCTTCGCGCCCCTGCGGCTGCCCGCCGACCTCGACTTCACCGCGCTCTTCCACGGCGTCGACGAGCGGGTGCCGGTCGACGCGCTCGAGTTCGGGTCGCGGGTGCTCGACCGGTTCCTCGAGGACATCTGAGGCCGTCGCCCGCGGCTCAGGCAGGCGGGAGCGTCGCCCGCTGGCGGATGATCTTGCGCCGCAGCACGACGCGGCGGGTGCCGTCGGGGGAGACGCGGACGCGGTCGAGCTCCCAGCCACCGTGCTCAGCGTGCTCGACGAGCAGCCGGGTGACCACGTTGCGCGAGAAGTCGCGCGAGATCGTGAGCTTCTGGAACTCCCACTCCACGACCCGCCGCCGGTCCTGGCGCAGGGTCGGGGTGGTGTGCATCCTCAGTCCCCCGAGACGTCGTCGAGGGCGTCGACGATCTCCGCCGGAAGGCTCAGCTCCTCGACCCCCAGGATGCCCTTGAGCTGGGCGGCCGTCCTGGCGCCCACGATCGGCGCGGTCACGCCGGGCCGGTCGCGCACCCAGGCCAGGGCGACCTCCAGGGGGGCCCAGCCGAGGCCGTCGGCCGCAGCGGCCACCGCCTCGACGACGCGTGCGGAGCGGTCGGTCAGGTAGGCCTCGACGAAGGCGGAGAAGTGCGGCGATGCGGCCCGGGAGTCCGCGGGCGTCCCGTGCCGGTACTTGCCGGTGAGCACCCCGCGGCCCAGCGGCGACCACGGCAGCACGCCGAGCCCCAGGGCCTGGGCGGCCGGCAGCACCTCGGCCTCGACGCCGCGGCTGAGGAGTGAGTACTCCACCTGGGTGGACGCCAGCACCGCGCGCCCCGGCACGGCGCGCTGCCAGGCGGCGGCCTGCCCGGTCTGCCAGCCGCTGTAGTTGGAGACGCCGACGTACGACGCGCGCCCGCTCGAGACCGCGAGGTCGAGCGCCGACAGCGTCTCCTCGAGCGGGGTGTCGTCGACCCAGGTGTGCACCTGCCAGAGGTCCACGTGGTCGACGCCGAGCCGGCGCAGGGAGGCGTCGAGCGTGCTGAGCAGGAAGCCACGCGAGGCGTTGGTCTCGCGGGTGCCGCGGCGCCGGGAGATGCCGGCCTTGGTGGCCAGCACGACGTCCTCGCGGGCCACGACGTCGCCGAGCAGCGAACCGACCAGCTCCTCCGAGGCGCCGTCGCCGTACCCGGCGGCGGTGTCGACGAGCGTGCCGCCCGCCTCCACGAAGGCGACCAGCTGGTCACGGGCCTCGTGCTCGTCGGTGTCGCGGCCCCAGGTGAGCGTGCCCAGCCCGAGGCGCGAGACCTTGAGCCCGGTGCTCCCCACGGCGCGCTGCTGCATGCGGCCAACCGTATCGGGAGCGACCCGCCCCCGGGCCCAACTGCCCATCTGGCGGGGTGTGTCTCTAGGCTGCGTAGTCGTGTCGGACCCCATGGACTACCTCCAGGCGATCTTCCTCGGCGTACTCCAGGGGCTGACCGAGTTCCTGCCGATCTCCAGCAGCGCGCACCTGCGGATCTTCCCCGAGCTCTTCGGGTGGGGCGACCCCGGCGCGGCGTTCACCGCCGTCATCCAGATCGGCACCGAGCTCGCCGTCCTCGTCTACTTCCGCAAGGACATCTGGCGGATCGCGTCGGCCTGGCTGCGCTCGCTGGTCCGTCCGGAGTACCGCGGCCACTTCGACGCGCGGATGGGGTGGTTCATCATCCTCGGCTCGCTGCCGATCGTCGTGCTCGGCATCCTGCTCAAGGACACCATCGAGACCGAGTTCCGCAGCCTGTGGCTGGTGGGCACCATGCTGATCGTGATGGGCCTGGTGCTCGGCGCCGCCGACCGCGTCAGCGCCAACGACAAGGTGATCCGCGACCTCGGGCTGCGCGACGCGGTGCTGATGGGCCTCGCACAGGCGCTCGCTCTGATCCCCGGCGTCTCCCGGTCGGGGGCGACCCTCTCCATGGGCCGCTTCCTCGGCTACGAGCGCGAGGCGGCGACCCGCTACGCCTTCCTGCTCGCGATCCCTGCCGTCATCGGCGCCGGGCTCTTCGAGCTCAAGGACGTCCCCGACGGCGACAACCTCTACGGCTGGGGGCCGACGATCGTGGCGACGGTGGTGTCGTTCGTGGTGGGGTACGCCGCGATCGCCTGGCTGCTGCGCTACGTCGTGGCGCACTCCTACCTGCCGTTCGTGATCTACCGGGTCGCCCTGGGTTCCTTCGTGCTGATCCTGCTCGGGACCGGCGTGCTGGCCGCCTGAGCACGGGAGGGCTCAGAGCCAGCCGGCGCGCTTGCTGAGCACGTAGACGACGGCGGACGACAGGGCCATCAGCAGCAGCGCGAACGGGTACCCCAGGTGCCAGTGGAGCTCCGGCATGTTCTGGAAGTTCATCCCGTAGACCGAGCCGACGAGCGTCGGGGCCGCGATCATGCCGACCACGGCCGAGATCCGGCGCATGTCGTCGTTCTGCCGGATGCTGACCTGGGCGAGGTGGGCGTCGAAGGCGGTGGAGAGCAGCGAGTCGAGGCTGTCGACGGCTTCGGCCACGCGGGCGAGGTGGTCGCCCACGTCGCGGAAGTAGGGCCCGGCGTCGGCGTGGATGCCCCGCACCACGCCGGTGGCGAAGCGGCCGACGGGGTCTCGCAGCGGCAGCACCGCGCGCCGTACCTCGGCCAGCTCGCGCTTGAGCACGTAGATGCGGGCGGAGTCGTCGGTGCGCTCGTCGGAGAAGACCGACGACTCGACCTCGTCCACGTCGACGGCGAGCTCGTCGGCGACGGCCTCGTAGGAGTCGACCACCTGGTCGCAGACGGCGTACACGACGGCCGACGGGCCGTGGGCGAGCACCTTCTCGCGGTCCTCCAGCGCGCTCCTGGCCCCGTGGAGGCCACCCCCGCCGCCGTGGCGCACGGTGACCACGAAGTCGCTGCCGACGAACATCGCGATCTCGCCGGTCTCCACGGCGTCCTCCTCGTCGACGTACCAGAGCGTCTTGAGGATGAGGAACAGGCTGTCGTCGTAGCGCTCGAGCTTGGGGCGCTGGTGGGCGTTGACCGCGTCCTCGACAGCGAGCGGGTGCAGGCCGAAGGCCTTGGCGACCTCGGCCAGCTCCTCCGTGTCGGGATCGTGCAGGCCGACCCAGACGAAGTCGCCCGGCCCGCAGTGCTCGCGCACGGCTGCGAGGTCGGTGACCTGGCACTCCACGGGCACGCGGACGCCCCTGCGGTAGAGCGCGTTGTCGACGATCACGGGACGAGGCTAGCCCTCGACGGCGTCCGGGCGACGCGCCGCGCGAGGTGCCGCGCACTAGGGTTCCCCGCATGGCAACGGTGGTCCTCGTCCGGCACGGCCGCACCAGCGCGAACGCGTCGGGCACCCTCGCGGGGCGCACGCCCGGCGTCCGCCTCGACGACACGGGGACTGCCCAGGCCGAGCGGGCCGGCGCCCGGCTGGCCGCCGTCCCCCTCGCCGCGATCGTCTCCAGCCCGCTGGAGCGCTGCCGCCAGACGGCGCGGGCGATCGCCCGGGCGCACCCTGCCGCTCCGCGCGTGTCGTCCGACCGCGGCCTCACCGAGTGCGACTACGGCGAGTGGCAGGGCCGCCCGCTGAAGGAGCTGGCGAAGGAGAAGCTGTGGAAGGTGGTGCAGGGCCAGCCCTCGGCCGCGGTGTTCCCCGGCGGTGAGTCGATGGCGACCATGCAGGCGCGCGTCGTCGACGCCGTCCGACGGCACGACGCGGCGGTGGAGGCCGAGCACGGCCCGCACGCCGTCTGGGTCGCGGTCAGCCACGGCGACCTGATCAAGGCGGTGCTGGCCGACGCGCTCGGCATGCACCTCGACCTCTTCCAGCGGATCCAGGTCGACCCGGCGTCGGTCTCGGTCGTGCGCTACACCGAGGCCCGGCCCTACGTGCTGGCCACCAACTCCCACGAGGGCGACCTCGGCTGGCTGGCCCCGCAGCCGGCCAGGCGCCGCACGCGCCGCTCCACGGACGCGGCGGTAGGCGGGGGAGCGGGACCCTCTCCGGCGGCACCCTAGGCTGGTCGCATGGCTCCTCTTGTCCACGGTTTCGACCCGCCCGAGCGCTTCGTCACGGGAACCGTCGGCGAGCCCGGCAACCGCACCTTCTTCCTCCAGGCCCGCAGCGGCGCGCGCGTGGTCAGCGTCGCGCTGGAGAAGCAGCAGGTCGCCGCGCTGGCCGAGCGGATCGACGAGCTGCTCGACGAGGTGATGGCCAGCCAGGCCGCCGCCGGGACCGTCGTACCGGCCGTGGCGCCGCTCGACCTCGAGGACTCCGAGCCGCTCGAGCAGCCGATCGAGGAGGAGTTCCGCGCCGGCACCATGACGCTCTCGTGGGACCCCGACGACGCCCGCGTGGTGATCGAGGTGTTCCCGTTCACCGAGGCGGCCGTGGTGTCGCCGGAGCAGGTCGACGACGACTTCGAGGAGCCCGAGCCCGACGAGCTGCTGCTGGTCCGCCTCACCGCCGGCGCCGCGCGGGCGTTCGTGTCCCGCGCCGAGAAGGTGCTGGAGGCCGGTCGACCCAGCTGTCCCTTCTGCGGCAACCCGATCGACCCCGACGGGCACCTGTGCGTCCGGGCGAACGGGTTCCGCCGCCGGGACCCGTGAGCGTCCCGGCGCACCTCGCCGACGCGCTCGCCGACGGCGAGCTGGTCGTGCACGGCCGGATCATGCCGGCCTCCAACGCCACCTTCGTCGGCGAGATCGGCGAGACCCGCGTGGTCTACAAGCCGATCGCGGGGGAGCGGCCGCTGTGGGACTTCCCCGACGGCACGCTCGCCTTCCGCGAGGTCGCGGCGTACGCCGTGTCGGTGGCCACCGGCTGGGACGTCGTGCCGCACACGTTCCTGCGCGTCGGCCCGCACGGCCCCGGCATGGTGCAGCTGTGGCAGGAGCCCGACGAGGAGCAGGCCGCGGTCGACATCGTCGCCGAGGGAGCCGTGCCGGAGGGCTGGCGGCACGTCTTCGACGGCGTCGACGGCCTCGACCAGCCGGTGTCGCTGGTGCACGAGGACACCCGCGCGCTTCGCCGGATGGCCGTCTTCGACGCGATCGTGAACAACGCCGACCGCAAGGGTGGCCACGTGCTCGCGATGGCCGACGGGCACCGCTACGGCGTCGACCACGGCCTCACCTTCCACGACGAGCCCAAGCTGCGCACCGTGCTGTGGGGCTGGCTCGGCGAGCCGCTCGACGACGAGGAGCTCACCGTCGTCGACCGGGTCCGCGAGGCCCTCGGCGGGTCACTGCGCGAGGAGCTGGAGACGCTGGTGACGCAGCCCGAGATCGACGCCCTCGACCGCCGCTGCCGCCGACTGCTGGCCAAGGGCCGGATGCCCGCGCCGCACGGCCGCTCTCCGGCGATCCCCTGGCCGCCGTTCTAGCGCGGACACCCCGTCCCGTTAGGCTGCGGGCCATGCGCAGCTGGCCGGCCCCGGAGATCCCGACGCTGCCCGTCACCGGGCCGCCCGTCTCGCTCCACGACACCGCGTCCGGGGGCCGGGTGACCGCCCGGCCCGACGGCGCGGCACGCCTCTACGTCTGCGGGATCACGCCGTACGACGCGACCCACCTCGGCCACGCCGCGACGTACGTCGCCTTCGACCTGCTCAACCGCGCGTGGCGCGCCGCGGGCCACGACGTCCTCTACGTGCAGAACGTCACCGACGTCGACGACCCCCTGCTCGAGCGCGCGGCCAAGGTCGGCTCGGCGTGGGAGGAGATCGCGGAGCGCGAGACCGAGCTCTTCCGTGAGGACATGACCGCGCTGCGGGTGCTGCCGCCGGACCACTACGTCGGTGCCGTGGAGACGATCCCGCTGGTCGTGGCGCTCGTGCAGCGCCTCGAGGCCCTCGGCGCCGTCTACCGCGTGGAGGACGACCTCTACTTCTCGGTGACCGCCGACCCCGCCTTCGGTGCGGTGTCGGGCCTCGACCGCGACGCGATGCTGCAGATCTTCCCCGAGCGCGGGGGCGACCCCGACCGTCCGGGCAAGAAGGACCCGCTCGACTGCATCGTCTGGCGCGGTCACCGCGACGGCGAGCCGAGCTGGGACAGCCCCTTCGGCCCCGGCCGTCCCGGCTGGCACATCGAGTGCACCGCGATGGCGATGGAGCTGCTCGGCGGGGCCTTCGACGTGCAGGGCGGCGGCAGCGACCTCGTCTTCCCCCACCACGAGATGTGCGCGGGCGAGGCGCAGGTGGCCGAGCCCGGCACGCCGTTCGCGCGGGCCTACGTGCACGCCGGGATGGTCGGCTACGACGGCGAGAAGATGTCGAAGTCGCGCGGCAACCTGGTCTTCGTCTCCCACCTGCGGCACAGCGACGTCGAGCCGGCGGCGATCCGCCTGGCCCTGATGCGGCACCACTACCGCGAGGACTGGGAGTGGCACGACCAGGAGCTCTGGGACGCCGTCGACGACCTCACCCGCTGGCGACGGGCCCTGTCGCTCGGCGCCGGAGCCCCCGCCGCCCCGGTGTGCGAGGCCGTGCTGACCGCCCTGGCCGACGACCTCGACGCTCCCACCGCGCTCGCCGCCGTCGACGCCTGGGTGGCCGCCACCCTCGGCACCGACGGCCTGGCCGACACCAGCGACCCCGACGCCGCGCTCGCCGTCGTCCAGCTGCTCGACGCCGCCCTCGGCCTGGCCCTCTGACCATCCTCCGCGGCCGTCCTGCCGGTTGCGGTGGGTCGCGGTCAATTGCGGTTGGTGACCAAACGGCAATTGAAGCCGGTACCGACCCGCGGTTGGTGACCAATCCGCACGCCGCGGGGACGGACGGAGACGGGTGCGCCGGGCTCAGCCCTCGTCGTCGCGCCGCTTGAGGTAGCGCTCGAACTCGCGCGCGATCGCGTCGCCGGAGGCCTCGGGGAGGTCGGTGGTGTCGCGGGTCTCCTCGAGCGCGCGGACGTAGTCGGAGATCTCCTCGTCCTCCTGCGCGAGCTCGTCGACGCCCCTCTCCCAGGCGCGGGCGTCCTCCGGCAGCTCGCCGAGCGGGATGCTCACCTCGAGCAGGTCCTCGAGCTGCCCGATCAGCGCCAGCGTGGCCTTGGGGCACGGCGGCTGCGCGACGTAGTGGGGGACGGCGGCCCAGTAGGACACCGCCGGGATGTCGAGCCGCACGCACGCGTCCTGGAAGACGCCGACGATCCCGGTCGGGCCCTCGTACGTCGACTGCTCGAGCTTGAGCCGGTCGACCAGCTCGGGCTCGGTGGCCGTGCCGGTCACGGGGATCGGCCGGGTGTGCGGGGTGTCGGCGAGCAGGGCGCCCAGCGAGACGACGAGCTGCCCGCCGAGCTCGTCGCAGGCTGCCAGCAGCTCGGCGCAGAACTGCCGCCACCGCATGTTGGGCTCGATGCCCCGCAGCAGGATCACGTCGCGGTCGAGGTCGGGCGGTGAGGCCACCGCGATCTGGGTGCTGGGCCAGGTCAGCCGGCGGAAGCCGTTGTCGTCGGTGCGCACCGTGGGGCGGTTGACCTGGAAGTCGTAGAACTCCTCGGGGTCGATCGCCCCGACGATCCGCGCGTTCCACACCCTCATCAGGTGGTCGACCACGCCGGAGGCGGCGTCGGCGGCGTCGTTCCACCCCTCGAAGGCGGCGATCACCACCGGGTCCACCAGGTCCGGCGCATCCTCGATCTCGATCACACGACCACCCTATGCCGCACCCCGGGTCGCGCGCGGTCTCGACAGGCGGACGACGGCCGCGCCGGCAATTTCCGCGGCCCCGACGGCCGGTGTCACGATCCGGGATCAGTGTCCACACTGCGGGACGCCGTCCGTACGCTGGTCGTGCCGCCAGGAGAAGGAGTGCTGTGACCGAGACGCGCCCCGACGCCACCGAGGAGCTCACCGCGATCCTGCGGGAGCGGATCCTCGTGCTCGACGGCGCCATGGGCACGCTGATCCAGGGCTTCGGTCCCGGGGAGGCGGAGTACCGCGGCGACCGGTTCGTCGACCACGAGCGCGACCTCGGCGGCGACAGCGACCTGCTGAACCTGACCCAGCCGGAGATGATCCGGTCGATCCACCGCTCCTACCTCGAGGCCGGAGCGGACGTCGTCGAGACCAACACCTTCACCGCGACCTCGATCGCCCAGGCCGACTACGGCCTCGAGCACCACGCCTACGAGATCAACCTCGAGGGCGCCCGGATCGCCCGCGCGGCCGTGGACGAGTTCGCCACGCCCGACCGCCCGCGCTGGGTGGCCGGCTCGCTCGGCCCGACCAACCGCACCGCCTCCATCTCGCCCGACGTGAACGACCCCGGCGCCCGCAACGTGTCCTTCGACGAGCTGGTCGCGGCGTACCACGAGCAGGCCCGCGGGCTGGTCGACGGCGGGTCCGACCTGCTCCTGGTCGAGACGATCTTCGACACCCTCAACGCCAAGGCCGCGATCTTCGCCCTCGAGACGCTCTTCGAGGAGCGCGGCCGCCGCTGGCCGGTGGTCATCTCGGGCACCATCACCGATGCCTCCGGCCGCACCCTGTCGGGCCAGGTGACCGAGGCCTTCTGGAACTCCGTGCGCCACGTCCGGCCGATCGCCGTCGGCCTCAACTGCGCCCTCGGCGCGGAGGACCTGCGCCCCTACGTCGCCGAGCTGAGCCGGGTCGCCGACTGCTTCGTCTCGGTGCACCCCAACGCCGGCCTGCCCAACGCCTTCGGCGAGTACGACGAGACGCCGGAGCACATGGCCGGCCTGCTCGGCGAGTTCGCCTCGAGCGGGCTGGTCAACGTCGTCGGCGGCTGCTGCGGCACCACACCCGAGCACGTCGCGGCGATCGGGGCGGCGGTCCGCGAGCACGCCCCGCGGCGGACGGCGACCCCCCGGCCCGCGATGCGGCTGGCCGGTCTCGAGCCGGTCACCATCGACGAGGACAGCCTGTTCGTCAACGTCGGCGAGCGCACCAACATCACCGGCTCGGCGCGGTTCCGCAACCTGATCAAGGACGGCGACTACGACACCGCTCTGACCGTGGCCGCGCAGCAGGTCGAGAACGGTGCGCAGGTCATCGACGTCAACATGGACGAGGGCATGATCGACGGGGTCGCGGCCATGGACCGCTTCCTCAAGCTGGTGGCGGCCGAGCCCGACATCAGCCGGGTCCCGGTGATGGTCGACTCCTCGAAGTGGGAGGTCATCGAGGCCGGGCTGAAGTGTGTCCAGGGCAAGCCGATCGTCAACTCCATCTCGATGAAGGAGGGCGAGGAGAAGTTCCGCGAGCAGGCCCGCCTGTGCCGCAAGTACGGCGCGGCGGCCGTGGTCATGGCCTTCGACGAGGACGGCCAGGCCGACAGCCTCGCCCGGCGGACCGCGATCTGCGAGCGCGCCTACCGGATCCTGGTCGACGAGGTCGGCTTCCCGCCCGAGGACATCATCTTCGACCCCAACGTCTTCGCCGTGGCGACGGGCATCGAGGAGCACGCGACGTACGGCCTCGACTTCATCGAGGCCACCCGCTGGATCAAGGAGAACCTCCCCGGCGCGCTGGTCTCCGGCGGCATCTCCAACGTCAGCTTCAGCTTCCGCGGCAACAACCCGGTGCGCGAGGCGATCCACGCCGTGTTCCTCTACCACGCCATCCGGGCGGGGCTCGACCTCGGCATCGTCAACGCCGGCGCGCTGGTGGTGTACGACGAGGTGGACGCCGAGCTGCGCGAGCGGATCGAGGACGTGGTGCTCAACCGCCGCGAGGACGCCGCGGAGCGCCTCCTCGAGATCGCCGAGTCCTACAACCGGGCCGCGGGCGAGGTCGACGAGACCGAGGAGGAGTGGCGCTCGCTGCCCATCGGCGAGCGGATCACCCACGCGCTGGTCAAGGGCGTCGACACCTGGGTCGAGAGCGACACCGAGGAGCTGCGCGCGGAGATCGCGGCCCGTGGTGGCCGCCCGATCGAGGTGATCGAGGGCCCGCTCATGGACGGCATGAACGTCGTCGGTGACCTCTTCGGCTCCGGGAAGATGTTCCTGCCCCAGGTGGTGAAGTCGGCCCGGGTGATGAAGAAGGCCGTCGCCTACCTGATCCCCTTCATCGAGGAGGAGAAGCTCGCCAACCCCGAGCTCGCCACCCAGAAGGACACCAACGGCACGATCGTGATGGCGACCGTCAAGGGCGACGTGCACGACATCGGCAAGAACATCGTCGGCGTGGTGCTGCAGTGCAACAACTACGAGGTCATCGACCTCGGCGTGATGGTGCCGGCGCAGAAGATCCTCGACACCGCCCAGGAGGTCGGCGCCGACCTGATCGGCCTCTCCGGGCTGATCACCCCGTCGCTGGACGAGATGGTGTCGTTCGCGAGCGAGATGCAGCGGCTCGGGCTCGACCTGCCGCTGCTCGTCGGCGGCGCCACGACGTCGCGCGCGCACACGGCCGTGAAGGTCGACCCGAAGTACGACGGACCCGTGGTGTGGGTCAAGGACGCCTCCCGCTCGGTGCCGACCGCGGCCGCGCTGCTCCACCCGGAGCGTCGCGTCGACCTGCTGACCGCGCAGAAGGCCGACTACGACGCGCTGCGGGCCCGCCACGCCCAGAAGCAGGACCGCCCCAAGGTCTCGCTCGTCGACGCCCGCGCCGACCGCACGCCGATCGACTGGGCGTCGTACGAGCCGGTGGCGCCGCGGCAGGCCGGCGTCCACGTGCTGGCGGACTACGACCTCGCGGAGCTGCGCGAGTACATCGACTGGCAGCCGTTCTTCAACGCCTGGGAGATGAAGGGGAAGTTCCCCGACATCCTCCACAACCCGGCGACGGGGGAGGCGGCCAAGCGGCTCTACGAGGATGCCCAGCGGATGCTCGACCGGATGGCCGACGAGCACTGGGTCACCGCCAGCGGCGTGTACGGCTTCTTCCCCGCGAACGCCGTGGGCGACGACATCGAGGTGTACGACGACGCGTCGCGCTCCTCGGTGCGCGCCGTCCTCCACCAGCTGCGCCAGCAGGGCGAGCACCGCGCCGGGGTGCCGCACCGTTCGCTGTCCGACTTCGTCGCGCCCCGGGAGACCGGGCTGGCCGACCACGTCGGCGGGTTCGCGGTGACCGCCGGGCTCGGCCTCGGGGAGCGGGTGGCCGCGCTGAAGGCGTCGCTCGACGACTACGACGCGATCCTCCTGGAGTCGCTGGGGGACCGGCTGGCCGAGGCCTTCGCCGAACGGCTGCACCAGCGCGTGCGCACCGAGCTGTGGGGCCACTCGCCGGAGGAGCTGATGACGACCGAGGACCTCATCGCGGAGCGCTACACCGGCATCCGCCCGGCCGCGGGCTACCCGGCGTGCCCCGACCACACCGAGAAGCTGACCCTGTGGGACCTGCTCGGCGTCGAGCAGGCCACCGGCATCACGCTGACCGAGTCGATGGCGATGTGGCCGGGTGCCTCCGTGTCGGGCCTCTACTTCAGCCACCCGCAGTCGCAGTACTTCGTGGTCGGCCGCCTCGCGCGCGATCAGGTCGAGGACTACGCCGCCCGCAAGGGCTGGACCCTCGCCCAGGCCGAGCGGTGGCTCTCCGCCAACCTCGGCTACGACCCCGATGACTGACCAGCGCCCCGGCCGGCGGTCGCGTGGAAATGCGGATTGGTCACCAACCGCACGTGGCGACCGGTCACACCTGCCGTTTGGTCACCAACCGCAATTCACCCCCGCCCCGGAGCGCCCGTGACCACCCTCCCCGCGGCCGTCCTCTGGGACATGGACGGCACCCTCGTCGACACGGAGCCCTACTGGATCGAGGCGGAGTTCGCGCTCGCCGAGCGGTACGGCGGGACGTGGAGCCGCGAGCACGCGCTGGCGCTGGTGGGCAACGACCTCATCGAGTCGGGGCGCTACATCCGCACCCACATGGGCATCGACCTCGCCCCGGAGGAGATCGTCGAGGAGCTGCTCGACGGCGTGATCGCGGGGGTGCAGCGCGAGGTGCCGTGGCGGCCCGGGGCGCTCGAGCTGCTGGCCGCCCTCCGCGCCGACGACGTCCCCTGCGCCCTGGTGACGATGTCCTACCAGCGCTTCGTCGCCCCGGTCCTCGGCGGCCTCCCGGAGCACTCGTTCCCCGTCGTGGTGACCGGCGACAACGTCAGCCGCGGCAAGCCGCACCCTGAGCCCTACCTCGAGGCCGCCCGCCGGCTGGGCGTCGACCCCCGCGACTGCGTCGCGATCGAGGACTCCGAGACCGGCACACGCTCGGCCGAGGCGGCCGGCTGCGCAGTCCTCGTCGTCCCCCACCACGTGCCGGTGGAGCCGGGGGAGCGGCGCTTCTTCCGCAACAGCCTTGCGGGGCTGGGGTCGGCCGACCTCGCCCCCCTGTCCGGAGGTACCGGTACCCCTGGACGATGGTGAACCGGACCGCGGTTCCCGTTGACTCGGAGTCACCCACTCGAACGAAGGAGACCCCGATGAACACCACCACCCGCACCCTCAAGACCCGCCTCGCCGCCACCCTGGTCGTGGCGACCCTGGCGCCCACCGTCGCTCTCATGACCGCCGGCTCCGCCTCCGCCCAGGGCGGCGACGAGGTCATCAACCGCGGCAGCTGCTCGGGCAGCACCCACTGGAAGATGAAGGCCAAGCCCCGCGACTCGCGCATCGAGGTCGAGGCCGAGATCGACAGCAACGTCAACGGCCAGAGCTGGAACTGGAAGCTCTTCCACGACGGTTCGGTCTCCGCGCACGGCACCTCGACGACGCAGGCCCCCAGCGGTTCGTTCAGCGTCCAGCGCAAGACCACGGACGCCGCGGGCACCGACAGGTTCAAGTTCCGCGCTGTCAACCCCGCGACCGACGAGGTGTGCGTCGCGCGGGTCGCGCTCTGACGCGCCGGCCCGCCGTAGCACGATGATCCCGTGACGAGACCCCGCGACGGCTTCTGGCCGACGAGCCCGGTGACGCAGTTCCTGCTCGCCGGGCTCGTCGTCGTGTCCGCGGTCGTGACCGCCACGGTCCTGCTCAGTCGCCACGCCGCCAGTGACGACGCGCTCAACGACGCCAGCGCGACCACGTCCGTGCTGGCCACCTCGGTCGCGGAGCCCGCGATCCCGCGCCGGCTGGCCGCCGGTGACATCGGGGCGGTGGACCGGTTCGACCGGGTCGCGCTGCGGCGGCTGCTCGTCAACGACGTACGCCGCATCAAGATCTGGAACGCCGACGGCACGATCGTGTACTCCGACGAGACCCGGCTGATCGGCCAGACCTACGACCTAGGCGACGAGGAGCTCGAGATCCTCCGCAGCGGGGGCATCGAGGCCGAGGTCACCGACCTCGACCGCCCCGAGAACCGCTTCGAGCCGCACGACGAGGGGCTCGTCGAGGTCTACACGCAGGTCCACTCGCCCGAGGGCGAGCCGCTGCTCTTCGAGACCTACTACTCGCTCGACGGCATCGAGCAGCGCGGCACCGAGGTGATGTCACCCTTCCTGCGGATCGCGCTCGGCAGCCTCGCGGTGCTCGCCGCGGTCGCCACCCTGCTGCTGTGGCTGCTCAACCGCCGGCTGGGCCGCGCCGCCGCCGAGCGCGAGCGCCTCCTCCGGCTCGCCGCCGAGGCGTCCGAGGCCGAACGCCGCCGCATCGCCCGCGACCTGCACGACGGCGTCGTCCAGGACCTCGCGGGTACGACGTTCGCCGTCACCGCCCTGGCGTCCCGGGTCCCGCCGGAGGAACGGGCGGACGTCGACGAGCTGGCCGACACGCTGCGCCGCGCCAGTCGCGACCTGCGCTCGCTCCTGGTTGAGATCCACCCACCGGAGCTGAGCGCGGCCACGCTGCCCGGCAGCCTGCAAGACCTCGTCGCGCCCGCGGCGGCGGGCGGGGTCGAGGCCACGGTGTCGGTGGACGCGCTGCCGGAGCTGCGCCCGGGGCAGACGGCGCTGCTCTGGCGGGTGGCGCAGGAGGCCGTGCGCAACGCGCTGCGGCACGCGCACTGCCGCCACCTCGACGTCCGGGTGCGGGTCGCCGGCGGCGTCGTCCTCGAGGTCGAGGACGACGGCACGGGCTTCGTGCCCGAGGAGGTCGGCGCCACCCACTTCGGGCTGCGCGGGCTGCGCAGCCTCGTGGCCGACCGCGGTGGCCGGCTCGACGTCCGCACCCGGCCCGGCGAGGGCACGCTGGTGCGGCTGACCCTCGACGAGGCCACCGCGCGCCCCGCCCACGACCAGGAGGTGCCGCGATGACGATCCGGCTCGTGCTCGCAGAAGACCACGCCATGGTGCGCCGCGGCCTCGAGCAGTTCCTCGGCGGCGTCGAGGACATCGAGGTCGTCGGCCTCGCCGCCGACGGCGCCGAGGCGATCGAGGTGGCGCGCACCGCCCGCCCCGACCTCGTCCTCATGGACCTGCAGATGCCCGGCGTCGACGGCGTCGAGGCCACCCGGGCGATCGTGGCCGAGGGAACCGCGGCGGTGCTGGTGCTGACCTCGTTCTCCGACGCCGAGCGGATCCTCGGCGCGCTCGACGCCGGCGCGCTCGGCTACCTCCTCAAGGACGCCGAGCCCGAGGAGGTGCTGGCCGGCATCCGCGCGGTGACCCGCGGGGAGTCGCCGATCCACCCGCGGGCGGCCCGGGAGCTGCTGACCGCGCGCCGGGGGATCGTGCTCCCGGACCTGTCACCCCGGGAGACCGAGGTGCTGGCGCTCGTGCGCGCCGGCCTGGCCAACAAGCAGATCGCCCGCCGCCTCGGCATCAGCGAGCGCACCGTCAAGGGCCACCTCACCGCCGTCTACAGCGCGATCGGGGTCACCGACCGCACCCAGGCGGCCGTCTGGGCCGAGCGAAACCGGATCGGGGACTAGACCGGTTCGCAACGGGGTAGGGGGTTCCCGACCATCGGCACCATCGGCCTCGGGGCCCCCTGGATCGTGCGGTCTAGACCATCAGTAGGGTCGGCGGACCGTCCTCGGGAGACACCTGGGCACGACACACGAGGTGAGCTGTGCGATCCACTCGAATGCGATTCCTTTCACGGGGCGTGACCGGGGCCGTGGTGGCCTCGCTCGCCCTGGCCGGCTGTGCGGACAGCCAGCGTGACGAAGACACCGGCGCATCCGGCGGCGGCGGGACGTTCGTCTTCGCGGGCTCGGCCGAGCCGGTCAGCCTCGACCCGTTCTTCGCCTCCGACGGCGAGACCTTCCGCGTCTCCCGGCAGATCTTCGAGGGCCTGGTCGGCACCGAGCCCGGCACCGCGGACCCGGCGCCGCTGCTCGCGAAGAGCTGGGACGTCAGCGAGGACGGCCTGACCTACACCTTCCAGCTGCAGGACGGTGTCACCTTCCAGGACGGCACGACGTTCGACGCCGACGCGGTCTGCTTCAACTTCGACCGGTGGTACAACATGCCGCCGTCGGCCCAGACCGACGACCTGACCTACTACTACGCCGCGCTCTTCCGCGGGTTCAAGACCGGTGACCGCTCCGGCGAGGCCGTCTACGACTCCTGCACCGCCGAGGACGACCTGACCGCGACGATCAAGCTGCAGAAGCCCTTCGCCGGCTTCATCTCGGCCCTGTCGCTGCCGGCGCTGTCGATGCAGAGCCCGACCGCCCTGAAGAAGTACCAGGACGACGGCGCGGACAACCCCCGCACCACCGAGTACTCCACCGCGCACCCGGTCGGCACCGGCCCGTTCGAGCTCGAGTCGTGGGAGCGCGGCAAGCAGGTCACGCTGCAGGCGTACGACGACTACTGGGGCGACCCCGCCAAGATCGACGAGGCCGTGATCGTGGCGATCGAGGACCCGAAGGCACGTGCCGACGCCCTGCGCAACGGCGAGATCGACGGCTACGACCTGGTCGGCCCGGCCGACGTCGAGCCCCTCAAGGACGAGGGCTTCACGATCGAGAACCGTGACCCCTTCAACGTGCTCTACCTCGGCATGAACCAAGCCCATAAGCCGCTGGACGACCCGAAGGTGCGCCAGGCGATCGCCTACGCCCTCGACAAGGAGGAGATCATCAGCGCCTCGATGCCCGAGGGCACCCAGGTGGCGAAGGAGTTCATCCCCGAGATCGTCAACGGCTACAACGACGACGTCCCGACCTACGACTACGACCCCGACAAGGCCGAGGCGCTGCTCAAGGAGGCCGGGGCCGACGGTGCGACGATCGAGTTCAACTACCCGACCGGCGTCAGCCGCCCCTACATGCCGGCTCCCGAGGACACGTTCAACGTGATCCGCACCCAGCTCGAGGCGGTCGGCCTCGACATCAAGCCCGTCGCGGACCGCTGGGACCCCGACTACCTCGAGAAGATCCAGGGCACCTCCGACCACGGCATCCACCTGCTCGGCTGGACCGGTGACTACAACGACACCGACAACTTCCTCGGCGTCTTCTTCGGCGCCAAGTCCAACGAGTGGGGCTTCGAGAACCAGCAGATCTTCGACGACCTCAAGGAGGCGCGCTCGCTGCCCACGCCCGAGGAGCAGGAGCCGCTCTACCAGAAGATCAACCAGGAGGTCATGGAGTACCTCCCGGGCGTGCCGATCGCGCACCCGGTCCCGTCGCTCGCGTTCTCGCCCGACGTCTCGGGCTACCAGACCAGCCCCGTCCAAGACGAGGTCTGGAGCTCCGTCGAGATCTCGGGCTGAGAGCCGCGCGACACCATGCTCCGCTTCGTCCTGCGCCGCCTGGCGCTGATGGTCCCCGTCCTGGTGGGGCTCTCGATCCTGCTGTTCGCATGGGTCAGGGCCCTGCCGGGGGACCCGGCCCGGGCACTGCTCGGTGAGCGCGCCACGCCCGAGGGCCTGGCCCGCGTCAACGACGCCTACGGCTTCGACCAGCCGCTCGTGCAGCAGTACGTCACCTACGTGACGGCCCTGCTGCACGGCGACTTCGGCAGCTCGATCCAGACCGGGCAGCCGGTCGTGGACAGCTTCACCGAGCGGTTCCCGGCCACGGTCGAGCTCGCCGTCGCCGCCCTGCTGTTCGCGGTGGTGCTCGGCGTACCGCTCGGCTACCTCGCGGCCCGCCGCCAGGGGCGACCCCTCGACACCTTCGTGGTGTCGGGGTCGCTCCTGGGGGTGGTCACCCCGGTCTTCTTCCTGGCGATCCTGCTCAAGCTGGTGTTCGCCGACACGCTGCACTGGCTGCCCACGTCGCTGCGGCAGGACCCCCGCATCGACGCCACCCACATCACCAACTTCTACCTGCTCGACGGGATCCTGACGCGGGAGTGGGACGCCGCCTGGGACGCCGCCCTGCACCTCGTCCTGCCGGCCATCGCGCTCGGAACCATCCCGCTCGCGATCATCGTGCGGATCACTCGGGCGTCCGTGGCCGAGGTCGTGCACGAGGACTACGTACGCACGGCCGAGGCCAAGGGGCTCGCCCGTGGCACGGTGTCGCGGCGCCACGTGATGCGCAACGCGCTGCTCCCGGTCGTCACCACCATCGGCCTCCAGGCCGGCCTGCTCCTGTCCGGGGCGGTCCTCACCGAGACCGTCTTCTCCTTCAACGGCATCGGGCAGTACCTGTTCGAGGCGATCGGGCAGCGCGACTACCCGGTGCTCCAGGGGTTCATCATCTTCATCGCGGTCGTCTACTCCCTCATCAACCTGCTCGTCGACCTGTCGTACGGCGTGATCGACCCACGGGTGAGGGCGGTGAGCGCATGAGCCTCACTCTCCCTCCCGCAGGCGCGGAGCCCGCCAGCTTCGACGGCGTCGCGTTCGGTGACGAGCCCGGCGTCAGCCTGTGGCGCAGCGCGTTCCGTCGGCTGCGGCGCAACCCCAGCGCGCTCGTCGGCGCCGCGATCGTCATCGCCTTCGTCACCGTCGCGGTCATCGCGCCGCTGCTCACGCCGTACCAGCCCGGCTCGGCGGAGTGGTCCGGCGACGTCACGCCGACGACCGTCCCCGGTCCGTCCCCGGACCACTGGCTCGGCCTCGACCGGTTCGGCTCCGACATGTGGACCCAGATGGTCTACGGCGCCCGGCAGTCGCTGGTGTACGGCGTGGTCTCGACCGCGCTCGGACTCGTCGTCGGCGCGGGCCTGGGGGCCCTCGCCGGCGGGTGCGGCGCCGTGGGCGGCCGGTGGGGCAGCTGGGTCGACACCACCATCATGCGGTTCGTCGACATCCTGCTCTCGATCCCGAGCCTGCTCCTCGCCGTCAGCGTCGCCGCCGTCCTCGGGCAGAACCCCTACGCCGTGATGATCGCGATCGGGGCCGCGCAGGTGCCGATCTTCGCCCGGCTCCTGCGGGGGTCGATGCTCGGCCAGGGACAGGCCGACTACGTGCTCGCCGCGGGGGCGCTGGGCCTCCGCAGGCGCCGGATCGTGGTCAGCCACGTGCTGCCCAACAGCATCGGGCCGACCATCGTGCAGGCCACGCTCAACCTCGCCACCGCGATCATCGAGGTCGCCGCGCTGTCCTTCCTCGGCCTGGGCCAGTCCGACCCCGCCATCGCGGAGTGGGGCCGGATGCTCGTGGCCGCCCAGGACCGCTTCGACGCGGCCCCGCGCCTGGCCGTCCTGCCCGGCATCGCGATCGCGATCACGGCGCTCGGGTTCACGCTCTTCGGTGAGGCCCTGCGCGAAGCCCTCGACCCCCGCACCCGGAGGTGACCGTGCGTTCCCGCGAACGCGACCCGTCCCGCGCCCGTCGCGACGAGTCGCCCACCGAGCCGCTGCTGGCGGTCCGCGACCTGGCGGTCACCTTCGCCACCAAGGGCGCCCGACCGGTCCGGGCCGTCGACGAGGTGTCCTTCGAGATCCGTCCGGGGGAGCACGTCGCCCTCGTGGGCGAGTCCGGCAGCGGCAAGTCCGTGACCGCGCTGGCCGTGATGGGCCTGCTCCCCGACCGGGGCGTCCGCGTCGAGGGGGAGGTGCTGTACCGCGGCCGTGACCTGCTGCGCCTGCCCGCGCGGCAGATGTCCTCGCTGCGCGGGAACGACATCGCCATGGTCTTCCAGGACCCCCTGACCTCGCTCAACCCCGTCGTCACCGTCGGCGTCCAGCTCACCGAGGTGATCCGGCGCCATGAGGACGTCGACCGGGGTGAGGCCTCCGACCGCGCCGAGGCGCTGCTCGAGCAGGTGGGCATCCCCGACCCCGGCCGGCGGCTGCGGGAGTACCCCCACCAGCTGTCCGGCGGGATGCGCCAGCGCGTGCTGATCGCGATCGCGCTGGCCTGCGGGCCGCGCCTGCTCATCGCCGACGAGCCGACGACCGCGCTCGACGTGACCATCCAGGCCCAGGTGCTCGAGGTGCTCAGGGACCTCGTCGCCGACACCGACGCGGCGCTGCTGATGATCACCCACGACCTCGGGGTCGTGGCCGGGCTGTGCGACCACGTCAACGTCATGTACGCCGGGCGGATCGTCGAGTCCACGGGCCGCGACCGGCTCTTCGCCGAGCCTCGCCACCCCTACACCGGAGGGCTGCTCGCCTCGATCCCGCGCCTGGACGCGCCGCGTGGGGCACCCCTGACCCCGATCCCGGGGTCGCCGACGCTGACCATCCCCTGGACCGAGGGCTGCGCGTTCGCGCCCCGGTGCGGCCACCGGCAGGACGACTGCACCCAGGCGCCTCCCGTGCTCGAGGACCACGGTGACCGGTGGCTGCGGTGCTTCCACCCGCTCGAGGGCACCACCGGCGGGCACGCCGGACGGGGCGGCGCCGCCCGCCCGGCCTCCGACGGAGAGGCGGTGGTCCGGTGAGCACGCTGGTACGGGTCCGCGACCTGGAGGTGCACTTCCCGATCCGCGACGGTCTCCTGCTCAACCGCCAGACCGGCGCCGTGCGCGCCGTCGACGGTGTCGACCTCGACATCACCGAGGGGTCGACACTGGGGCTGGTGGGGGAGTCGGGGTGCGGCAAGTCCACGCTGGGCCGTGCCCTGCTGCGGCTCTCGCCCATCACCGCCGGGAGCGTGGAGTTCGACGGCACCGACGTGGCCTCCCTCTCGGGCGAGAAGCTCCGGCGGATCCGCCAGGACATGCAGATGGTCTTCCAGGACCCGCTCTCCAGTCTCAACCCCCGCCAGAACGTCGAGACGATCCTCACCGAGCCGCTGCGCGCCCACGGGATCGCGTACGGCAAGGGGCGCGTGCGCGAGCTGCTCGACCAGGTCGGCCTGCCGGCCAGCGCCGCGCAGAAGTACCCGCACGAGTTCTCCGGCGGGCAGCGCCAGCGCATCGGGATCGCCCGGGCGATCGCCCTCGAGCCGCGGATCGTGATCGCCGACGAGCCGGTCTCGGCGCTCGACGTGTCGATCCAGGCCCAGGTGCTGAACCTGCTGGCCGACCTGCAGGAGCAGCTCGGGCTGACCTACCTGGTGATCGCGCACGACCTCGCCGTCGTGCGCCACGTCTCCGACGAGGTCGCGGTGATGTACCTCGGCGGGGTGGTCGAGCAAGCTCCCAGCGACGACCTCTACGCCGAGCCGTTGCACCCGTACACGAAGGCGCTGATGTCGGCGGTGCCCGTCCCCGACCCGGTGGTGGAGGCCTCCCGGGAGCGGATCATCCTGCAGGGCGACCTGCCCTCGCCGGCGGACCCGCCGAGCGGCTGCCGGTTCCACACCCGCTGCCCGTTCCGGCAGGAGTCGCGGTGCGACAGCGAGCGGCCGGAGCTGCGCGAGCTGCGCAGCGGGCACCGGGTGGCCTGCCACTACGCCGAGGAGATCCTGGCCGGGACGGTCCGGGCCCACGAGGTGACGCCGGAGGAGGCTGCGGCCGTCGTCTGACCCCCGGGCCGGGGCGGGTCAGACGGTCGCCGGGTCGACGTCCTCCACGGTCAGGGCGCCGGGGTCGGTGACGGCTGGGGCCGGCAGGGGCGGCGGGGTGCCGCCCTTCGCGGGGCAGAGTGCGTGGTGGGCGCACCAGTCGCACAGGCGCGAGGGGCTCGGGCGCCAGTCGCCGGTCTCCTCGGCACGGCGGATCGCCTCCCAGATCGCCTCGACCTTGCGCTCCGTGGCGAGCAGGTCGGCCTCGTCGGGGACGTAGCGGACGATCTCGCCGTTGCCGAGGTAGACCAGCTGCAGCATGGCGGGCACGACGCCGCGGGTGCGCCAGATGACGAGCGCGTAGAACTTCATCTGGAACAGCGCCTTGGCCTCGTAGTGCTCCCCGGGGGAGCGGCCCGTCTTGTAGTCGACCACCCGGATCGACCCGTCGGGCGCGACGTCGAGCCGGTCCACGAAGCCCCGCAGCAGCAGCCGCGACTCCAGGAGCGTCTCGACGTACAGCTCCCGCTCGGCGGGCTCGAGGCGGCGGGGGTCCTCGAGCTCGAAGTAGCGGTCGAGCACCTCGCGGCACGACGTGAGCCAGGTGTCGACGTCCGGCGGGGGCAGGTCGTCGTCGCCCCCGGCGAACATCTCCGCGATGGCGGGCTCGGACGCGAGCAGCGCCTCCCAGGTGGGCACCAGCATCGCGTGCGCCTGGCGCGGCGTCCGGTCGGCCGCCGGGTGGTCGAAGAGGTCCTCGAGGACCTTGTGCACGAGCGTGCCGCGCATCGCGTCGGGCGAGCTGGGCTCGGGCAGCCGGTCGATGGTGCGGAAGCGGTAGAGCAGCGGGCAGGACATGAAGTCGCCGGCCCGGCTGGGGGAGAGCGCGCCCCGCACCCCGACGCCGTCGACGACCGTCGACCCCGGCACCGCGCCGGTGGGGCTGACCACCGCGAGGGGTGCGACCGGCGGGCTGGGGCTGCTCATGCGGCCACCCTAGGTGAGGCCGGGGACAGTCCGGCCGGCGTGCGGGGAGTGGGCAGCGGTCGGCTAGCGTGGAGGCGTGTCCGACCCCGCCGATCCTCCCGGTCCCCGCACGCCCGGGGAGCCTCCCGAGCGGCCGCCGGCGACCCCACGCCCGCCCGGCACGATCCGCATCGGCAGCATCGCCGGGAGCGACGTGCTGGTGTCGTCGTCCTGGTTCCTGGTGGCCGGTCTGGTCGCCGTCCTCATCGCGCCGGCGATCGAGCAGGTCCAGCCCGGTCTCGGCGCCTGGAAGTACGTCGCCGGCCTCGCCTTCGCGGTCGTGCTCTACCTCTCGGTGCTGCTGCACGAGGCCTCGCACGCGATCGTCGCCCGGCGGCTGGGCTTCCCGGTCACCTCGATCACGCTGCACTTCCTGGGCGGGATGACCGCCATCGAGGGCGAGGCGCGCCGCCCTCGCGAGGAGTTCCTGATCGCGGTCGTGGGGCCGCTGACCTCGATCGGCGTGGGCGTCGTCGCGGGCGGCCTGTGGTTCGTCGCGCCCGACGGTCTGATCCGGTTCACCGTCGGCGGTCTGGCCGGGGCGAACCTGCTCGTGGGCGTGCTCAACCTGGTGCCCGGGATCCCGCTCGACGGCGGTCGGGTGCTGAAGTCGGCGGTCTGGGCCGTCTCGGGCGACGTCCACCGCGGCACGGTGGTGGCGGGCTGGGGCGGTCGGGTGACCGCCGGTCTCGTCCTGCTGTGGCCGCTGCTGCAGGAGGCGGTCTTCGGGACGCCGCCGACCCTGATCGACTTCGTGCTGTCGTTCGTGATCGCCCTGTTCCTGTGGACGGGGTCCTCCCAGGCGATCACGTCGGCCAAGGTGCGCGCCCGGCTGCCGCAGCTGGTCGCCCGCGACCTGGCCCGGCGTACCCTCACCGTCCCCGACGACCTCCCGCTCGCCGAGGCCGTACGGCGTGCCCAGGAGGCCCGCGCCGGCGGCATCGTCACCGTCACCGCCGGGGGGCAGCCGATCGGCATCGTCAACGAGGCGGCCCTGCTCGCCGTACCGGAGGAGCGCAGGCCGTGGCTGGCTGTCTCCGTGGTCGCCCGCACCCTCGACCCGGGGCTGCGGCTGCCCGCGACGCTGTCGGGGGAGGAGCTGGTGCTGGCGATCAGCCGCAACCCCGCGACCGAGTACCTGCTGCTCGAGGGCGACGGCAGCATCTACGGCGTGCTGGCGACCGCCGACGTCGACGCGGCGTTCCGGGCCGGCCAGCGCTAGGGTCCCGGGGTGCCCGACGAGACCCCCACCGCCTCGGACCCCCACGACGCCGACCTCCCCGCCGACGCCTGGTCCGGCGTCCACCGCGGGCCGCTGCGTGCCGGTGAGTGGGTGCGGCTGACCGACCAGAAGGGTCGCCGCCACAACTTCGAGCTGGTGCCGGGCAAGCGCTTCTTCTCCAACCGCGGGCACATCGAGCACGACGAGCTCATCGGGCGCGAGGAGGGCTTCACGGTCGCGTCGTCGGCCGGCGGGGAGTACCTCGTCTTCCGTCCGCTCCTGTCGGAGTTCGTGGTCTCGATGCCGCGCGGCGCCGCGGTCGTCTACCCCAAGGACGCCGCGCAGATCGTCGCCACGGCCGACATCTTCCCCGGCGCCCACGTGGTGGAGGCCGGCGTCGGCTCCGGCGCCCTGACCTGCTCGCTGCTGCGCGCCGTCGGGCCGTGGGGGCGGGTGTCGTCCTACGAGCGGCGCGAGGAGTTCGCCGACGTGGCGCGGGCGAACGTCCGGCAGTTCTTCGGCGGCGACCACCCCGCGTGGTCCCTGACGATCGGCGACCTGGCCGAGGCCCTGCCGGCCTCGGGGGAGCGGGTCGACCGGATCATCCTCGACATGCTGGCCCCGTGGGACTGCCTGGAGGCGGCCGCCGGCGCCCTGCGCCCGGGCGGGATCGTCTGCGCCTACGTCGCCACGACCACCCAGCTGTCGCGGTTCGTGGAGACGGTGCGTGCGCACGGCGGCTTCACCGAGCCCGCCGCCTGGGAGTCGCTGGTGCGCGACTGGCACGTCGAGGGCCTCGCGGTGCGGCCCGGCCACAAGATGATCGGCCACACGGCCTTCCTGGTCACCGCCCGCCGCATGGCCCCCGGTGCCCGGCCCCCGGTCAAGAAGCGGCGTCCCGCCCCCGGCGCCTACGGCCCCGACTACACCGGCCCCCGCCCCGCGGACCTCCCCCCGCAGGTGCTCGACCAGTCCTTCGACGCCTGAGCCGTCCTCCCTGACCTGGGCGCCCGTCGAACGCCGGCCTCCGCAGCGTGCCGTTTGGTCACCAACCGCAGGTGGCCGGAGCCGGTGCGTGCGGTTTGGTCACCGACCGCAGGCTGCGGGGGCCGGTGCGTGCGGTTTGGTCACCAACCGCAGTTCCTGAGCCACCGTCCGGCGTCGCCAAATCGTGATCGACACGTCTCCGTTGCCCCTTTCGCACGCCGATACGGCTAGTAGGGTCACAACCGGAGGAGGTGGCGCCGATGTCAGCATCCGAAGGCGTTCCCAGCACCGGGGGCCGAACCCCCGATGAGCTCGTGAGCCAGGTGCGTTTCCTCGAGGCCGAGGTCACCGACCTGCGGCGGAGGTTGGCCGATGCACCCGGCAGCTCCCGCGGGATCGAGATGCGTCTGGCCGACACCCAGCGCTCGCTCGCAGCGGTCACCAGCCAGAACGAGCGGCTCGCCCAGACCTTGCGCGAGGCCCGCGACCAGATCATGAAGCTCAAGGAGGAGGTCGACCGGCTCGCGCAGCCGCCCGCCGGGTTCGGCACCTTCCTCGCCCGCAACGAGGACGACTCCATCGACGTCTTCACCGGTGGGCGCAAGCTCCGGGTCAACGTCAGTCCGGCCGTCGAGCTCGACGAGCTCGTGCGTGGCCAGGAGGTCATGCTCAACGAGGCGCTCAACGTGGTGGCCGCGCTCGACTTCGAGGAGGTCGGCGAGGTCGTCATGTTCAAGGAGCTGCTCGCGGACGGCCACCGGGCGCTGGTGATCGCGAACGCCGACGAGGAACGCGTCGTACGCCTCGCCGAGCCGCTGCGCGAGGTCACGCTGCGCGCTGGCGACTCGCTGCTCCTGGAGTCGCGGTCCAACTACGTGTACGAGCGGGTCCCCAAGTCCGAGGTGGAGGAGCTGGTCCTCGAAGAGGTCCCGGACATCGACTACGACTCGATCGGTGGTCTGGTCAGCCAGATCGACCAGATCCGCGACGCGGTCGAGCTGCCGTACCTGCACCCCGAGCTCTTCGAGGAGCACGAGCTCAAGCCGCCCAAGGGCGTGCTGCTCTACGGGCCTCCCGGCTGCGGCAAGACGCTCATCGCCAAGGCGGTCGCCAACTCGCTGGCGAAGAAGGTGGCGGCCCGCACCGGCCAGGAGGGCAAGTCCTACTTCCTCAACATCAAGGGCCCCGAGCTGCTCAACAAGTACGTCGGGGAGACCGAGCGGCACATCCGCCTCGTGTTCCAGCGGGCGCGTGAGAAGGCCAGCGGCGGCACTCCCGTGATCGTGTTCTTCGACGAGATGGACTCGCTGTTCCGCACCCGCGGGTCGGGGGTCTCCTCCGACGTCGAGAACACCATCGTCCCGCAGCTGCTGAGCGAGATCGACGGCGTGGAGCTGCTCGAGAACGTGCTGGTGATCGGCGCCTCCAACCGCGAGGACATGATCGACCCGGCGATCCTGCGGCCGGGCCGGCTCGACGTGAAGATCAAGATCGAGCGCCCCGACGCGGAGTCCGCGCGCGACATCTTCAGCAAGTACCTCACCACGACCCTGCCCCTGCACGCCGACGACCTGCGCGAGTTCGGCGGCGACAAGGACGCGTGCGTGGCGGGCATGATCCAGGCGACGGTCGAGCGGATGTACACCGAGACCGAGGAGAACCGGTTCCTCGAGGTCACCTACGCCAACGGTGACAAGGAGGTCCTCTACTTCAAGGACTTCAACTCGGGTGCGATGATCCAGAACATCGTCGACCGTGCCAAGAAGATGGCGATCAAGGACTTCCTCGACCACGACCAGAAGGGGCTGCGCGTCGGGCACCTGCTGCAGGCCTGCGTCGACGAGTTCAAGGAGAACGAGGACCTCCCGAACACCACGAACCCCGACGACTGGGCCCGGATCTCGGGCAAGAAGGGTGAGCGGATCGTCTTCATCCGCACCCTGATCACCGGCAAGCAGGGGACCGAGCCCGGCCGCTCGATCGACACCGTCTCGAACACCGGCCAGTACCTCTGACCGCTGCGCTCCCGCCCGGACCATGGGGTCCGGGCGGCGGGCGTGGGTCCGTGCGGTTTGGTCACCAACCGCAGGCCGGACGCGCCGCGGAATGCGGTTGGTGACCAAACGGCTCGCCCGGGCAGACAGTCCTGCCGGGCTGCCGGGGCTCACGCAGCGTCAGGCGTACGACGCGCGATGCCGAGGAATCCGTAGCTCCACGGCCGGGCGAGGGCAGGTCCGGTGAGGTAGCGCTCCTCGACGTCCTGCACCTCCAGCCCGGCGCCGGCGACGTGCGACGGGATGTCGCGCGAGAGGTGGCAGCCACCGAACAGACGCCCTTGCACGGGGTCGAGCCGGCGCTGCCATGCCGCCACTCGCTCGTCGGGAGCCTGGCCGTGCTCGAGGAAGTGCAGGCGCCCGCCCGGGACCAGCACCCGCCGGGCCTCCGCGAGCGCGGCCGCGAGGTCCGGGATCGTGCACAGGGTGAGCGTGGTCAGGACGCAGTCCACGCTCGCGTCGTCCTGCTCCAGGCGCTGACCGTCGAGTCCAGCCCGTTCCACGGGCACCGCGGCCGTCGCGCGCCGAGCCCGGGAGAGCTCCCACCCGACGTCCGAGGGCTCGACGGCGAGCACCGTGGTGACCGCGGCGGGGTAGTGCCTCACGTTGAGGCCGCCCCCGAAACCGAGCTCCAGCACCCGACCGTGCAGCCCCTCGCAGGCGCGGGCCCGCAGCTCGTCGAGCTCCGGCGAGCGGCCGGCGAGGTCGACGAGGCGCGGCACGACCCGCTCGGACCACACGCCCATCAGGAGGCCCCTTCCTGCTGAGGCCGGGTGACGTCCGCGACCACGGCGTCCAGCAGGGTCAGCAGGTCCTCCGCCGCCACCGTGAGGGCCACACCGGGCGCGCCACCGCCGATCGACACGGTGCCGCGCACGCGCTCGTCGGCGACCACGGGCAGGGCGCGGAGGCTGCCCAGCGGCGTGATCGAGCCGCGTTCGTAGCCCGTCACCTCGCGAGCCTCCTCCGCCGGCGGCAGCGAGAGGCGGTTGACCCCGAGCAGCGCCCGCAGCCGGGGCCAGGCGATCTCGCGCCCACCCGGCACCAGCACGAACCGGTGGTCGTCCTCGCCCAGCCGGACGACGATCGTCTTGACCACCTGCTCAGGCTCGAGGCCACGCGCGGCAGCCGCCTCGGCCAGCGAGGAGACCGGGCCGTGCCGGGTGACGACGTGGTCCAGCCCGGCGGCGACCGCGGCTGCCTCCGCACGGGTCGACGGGCCGGTGCCGGCCGCTCGTGCGACCGCGTCCGCGCCTGCTCCTGCAGTCGATCTCGCCTCGTTGCCCACGTCACCGTCCTCTCCTCGCACGCCTCCCGTGCCTCGGGGTGCCGCGTCGTAGGCTCTGAGGGTGAGCGTACGACGCGTGATGGGCACCGAGGTCGAGTACGGCATCTCGGTCCAGGGCCAACCCCTGGCCAACCCGATGGTCGCCTCCTCGCAGGTCGTGAACGCCTACGCCTCCGCCACCGTCCGCGCCCGTCGTGCCCGCTGGGACTTCGAGGAGGAGTCGCCGCTGCGCGACGCCCGCGGCTTCGACATGTCGAGGCAGGTCGCCGACCCGAGCCAGCTCACCGACGAGGACATGGGCCTGGCGAACGTCATCCTGACCAACGGGGCCCGTCTGTACGTCGACCACGCCCATCCTGAGTACTCGACGCCCGAGGTCACCTCGCCGCTCGACATCGTCCGCTTCGACAAGGCGGGGGAGCAGGTGATGCTCGACGCTGCGCGCCGGGCCAGCCTGCTGCCTGGTGGCGCCCCGATCGTTCTGTACAAGAACAACGGCGACGGGAAGGGCTCGTCGTACGGCGCCCACGAGAACTACCTGATGCGGCGCTCCACGCCGTTCGGCGACATCGTCCGGCACCTCACGCCGTTCTTCGTCAGCCGGCAGGTGGTGTGCGGGTCCGGCCGGGTCGGGATCGGCCAGGACGGCCGGGAGAGCGGTTTCCAGATCAGCCAGCGCGCCGACTACTTCGAGGTCGAGGTCGGTCTCGAGACCACGTTGAAGCGGCCGATCATCAACACCCGCGACGAGCCCCACGCAGATCCCGAGAAGTACCGCCGGCTCCACGTGATCATCGGGGACGCCAACCTCGCCGAGGTCTCGACGTACCTCAAGGTGGGCACGACGTCGCTGGTGCTCGCGATGATCGAGGACCGCTTCATCGGCCACGACCTCACCGTCGAGGGCGCGGTGGCCGGCCTGCGCGCGGTCTCGCACGACCCGACGCTGACCCACCTGCTCACGCTCACCGACGGTCGCAAGCTGACCGCGATCCAGCTGCAGTTGGAATACCTCGACCTCGCCCGCAAGTTCGTGGAGGACCGGTACGGCGCGGACGCCGACGCCCAGACCCTCGACGTGCTGGCGCGCTGGGAGTCGGTGCTCGACCGGCTCGAGCGCGACCCGATGCTGTGCGCCCGCGAGCTCGACTGGGTGGCCAAGCTGCGTCTGCTCGAGCAGTACCGCGACCGCGACGGACTGGCGTGGGACGACGCGAAGCTGCAGCTCATCGACTACCAGTACTCGGACATCCGGCCCGAGAAGGGCCTCTACCACCGGCTGGTGGGCCTGGGCCGGGTCGAGCGCCTCCTCGACGACGCCTCCGTCGAGGCGGCGATGCACGACCCGCCGGACGACACGCGCGCCTACTTCCGGGGGCGCTGCCTGGAGAAGTACGCCGAGCACGTCGCGGCCGCGTCCTGGGACTCGGTGATCTTCGACCTCCCCGGGCGCGAGTCTCTCCAGCGTGTCCCGACCATCGACCCGCTGCGCGGCAGCCGTGCCCACGTCGGTGACCTGATCGAGCGGTGCGAGTCGGCCGAGGAGCTGTTCACGGCCCTCACCCGCTGACCCCGGTCCGTGCGGTTGGTGACCAAACCGCAGGCACCGTCTGCCCGCGGCCGCGGTTGGTGACGGATCCGCATGCTGCAGGGCACGTCCGGGCCGCCCGTCTTCCGGCTAGGGTTCAGGTATGGCACAGGAGCAGAAGCAGCCACGCAAGTCGCAGGAGACGGAGGAGTCCACCGAGGCGACCGCCGAGAGCGACGTGGCCGAGCGCAAGGAAGCCCTGGACGACGACATCGACGCGATCCTCGACGAGATCGACGACGTGCTCGAGACCAACGCCGAGGACTTCGTGAAGTCGTTCATCCAGAAGGGCGGCCAGTGAGCGTTCCCGACGGGGCGCGGCTCCCCGCTGCCTACCTGACGCCGGGCTCGTCGTCGTTCACCGACTTCCTGGCCGGCCAGGCCCCCGACCTGCTCCCCTCGCGCCGCAGCGTGCCCCAGGGACACGCGGGCGACCTCGCCCCCCACGGCACCACGATCGTGGCGGCGACGTTCGCCGGTGGTGTCGTGATGGCCGGTGACCGCCGCGCGACGATGGGCAACATCATCGCCCAGCGCGACATCGAGAAGGTCTTCCCGGCCGACGAGTTCTCGGCCGTGGGCATCGCGGGCACGGCCGGCCTCGCCGTCGAGCTGGTCCGGCTGTTCCAGACCGAGCTCGAGCACTACGAGAAGATCGAGGGCACCACGCTCTCGATGGACGGCAAGGCCAACCGCCTGGCCGCGTTGATCCGCAGCAACCTCGGTATGGCCATGCAGGGCCTGGCGGTCGTCCCGCTGTTCGCGGGCTTCGACCTCACCACCGACCAGGGCCGGATCTTCAGCTACGACGTCACCGGTGGCCGCTACGAGGAGACGGCGTTCCACGCCGTCGGCTCCGGCTCGCTGTTCGCCCGCGGCTCCCTGAAGAAGCTCTACCGCGACGGTCTGTCCGAGGAGGACTGCGTGACGGCGACCATCCAGGCGCTGTACGACGCGGCCGACGACGACTCGGCGACCGGTGGCCCCGACCTCGCCCGGAGGATCTTCCCGGTCGTCCAGGTGATCACGGCCGACGGTGGACGCCGGATGCAGGACGACGAGGTGGCCGCGATCGCCGACCGCGTGATCGCCGGCCGCATGAACCGCCCCGACGGCCCCGCCGCCGCGAGCCTGACCTGACAACGGAGGACGACGAGTCATGAGCATGCCGTTCTACGTGCCGCAAGAGCAGGTCATGAAGGACCGCGCGGACTTCGCCCGCAAGGGCATCAGCCGTGGCCGCTCCGTGGTGGCTGTGCAGTACAGCGACGGAGTCCTCTTCGTCTCCGAGAACCCCTCGCAGGCGCTCCACAAGGTCTCCGAGATCTACGACCGCATCGCCTTCGCCGCGGTCGGCCGCTACAACGAGTTCGAGAACCTGCGCATCGCCGGCGTGCGCCTCGCCGACATGCGCGGGTACGCCTACGACCGGCGCGACGTGACCGGCCGCAGCCTGGCCAACGCCTACGCGCAGACCCTCGGCACGATCTTCTCCAGCGGCGGCGAGAAGCCCTACGAGGTCGAGATCTTCGTGGCCGAGATCGGGGACGCCCCCGAGGACGACCAGATCTACCGGCTCACCTACGACGGCCAGGTCGCGGACGTCCAGGGGTTCGCCGTCATGGGTGGAGCCTCCGACACGGTGGCGGCGTACCTCGAGGAGCACTACACCGAGGGCGCGTCCCTCAACGACGCCTTGCACGTGGCGGTGGCGGCTCTCGGTCATTCCGACAGCAGCGACCGGGTGATCCCCGTGCGGGAGCTCGAGGTCGCGGTGCTCGACCGCAGCCGTACGCAGAAGCGCAAGTTCCTGCGGCTCCGCAGTGACCGACTCGTCGACCTCCTGGGCGACCGCGGACCCGAGACCCCCGGCGAGGCGTCCGAAGAGGCGGACACGGCCGATGCTGCGGGCGCCGATCCCACGAACGGCTCCGCTGCCGACGGCGTTTCCGAGCGACCGGTCGCGCCCCCCGCCTGATCGCCGGCCCCGGTTCCTGCGGTTGGTGACCAGACCGCCGGTTCGCGACCCGGAGGCAATGGTTGGTGACCGAACGGCTGGTCCGCGCCCCTGAGAGCAGCGGTTGGTGACCAAACGGTCCTCACCCGGCCCGCGAGACGTGCACAGGGACGCTTCGAGGCCCGCCTGTCCACAGGCTGCTCGTCGACAGCGACGCCGGCGCGGCCCGGGCGGGCAGGGTGCCGCCATGGAACCGAGCAACGACGATGTCCCCATCCGGGGCGAGGTGCGCACCAAGGGCCACCGCCGCGTGGCGCACGGCCTGTTCGTCGAGAAGCGAGACGGTCTGTCGGACGCGGACGAGCTGCTCCGCGACCTCCGCGCGTGGCTCTTGGTCCTGCCCCCGACGGCCGTGTTCACCCACCTGACCGCCGTCCTCCTGTACGGCTGGGACCTGCCCAACCTCCCGGAGCAGCTCCCGGTCTGGGCTGCCGTGCAGGGGGACGGCCCCCGACCGCGCCGCCCCGGCCTGATCTGCTCCCGCCTCAAGCGCGCCACCGAGAAGGTGGTGTGCCAGGGTCTGCCTGTCGACCGACCCGAGGAGGTGCTGCTCCGGTGCGCCCGCGACCTCGGTCACCTCGACCTCGCGATCATCATCGAGTCCGCCCTGCGCAGCGGTGACCTCGATCGCGACAGGATGGAGGCACTCCTGGCCACCCGACGGCCAGGGGTCGCCGCCCTGCGTGAGGCCTACCGTGCGGCCACGGGTCGCCCCGAGTCCGCCGGCGAGGTGGTGCTGGTGAAGTTCCACGAGGTCATGGACGTGCCGGTCGAGTGCCAGGTCGACTGCTTCGAGGACGACGGAACGCTGATCGGCCGCGCCGACCTCCTCGTCGTCGGCACCCGTCAGGTGCACGAGTACGACGGGGCCGGGCACCGCGACGCCGCGCAGCACCGCAAGGACCTGCGACGCGACCGGCGCTGGGCGTCCTCGGCGTACGTCCGCCGGGGCTACACGCTGGACGACCTGCTCAACCACGCCGGCACCGTGATGCACGAGCTGGACCGGCTGCTGGGCCGCCCCCACGACCCCGAGCGGCTGCGGCGGTGGCGTCGCCTGGTCTCGGCGTCGCTGTACTCGGAGGAGGGGCGCGCCCGGGTGATGAACCGGTGGCGCCGCGAGATGGGCGTCGTGGACTGGGCCCGCACCGCCTGACCGACCCGGACAGGCCGTCTCGGCGAAGTCCCCGCGACCTGAGGGTCCGCCGCTAGGCTGGCTGACGTGGACAGGCGCATCTTCGGGATCGAGAACGAGTACGGCGTCACGTGCACGTTCCGCGGTCAGCGACGCCTGAGCCCCGACGAGGTGGCCCGCTACCTGTTCCGCAAGGTCGTCAGCTGGGGTCGCAGCAGCAACGTCTTCCTGCGCAACGGCGCGCGGCTGTATCTCGACGTCGGCAGCCACCCCGAGTACGCCACCCCCGAGTGCGACTCGATCACCGAGCTCGTCGCGCACGACAAGGCGGGAGAGCGGGTCCTCGAAGGCCTGCTGCTCGACGCCGAGCAGCGCCTCCACGACGAGGGCATCGCCGGTGAGATCTACCTGTTCAAGAACAACACCGATTCCGCCGGCAACTCCTACGGCTGTCACGAGAACTACCTGGTGAGCCGTGCGGGCGAGTTCACCCGCCTGGCCGACGTCCTCATCCCGTTCCTGGTGACCCGGCAGATCGTGGTGGGTGCCGGCAAGGTGACCCAGACACCGCGCGGCGCCAGCTACAGCGTGAGCCAGCGCGCCGAGCACATCTGGGAGGGCGTCTCCAGCGCCACCACCCGCAGCCGGCCGATCATCAACACCCGCGACGAGCCGCACGCCGACGCCGAGAAGTACCGCCGCCTGCACGTGATCGTCGGCGACTCGAACATGAGCGAGACGACCACGCTGCTCAAGGTGGCCAGCTGCGACCTCGTCCTGCGGATGATCGAGGAGGGCGTGGTGATGCGCGACCTCACGATGGAGAACCCGATCCGGGCCATCCGCGAGATCTCCCACGACGTCACCGGTCGTCGCAAGGTCCGGCTCGCCAACGGACGCGAGGCGAGCGCCCTGGAGATCCAGGGGGAGTACCTCGCCAAGGCCCGCGACTTCGTCGACCGGCGCGGGTTGGCGACGCCGACGATCGAGCAGGCGCTGGACCTGTGGGAGCGCGGCTTGAAGGCGGTCGAGTCCGACGACCTCGGCCTGGTCGACCGCGAGATCGACTGGGTGATCAAGTGGAAGCTCATCGAGCGCTACCGGGCAAAGCACGGCCTCCCGCTCGGCCACCCCCGGATCGCACAGCTCGATCTCGCCTACCACGACATCCACCGTGGCCGCGGTCTCTACTACCTCCTGGAGAAGCGGGGGGCGGTGGCACGGGTGACCACCGACCTGCAGGTCTTCCAGGCCAAGTCGGTGCCACCGCAGACCACCCGCGCACGGCTGCGGGGCGAGTTCATCCGTCGCGCCCAGGAACGTCGACGTGACTTCACCGTCGACTGGGTCCACCTCAAGCTCAACGACCAGGCTCAGCGCACGGTGCTGTGCAAGGACCCGTTCCGCGCCCACGACGAGCGGGTGCAGCGACTCATCGATGGCATGTAGCCGACGAGACCGGCGGTTGGTGACCAAACCGCGCTGGCAAGGGGCCTCGGCGCGTGGTTGGTGACCAAACGGCCCGCCGTACGGGGGGAGCCGGAACCTCTCAGGTGTCCCGGATAGGGTGAGCGCGCCGCCGGACCTGTGCCCGGTCGCCCCGCTCCACGACCGAAGAACGACGACCGATCCTGAAGGTGAACCCTGTGTCCCGACGCACCCGTCGCGTGCTGCCGCTGCTCCTGACCGCCGTCCTCGCCTTGGGTCTGTCCGGGTGCGGCAACGACGACGCTGCCTCGGACTCCGACAGCTCCTCCGGCGGCGGTCTGGACTCCGTGACCATCGGCGGTGACTTCGGCAAGGCCCCCGAGATCACGTGGGACGGTCAGATGGAGGCCGACGAGGTCACCGCGAAGGTGATCAGCGAGGGCGACGGTGAGGAGGTCGCCGAGGGTGACGCGGTCCTGACCAACATCTGGGTCGGCAACGGCTACACCCAGGAGCAGGCGTTCAGCACCTACGACGAAGGCGGCAAGCCCCAGATCATCACCGTGACCCCGCAGGGTGCCAGCGAGGTCTTCATCAAGGGGCTCGAGGGCCAGAAGATCGGCTCGCGGATCGCCGTCGCCGCCTCCGCCGAGGTAGCGTTCGGTCCCCAGGGCAACCCGAACATCGGCGTCGCCAACAAGGACACCGTGCTCTTCGTCCTCGACCTCATGGAGAAGGTGCCGACCGAGCCCGAGGGCAAGGCGCAGCCGGCGCCGTCGTGGGCGCCCAAGGTCGAGGAGACCGACGGCGACGTCACGGGCCTCGACATGAGCTCGGCGCCCAAGCCCGACGGTGAGCTCAAGTCGGCCGTCCTCATCGAGGGCACCGGCCCGAAGGTCGAGAAGGGCCAGACCATCACGGTCAACTACCTCGGCCAGACCTACACCGGCGACAAGCCGTTCGACGAGTCCTACACGTCCAGCCCGGCGTCGTTCGCCATCGGCGTGGGCCAGGTCGTCCCCGGCTGGGACAAGACGCTGGTGGGCCAGCGGGTCGGCAGCCGGGTGATCCTCGCGATCCCGCCGGAGGAGGGCTACGGCAAGCAGGGCCAGCCGGATGCGGGCATCTCCGGTACCGACACGCTGTACTTCGTGGTCGACATCCTCGGGGCCTCCTGAGGACTGGGCCAGACTGGGCCCGAGACCCCGGCCCGCAGGTGTGGGGCCGGCCCGGACGAGTCACGGAGGACGCGTGGTAGCAGAGAAGAGCGAGCGACTGCTCAACCTGCTCATCATGCTGCTCGTGCAGCGGCACTTCGTGTCCAAGGAGCGGATCCGCGCGATCCTCTACCCCGGGTCCGGTGACGAGGCGTTCGAGAAGATGTTCGAGCGCGACAAGGAGGACCTCCGCGCGATCGGCGTGCCCATCGAGGTGGGCCAGATGGACGCCTACTTCGACGACGAGCCCGGCTACCGGGTGCGCCCCGACGTGCTCCAGATCCCCCGCATCGAGCTCGAGGCCGACGAGGCCGCCGTCGTCGCGTTGGCCACCAAGGTGTGGGAGCACGCGCGGCTGGCCCAGGCCACGACCGAGGCGGTGCGCAAGCTGACCGCGTACGGCCTCCCGGTCGACGTCTCCGCGCTCGATGTGGTCGAACCCCGTCTGGGTGCGGACGAGCCGTCCTTCGACCTGTTCTGGGAGGCGACGCAAGAACGCCAGCCGGTCGAGTTCGAGTACCAGCGGCGCGACCAGCCCCACCCCACGACCCGGCACCTCCAGCCGTGGGGCGTCGTGCGTTACTCCGGGCGCTGGTACGCCGTCGGCCACGACACCGACCGCGACGAGGAGCGGGTGTTCCGCCTGTCGCGGGTCGTGGGGGAGGCGCGGAAGGTCGGACAGCCCGGGGCGTACGACGTGCCGGCAGGCGTCGACATCCACGAGATGGCCAAGCGGCTCGCCCCGCCGCGCACGAGCCAGGCGGTCACGCTCCTGGTGCGCGAGGGGACCGGGCATGCCCTGCGCCGTGGCGGCCTCGTGCTGGCGACCGACGTGCCCGGGCCCGACACTGCGACGCGCTGGGACCGCGTCACGCTCGAGCGCGGCGGGCTCGACGTGATCGGCGAGCTGCTGTCGTACGGACCGGACGTCTATGTCGAGGCTCCGGCCGAGCTGCGCGCGGGGGTCGTCGAGCGGTTGCGCGCCCTGGCGGAGTCGTCGGGAATTGCGGTTGGTGACCAAACCGCGAGCCGCGGAGGCGAGCGGTGACGAGCCCCGGCGGAGCCAAGGAGCAGGTCGGGCGCCTGCTGCGCCTGGTGCCGTACCTCTACGCACGCGGCTCGGTGACCGTCGACGAGGCGGCCACTGACCTCGGCGTCACCCCGGGGGTGCTGGTCTCCGACCTCAAGGTGCTGTTCATGTGCGGCCTGCCGGGCGGCTACCCCGACGACCTCATCGACGTCGACCTCGACGCCATCGAGGGCCCGGAGGCCGAGGGCGTGATCCGGGTGTCCAACGCCGACTACCTCGCCCGACCCCTGCAGCTCTCGCCCACCGAGGCGACCGCGGTCATCGTGGCGCTGCGGGCACTGCGCTCGGGTGCCGGCGACGCCACCCGCGAGATCGTCGACCGGACCCTGGCCAAGCTCGAGGCCGCCGTGCAGGGGGAGTTCGACCCGCTCGTGGACCCCGGCACCGACCGGGTGGGCCGCGACGAGCAGCGCTTCCGGGCCGACCTCGACCTCGCGACGGCGCAGCGGCGCCAGGTGCGGCTGACCTACTACGTCCCCGCACGCGACCAGGAGTCCGAGCGGGTGGTCGACCCGCGCGGGGTCGTGACCGCCCACGGGTTCGCCTACCTCGACGCCTGGTGCCACAGCGCCGAGGCACCGCGGCTGTTCCGCCTGGACCGGATCGTGGAGGCGGAGGTGCTCGATGAGCCGGTCAGCACGCCCGTGGAGCCGCCCCGCGACCTCGCAGACGGCATCTTCTCGCGCTCCGAGGACACCACCCTGGCCACGGTGCGGCTCGCGCCGCAGGCGCGCTGGGTGGTCGAGTACTACCCGGCCGAGGACGTCCGCGAACTCGGCGGGGGAGCCCTCGAGGTCGACCTGCGGGTCGCGGACAAGCGGTGGCTGCGGCGCCTGCTGCTCCGGCTCGCACCGCACGCCCGGGTGGTCTCCCCGGTCGACCTGCAGGAGGCCGTGGCGGCCTCCGCGGTCGACACCCTCCGCCTGTACGACACCGGCGCGTACCATGGCACAGACGACCGCAACGAGTGAGGATCTGCGATGTACTCCCTGATTGGCATGCCGCAGGGCGCCGAGTGGCTGGTGATCCTGGCGATCGTGGTGCTCGTGTTCGGTGCGGCGAAGCTGCCCGACCTCGCCCGCGGGACCGGGCAGGCGCTCCGGATCTTCAAGGCCGAGACCAAGGGCCTCAAGGACGACGACGACACCACCACGCCCGACGTGGCCGCCCCACCGGCCGAGCTGCCGCCGGTCTCCACGACCGACGATTCCGCGACGGTGCAGGACCGGCGGAACGACACCACCAACGGCTGACGGGCGCCGTGCACCCACAGCAGGCCGGGTAACCGGCCGTGGCGCTCTCCGGTCTCGTCCGGCTCTTCGTCGGCGCGCCGGTCCACCCCGTCGGCGACGACGGGAGGATGGCTCTCTCCGACCACCTGCGCGAGCTGCGCGCCCGCATTCTCCGGGTGGCGGTGGTGATGCTCGTGGCGCTCGTCGTCGCGCTGTTCTTCTTCGAGCCGCTCTTCGACTTCGTGTACGGGCCGTACCTGCAGGCGCAGGAAGCCCTGCCGAAGGGCAGCAGCATCGCGACCACCCAGGGCGCCGGCGGCGGCCTGATGCTCTACCTCAAGCTCTGCGGGTTCGCGGCGCTGATCGGCACCAGCCCGTACTGGCTCTACCAGATCTGGGCGTTCATCCTCCCCGGCCTGCACGCGCAGGAGCGGAAGTGGTCCTACGTCTTCCTCGGCGCGGCCGCGCCGCTGTTCCTGGCCGGCATCGCGCTGGCCTACCTGACACTGCCCAAGGGCCTCGAGGTGCTGATCGGCCTGAACCCCGATGGCATCACCAACCTGGTGGAGTTCACCGAGTACCTGCAGTTCTTCACCCGCACCATGCTCGTGTTCGGGATCGCCTTCGAGATCCCGGTCTTCGTGGTGCTGCTCAACCTCGCCGGCGTGCTGCCCGGCAAGACCCTGGGCGAGTACCGGCCCTGGATCATCGTCGGCATCTTCGTCTTCGCCGCCGTGGCCACCCCCTCGACCGACCCCTTCACCATGACCTTCATGGCGGTGCCGATGGTGCTGCTGTTCTTCATCTCGGAGGCGATCGCCCGGTTCAACGACCGGCGTCGCGCTCGCAACCGCCGGTACGCCGGCCTGTCCCCGGACGAGGCGTCGCCCCTGTGATCACCCCGTGACCCTGCCCATCCCCGCCTTCGACGACGTCGACCCCTTCGACCTCCCCGCCTGGCTGGGCGAGCTCGACGTCACGTGGGCCGCCGAGGGCGGCCTGCGCGACCAGCACCGCGTCCCCGGCACGCTGTCCTCACCGGGCCAGGACGACGTCCCGTGCGACCTGTACGCCGTGGACGAGGCCTACCCCCGCCCGGTGGCGCCCGAGGACATCCGGACCCGCGCCCACCAGGCGTGGCGGCACGGGCAGGTGCTGCTCGTGGCGGTCGACGGACGGCTCACCCTGGCGGTCCCCGGTACCGGGTTCGACGCCGACCGGGTGCTCGACACGCTGGGGCGCCTCACCAAGGCCGTCGGCGCCTCCGCGGACCATGTCGCCGTACGCCTCCGGATCGGCGTCGAGCGTCCGCGCTGGCAGGGTTCCGACCGCTGAGCGGCGCCGTGCCCTAGGGTCGCTGCGTGTCCGCGAGTCCGCGCGAGATCGCGCTCCTCACCAATCCCACCGCCGGCAAGGGACGCGGCGCCCGCGCGCGCGACCTCGCCCTGCCGCGGCTGCGCGAGGCGGGCTTCGTCGTGCGCAACCTGGCCGGTCGCGACGCCGACGAGGCGCTCGACCTGGCCCACCAGTGCGTCGCCGACGGGGTCGAGTCGCTGGTGGTCTGCGGCGGTGACGGCATGGTCCACCTCGCGGTCCAGGCGGTCGCCGGGACCGGCACCCACCTGGGGATGATCCCCGCCGGCACCGGCAACGACGTCGCACGCTACTTCGACATCCCGCGCAAGGACCCGCTGGCGGCCGCCGACCGGGTGATCGCCTCCACCCCGCGGACGATCGACCTCGCCCGCTGCGGTACGAAGTACTTCGTGACGGTCCTGGCGGCCGGCTTCGACGCGGTCGTCAACGAGCGGGCCAACCGGATGACCTGGCCGCGCGGGCAGATGCGCTACAACCTGGCCACCCTCGCCGAGCTGCGGGTCTTCGAGCCGCTGCCCTACACCCTCGCGCTCGACGGGGCCATCCGCCGCCTCGACGCGATGCTGGTCGCGGTCGGCAACGGGCCGTCGTTCGGCGGCGGCCTGCGGATCACCGAGGGCGCCTTGCTCGACGACGGCATGCTGGACGTCGTGATCATCAAGCCGATGAGCAAGACCGAGCTGATCCGCACCTACCCCAAGCTGTTCAAGGGCACCCACGTCACGCACCCGCAGTACGAGCACCACCGCGTGCGTTCGGTGACGGTCGCGGCGCCGGGCATCACGTCGTACGCCGACGGCGAGCGGTTCGGGGCCCTGCCCCTGACCATCGAGTGCGCCCCGGGAGCCCTGAGCGTCCTTGTCTGACACCCACCCCACGCCCCAGCCCACGCCCCAGCCCGTCCCTCAACCCGGGCCCGAGGCCGCACCTGAGGCTGCGACCCCGGCCGAGCGGTACGCCGCCTACCGCGGCCACCGCGGCCACCCGGTGTTCAAGGACTTCGTCGCGCACTTCCCGTTCGCGCTCGACGACTTCCAGGCCCGCGCCTGCCGCGAGATCGAGGAGGGCCGCGGCGTCCTGGTCGCCGCTCCCACCGGCTCGGGCAAGACGGTGGTGGGCGAGTTCGCGGTCCACCTCGCGCTCGAGACCGGCCGCAAGTGCTTCTACACCACACCGATCAAGGCGTTGTCCAACCAGAAGTACGCCGACCTGGTGGCGCGCTACGGCGAGGACCGCGTCGGGCTGCTCACCGGCGACGTCAGTGTGAACGGGGAGGCGCCGGTCGTGGTGATGACGACCGAGGTGCTGCGCAACATGCTGTACGCCGGGTCGCGCACGCTCCTGGGGCTCGGGTTCGTGGTGATGGACGAGGTGCACTACCTCGCCGACCGCGACCGCGGGGCCGTGTGGGAGGAGATCATCATCCACCTGCCGGAGTCGGTCTCGCTGGTCTCGCTGTCGGCGACGGTGAGCAACGCCGAGGAGTTCGGCGAGTGGCTGGAGACCGTGCGGGGCGAGACGACGACGATCGTCGAGGAGCGGCGCCCGGTCCCGCTGTTCCAGCACGTGATGGTGGGCCGTCGGCTGCTCGACCTCTTCGCCGACACCGACATCGACGCCTCGTCCGGGTTCGCCGGCGAGGGCGCGACGGTCAACCCCGAGCTGGTGCGGATCGCGCGCGACGACTGGGCCAGCAGCCGGCTGATGCGCGACCGGCGCTCGCCACGCAAGGGCAAGCCGGGCTCGTCGAAGAACCCGCGCGCCGTCGGGAACGGGCGGCGTGTCTGGATCCCGAGCCGGGTCGACGTGATCGAGAAGCTCGACCGGCAGGGACTTCTGCCCGCGATCGTGTTCATCTTCAGCCGCGTCGGCTGCGACGCGGCCGTGCAGCAGTGCCTCGACGCGAACGTGCGGCTGACCTCCCCCGAGGAGCGCGACACGATCTTCGCCTTCGTCGAGGACGCCTGCCGGCACCTGCCCGACGAGGACCGGCACGTGCTCGGCTACCACGACTTCCTCGACGGGCTGACCCGCGGCGTGGCCGCCCACCACGCGGGGCTGCTGCCGGCGTTCAAGCAGTGCGTCGAGCAGCTGTTCGTGCGCGGGCTGTGCAAGGTCGTGTTCGCGACCGAGACGCTCGCGCTGGGCATCAACATGCCGGCCCGCACCGTGGTGATCGAGAAGCTCACCAAGTGGAACGGCGAGACCCACGCCGACATCACGCCGGGGGAGTACACCCAGCTCACCGGTCGCGCCGGCCGCCGGGGCCTCGACGTCGAGGGCCACGGCGTCGTCCTCTGGCAGCCCGGCACCGACCCGCGCGAGGTGGCCGGGCTGGCCTCGACCCGCACCTACCCGCTGCGGTCGTCGTTCCGCCCGTCGTACAACATGGCCGTCAACCTGGTCCACGACTTCGGCCGGGCGACCGCGCGCGAGCTGCTCGAGCAGTCCTTCGCCCAGTTCCAGGCCGACAAGGCGGTCGTGGGGCTGGCGCGGCAGCTGCACAAGAGCGAGGAGGCGCTGGCGGGGTACGCCGACGCGGCGACCTGCCACCTCGGAGACTTCATGGAGTACGCGCGCCTGCGCCGCCGGATCTCCGACCTGGAGAAGGACGCCGCGCGCGCTCGGCGGGCCGACCGTCGTCAGGAGGTGGTCGCGTCCCTGGCCGCGCTGAGGCCCGGGGACGTGATCGAGGTGCCGACCGGGAAGTTCGCGGGGTACGCCGTGGTGGTCGACCCTGGGCTCTCGCGCGACGAGCCGCGCCCGTACGTCGTGACGGCGGACCGCCAGGCCCGCCGGCTGGCGATGATCGACTTCCCGACGCCGGTGACGGCGCTGACCCGGCTCAAGGTGCCGCGCTCGTTCAACGGTCGCAACCCGCAGATGCGGCGCGATCTGGCCTCGGCGCTGCGGGACCGGACCCACGGGCTGGCGCCGCCGCCCCCGACGTCCGGTGAGGAGCGGCGATCACGGGGGCGGGGCGGGACCAGCGCCGGCGAGGCCGTCGACCGGCTGCGCGCCGACCTCAGGGCGCACCCGTGCCACCAGTGCCCCGAGCGCGAGGACCACGCCCGCTGGGCGGAGCGGTGGTTCAAGCTCGAGCGCGACGCCGCGACGCTCAAGCGACGGGTCGAGCAGCGCACCAACACCATCGCCCGGCAGTTCGACCGGGTCTGCGAGGTGCTGACGCGCCTGGAGTACCTCGACGGCGACAAGGTCACCGAGCGGGGTAGCCACCTGCGCCGGATCTACTCCGACGTCGACCTGCTGGCGGCCGAGTCGCTGCGTCAGGGCCTCTGGGACGACCTCGACGCCTCCGGCCTGGCGGCGGTGCTGTCGATCCTGGTCTTCGAGGCGCGGCGTCCCGACGACGCGCACTCGCCGCGACTGCCCGGCGGTCCCGTCAAGGAGGCGATCGCGGCGATGGTGCGGCTGTGGGGCGACCTCGACGCCCTGGAGAAGGAGCACCACCTCGACTTCCTGCGCGAGCCCGACCTCGGCTTCGCCTGGGCGGCGTACCGCTGGGCCGAGGGCGACGACCTCGACACCGTCCTCAACGTCACCGACCTCGCGGCCGGGGACTTCGTGCGCTGGACCAAGCAGCTGCTCGACCTGACCGGCCAGGTCGCCGACGCGGCCGGCCCCGGTCCGCTTCGCGAGACCGCGCGTGAGGCCGTACGGCGCCTGAAGCGGGGCGTCGTGGCGTACTCCGGCCTGGCGGAGTGAGGGAGCCGGAGAATTGCGGTTGGTGACCAAACCGCAGGACCGGGCGCAGGCACCCTGCGGTTGGTGACCAAACGGCAGCGACCGGAGCCGCCCCGACGAGCGGCGACCCGGGCTCAGGCGGTGCCGGCCGCCTGGCGGACGGCGAGCACGACGGGGACGTCGCCGGTGACGAGGTCCCACTGGTGGCCGGCGGAGGTGGGGTCGTCGAGGACGGCGGCGACGGCCGCGGCGACGTCGGCGCGGGGGATCTCGGCGCGGGCGACGTCGGGCCCGAGCGCCACCCGGCCCGTGCCCGGGTCGTCGGTGAGGCGTCCGGGGCGCAGGATCGTCCAGTCGAGCCCGCTCTCCCGCAGGGCGGCGTCGGCATCGCGCTTGGCCTCGACGTAGGCCCGCCACACGGGGGAGGCGTCGTCGGCGGGCGGGTCGTCGACGCCGATGGCGGAGATCTGCACGAAGCGGGTGATCCCGGCGGCGCGGGCGCCGGCGACCGACTTCAGCGAGCCCTCGAGGTCGACCGTGCGCTTGCGCTCGATGTTGCCGTCCGGCCCGCCTCCGGCGGCGAAGACGACGGCATCGCAGCCATCGAGGGCGGCGGCGACGTCACCCTCGTCGGCGGCCTCGATGTCGAGGAGCCGTACCTCGGCCCCCGCCGACTCGAGGACGGCACGGTGCGTGTCGCTCCGGACCAGTGCCACCGGGACGTGCCCGGCGTCGCGCAGCAACGGGTGCAGGAGACGGGCCACCTGTCCGTGGCCCCCGACGACAGCGACGGTGCTCATCCCACCACCGTACGGGCGGCCCGGTCACGGCTCGCGAGGCGCCGCGAGGGCCTCGCGCAGACGCCCGACCGAGCTCGTCAGCGAGTACCGCTCGGCCAGGGCGTCGAGGGCCTCGTCGTCCCGCGGCGCGGCGGGGAGCGTCAGGTCGGGGGAGCCGAGGTCGAGGTCGCGCACGACCGCGACGACCTGCGGCGCCACGGCGAGGTAGTCGGCCGCCGCCTTGATCTTGCCGCGCGGCCCGGGGCCGAGCTCGGCCTCGGGGTCGTGGGCGGCGGCGACGATGCCCTCCATGTCGCCGAAGCGGTTGAGCAGGGTGGCGGCCGTCTTCTCCCCGACCCCGGCCACCCCGGGGAGGCCGTCGGAGGTGTCGCCGCGCAGCGTGGCGAAGTCGGCGTACTGCCGGGCGTCGATGTCGTACTTCGCCCGCACCCAGTCGTTGGTCACGCGCTCGTGGTTGCCGACACCGCGGGCGATGTAGAGCACCCGCACGTCGGCGTCGTCGTCGACGAGCTGGAAGAGATCGCGGTCACCGGTGACGACGTCGACCGGCATCCCCGCCCCGGTGGCCAGGGTGCCGATCACGTCGTCGGCCTCGTAGCCGTCGGCGCCCACGACGCAGATGCCGGCGGCGGCGAGCACCTCGAGGATGATCGGCACCTGCACCTCGAGGGGGTGGGGCACCTCCTCGACGTCCGGCGCCGGGCCCGGCACCTCGGCCTCGACCCGGTGCGCCTTGTACGACGGGATCAGGTCCACGCGCCACTGCGGGCGCCAGTCGTTGTCCCAGCAGCAGGCGAGGCGGGTGGGGCGGTAGTCGGTCACCAGCCGCGAGATGAAGTCGAGCAACCCGCGCACGGCGTTGACGGGGGTCCCGTCGTCCGCGGTGATCTCGGGGACGCCGTAGAACGCACGGAAGTACATCGAGGCGGTGTCCAGCAGCATCAGGCGCTCGCTCACCCGGCGATCCTGCCAGACGCCCCGCGCCGCGTCGTGCACCCCGAGCGGGGCGTCCGGGCAGTTACCCTGAGCGCGTGACGACGTCCGACGTGGAAGCCACCGACCGCCAGATCCTGTCGCTGCTCGCGGTCGACGGCCGCATGTCCTTCACCGACCTCGGGCGCGCCACGGGCCTGTCCACCTCGGCTGTGCACCAGCGCGTCAAGCGTCTCGAGCAGCGGGGGCTGATCACGGGGTACGGCGCCACGATCAACCACGCGGAGGTCGGCCTGCCGCTCACGGCGTTCATCTCGATCCGCCCGATCGACGCCTCCGAGCCCGACGACTCGCCCGAGCGGCTGCGCGAGATCCCCGAGATCGAGTCGTGCTGGTCGGTGGCGGGGGAGGAGTCCTACATCCTCAAGGTACGGGTCTCCACGCCCATCGACCTCGAGGACCTGCTCGCCCGCATCCGTGCGGCCGCCAACGTCGCCACGCGCACCACGATCGTGCTCTCGACGCCCTACGAGGGGCGCCCGGTCACTCCGCGCTGAGGCGCACGTCGAGCCCGCGCAGCAGCGTCGCCGCCCGGGCCAGCTCGCATCCGGGCACCGTGGGCGGCGACCGGTCGCCCCGCACCGCAGTCGGACCGGACTCCACCCCGCCGTCGACGACCGCCCCGGCGGGTACGCCGAGCGTCGCGTGCCGCTCGGCGACCTGGGCCGGGGAGAGGTGCACGACGCCGTCGACCCGCAGCACCCGCACGCCCAGCAGGCGGGCGACCAGCCGGGTCTCGACGACGACGCCGTCAGTCAGCCGGGCCGCGGCGTCGGGCCTGAGCTCGCGCATCGGCACCTGCACCGGCGAGCCGGTGGGCCAGGGAACCGCCCTCGCCGTACGACTCGAGCTGCTTCGCCGCCTGCTGCGCCGCCTCACGGATCTGCTCATAGCGTTCCTTCCCGGCCCGCGACCCCAGGACGTACCCGACGCCGAGGGCGGCCAGGCTGGTCAGCCTCACGAGCCCTCGACCCGTCGGCGGATCGCGGAGGTGGCGGCACTGGCGACGGTCAGGGCCAGCACCGTCGCCCCGGCCGACAGGCCCGAACGGGCCAGGCTGCGGGGTTCGACGGACGAGACGCGGCGGGACACCTTGTCCCAGGCAGTCTCCTTGCGGAACGGGAACATGTCATCCTCCTCGGTCAGCGGGCGCGGTTGAGCGCGTCGACGAGCTGCTTCTTGGTGGTGGACGAGCCGTGGTCGATGCCCGCCGCGGTCGCGAGCTCGAGCAGCTCGGACTTGGTCAGGTCGCCGAGCTTGCGCTGGTCGCCCCGGATGGCGCGCGTCACCTCGACGGCGCCCTGGCGGGCCCCGTCCCGCAGCTCCTCGGCGCGCGCCACGGCGGCGTCGGCGCCCTCCGCCTCCCGGCGCGCCTCGGCTGCCACCTGGTCGGCCTCGGCCCGGGCGCGCTGCGCCGCCTCCTCCGCGGCCTCGGCCGCCTCGTCGGCCAGCTCGCGGGCGCGGGCTAGGTCCTCGGTCGCCTGCCGGAACTGCTTCTCGGCGTCGGCCTTGGCCTTCTCGGCCTGGCTGCGTGCCTGCTGCTCGCGCTTGGCCGCGGCGTCCTGCTCGCGCTCGAGGACGTGCGCCGCGTCCTGCTCGGCGTCCGACTGCTCGCGGGCCACGAGCTCGTCCGCCCGGCGCCGGGCCTCGGCGACCCGCGCGTCGACCTCCCGCTGCTTCTCCTCGCGCAGCTCCGCCATGCGGCGCTGCTCGCGTTCGCCCACCTCGTCGGCCTGGTCGGCCAACGCCCTCGCGCGCTCGGCCGCCTCGAGCGCCTGCTGCTCGGCCTCCGACGCGCGCTCGGCGGCCAGCCGCGCCTGCTGCAGCCGTGCCTCCACCGAGTCCTGCCCGGGCAGCGCGGCGCGAACGGCCCACCCGGCGTGCTTGACGCCGTTGGTGCCCGGTGCGGCTCCGTTGGTCGCCGGCACTCCGCCCGCGGCCCTCGCGATCAGCCACGAGGCGTTGCGCGGCATCTCCTTCACACCTCGGGCCAGCGAAGCCGCCAGCCGGGTCGATGCGTGCGTGTCCATGTGTGGTGCCCTCCCCAGTGCTCCGGTCCCACGCCCCATCGCGGGCGACGTGCGATGCACGTCACACCAGTGCGTACCCCGCTGGTCCGGCCTCATGTGGCGCACCGCCAGGACCCCGGGGGTGGCTCAGCCCTGCGGCCACATGGCGTCGAGGGCGTACCGGTGGCCGAGCGAGAAGTCGTACTGCACCAGCCGCAGGTCGTCCAGCAGCCCCTGCACGCGCGGGGACAACGAGGCCTCGTCGGCCACCTCGGTGCCGTCGGCGGTCACGAGGTAGCGCCTGGTCACGGCCGGCAGGTGACGGCGCAGCCGCTCGAGCAGCGCGTAGTACGGCGGCACCGGCTCGCCCACGACGTCGTAGAGCAGGGGGAGCAGGTTCCCCGCACTCGTGAGCGGCTGGGGTCGCGCGAGGTTGCCCCGGCTGTCCCAGACGAAGAACGGCGTCTCCCAACGCGTGCGGGCGGGGTCGGAGGGGAGCACGTCGTCGTAGAGACCGGGCAGGTGGTCGCCGTAGAAGAGCACGACCGTCCGCTCGGGGGAGCGCCGCAGCGCACGGAGGAAGTCCGCCAGCGCCGCGTCGGAGTAGCTCAGGCCCCGCAGGTAGGTCCCGACCTCCGCGCGCACGTCCGGGTCGTCGGGTCCGGCGACCGGCACCGGGTCGTCGTACCAGTCAGCCCAGGGCATGTGGTTCTGCATCGTGACCACGTGGGCCAGCAGCGGCTCCGGGCTGGCCGCCTCGCGCGCCAGCACCTCGTCGTACGCCGTGCTGTCGCTGAGGTACGGCGAGCGTTCGAGGCGCGTCTGCTCCGCCATCGTCGTGTCGTGCACGAACTGGTCGAACCCGAAGGCCCGGTAGACCTCCTCGCGCCGGTACATCTGGGTCTGGTACGGGTGGATGGCGATCGTGCGGTGACCGTCCGCCGCGAGGGCTCCGACGGCGGAGGGGAAGGACGGGAGGTCGGGGACGACCATCTGGTACGGCGAGGTGACCTGCGGCTCGAAGTTGCGCAGCGGCAGGCCGGTCAGCACCTCGAACTCCATCGTCGCGGTACCGCCGCCGTACCCCTCGGAGAGCAGCGAACCGGAGGCGGTGGTCGCCATGGTGGCGCGGGTCCGCGCGATCGGGTCCGTGGCCACGCTCATGCCGGAGAGCCGGAGGGGGTCGCTGAAGCTCTCGCCGAGCACGAGCACCACGTTGACGTCGGCCAGCGTCCCGGGGGTCCTGCCCCTGTTGATGCGATCGGCGGCGCGTTGGTAGCGCCGGGCGACCTCCTCCATGGCCTCCGGGCCGTAGCCCGGTGGTGGCTCCATGGCGGTCACGTGCGTGTTGTAGAGGAACCCGGCGACGAAGCCGTTGAACAGGTAGTTCTCCGTCTGCGACCACGACCGCCAGACGACGCCGGAGCGGTCGTACGCGCCGCGCCACGGGTTGCCGGGCTCGTTGAACTGCGTCGCGGGCTGCAGCAGCAGCAGGCAGGAGCCCAGGACCACGCCCCGCGTCAGCACGTGCCGGCGCCACCCCTGCGGGTCGACACGGCGATGCGGACGTGGGTGGCGGCGTGCCAGCACCCGGCCCACCAGGAAGCACACCGCCACGGGGACGACGACCAGGAGCCCGAGCAGGGCCAGCCGGCCGGGGCCGACCATCGAGCCGAGGAAACCGGGCTGGGACAGGAAGCCGACGTCGCTGGGGTACACCGGCTCGCCGCGCAGCACGAGCTTGGTGTGGTTCACCGCCGCGAGCGGGAGGGCCACCGCGAGGACCGTCGCCAGCGCGGCCCAGACGCGGCCGAGGAGGGCGGTGAGGGCGACCAGCACGAGGAGCACCAGCGCGATGCCCACCAGCTGGCCGCCCCAGGTGACGAGCACCGGCCACGCGGGCAGGCCCATGGTCCGGGCGCCCCCGGTCCAGGTCGAGAGGGTCAGCACGAAGTCGCACACGACCGCCCCGGCCAGCAGCGCGCCCGCCGCCGGCAGCACGACCCGTCGCCGCGGCGACGCGGCGACGTCCTGCTGTTCCTCCGGCCGGACCGCCTGCAGCAGTCCGGACCGGCTCCCTCCTGAGCCCCCCACGCGAACCTCCCCCGTCCGGGAGGCAGGCTAGACCAGTGGAGGGCCGGTCTGGACCAGAACGCGAGAAGTGCTACCTCGCGCTCAGTGAGCCTGGAGCGCCGCCATCCGCCGGGAGGCCTCCGCGACCTCCGCGGCCTTGAGCGCCGACTCGTCGAGCTGGCCGTGCTCGGCCCACCACGCCTGCCCGGCCTCGGGCAGGGTGTGGATCGGGTCGTAGTACTCGTAGGTGCGGTCGAGGGCGTCCTCGGCGGTCGCCTCGATCGAGGTGCGGTAGTTCTTGGTCCAGTAGGAGATGCCGCGCTCGCGGTCGTACTCGGCGAGCTGGTGCACCCAGCGCTTCCCGACGAACGGGACGTCGCAGACGATGCGCGGCGTCGCGAACCCCGGCAGGTAGCCCATGACCTGGTGCTGCAGCCACTGGGCCTCGGCCACCGAGACCCGCCAGTGCTCCGAGTACGGGATCATGTCGCACATGTAGAAGTAGTAGGGCATGATCTGCGCGCCGTCGAGGAGCCGGAAGCACAGGTCGAGCAGCGTGTGCGGGTCGGCGTTCACGCCGTTCATCAGGACGCCCTGGTTGCGCACGTCGCGGATGCCGGTGTCGAGCATCGCCCGGGTCGCGCGGGCGACCATCGGGGTCACCGAGTTGGCGTGGTTGACGTGGGTGTGGATCGCGATCGAGACGCCACGCTCGCGGGCCAGGCCGGCGACGCGGCCCATGCCGTCGACGACGTCGGACTGCAGCCAGTGCTGGGGCAGGCCCATCAGCGCCTTGGTGGCCAGCCGGATGTCACGGATGTTCTCGACCTCGAGCAGGGAGACCAGGAAGGCCTCGAGCCGCGGCCACGGCATGTTGGCCACGTCGCCGCCGGAGACCACGACGTCCCGCACGGACGGCGTACGGCGCAGGTAGTCGAGCATGTCGCCGAGCCGGTCGTTGGGCTTGCCCGCGAACTTGAGCTTGTCGATCACCGGCGTCGAGTTGCCGACGAGGTCCATGCGCGTGCAGTGGCCGCAGTACTGCGGGCAGGTCGGCAGCAGCTCGGCCAGCACCTTGGTGGGGTAGCGGTGGGTGAGGCCCTCGGCCACCCACATGTCGTGCTCGTGCAGCGAGTCGCGGGTGGCGTGGGGGTGCGAGGCCCAGTCGGTGCGGCGGTCGGAGAAGACCGGGATCATGTAGCGGCGCACCGGGTCGTCGTAGAAGGCCTCGGTCAGGGAGCCGGCGCCGGCCGGCTCCACCTGCGGCGCCATCGTGTTCATCATCTGCGGCGGCACCAGCATCGACATGGTGGCCCGCTCGGCCTGGTCCCTCTCGAGGTCGGCGTAGAACCGCTCGTCGACGAGGTCGCCCATCAGCTCGCGCAGCTGCTTGACGTTCTTGATGCAGTGGGCGCGCTGCCACTGCACCGACTCCCACTCGGCGGGCGTGACGTCGCGCCAGCCCGGGAAGCGGGTCCAGTCGGGCTCGACGAGCTCCACGCGCTGGTAGGGGTAGGGCTGGCCCGCAGCCCCGGTCGAGGCGGCGGTGCGACCGGCGTCGACGGCGGTCTGGATGCTCATGGGTGCTCCCGGATAGGACAGGCCCCGCGGGGCGGGCGGCGTACGCGGGCGCGCCAGTTGTGACCAACGCGACTCCTCTGACAGAGTACGAGGAGAACGTGCGGCTAGTCCAATGCTGCGCCGCAGATCTTGTTGCCGAGAGTGCACCGAAGCGGGAGGAAACCCGGCCATGACGCAGTCCGTGAGCGATCCGACCGGTCTGCACCGGGTCCTGGACCGGCCCCTGGTGCTGCCGCAGGCCGCCCAGCGGCTCGACACCCGTCGCGAGCTCTGGCCCGACGAGGTGCGGATCCGGGTGGAGAAGCTCAACCTCGACGCGGCGTCGTACCGGCAGCTCGAGCGCACCCACACCACCGAGGCGGGCGAGGTCGACGGGGACGCGGTCCGCGCCGCCGTGCTCGACATCGTCGCCGCCCGCGGCAAGATGCAGAACCCCGAGACCGGCTCGGGCGGGATGCTCGTGGGCACCGTCGAGGAGGTGGGGGAGCGCTCTCCGCTCGGCCTCCGGGTGGGCGACCGGGTCGCCACCCTGGTCTCGCTCACCCTGACCCCGCTGGTCGTCGAGGACGGCCTCGAGCGCTGGGACGGTCGCGGCGAGCAGGTGCCCTGCGACGGGTACGCCGTGCTGTTCGGCCGCTCGATCGCCGCGGTCATCCCCGACGACCTCGACCCCGACCTCTCCCTGTCGGTGATGGACGTCTGCGGCGCCCCCGCGCTGACCACGCGCGTGGTGGGCCGCTACCAGGGCGCGACCGTCGCGGTGGTCGGGGCGGCCGGCAAGTCGGGGTCGCTGAGCCTGGTCGCGGCCAAGGAGGCCGGCGCGGCCCGCACCATCGGGGTCGTCCCGCACCAGGGCGAGGCCGACCTGCTCACCGGGGCCGGCATCGCCGACGAGGTCGTGATCGCCGACGCGCGCGACCCGGTGGCCCTGCGCGACGCCGTGGTCAGGGCTGGGGGACCGGCCGACGTGACCGTGGTCTGCGTCGACGTCCCCGGCTGCGAGGGCGGCGCGATCCTGGCCACCTCCGACGGCGGCACGGTGATCTTCTTCTCCATGGCGACGTCGTTCTCGGCCGCGGCCCTGGGCGCCGAGGGGCTGGCCGCCGACGTCACCATGCTCGTCGGCAACGGCTACACGCCGGGCCACGCCGACCTGGCGCTCCGCCTGCTTCGCGGCAACGAAGGGGTGCGCCGGCTCTTCGAGCGGCGGCTCTGATGACGGCTCGCCGGCGCGTCCTCTACCGCAACGCGCGGGTTCTCGGCGGCGGCAGCTGCGTGGCCACCGAGGACGACCGCATCGTCCTCGTGGGTGACGAGGACGGCGCCGAGGGCTGGCTGGGCGCAGGAGACGGTGCCCCCGACGTGGTCGACCTCGACGGCGCGCTGGTGACCCCCGGGTTCGTCGACGCGCACGTGCACACGGTCCGCACGGGGTTCGCCCTGACCGGGCTCGACCTCGCCGGCACGGCGAGCGTGACCGCGACCCTGGACGCCCTGACCCGCCACGCCGCCGCCAGCCCCGGCGACGGCGTGCTGGTCGGGCAGGGCTGGGACGAGACCGGGTGGCCCGAGCAGCGACCGCCCACCGGTGATGAGCTCGAGCGCGCGGCGCCGGGGCGCCGGACCTACCTGACCCGGGTCGACGGGCACTCCTCGGTCGTCTCGCCGGCGCTGGCCGCGCTCGTCCCCGGCCTGGCCTCCCTCGACGGATGGACCTCCGACGGGCGCGTCGAGCGCGACGCCCACCACGCCGTACGGGCCGTGCTCGAAGGTCTGATCGGCCCCGACGACCGGCTCGCCGCGGCACGCGCGGCCTGTGCCGCCTTCGCCGCGCACGGCATCACCTCCTTCCACGAGAACGCCGCCCCCCACATCGGCCCCGAGCACGAGCTCGCGACCGTGCGGCAGGCCGCCGCCGAGGCGGGCCTGCACGCCGTGGCCTACTGGGGCGAGCTGATGGCCGTCGACACCGCCCGCCGGCTCGGCGTGCGCGGCCTGGCCGGCGACCTGATCGCCGACGGCGCGTTCGGCTCCCGCACCGCGGCGCTGGCCACGCCGTACGACGACCGGCCGGGCACCTGCGGCCACGCCTACGTCTCCGCGGCACAGGTCCGCGACCACGTCGTCGCCTGCACGGAGGCCGGTCTGCAGGCGGGCTTCCACTGCATCGGCGACGCGGCGCTGGAGGCGATCGGCGCGGGCTTCGCCGAGGCCGCCGACCGGCTGGGCGACGACGCCGTCCGCCGCGCCCGCCACCGGCTCGAGCACGTCGAGATGCCGGCACCTCCGGTGCGCGCCACGCTCGCGCGCCTCGGTGTCGTGGCCAGCGTGCAGCCCGTGTTCGACGCCCTCTGGGGCGGCCCCTCGGGGATGTACGCCGCGCGGCTGGGCGAGCGCTGGCAGGTCACCAACCCCTTCCGCGACCTCGCCGACGCCGGGGTGACCCTCGCGTTCGGCTCGGACTCCCCGGTCACGCCGGCCGGGCCGTGGGCGGCCGTGCGCGCGGCGACGACCCACCACCACCCCGACCAGCGCCTGGGCGTGGCCGCGGCGATCACCGCCCACACCCGCGGCGGCGCGCTGGCCGGCCACGACGACGACGCAAGCCTGCTGGCACCCGGCCACCGGGCCGACCTGGCCGTCTGGGAAACCCCGGGCGGCACCACCGACGACGGCCTGCCCGACCTCGGACCCGACCGCCCCCTGCCCCGCCTGCTGCGCACCGTCGCGGCCGGCCACACCATCCACACCTCACCGAGCACCGAGGACGCCGCATGACTCCCAGACCAGCCGCACCGGCCACCACCGCCCCCCGACGGGGCAAGCTCGAGCTCGACCCCGCGACCGTGCGGCAGGCCCGCTCGCTGGCCCGCAAGGCCGGGCGCCCGATCGTCACCATGGCCAAGCGCCACACCACCGTGTCGGTCGAGCGCGCCACGCTGCGCCTGGCCGGGCTCTCCGGCGCCGATCCCGACGGCACCCCGTGGGTCAACCGCCTCGCCGACGCCGTCCGCGCCGACGTCGGGCTCGAGCACGGCCTGGCCCTCCCCGTGTGGGACGCCCTGCTGCGCGGCGAGGCCGACGACCTCGACACGCTCGCCCAGAAGGCGTCGGCCGGCTCGGTGCGGTTCCGGCTGCCCGAGGGCCGCGACGCGACCCGCGCCCGCTCGGCGTCCCGCAAGGCGGTCGGGGGCGGCATCCGCCGCATCGACCAGCGCCGCCGCGAGCGGGAGCGGATGATCGCCCGGGTCGGCGACGCGCCGGCCACGCCGTGGATCTACCTCATCGTCGCCACCGGCGACATCCACGAGGACATCCCCCAGGCCCAGGCAGCGGCCCGCGAGGGTGCGGACGTGATCGCGGTGATCCGCTCGACCGGGCAGTCGCTGCTCGACTTCGTGCCCGAGGGCGCCACCCGCGAGGGCTTCGCCGGCACCTACGCCACGCAGGAGAACTTCCGGCTCATGCGCGCGGCGCTCGACGAGACCAGCCGCGAGCTCGGCCGCTACGTGCGCCTGACCAACTACGCCTCCGGCCTGTGCATGCCCGAGATCGCGGCGCTCGCCGGCCTCGAGCGGCTCGACATGATGCTCAACGACTCGATGTACGGGATCCTCTTCCGCGACATCAACCCCGTGCGCACCTTCGTCGACCAGCGCTTCAGCCGGCAGGTGCACGCCCGCGCCGGCATCATCATCAACACCGGCGAGGACAACTACCTCACCACCGCCGACGCCGTCGAGGCGGCGCACACGGTCACCACCAGCCAGCTGCTCAACGAGTACTTCGCCAAGGAGGCCGGGCTCGAGGACTGGCAGCTCGGGCTGGGCCACGCCTTCGAGATCGACCCCGACGTCCCCGACTCGTTCCGCCTCGAGCTCGCGCACGCGATGCTGGCCCGCGACCTCTTCCCGAAGGCGCCCCTGAAGTGGATGCCGCCCACCCGGCACATGACCGGCGACGTCTTCCGCGGCTACCTGCTCGACGGGTTCTTCAACCTGGTCGGGGCGCTGACGGGGCAGGGCATCCTGCTCGTCGGGATGATGACCGAGGCCGTGGTCACGCCCTGGCTGTCCGACCGCGACCTGGCGCTGCAGAACGTGCGCTACGTGATGAACGCCGCCGGCAACCTGCACGAGGACTTCGTGCCCAGGCACGACGGCTTCATCGAGCGCCGGGCCCGCCAGGTGCTGGGCGAGACCATCGACCTGCTCGACCGGATCGTGTCCGACACCGACGCCGCCGGGGACCCGCCGCTGCTGGCCGCGATCGCCGACGGCACGTTCGGCCTGATGAAGCGCCCGGCCGACGGCGGGCGCGGCCTCGAGGGCGTCGCGCGCAAGTCCGCGGCGTACTACAACCCGGCCACCGAGATCCTGGAGGACAAGTCATGACCGGCCAGAAGGCGAGCCACCAGAGCGGTCACATCGTCCGCCCGTACGGCGACACCACGGGCGACGGGATGGTGCAGCTGAGCTTCACGCTGCCGATCCCGCACTCCAAGGTCGCCGAGGGCGCTGCCGCGCAGCTGGCGAACAAGATGGGCATGGACCCCGCGCTGGTGGTCCACAGCAAGCCGATGGGCCCCGACTTCACCTTCTTCGTGGTCTACGGCCGGGTGCACCACCTCGTCGACACCAGCAAGGTGGAGGTCGTCGAGCGCGACTTCCCGCTGCTCTCGCCCAAGGAGGCGAACGCCGCGATCAAGCGCTCGCTGCGCCGCCGGCTGACCGTCGTGGGTGCCTGCATCGGCACCGACGCGCACACGGTGGGCATCGACGCGATCCTCAACATCAAGGGCTTCGCGGGGGAGAAGGGCCTGGAGTACTACCGCGAGATCAAGGTCGTGAACCTCGGCGCCCAGGTCTCCGTGCCCCAGCTCGTCGACCGGGCGATCGCCGAGAAGGCCGACGCGGTGCTGGTCTCGCAGGTCGTCACCCAGCGCGACGCCCACCTGCTCAACACCCGCGAGATGTCCGCGGCGTTCCGCGAGGCCTACCCGGCCGACAAGCGCCCGCTGCTCATCGTGGGCGGTCCGCGCTTCGACGAGACCATGGCCGACGAGCTCGGCGTCGACCGGGTCTTCGCGCGCGGCACCACCCCCGCCGACGTGGCCAGCTTCCTGGTCCACCGCCTCGCTCCGCTCCCCACCCGTCCCTCGGCGAAGGCGTCCTGATGACCGACCTCCCCACCCCGACCGTCGGCACCCGTGTCGTGCACCGGCGCTACGTGCCCTACTCCGACGCGCACTACGCCGGCAACCTCGTCGACGGCGCCTACAGCCTCAAGCTCTTCGGCGACGTGGCCACCGAGATGTGCATCGTCACCGACGGCGACGAGGGCCTGTTCGCGTCCTACTCCGAGGTGCAGTTCCTGGCGCCGGTGCGGGCCGGCGACGTCCTCGAGATCAGTGCCGAACTGGTCCGCGTCGGCACCCGCTCGCGCGGTCTCGAGCTCGCCGTCACGGTGGTCGCCCGGGGCGAGCCGACGGCCGAGGCGCCCGGCGCTGCGCGGGTCCTCGACGAGCCGATCACGGCCACCACCGCGTCGGGCACCGTCGTGGTGCCACCGCGGCCCGAGGCCTGAACGACGGTTCACGTCCAGACCCCTCCTGCGACGCCGCGGCGTGTCGCGCCGCGACACGCCGACGAGGTGAAATTGGGGTAAACCCGCCGCGTCCGGCGGACCCCGCGCTGACCTGCGGTTCTGCGTATCAGTGCAGGTCAAGAGACGCTTGACGAACGGGCTGGTGGAGGCTCAAGGTAGCGCCGTCCGCCCGTGCAGATCGTGGCCGGCGGACCGACGTCCGAGTGGCTGTGTCGGGGGATGGGGCGCCACCATCGTCTCGACATCGTCCGCGGAGGTCGGTCAGCCCCGCGAGGGCGGATACGGGAGGGTCCCTCGTTCCCTAGACAACGGGGCGGGGTCGGCAGCCGGTCGTCCACGCCTCGGACCGAAGGACCTGGGCCCCTCCCGTCGCGCTGCCGCTCCTCGGCGCTCGGTACCGTGATCGTGTGCTCCGCCGCCTCGCCCTCGCGCTGGTCGGCGGCCTCTCGCTGGTGCTGGCCTTCGAGCCCGTCGGTGCGTCGTACGTCGTGCCGGTCTCGGTGGCGGCCTTCGTGCTCGCCACCGTGGGGCTGCCTGCCAGCCGCGCCTGGCTGCCCGGGCTCGTCTTCGGCATCGCCTTCTGCTACCCGCTGATGTTCTGGATGCGCGTCGTCGGGTACGACGCGTGGGCGGCGATGTCGGGCGTCGAGGCGCTGTTCCTGGGGCTGCTCGGGGCGGTGGTGGCTCTCCTGCACCGTCTGCCCGCGTGGCCGGTCTGGGTGGCGACCGCGTGGGTGGCGGTCGAGCAGGTGCGCACCAGCGGGCCGCTCGGCGGCATGCCGTGGGGGCGGTTGTCCTACGCGACCGCCGACACGCCCTGGGCCTCGGCGCTGCCCTACGTCGGGCAGGCGGGCCTCGGCTTCCTGCTCGCCCTGGCCGGCAGCTCCCTGGCCTGGCTGGTGCTCGGTCCGGGCCGGCGGCAGCGGTTCGTCGCCGGCGCCACCGCCGGGGGCGCGCTGGCGCTGGCCACGCTGCCCGCGCTGGCGCCGTGGACCCCCGACACCACCGGGCACCGCACCGTGGCGGTCGTGCAGGGCAACGTGCCGGGGGAGGGCGACGACATCCTGCTCGACCCCCGCCAGGTCACCCAGAACCACGTGCAGGCCACCATCGACCTCGGCGCCAACATCGACGCCGGTCGCGAGCCCCGTCCCGACTTCGTGCTGTGGCCCGAGAATTCCACGGCGTCCGACCCGTTCCTCGACGAAGGCCTCAACCTCGGCATCGAGACCGCGGTCGACGCCGTCGGCGTTCCCGTGCTCGTCGGCGCGATGGTCGACTCCGGACCCGACCACGTGCTCAACCAGGGCATCGTGTGGACCCCGGGCGTCGGGGCGGGGGACCGCTACACCAAGTGGCACCCGGTGCCGTTCGGGGAGTACATCCCGTGGCGCAGCTTCTTCAGCGGCAACATCGGTCGGCTCGCACTGATCCCGCGCGACATGCTGAGCGGCACGCGCACCGAGCCGCTGACCGTCGACGGCACCCGCGTGGCCGACGCGATCTGCTTCGACGTCGCCTACGACGACGGCATCCACGCGCAGCTTCGCAACGGCGCCGACCTCCTCGTCGTGCAGACCTCCAACGCCACCTTCATCAAGACCGACCAGATCGAGCAGCAGTTCGAGATCACCCGGCTGCGGGCGATCGAGACCGGCCGCTACGTCGCGGTCGCCTCGACCAACGGGGTGTCCGGGATCATCGCGCCCGACGGCACGGTGGTCGACCGTGCCGAGCCGCGGACCACGGCCGTGCTCGTCGACCAGGTCGGCCTGAGCGACCAGGTCACCCCCGCGGTCCGCATCGGCCAGTGGTTCGGACGTGCCTGCGTGGCGGTGACCGTGGTGGGCCTCCTGCTGGCGCTGGTCGCGTATCGTCGTCCCCGTGGAGAGCAAGCCTGACGGGGGTCCCGCGGACGGCGGCCTGGGGCGGGTCGTCATGGTCATCCCGACCTACAACGAGGCCGAGAACATCACCGCCATCCTGCGGCGGCTGCGCGCCGCCGTGCCCGAGGTGCACGCCCTCGTCGTCGACGACGGGTCGCCCGACGGCACCGGCCAGATCGCCGAGACCCTGGCCGCCGCCGACGACCACGTGCGCGTAGTCCACCGCAAGGAGAAGGCGGGGCTGGGCGCGGCGTACGTGCACGGCTTCCGGGTCGCGCTCGACGCCGGCTTCGACGTGATCGGGGAGATGGACGCGGACGGCTCCCACCAGCCCGAGCAGCTGCCGCTGCTGCTCGACGCCCTGGCGTCCGCCGACCTCGTCATCGGCTCCCGGTGGGTGCCCGGCGGCTCGATCGTGAACTGGCCGAAGAGCCGTGAGTGGCTCTCGCGCGGGGGCAACCTCTACGTCCGGCTGCTGCTCGGCATCGACGTACGTGACGCGACCGCCGGCTACCGACTGTTCCGCCGGGCGACGCTGGAGAAGATCGACCTCGACTCGGTGCGCTCCACCGGCTACGTCTTCCAGACCGACATGGCGACCCGCGTGCTCCGGCTGGGCCTCACCGTGCGCGAGGTCCCGATCGAGTTCGTGGAGCGGGAGCGGGGCGACTCCAAGATGAGCGGCGCAGTCGCCTCCGAGTCGCTGCGCCGGATCACGGCGTGGGGCCTGAAGGAGCGCGGCCGGCAGCTGAAGCGGATGGTCACCCGCACGTGACGCTGCCCCCGGCCGGTGCCCCGCGCCGCCGCTCCCGCTGGCTGCGGCCGCTCCTGGTCCTGCTCTTCATCGGCGTGCCGCTGCTGGAGATCTACGTGATCATCCAGGTCGGCCAGACGATCGGCCCCTGGTGGACGATCCTGCTGCTCGTGCTCGACAGCCTGCTCGGCGCGTGGCTGATCCGTCGCGAGGGCGGTCGCGCCTGGACGGCTTTCAGCTCGGCGCTCTCCTCGGGACGGATGCCCGCACGCGAGATCGCCGACGGCGCGCTGATCCTCGTGGGCGGCACGCTGATGCTCACGCCTGGCTTCGTGACCGACCTGGTGGCGTTGTTCCTGATCCTGCCGTTCACCCGGCCCGTGGCCCGCGGGGTGCTGACCCGGTGGGTCACCCGGCGGCTGGTCGTGGTCACCGACGTACGACGCCCCGGACCCGGGCCCGGTGGGCCCGTGGTCCGAGGCGAGGTCGTCGACGACTGACGCGGTCCGCCGCAGCGGACGGTCAGCCGGCGCGCTTCTTGCCGCGCGTGGCAGCCCGGTGCAGGTGCGCCGGGCCGATCTCACCGCCGCGGAGCAGCTCGAGCCGCTCCTTGAGGATCTCCTCGAGCTCCTTCTCCGAGCGACGCTCGAGCAGCATGTCCCAGTGTGTGCGGGCCGGCTTCTCGACCTTCGCCTCGGGCTGGATCCCGCTGACGCTGAGAGCCTCGCTGCCGCACTTCTGGCACTCCCACGTGGCCGGCACGTCCGCCTCGACCGACATGGTGATCTCGAACTCGTGACCGCGCGGGCAGCGGTACCCGACCTGCTGCCGTGCGGCGAATTCGATGCCGCGCTCGTCCTCGAAGCTCTGGCCGCCGAGTCGTGCTCCACGCAACGTTCGCTCCGCCATGAGCCACCTCCCTGTGTTCCCCCGTTGGTCCCCGTGTGATCGGGATGCTCGCACCGGCACCGCGTGCTGCGGGTACCCCCGGGCGTCGCATCCAATCTCTTCAACGGTAGTGGGTGGTGCAAGATTCCACGAATCTCACGGCCGGGAGGCCGGCGAGAGCCGGGTCACGCCGCCGGGCGGGCGGCCTCGCGGGGGCTCAGACCACCGCCGGGACGGCGTTGCCCGCCTCCTCGATGCCGCGCCGGGTGTCGACCCGCGCCAGCAGCACCAGCCCGAGCAGGAACAGCACGACGAGCGCGAGCAGCGCGGGACGGTAGGAGTCGGTCCACTGGTGCACGAGCCCGAAGACCAGCGTGCCGACCCAGCTGGTCCCGCGCTCCGCGGCCTGGTAGAGCGAGAAGTACTCGGCCTCCCGGCCGCGGGGGATGAGCTGGCTGTAGAACGACCGCGAGAGCGCCTGCGTGCCGCCGAGCACGAGTCCGATCGCCGCGGCGAGCAGCAGGAAGAGCGGGAAGTTGCCGTCGGGGGCGAAGTACGCCGCGACGACGACGCCCACCCAGATCACCAGGCCGACGAGGATGGTGCCGCGGGTGCCGCGGCGCTGGGCGATCCGGCCGAAGAGCAGGGCGCCGCCGATGCCGACGAACTGCACCACGAGGAACGCGGAGAGGACGGTGGCCTTCTCGAAGCCGAGCTGCTTCTCGCCGAAGATCGAGGCCGCGTAGATCACGGTCTGGATGCCGTCGTTGTAGAAGAGGTAGGCGACCAGGAAGGTCAGCGTCACGGGGTAGTGCTGCAGGTCGCCCAGCGTGGTCCAGAGCTGCCCGAAGCTCTGCTTGAGCAGGCCCCCCTGCTCGGGCACCACGTTGGCCGGCGGACGGTTGCGGACCCCGCGGAACGGGATGATCGTGAACGCCGCCCACCAGATGCCGGCGCTGAGCAGGCAGATCCGGACCGCGAGCTCGGTGTGGTCGTCCATCACGGTGAGCAGGCCGAAGTTCGCGGCCAGCAGCAGCCCGCCGCCGAGGTAGCCCATCGCCCAGCCCCGCGAGGAGACGCGGTCGCGCTCGTCGGGCTCGGCGATCTCGCAGAGGATCGCGTCGTACACCACGAGGCTGGCGCCGAGGCAGAGCGTGGCCCCGACCAGCAGCAGGGCGCCGAGCTGCCAGTCGGACCCGGCGACGAGGAACATGCTCATCGCCAGCAGGCTCCCGGCCCAGGCGAAGCCCGCCATCAGCGTGGTCTTGCGGGCGGAGCGGTCGGCGATGGCGCCCACGACCGGCAGCACGAGCGCGGAGATGATCGTCGAGAGCGTGACGAGGTAGAAGACCAGGGAGCCCGCGGAGACCTGCACGCCGAGGATGCTGAGGTCGACGCTGCAGGTGAACCCGTCGTCGGTGGGCTTGCCGCACGCCGAGCGCTCGGCCACCGACGTCAGGTACGGCGCGAACAGCACGGCCGCGGTGGTGGTGACGTAGGCGCTGTTGGCCCAGTCGTACCAGTACCAGGCCCGCTGCTCGCGTGCCCGGTTGAGCGGGGTCAGCTCGGCGATGCCGCCGGTCCGGGTCATCGGCCGCCCTCCGTCGCGGGCGGCCAGGCGCCCCGTCGTACCAGCACGTCCTTGAGTATGTCGGTGCGATCGGTCATCAGGCCGTCGACACCCAGGTCGAGGAGCAGCTCCATCTCGTCCGGGTCGTCGACGGTCCAGACGTGGACGTGCGCGCCCCCGGCGTGGGCGCGCCGGACCAGCCCGGGCGTGACCACGCGGAACTGCTTGCGGTGGTGGGGCACCTGGAGCGCCGCCACCCGGCCCCGGGTGACCAGCCGGGCGAGCCGGCCGCCGGGAAGCACCTTGAACGCGACCACCTCGAGCGGGTGCGCGGAGGTGGCGACCCGTCCGCCCGTCAGCCGCCGGAAGGCGGCGAGGCGCCGGGGTGAGAACGACCCGACCAGCACCCGGTCGGCCATCGCCTCGGTCGACACGAGCTCGGCCAGGAGCGGCACGGCGGCGTCCGCCTTGAGGTCGATGTTGAAGCGCGCGGCGGGGAACTCCTCCAGCAGGCTGCGCAGCGTCGGGACCCGCTCGCGGCCGCCGACCAGGGCCTCGGCCACCTCGGCGGCCGTGAGCTGGGCAATCGGTCCGGCACGGTCGGTGACCCGGTCGAGCGCGGCGTCGTGGAAGGCGAGCAGCACGCCGTCGCGGGTCGCGTGGACGTCCGTCTCGAGGTAGCGGTAGCCCAGCGCGACGGCGTGGCGGAACGCGTGCGCGGTGTTCTCCAGGCCCTCGAGCTCGGGGTGGTAGGCACCGCCCCGGTGGGCGAAGGCGAGGACCGGGCCGCCGTCGTCGAGGTAGCGGTGGCCGGTCCGGGGCGGGGTCACCCGAGCATTCAACACCGGGTGCCGGAACGGCGGACCGCCAGGGAGTAGCGTCGGACCATGGAGTCCCTGAACTGCCCCCGCTGCGGTACCGAGATGGTGAGCAAGCCCCTGGCCGACGGTCAGGTCAGCCAGTGCCCCGACGGGCACGGCGTCTTCCTCGCGCGGGTCGACCTCGGCAGCCTCATCGAGTCCGAGACCGACTGGCACCGCAACGCCAGCCAGCACACCGCGCCTCTGCCCCGGATCACCGCCGACATGACCGCCCCGCCCGCCGGCAAGGCCCCCGCGCGCGCCTGGGTCGAGACGCTCTTCGGCTGAGCCGCTCGCCCGGCCCGCCCGGTCAGATGTCGCGGAAGGTCTCGATGTTGGCGCCGAGCTGGTTGAGCCGCTCGGCGAGGTCCTCGTAGCCGCGGTGGATGACGTACGTCGAGCGCAGCACCGAGGTGCCCTTCGACGCCAGCATCGCCAGCAGGATCACCACGGCCGGGCGCAGCGCAGGGGGGCAGACGATCTCGGTGCCGGACCAGTGCGTGGGGCCCTCGATCATCACCCGGTGCGGGTCGAGGAGCTTGACCGAGGCGCCGAGCTTGGTGAGCTCGGTGAGGTAGATCGCGCGGTTCTCGTAGACCCAGTCGTGCAGCAGGGTCTGGCCCTCGGCGACCGCGGCGATCACCGCGAAGAACGGCAGGTTGTCGATGTTGAGGCCCGGGAAGGGCATCGGGTGGATCTTGTCGAGCGGCGCGTGCAGCTGGCTGGGCCGGGTGGTGATGTCGACCAGCCGGGTCTCGCCGTTGCGGGCGACGTACTCGTCGGAGCGTGAGTACTGGAAGCCCATCTCCTCGAGGATCGCCAGCTCCAGCTCGAGGAACTCGATCGGCACCCGCTGGATCGTGATCGAGGACTCCGTGACGATCGCGGCTGCGAGCAGCGACATCGCCTCGATGGGGTCCTCGCTGGGGGCGTAGTCGACGTCGACGTCGATCGACGACCTCCCGGTGATCCGCAGGGTGGTGGTCCCGACGCCCTCGATGTCCACGCCGAGCTTCTGGAGGTAGAAGCACAGGTCCTGGACCATGTAGTTGGACGACGCGTTGCGGATCACCGTGGTGCCGGGGTGCAGCGCGGCCGCCATGAGGGCGTTCTCCGTGACCGAGTCGCCCCGCTCGGTGAGCACGATCGGGCGTGCCGGCTCGATCGCCCGGTTGACGCTGGCGTGGTAGGAGCCGTCGGTCGCCTTGACCTCGAGGCCGAAGGGGCGCAGCGCCGACATGTGCGGCTCGACGGTGCGGGTGCCGAGGTTGCAGCCGCCGGCGTAGGGCAGCTCGAAGACGTCCGCGCGGTGGAGGAGCGGGCCGAGGAACATGATCACCGAGCGGGTGCGGCGCGCGGCGTCCTCGTCGATGTGGTCGAGGTCGAGCTCGGCCGGCGGCACGATCTCGAGGTCGTTGTCGTCGTTGAGCCAGCGGGTCTGCACCCCCAGGCTGCCGAGCACCTCGAGCAGCCGGTTGACCTCCTCGATCCGCGCCACCTTGCGCAGCGTGGTCCGACCCCGGTTGAGGAGGGAGGCGCACAGCAGCGCGACCCCGGCGTTCTTGGACGTCTTGACGTCGATGCTGCCCGCGAGGGTGGTGGGGCCGGTGACCCGGAGGTGGGTGGGCCCGGCGCCCAGCGCCACGATCTCGGAGTCGAGGGCGGCGCCGATCCGCGCCAGCATCTCCAGCGAGAGGTTCTGGTGGCCCCGCTCGATCCGGTTGATCGCGCTCTGGCTCGTCGCCAGCAGCTCGGCGAGCTGCTGCTGCGTGAGGCCGCGGTGCTTGCGCGCGTCGCGGATGAGGTGGCCGATCCGGCCCTTGTAGTCGTCCCCGCTCATGCGCGCCACGCTATCTCAGATATGAGATAAAGCAACACTCCCGCGCCGGACCAGACCAGCGGGGGGGCGCGGCCACGGTGGCGCCGCGGCCGTGCCCGACCACGCCCCTGCAAGGATCGGGGGATGCGCGCCACCACCATCCACGCCCCCCGTGACATCCGCCTCGAGGACGTTCCCGACCCGGCGATCGAGGCACCGACCGACGCGATCGTCCGGGTCGTCGCCGGCTGCATCTGCGGCTCCGACCTGTGGCCCTACCGCGGCGAGAACCCGATCGACGCCGGCTCGACGATCGGCCACGAGTGCGTCGGTGTGGTGGAGGAGATCGGCAGCGAGGTCCGCGACGTCCGGCGCGGCGACTTCGTCGTCGTCCCGTTCTGCCAGTGCGACAACACCTGCGTGAACTGCCGGGCGGGGATCACCTCGGCCTGCGAGAACCAGGGCTGGACCTCCACCGGGCAGGGCGAGTACGCCCGCGTGGTGCATGCCGACGGCAGCCTCGTGGCCACCGACGGCATGCCCGACGACGACCTGCTGCCCTCGCTGCTCACGCTCTCCGACGTGATGGCCACCGGCTGGCACGCGGCCGTGGCGGCCGGCGTACGTCCGGGCGGGACCGCGGTGGTCGTCGGCGACGGCGCCGTCGGGCTGTGCGGCGTGCTCGCGGCCTCGGTCATGGGCGCCGAGCGGGTGGTCGCCCTGTCGCGCCACGAGCCGCGCCAGGAGATCGCGCGCCGCTTCGGCGCCACGGACGTCGTCGCCGGTCGCGGCGAGGAGGCGGAGGAGGCGGTCCGCGAGATCACCGGCGGCGTCGGGGCCGACGCGGTGCTCGAGTGCGTCGGCACCGGTCAGTCGATGGACACGGCGTTCGGCGTGGCCCGACCCGGCGCCACCGTCGGTTTCGTCGGGGTCCCGCACGGCGTCGAGCTGCCCCTGCGGCGGATGTTCGGCCGCAACATCGGCCTGGCCGGCGGCGTGGCTCCGGTGCGCCGCTACCTGCCGGAGCTGCTCGACCTCGTGACCAGCGGCCGGATCGAGCCGGGGCTGGTCTTCGACAGCACGCTGCCCCTCGAGGACGTGGCCGAGGGCTACCGGGCCATGGACGAGCGTCGGGCGATCAAGGTGCTGCTCCGACCCTGACCGAGGTACTGGACGAGCCCTGAGCCGGGCCCAGGTCTGGCTCAGGAGCCCGCCCAGTGGTCGGTGGTGTGGCCACGACGGCCGGTGGTGTGTCGTCGGTGGTGCGTCGTCGGTGGAGCGTCAGGCGGCGCCGGGCAGCAGTCGGGCCCCGCAGTCGCAGCCCTCACCGCAGGCCAGGAAGGTGTGCAGCGCGTGCCCGCACCGCTGGCACGGCATGTCGTGCGACAGGTGCTCGTCCGCTCCGTGCCGGTGCGTCTCCGCGACGGTGTCCCACATGGCTGCGCCTCCCTCTACCACCCAACCCACGACGCTGGGCTTCCTTGCTGGCCCCCCGGCCGGTGATCCGGACGTCCCTTGGTGTTCGCTGCATCGTCAAGATCACCTCAAGCGTGGAGCAATTGCTGGGGGAGCGTCGAGCGAAACCGGGGAAGATGACCACCGGTGACCACGTCGGCATAGCCCGCGCGGGCCGGAACACCCGGCGAACGGCCCATCGGGCGGCTGTCGGCCCGGGACACTAGGCTCGGGCCATGGGTCCGGACGGGGGAGTGGAGGCAGTGCCGGCGCCACCGGTCGACCCCCAGCGGCTGCGCGACCTGCGGCTGCTGCGACGGGTGCGCGACCGGATGGACCGCGACTACGCCGAGCCGCTCGACGTCGAGGCGCTCGCGCGCGGGGTGGGCATGTCGGCCGGCCACCTGAGCCGTGAGTTCAAGCGCGCCTACGGCGAGTCGCCGTACTCCTACCTGATGACCCGCCGCATCGAGCGGGCGATGGCGCTGCTGCGGCGCGGCGACCTCAGCGTGACCGAGGTGTGCTTCGAGGTCGGCTGCTCCTCCCTGGGCACCTTCAGCACCCGCTTCACCGAGCTGGTCGGGATGCCGCCGAGCCGCTACCGGCGCGAGGCTCGCGCGGCGGCGGAGGCGGCCGGCGGTGTCGTCGCGGAGGTGCCGTCGTGCGAGTGGAAGAAGGTCAGCCGGCCGGTCAGGAATCGAGAAGCACCCGCCGCGGCGCGGCCCTAGGTTGGGCCCATGGACATCACCATCCACTCCAGCTTCCTGCCGCACGACGACCCCGAGGCCGCACTTGCGTTCTACCGCGACGTGCTCGGCTTCGAGCTCCGCCTCGACGTCGGCCAGGGCGGTCTGCGCTGGCTGACGGTCGGGCCTCCCGGACAGCCGGGCACCTCGATCGTGCTGCACCCGCCGGGCGTCGACCCGGGCATCACCGACAACGAGCGGCGGGTGATCGCCGAGATGATGGCCAAGGGCACGTACGGCAGCATCCTGCTCGCCACGCACGACCTCGACGGTGCCTTCGAGAAGATCCAGGCCGGCGACGTCGACATCGTGCAGGAGCCGACCGAGCAGCCGTACGGCGTGCGCGACTGCGCCGTCCGCGACCCTGCGGGCAACATGGTCCGCATCCAGCAGATCCGCTGACAACCACCGCCGCGACGGCGGCCGCCAGACCCGGGAGGACCATGAGCACGGCGCCCGCCGACGGCCACGACCTGATCCGCGTGCAGGGCGCGCGGGTCAACAACCTCAAGGACGTCAGCGTCGAGATCCCCAAGCGCCGGCTCACGGCGTTCACGGGGATCTCCGGGTCGGGCAAGAGCTCGCTGGTCTTCAGCACGATCGCGGCCGAGTCGCAGCGCCTGATCAACGAGACCTACAGCGCGTTCGTGCAGGGCTTCATGCCCTCGCTGGCCCGCCCGGAGGTCGACGTGCTCGAGGGGCTGACCACCGCGATCATCGTCGACCAGGAGCGGATGGGCGCCAACCCGCGCTCGACCGTCGGCACCGCCACCGACGCGAACGCGATGCTGCGGATCCTCTTCAGCCGGGTGGGCACGCCGCACATCGGGCCGCCCACGGCGTTCGCCTTCAACGTCCCCACCCGCACGGCCAGCGGGGTGATGAAGACCGAGAAGGGCGGGCGGGAGGAGAAGGCGGTCGTGCGCAACGCCGTCTACCAGGGCGGCATGTGCCCCCGGTGCGAGGGCATGGGCAACGTCAGCGACTTCGACCTGACCGCCCTGTACGACGACTCGAAGTCGCTGCAGGAGGGTGCGCTGACCGTGCCCGGCTACAGCATGGACGGCTGGTACGGCCGGATCTTCAGCGGCGCCGGGCTGCCGATGGACAAGCCGATCGCCCGGTACTCGGCGAAGGAGCTCGACAAGCTCCTGTACGCCCCGCCGACCAAGATCAAGGTCGAGGGGGTCAACCTCACCTACGAGGGCCTGGTCCCGAAGATCCAGAAGTCGATCCTCTCCAAGGACGTCGACTCCCTCCAGCCCCACGTGCGGCGGTTCGTGGAGCGGGCGATCACGTTCACGACGTGCCCCGACTGCGAGGGCACCCGGCTGACGCAGGAGGCGCTGTCGTCGAGGATCGCCGGCAAGAACATCGCCGAGCTGTGCCGGATGCAGATCAGCGACCTCGCGGTGTGGATGCGCGAGCTCGACGAACCGGGCGTGGCGCCGCTGGTCGCCGGTCTCCGGCACCTGCTCGACTCCTTCGACGAGATCGGCCTGGGCTACCTCTCGCTCGACCGCCCCGCCGGCACCCTCTCGGGCGGCGAGGCGCAGCGCACCAAGATGATCCGGCACCTCGGCTCGTCGCTGACCGACGTCACCTACGTCTTCGACGAGCCGACGATCGGTCTGCACCCGCACGACATCCAGCGGATGAACAACCTGCTGCTGCAGCTGCGCGACAAGGGCAACACCGTCCTGGTCGTCGAGCACAAGCCGGAGACGATCGCGATCGCCGACCACGTCGTCGACCTCGGGCCGGGTGCCGGCACCGCGGGCGGCACGATCTGCTTCGAGGGCACCGTCGAGGCCCTGCGGGGCAGCGACACCGTGACCGGTCGCCACCTCGACGACCGGGCGCGGCTCAAGGACGAGGTCCGTACGCCGTCCGGGGCGCTCGAGGTGCGCGGCGCGTCCCTGAACAACCTGCAGGACGTCGACGTGGACCTGCCGCTGGGCGTCCTCTGCGTGCTCACCGGGGTCGCGGGATCGGGCAAGAGCTCGCTGGTCACCGGGTCGGTGGCCGGCCGCGACGGGGTGGTCGTGATCGACCAGGGCGCCATCCGCGGCTCGCGGCGCAGCAACCCGGCGACGTACACGGGGCTGCTCGAGCCGGTCCGCAAGGCCTTCGCCAAGGCGAACGGCGTGAAGCCGGCGCTCTTCAGCTCCAACTCCGAGGGCGCCTGCCCGGCCTGCAAGGGTGCCGGCGTCATCTTCACCGAGCTCGGCGTGATGGCGACGGTCGAGTCGCCCTGCGAGGAGTGCGAGGGCCGGCGCTTCCAGGCCGCGGTGCTCGGGTACACCCTCGGCGGCCGCAACATCGCCGAGGTGCTCGCGATGCCGGTGAGCGAGGCGGCGGAGTTCTTCGCCGACGGCGAGGCGCGCACGCCGGCCGCGCTGAAGGTCCTGGAGCGGCTGGCCGACGTCGGACTCGGTTATGTCAGTCTGGGCCAGCCCCTCACCACGCTCTCGGGCGGCGAGCGGCAGCGCCTCAAGCTGGCCGCGCAGATGGGGGAGAAGGGCGACGTCTACGTCCTCGACGAGCCGACCACCGGGCTGCACCTCGCCGACGTCGCGCAGCTGCTGGCGCTGCTCGACCGGCTGGTCGACGCGGGGAAGTCGGTCATGGTGATCGAGCACCACCAGGCCGTGATGGCCCACGCCGACTGGATCATCGACCTCGGCCCGGGCGCCGGGCACGACGGCGGCCGGGTGGTCTTCGAGGGTCCGCCCGCCGAGCTCGTCGGGGCCCGCTCGACGCTGACCGGTGAGCACCTCGCGGCGTACGTCGCCCGGTGACGACGTCGACAGCGCGACCCCTGGTCGACGACGACCTGGACTGGGTCGTGGCGGCGCTGGGCCGTCGACGCGCCGCACTGGTGCCGCACGCGCCGGTCTTCTGGCGGCCGGCCCCCGACGCGGCGGCCCGGCACCGGGAGCACCTGACGCACCTGCTCGGTGACGGAGGCGCGCTCGGGTGGCGTACCGACGACGCCGTGCTGGTCGCGGCGCGGCTCGGTGACGGCTGGCTGGTCGACGACGCGGCCGCGCCGGACGACCGGTGGGACGACGAGGGCGCGCTTCTGTGGGAGGCGTTCTCAGGCGAGTGCCGCGGATCGTCGGTGCGCTTCGTGTGTCCGACCTACGAGACGGGACGCGCCGCCTTCGCCCGCGGCGTCGGCCTGGCGGTGTCCGAGTCGTGGTGGCTGCGCGAGCTCGACGGTCCGGGCGGTGGCGGGCCCGGCGTGCGGGTCGCGTTGCCGGGGGCCGCGGCGCGCACCGTGGCAGCACCTCCCGTGTACGCCCCGCCGGGACCGGTGCTGTTCCTGCCGGGCCCGGTGGGCGACGGCCGGGCCGTGAGCGCGGCGCTGGGGGAGGCACCGGGTCTGGGCTGCTCGGCGGTCGTCGTCAACCAGCCGGCCGGAGGACCCGGGCTCCTGGACGTCCTGCGTCGGGCGGGGTTCCGACGCCACTGCGACTACCTGACCGGCACGGTCGCGTGAGGTCCCGGGAATGACGCCGGTGTCGTGCCGGAGCGGGGCGCGGTAGAACCTGTTCCCGCCCCTCGCTCCGCGCCCGGCGATACCGCCGATAACTGACATTATGTCAGGTCTTGTGGAGCCGGACCGGGAACGGGGTGCGTTCCCCCCGCCCCCGGCGGCCCCTCTCGACGTCAGTGCCAGTCGCTGATCCGGGTGTCGCGCGGCGCGGGGCTGCCCGTCCCGGTCTCCACCAGCGACTTCAGGCTGAGCAGGAACGTCGCCCACTTGGTGCTGCAGTGGTGCATGAACTCGACCGGCTCGCGCCAACCCCGATGGGCGAAGTTCACGATCGTCCAGTCGCCGTCCTGGCGCAGGTCCCAGTCGATCGTCGTGCCGACCCACTCCTCGGGGCCGTCCACGACTCGCCACGAGACCCGCTCGTCGGCACGCGTGTCGACGACCTCCATGTCGAAGCCGCCGACCGGCGGGAAGCGGAACTCCAGGACTCCCCCGGGCTCGCCACTCCCCTGCGTGTCGTCGGTCCACCACCGCGCGAGTCCCTCGGTCGTCGTCAGCGCGTCGTACACCTCGCGGGGCGAGGCGTCCTCGACCCCGACCCGGTGCAGGATGTCCACCATCGTCGTTCCCCTCTCCGTGTTGTCTCGTCAGTCGTCGCCGGAACGCTGGATGCTCTCGGCGATGCGTTTGATCCGCTGCAGGCGGGCGTCCCACGCGCGCCCCACGTCGTCGAGCTGGGCGACGGCCCGCTCGAGCTGGGCCCCGTCGACGCGGTAGCGCTTCTCGCGTCCCTCGGTCGACGCGTGCACCAGGCCGACGCGGTCGAGCACCGTCAGGTGCTTGGCCACCGCCTGGCGCGTGACGGGCAGGTGCTCGCTCAGCGACGTGGCCGTGCCGGTGCCGTCCGCGAGCAGGAGGTCGAGCATCCGGCGGCGCGTGGGGTCGCCCACCGCCGACCAGAGGTCGTCGTCCACGGGGCGCGCCGGGACGGTCACGACCGCGTGGCCAGCCGGGCGACGTACGGCGCGATCCGCGGCAGGAAGTGGTCCCACCCGGCGCCGTGCTCGCGGTACTGCTGCTCGAGCACCGCCGCCTCCCAGCCCATCTCGCGGAAACCCGTCTCGGTCATCCGCAGCAACGTGCCACCGTCGGTCGGTACCAGCTCGAAGGTGACGAGCAGCGAGTTGCCGCGACGCGCCTCCTCGCCGGCCGGGTGCGTCCACCGGAACGAGAAGGTGCGCGGTCGCTCGACCTCGACCACGGTGAACGAGGCCACCCCTCCCCCGGCACCCGGGTCACCGAAGACGATCTCCCCCGTCGCGCCCGGCGCCACGTCGTACCTCGCCTCGTCGGGCCACCACTCCCGGACGTGCTCGGGGTCGCTCACGACCTCGAACACCACCTCCGGCGCGGCCTCGACGAAGATCTCCCGCTCGATCGTCCCGAGCTCCTGGTCCACGATTCCTCCTGCAACGTTTGGTTGCAGATACCGTAGCGGCTTGTCGGGGTGTTGCGCAACTGGTGGTTGCGCATCTTCGTGCGGATTGGTCACCAACCGCACGGAAAGGGCGGTGGGAACCGTCGTTTGGTCACCAACCGCAATTGACCGGCCGACCGACGGCGGTCAGCCGAGGATGGCGACGGCGGCGTGGGTGACGCGGAGGTCGTCGGGCGGGCGGACGGTGAGGAAGGCGCTGCCGACGCGGTTGCCGTCGGCGTCGCGCACCCGGACCGAGCACTTGTAGAAGGAGCCCTCGACGAGCTTGTCGCAGCCCTCGAAGATGCCGCCGTAGACGTAGCCCTGCTCCTGCCAGGTCTGCAACGACGCGATGGCGTCGGGACCGGCCCAGTTCAGGGCGTCGTCCCAGCGCGCGGCGTTCACCTCCGCGGTGAGGCGCCGGACCACGGCCCTGGGCCGGGTGTGCAGCAGCGGCGGGTCGTAGGGGGCGGTCTTCAGGCGGCCGTCGAGGCAGGTGGCGCCTCCGATCGTCCCGGGCACGTCGTGCGCGGCGAGCTCGCCGCAGGCGAAGTCCTCCCCCACGCCCGTGACCAGGATCCGCCGCCAGGCGCCGGACCAGTCGGCGTAGATCGCGCGGTGGCTGGTGCGCGTGCAGCGCGCCGGGTCGCCCCCGTGCGCCGTCATCCCCTCGCGCGAGACCAGGATGTACCCCCGGGCCGCGTAGCGCCGGACGACCACCGTCGCGGAGTGCTCGCACGCCGTGCGGCTGCCCGCGGCGGTCCAGATCTCGTCGAGCCGGGTCCGCAGGTAGGTGCGGGGCGCCTTCGGCAGGCCGGCGAGGTCGTCGAGGCGCCCGCTGTGCCGCCACACCTCGTAGCCGGGAGCGTCCCACGAGAGGTCGACCTCGGTGCGCGCGGTCGCCGTCGGTGCTCCTGCCAGGGACCCGCCCACGAGCAGGGCGAGCGCGGCTGCGCGCACGACGAAGGACCTCACGCCGGAAGCCTAGGCGACCCTGGCCGCCCTCCGTGGACGCTCGCCGGAATGCGCCGCGACCCGTCCGGACGCGGACCGGCTGGACCGGGTGTGCAGATGCGGTGCAGACCGGGCGGATCCGTCGCCCGGCGGGGCCCGGGCTCCCTATCCTGAGCGCGTGGGAGCCACGTTGCCCCGTCTGTCCGCGACGCTCGCGGGCCTGACCGCGCTGGGGGCGGGGCTGGTCGTGGCCGGCTGGGCCGCCGGCAACGTCCTGCTCACCACGGGCTCCTCCGCCGGTACGGCCGCCAAGCTCAACACGGCCCTCGCGCTGATCGCGCTCGCGGCCGGCCTGATGGTCCACCGGCGCGCCGTCCGCGCCACGCTGGCCGGGGCCGTGGTGGTGCTGGTCGTGCTGACGCTGGCGCAGTACCTCCTCGACCTCGACCTCGGCATCGACGAGCTGCTGGTGACCGACACCAGCGGCGGTCCCCTGCCGCCCGGGCGGATGGCCGTCACCACGGGCGTCGGGCTGCTGTCCCTCGCCGCGTCGCAGCTGCTGCTCGGCGTACGGCGGTGGCGCGCGGCCGAGGTGGCGGCGGTCCCGGCCCTGCTCGTCGGCGCCGTGGCGCTCCTCGGTCACCTGCTCGCGGCGGGCCAGTCGTACGACGTGCCGACGTGGTCGCAGACCGCGGTGCCGTCCGCGGCCCTGCTCACCGCCCTCGCCCTGGCCCACCTGTGCCTGGTCCCGGGCGGCGTGGTGCCCTGGACGGTCACCGACCCGGGGCCCGGCGCCCAGCTGATGCGCCGCTACGCCGTCTTCACGCTGCTCGTCCTGCCCGCGCTCGGCTGGCTCCGGATCTCGCTGGTCGAGGCGGACCTGGTCGACGAGCGCTCGGGCATCGCCCTGGTGCTGTCCGGCTTCGCCGCGCTGGTCCTCGCCGCGACCTACCGCTTCGGCAAGCGGCTCGACGAGGAGAGCCGGGCTACCGGGGCGGCGCGCGACGACCTGCAGCGACTCAACGACGGCCTGGTGGAGGGCCGCGACGAGGCCTGGGCCCGCGCCGAGTCGCTGAGCCGCAGCCTCGAGGAGGAGCAGGCCCGGTTCGAGCGTGCGATCGGCCAGGTGCACGACCTGTTCTGGACCGTCGAGGTGCTCCCCGGCGGGCGCGTGGCCGTGCAGTACGCGACGGCGAACGCCCGTCTGCTCGTCGGCGGCGAGCTGCCGTCCGGCACCGACCCCGTCGCGGCGCTCGCGGACTTCGTGCACCCCGACGACCGGGAGGCGCGTGAACGCTTCGAGGCCAGCGTGGTGCGGGGCGAGGCGGCGGAGGTGGAGCTGCGCCTGATCGGCCTGGACGGGGTGACCCGCTGGGTGTGGGCGCGCGGCGTGCCCCGGCGTGAGGGCGACCGGCTGTTCTTCGACGGTCTCACCACCGACGTCTCCGAGCGCCGGGCGCTGGCCGACCAGCGCGAGGCGCTGCTCACCCTCGAGCGCGAGAAGGTCGAGGAGCTGCAGGACGTGGCCCGGATGCGCGACGAGTTCATCTCCGTGGCGGGCCACGAGCTCCGCACGCCGCTCACCTCGGTGCTGGGGTACGCGCGACACCTGCTGAGGTCTCCCGACCTCACTCCCGACCAGGAGCGGGCGCTGCGCGTGATCGAGACCCGGGCGACGCAGGTCACCGACCTGATCGAGGAGCTCTTCGAGGTCGCCGAGCTCAACGCCGGCATGACCCGGACCGACCTCGAACCGCTCGACCTGGGGAGCCTCGCTCACGAGGCCGCGCGTCACCACCAGGACGCGGCCGACACGGCCCGCGTCCGCCTCGTGGTCGACGTCCTCCCCTGCCCCGTGCTCGCGGACGCGGCCGCGCTCGGGCGGGCGCTGGACAGATTGGTGTCGGCCGTCGTGGCGTGGTCGCCCGCGGACGGGCAGGTCCGGGTGATCACCCGTCACGACGGTCGACGCGCCAGCGTCTCGGTGGTCGGGCACGGCCTGAGCCTCTCCCCCGACCAGGCGGCCCTGGCGTTCGAGCACTTCTTCTCCGGTGCCGGGCCGCTGGAGCGCGGCGCTGACGGCAGTCGCGTCGGCCTGGGCATCGTGAGGGCCGTCGTCGAGTCGCACGGTGGCGCCGTCGACGTCCTTACCGGCGAGGGCGACGCGACCGAGCTGCGCCTCGACCTCCCGCTCCTCGAGCAGGAGCCCGACGTGACCCAGCCCCCCGGCGTGCGCACACCGTCCGCGGGTACCTCCCCGGCATGAGCGACACCACCGACGACCAGCAGAGCCACGACGACCGCCTCACCACCCTCCAGGCCGTGGTGGACCGCGTCGGCGCCTGGCAGGGCGGCGCCCCCGAGGGCACTGTCGCCGCCGAGCTCCGCGCCGGCATCGCCGAGGCCGGGCTGACCGTCTCCGACGACGAGGTGGCGCGGCTCGCCGACGCCATCCAGGACGAGCACGGACGCGTCAGCGTGGCCGAGGCCCTGGGCTGAGGTGCCGATGAGCGACCGGCCCACCGACGACCGGCCCGATCCCGACCACCGCCGCCCCGCGGGTGTCGACGACGCCACCGTGGAGGCCCTCGGGTCCTTCTCCGAGGCCCTCGAGGCCATCGAGGTGGCGCGCGGCCACCTCTACACCTTCCACCGGCTCAGCGGCACCGCCGACCTCACCCTGGGCAAGGCCGTCGACCAGCTGCGCGAGGCCGGCCACACCGAGCTGGCCGACCTCGTCGACCGCGAGCTCGTGGGACGCAACGTGCTGCAGGGCCGCTGGACCTTCCAGGTCGTCGAGGAGTACGACGACGGCTACTACGCGACCTTCCGGCGCCTCGAGGCCGAGGCCCGCGAACGCCTGGTCGACGGCCGGCGGCACCTCTACGAGGCCGAGATGAAGGAGGACCGCCGCACCCGCGGCGTGCCCGGTCACGAGGCGACGCCCCCGGACGTCTGACGCCGGTCGTACGGTGTGGGCGTGCCCGCCACCCCCGAGCCCGCCACGCCGTACCACCGGGTCGACGTCGCCCGCCTGCAGCGCAACGTACGACGCGTCGCGGAGCAGGCGCGTGCGGCCGGCGTCGCGCTCCGGCCGCACGCGAAGACCCACAAGAGCGCCGAGGTCGCCCGGATGCAGCTGGCGGCCGGGGCCACCGGCATCACCGTGGCCACGGTCGCCGAGGCCGAGGCGTTCGTGGCCGCCGGCGTCGACGACGTGTTCGTCGCCTACCCGCTCTGGACGGATGCCACCACGGGTGCGCGGCTGCGCGCGCTGCTCGACCGCGCGCGGGTGGTCGTCGGCGCCGACTCCGTCGAGGGTGCGGCGGCCCTGGCCCGGCACTGCGGCAGCGACGTCGACGTGCTGGTCGAGGTCGACAGCGGTCACCACCGCACCGGGGTGACCCCCGAGGCCGCCGGCGCCCTCGCCGCCGCAGCGGTGGGGTGCGGCCTGGGCGTCCGCGGTGTCTTCACCTTCCCGGGTCACTCCTACGGCCCCGGGCTCGGCCCCGCCCCCGCCCGCGACGAGGCCACGGCCCTGGCCACGGCGGCGAGGTCGTTGGCCGCGGCCGGCATCGAGTCCGGGGTGGTCAGCGGCGGGTCGACGCCCTCCCTCGCCGACTCCCTGGCCGACCCCGGCCCGCTGACCGAGCTGCGGCCGGGTGTCTACGTCTTCGGCGACGCCCAGCAGTGGGAGCTCGACGCCCACCGGCCCGACGACGTCGCCCTCACCTGCCGCGGCACGGTGGTCAGCCTGGCCGGTGGCCGCGTCGTCCTCGACGCCGGCAGCAAGGCGCTCGGCGCCGACCGGCCGCCGTGGACGACCGGCTGGGGCCGCGTCGCCGGCCGGCCCGACGCCCGGGTGGTGCTGCTCTCGGAGCACCATGCCGTCCTCGACTGGGGCGCGGACGACCTGCCGCCACCGGGGTCGCGGGTCGACGTCGTGCCCAACCACGTCTGCGCGGCGGTCAACCTCGTCGACCGGGTGTGGGCCGACCACGGCGACGGCGAGCTCGAGCCCTGGCCGGTGCTGGCACGCGGGCCCGGGGGCTGAACGCAGCCTGAGACCCTGCAAGGAGGTGCTCAGGAACGGCCCCTACCCTGTGGCGCATGTCGACCCGCCCCCACTACCGCGCCCTCTCGCGCGCCGTGACGACCACCGCGCTCCTGCTCGGCCTCGGACTGCTCGCCGGATGCTCCGGCGACGGAGACTCCGGGGTCGCCACCGAGGCGTCCACCGACGGGGGCTCCGCGGCCTCGTCCGCGTCGAGCCAGGGCTCCGGCGGCGCCAGCTGCAGCTACCCGAACGACCCCGCCGGGGCCGCCAAGGAGGTCTCGCCCCCGCCCGCGCAGGCCACGGTCTCGGGTGACGTCACCGTCACCATGTCCACCAGCGTCGGGGACATCACCGCCGACCTCGACGCCGACAGCACCCCGTGCACGGTCGGTTCGTTCGTCTCCCTGGCCGAGCAGGGCTACTTCGACGACACGTCGTGCCACCGGCTCACCACCCAGGGCATCTACGTGCTGCAGTGCGGAGACCCGACCGGCACCGGCATGGGAGGCCCGGGCTACTCCTTCCCCGACGAGCTGAGCGGCTCCGAGAAGTACCCGGCCGGCACCCTCGCCATGGCCAACGCCGGGCCCGACACCAACGGGTCGCAGTTCTTCATCGTCTACGACGACACCGAGCTGCCGCCGTCGTACGCCGTGTTCGGCAAGGTCGACCCCGCCTCGCTGAAGACCGTCCAGGAGGTCGCGAAGCAGGGGACGCAGTCGGGCGGCCCCGACGGCCCGCCGAAGGAGAAGGTCGAGATCCAGTCGGTCACGGTCGGCTGACCCGACGGACACCCGGGCCGGTCGCGTCAGAGCGGCCAGGTCACGCCGGTCAGCTCCTCGGAGCACGCCCACAGGGCCTTGGCCAGGTCGGGGTCGCCGGCGGCCGCGCTGCGGCCGACCGGCACCGGCCAGCCGTGCATGCCGAGCAGCCGCCCGGAGGGTCCGAGGTAGGTGTTGCCCGGCAGGTCGAGGACGGCGGCGTGCACCGTGGTCAGCGCCCCGCGCCACGGCGGCATGCCGGTCAGACGGTGCCCGAGCGCGCCGACCCGGGTCAGCACGCCGCTGCCGGTGTGTCCGGTGATGCCCGTGGCCGTCGAGCCGGGGTGGGCGCCCGTCGCCCGCAGCCGCGAGCCCGCGACCGTGAGCCGGCGCTGGAGCTCGGCGAGGAAGAGCAGGTTGGCCAGCTTGGACGTCGCGTAGGCCGCCGTGGGGCGGTAGCCGCGCCGCTGCCAGTCCAGGTCGTCGAGGTCGAGCCGTGCCCGCCGGTGCGCGGACGACGACACCACGACCACGCGGTCGCCGAGCCGGGGCAGCAGGAGGAGGGCCAGGGCGAAGTGACCGAGGTGGTTGGTCGCCAGCTGCAGCTCGTGGCCGTCGACCGACCGCGCGAACGGCACCGCCATCACCCCGGCGTTGGCGACGAGCACGTCCACCGCCCCGGTGGCGGCAGCGAACGCGCGCACGGACGAGAGGTCGGCGACGTCGAGCCTGCGGACCTCCGTGGTGCCGCGCAGCCCCGGCCGGAAGCCCCGCACCGCCGCCTGGCCGCGGGCCGGGTCGCGGACGGCCAGGACGACGTGCGCACCGAGCGCGACCAGCAGCTCCGCCGTGGCCAGTCCCAGGCCGCCCGACGCCCCGGTCACCACGACGACGCGGCCGTCCTGCCGCGGCAGGCGCGCCCAGGCCGGCGGCTCCGGGGTCGCGGCGACCATCAGGCCTCGACGAACTCGATCGGGGTCCCGAGCTGGACGGTGCGGCTCACGGTGCAGACCTGCTCGTGGGTCCGGCGGATGGCCTGCGGCAGCCGCTCGCGCGCCCGGTCGCCGTCCTCCCCCTCGGGGAACTCGGCGACGAGCTCGAGCAGCAGGTCGACGAGCCGCTGGCCCTGGTCGTCGCGGACCTTGCGGCCGCTCATCTCCATCTCGAAGCGGGTCGGCACCGCGTGGCGCGCGGTGATCGCGTCCACCGTCACCGCGCTGCAGCCCGCGATCGCGACCAGCAGCAGCTCGACCGGGGAGAACTCGTCACGGTCGCCGGTCCCGAGGGTCAGCGTCCCTCCCCGCACGTTGGTGGCGCGGAAGCCGCCGCCCGGGAGCCGCTCGAGCTCGATGCTGCGCCTGTCGTCGCCCATGGTCCGAAGACTGCCAGACAGCCCGACGGCCCGGGAGCGGGTGCTCCCGGGCCGTCGGGTCCTGCTGATCACCGGTGCCGGGCACCGGGGGGTGTCACTTGATCTTCACCTCCGCCCGGGCGCGGCCCTGGACGACCAGGCCGGTCGGCTCCGAGGTCGCCCGGGTGTGCGTCGAGCTGCGACGGCTGTAGGTGCTCAGCGTGCCGACGACCTCGTCGTTCGCCACGGACTTGGCGAGCACCTTCTGCAGCTGGTCGAGGTTGTCCGCGCGCCAGACCGGGGTGTAGTCCCAGTCGCCGCCCTCGACGTAGAGGTAGCCGTGGCGGCGGGCCTTCTCCGGGACGGCGAAGGACAGCGGCGTGGAGCTGAGGTCGCCCGTCACCGAGTCCTTCAGCATCGCGACGACCCTGAGCGTGCCGCCGTTCTGCACCACGGCCGGGTGGCGGCGGTTGATGTCGACGAGCTCGCCGCCGACCTTCTGCTGGAGCCCCACGACCCGCAGCGTGTCGAGGTTGTCGTTGACGGCCGAGTCGGCGGTCACGTCCTCGATGGTCACGCCGGGGAAGTCGCTGAGGACCCAGACCAGGTCGGCCAGCTCCCACACGGACTCGTAGGCGATGTCGTAGGTGGAGGTGTAGACGTCGGACGAGGAGATCTCGAACGGCGTGCCGTTGTTGTCACCCGTCACGGTCCACGAGACGTCCGAGGAGCCCTCGACGATCGCGTCGAGCACGCTGTCGTGGTTCGCCAGCTGCTCGTAGAAGGTCACCGACGCGTTCGCGTCGGGGATCGAGACCTCGCTGCTGCCCGTGCGCTCACGGCCCTGGTAGGACACGTGCGAGCTGACCGTCGCGTAGTCGGGCAGCGCGCCGAAGGAGCCGCTGATGCCGGCGAGGTGGTCACCGTCGATGGTGCCGGCCGGGTCGCCGAGGTTGGCCACCTTGAACGGCGAGCCCAGCGACTCGGGCTGGATGTAGAGCGCGTCGGCGGGGTGGAGGGTCAGCGTGGTGTCGCCCAGGAAGTCGAACGGGTGGCCGAAGGCGACGACGCCGTTGTTGCAGACGCTGGTCGCGGTGCCGACGCCGCCGAAGGTGATGTCGCCGAACGACGCCGTCGCGGCCAGGTTGCCACCGGCGATGATGTCCTCCGGGGCCGAGTCGGCCGCTGCGATGCCGCCGCCGGAGCTCGACAGCTTCTTCACCAGGTACTTGTTCTCCTGGAACTTCGTGTAGGCGGCGCCGTGCTTCAGCGAGGCGATCCGCTGCTGGGAGAGGCCGACCATGCTGCGCGGGATGCGCAGCTGCTTGAACGTCATGGCCTTGTCGGCACTGGTGCCGGCGGCAGCCGCGACGGTCTTGGCCTGCGCGGCGCTGAGCTCGACCTTGCGGGCGAACCCGCTGGCCGGCAGGTAGTCGTCCATCTTCTCGAACGGCGTGATGCCGGCGACGGACGACGGCCCCCACGAGAGGCCGTAGGCGACGGCGCCGATCAGGTCACCGTTCTCGTCGTACACCGGCGATCCGGACATGCCGGCCCAGATGCCGCCGGCGTCCTGGATGGCGGGCGAGTCGAGGTCGGCCATCACCATGTCGAGGCCGGGTGCGATGCCGTCCTTGATGACGCCCAGGATCTCGCCGCTGAACGGGGCGGGGTCGACCCCCGAGGAGACGGTGAGGCCGTTGACGAGGTCGCCCTTGGCGATCCCGGAGACGGGGGCTGCGGGGATGCAGTCCTCCGCGGGTGCGGCGGACACCGCGGGTGGTGCGGTGACGGTCGCGGCGGTGCCGACGAGCGCCGCTGAGGCGACGAGCGCGGCCGCGATGCGGCCCCGCCGTCGGGCGTTGTTGTACATGGTCACTCCCTCTCCGAGACGGGCGTGACACCGTGTACACGCCCCCGTTGCTGCTCCTAGGACGTCGACGGGGACCAGATGGTTGCCTTGGTCACATCGGCTGCCCGGGGCAGCCGCACACTAGTGTCGATCACGTCCACGCGAGACCAACACGGCCAAAGGACCTCAGATCGTGTCTTCAGGAGCCGTCCCCACGGGTCGGGTGGCTGTCGCGGCCACCGGCAGGCAGGCGCTCGAGGCCGGGCTCGCGGTGGCGGCGGAGGGCGGCAACGCCGTCGACGCGGCGCTCGCCGCCGGCTTCGTCGCCCTGGCCACCGAGCCGGGGATGGTCAGCCTCGGCGGCGGCTGCTTCGTCTCCGTCTGGCCGGCGGGCGGCGCGCCCGAGGTGGTCGACGGGAACGTGGAGATGCCGGGTCGGGGGCTTCCCGCGGAGCGGTTCGGGCACGGGGTGCGCGAGGTCGCCACGTCGTACGGCGGCGGGGTGATCATGCACGCCGGCCACGGCTCGGTGGCCACGCCCGGCATCGTCCCTGCGCTCGGCGAGGCCCACGAGCGGTGGGCCCGGTTGCCGTGGGAGCGTCTGGTGGCCCCGGCCGTGCACGCCGCCCGCGACGGCTACCCGATGAGTGGAGCGGCCGCGCGCTTCCTGGCCATCGTCGCCGACTCCCTGATGGCCGGGGACCCCGAGACCCACGCGCTGATCACCCACCCCGACGGCCGCCTGGCCGCCGGGGGCGAGGTCGTGCGCAACCCGGCGCTGGCCGACGTGCTCGACCAGCTCGGCCGCGAGGGGCCGTCGCTGTTCACGACCGGGGCCGTCGGCCGCGCGCTCGCGGCCCAGATGGCGGCCGGCGGCGGCCTGGTCACCGGGGACGACCTCGCGGCGTACCGGGCCGTCGTGCGCCCCGCGCACCGTACCCACGTCGGCGACTGGGAGGTGGCCAGCAACCCGCCGCCCGCGGTCGGCGGACCGCTGCTGGCGGTCATGCTCGGCGAGCTGGCCCGCCGCGGGAACTGGACGTGGGGCGACGCGCTCGAGGTGCAGCGGGTCGTGCTCGCCTACCGCGCCGACGTGCACGACCTCTCCCACGACCTCGAGGCCGACGGCCAGGCGCTGCTCGACGCCGTCGACGCCCGCGGGCTGGCGGCCCTGACGGGGTCCCCCTCGACGGCACACGTCTCCGCGGTCGACGACGACGGCAACGCCTGCGCGCTCACCATGAGCAGCGGGTACGGCGCCGGGCTGTGCATCCCGGACACCGGCATCCTGCTCAACAACTGCCTCGGCGAGGTCGAGCTCAACCGGCACGGCCTGCACGCGCTCCCGCCCGGCACGCGGCTGGCCTCCAACATGGCGCCCACCACCGCACGCGCCACCGACGGCCGGGCGCTGGCCGTCGGCTCCCCCGGCGCCGACCGGATCACCACCGCGCTGATGCTGGTGCTCGGCCAGGGCTGCCTCCACGGCGCCGACCTCCAGCAGGCGATCGACCGGCCACGGCTGCACGTGCGCCGGGTGCCGGCCGACGTCGGGCACGCCGGCGACGCGGCGGCGACCTACCTCGTCGAGCACGAGCGCGACCCCGACCTCGCGGCGGCTGTCGTCGCGAGCGGGCTGCCCGGCCACGAGTACCCGGAGCCCCACATGTACTTCGGCGGCGTCGGTGCCGCGCTCCGCCGCGCCGACGGCTCGCTGCAGGCCGCCGGCGACGCCCGGCGCGAGGCGGCGGTCGGCGTCAGCGGGTGACCCTCCCCGCCGTCGCCTTCGTGGTCCTAGTGTTGGCGCGTGACGAATCCCTCCCGGAGCCTGCAGCAGACCGAGGCCATCGCCCGCCACGACCTCCTCACGGTCGAGCGGTACGACGTGGACCTCGACCTCGCCTCGGACGACCAGACCTTCCGCTCGGTCACCACGATCACCTTCGAGTCGCGCGGCGGCGACACCTTCCTCGACCTCAAGCCGCGCCAGGTGCACGAGGTCCGGCTCGACGACCGGGTCCTCGACGCCGACACCCTCGACCGCGGGCGGCTGCCGCTCTCGACGACGCCCGGGCGGCACGTGCTGGTCGTCGACGCGACGATGGCGTTCCGCAACGACGGGGAGGGCCTGCACCGCAGCGTCGACCCGGCCGACGGGGAGCACTACGTCTACGGCATGAGCTTCATGGACGCCGCGCCCAGCATCTTCGCCTGCTTCGACCAGCCCGACCTCAAGGCGCCGTACACCCTCCACGTCCGCGCGCCGCGCGACTGGGTGGTGATCGGCAACGCCCCCGGGCGCCAGGTCGAGCCGGGGGTCTGGGAGCTCGACGAGACGCCGCCGCTCTCGACCTACTTCGTCACCCTGGTCGCCGGGCCCTACCACGTGGTCCGCGACGAGCACGACGGCATCCCGCTCGGGCTCTCGGCGCGCCGGAGCATCGCCGGGGACCTCGACGCCGACGCCGACGAGCTGTTCACGATGACGCGGCAGTGCTTCGACGAGTTCCACCGGCTGTTCGGCATCCGCTACCCGTTCGGGAACTACCACCAGGCGTTCGTGCCGGAGTTCAACGCGGGCGCGATGGAGAACCCCGGCTGCGTCACGTTCCGCGACCCGCTGGTCTTCTCGAGCAAGGTGACCCGCGGCGTGCGGATCCAGCGCGCGACGACGGTGGCCCACGAGATGGCGCACCAGTGGTTCGGCAACATCGTGACCCCGCGGTGGTGGGACGACCTGTGGCTCAACGAGTCGTTCGCCGAGTACATGGGCAACCGGGTCACCGCCGACGTCACCGAGTTCGGCGACGCCTGGACCCACAACGCCTACGCCCGCCGGCAGTGGGGGCTGATCGCCGACCAGCGCCCCAGCACCCACCCGGTCGCCGGCAACGGCGCCGCCGACGCCAGCAGCGCGCTGCAGGACTTCGACGGCATCTCCTACGCCAAGGGGTCGAGCGTCCTCAAGCAGCTCAACGCGACGCTCGGCGACGAGGTCTTCTTCGCCGGCGCCATCGACCACTTCACGCGGCACCGCTTCGGCAACGCCACCATGCACGACCTGTTCGCGAGCTGGGAGCAGGCCGGCGCGGGCGACCTGTCGTCGTTCACGAGCAGCTGGTTGCGCACCGCCGGGCCCGACGCGGTCGTGCTCGACCGCGGGGCAGGCGTCGTGCGGCGCACCCCGCCGGCCGACCACCCCGCCGACCGCTCGCACGCCATCCGGGTCGCCTCGGCGCGGCCGGGTGGCGACGGCTGGACGGTGGACCGGCTGACCGTCAGCGGCCCCGAGACTCCGTACGCCGTGGACGCGGGCACCGCGGTGGTGCTCGACCCCTACGAGGACTCCTGGGCGCTGGTCCAGCCCGACGAGGAGACCGTGCGGCTGCTCCCCCGCCTGCTGCCCGACACCCACGACACCCTGCTGCGCGCGGGGGTGTGGAACAACGTCCGCAGCGCCTTCCACAACGCCGCGATCGCCCCGGAGGCCGTGCTCGACGTGCTCGAGGCGGCGCTGCCGGTGGAGGACTCCGACGACGCGCTCTTCTTCACGCTCCCCTGGCTGACCGGCAAGGTCGCCGCGCTCAGCGTCGACCCGGTCGGCTCGCTCCACCGCGTGCACCGGGCCACCGTGGCCAAGTTGGAGGGCTGCGAGCCGGGCAGCACGCTCCAGCTCGCCGCCTACCAGGGCGCCGTCAGCTCCTGCACCGACGCTGCCCTGCTGCGGTCGTGGCTCGAGGGCCGTGACCTCCCCGACGGGATCGAGCTCGACGTCGACCTGCGGTGGCGGGTCCTCGTGCAGCTCGCCGTGCTCGGCGAGACCGACGAGGCGGAGCTCGACGCCGCCCTCGCCGCCGACCCCAACGCGCGCTCGAGCGTCGAGCACGCCCGCGCCCGCGCCTCGCTGCCCGACGCGGCGGCCAAGGCCTGGGCGTGGCAGCGGTTCACCGGCGAGGTCGACGTGCCCAACTACGAGCTCGAGGCCTGCGGGCTCGGCATGTGGCGGGTCGGCCAGGACGACGTGCTCGCGCCGTACGTCGACCGCTACTTCGCCGACCTGCCCGGCACCGTCGAGGTCCGGTCTGGCTGGGTGCTGGCCGACGCGGCGGGCGACTTCTTCCCGCTCACGTCGGTCACGCCTGCGACCGTCGAGCGCGCCCGGGCCCTGGCGGGCGACGAGGGCCTCGAGCGCTCGATCCGGCGCCGGCTGGTCGACCAGGCCGACGAGCTCGAGCGGCGGCTGGCCGTCAAGCGCGCCTTCGGGGGGTCGTGAGCACCCGCCCGCGCCGTCCCGGGCCGACGGTCCGGGTGCGCGTCGACGAGCTGCGCGCCGACGTCGACGACCGGCACCACGAGGACCGGCTGGCGACCGAGGAGCCGCTGGAGGTGCGGCTGGCGTGGCCGGGCGTCCCCGCGCGGCGTGTGTGGGTCACCATGCGCACCCCCGGGCACGACTTCGAGCTCGCCGCCGGCTGGGTCGTGCACGAGGGGCTCGCCGCCCCGGAGGACCTCCACACCGTCGTCTACTGCACCGACCGCGACCTGACGCCCGAGCAGGAGTTCAACGTCGTCACCGTCACGCTCGACAAGCCACCCGCGCGCGACCCCGGCCACCGGCACACCGCGCAGTCGGCCGGCAGCTCGGCCTGCGGGGTCTGCGGCAAGGACAGCCTCGACGAGGCGCTGGCCGTCGTGGCTGCGGCGCGCTGGACCGGCGCGCTGCCCGCGCCGGACGTCGTACGACGGCTGCCCGACACGCTGCGCGAGCGGCAGCCGGTCTTCGACCGCACCGGCGGCGTGCACGCGGCCGGCCTGTTCACCGCGGACGGCGAGGTGCTCGTCGTCCGCGAGGACGTGGGGCGGCACAACGCCGTCGACAAGGTCACCGGGGCCCGCGTGCTCGCTGGCGACTCCCCCGCGGCCGCCTGCCTGGTGGTGAGCGGACGCGCCGGCTTCGAGCTCGTGCAGAAGGCGGCGGCCGCCGGGGTCGGCGCCCTGGTCGCCGTGGGCGCGCCGACCAGCCTGTCGGCCGACCTGGCCCGCCGCAGCGGCCTCGCGCTCTACGGCTTCACCGGGCCCGGACGCACCGTCCGCTACGCCTCCGGGGGCGACGCGACTTGAGTCTGCGGCCCCGACTTGTCACGGTGGAGGGGTCCTGACCGCGATCGGAAGCGAGCCCATGCTCACCCTGACCGACAACGCCAGCACGCTCATCAGCGACATCGCCCAGCAGATCCCGCAGGCCTCCGGGCTGCGGATCGCCACCGGGGAGGTGGACGGGCAGCCCGCCTTCGAGGTCACGCCCGTGGCCGACCCCGAGCCCGGCGACCAGGTGCTCGAGCAGGGCGGCGCGACCGTCTACCTCGACCAGGCCGCCGCCCTCGAGCTCGACGACAAGGTGCTCGACGCCACCGTCGACCAGGGCAGCGGCTCGGTGCAGTTCGGCCTGGCCCCCCGGGGCTGAGCCAGCCCACCCGGCGGCCGGCCCGGCAGCCGGACTGACAGCACCCGACGCCCCGCGGACCGCCTTCCACGCCCGGTCCGCGGGGCGTCGGCTTTCGTCAAGATTCCGGCACTTCGCCACCCGTGCGGCGTGGTGGTCGGAGGGTGTCGGCGCGGGCTCGTACCGTCGTGCCGTGCGGCTCCTCCACACCTCCGACTGGCACCTGGGCCGGTCCTTCCACCGGGAGGGCATGCTCGGGCACCAGGCCGACCACCTCGACCACCTGCTCGCGGTGGTCGAGAGCGAGCGGGTCGACCTCGTCGTGGTCTCCGGCGACGTCTACGACCGTGCCCTGCCGCCGGTCGACGCGGTCCAGCTCGCCGACGAGACCTTCGCCCGGCTCGCCGCCTCACGGGCCCGCGTCGTGGTCACGAGCGGCAACCACGACTCCGCCCAGCGCCTCGGCTTCGGCTCGCGGCTGATCGACGCGGCCGGGATCCACTTCCGCACCGACGCGGCCGGGGTCGGCACGCCGGTGCTGCTCGACGACGAGCACGGCGCCGTGGCGGTCTACGGCATCCCCTACCTCGACCCCGACCACCTGCGCGAGCCGTGGTCGCTCCCGGCCCGCTCCCACGAGGCCGCCCTGCGCGAGGCGATGGCCCGCATCCACTTCGACATCGCCCGCCGCCGCACCCGCTCGCTGCGCAAGGTGGTGCTGGCGCACGCCTTCGTCGGCGGGGCCCCGACGAGCGACTCCGAGCGCGACATCCGCGTCGGCGGCGTCTCGATGGTGCCCACCGTGGTGTTCGAGGGCGTCGACTACGCCGCGCTCGGTCACCTGCACGGGCGGCACACCCTGACCGAGCGCGTCCGCTACAGCGGGTCGCCGATCGCCTACTCCTTCTCCGAGGCCGACCAGGTGAAGGGGTCGTGGCTGGTCGAGCTCGACGCCGGCGGCTTCGCCCGGGCCGAGTTCGTCGAGGCCCCGGTGCCGCGGCCGCTGGCCCGCCTGCGCGGCGACCTCGACACCCTCCTGCGCGACCCCGGTCTCGCCGTCCACGAGCAGTCGTGGGTGCAGGCGACCCTCACCGACGACGCCCGCCCACTCCAGGCGATGGAGCGGCTGCGGCGCCGGTTCCCCCACGCCCTGGTGCTCGCCTTCGAGCCCGCCCGTCCGCCGGGCCCCGCCATCCCGGCCGTCCGCGACCGCGCCCGCGACGACCACACGATCGCCCGCGACTTCGTCGCCGACCTGCGGGGCACGCCGGCCACCCCGGCCGAGTCGCGGTTGCTGCGTGACGCGGTCGAGGCGTGCTGCGACGACCGCGACGTCGACACCCTCCTGTCGTCGGTGCAGGAGGGCGGGCCGTGAGGCTGCACGAGCTCGAGGCGACCGCGTTCGGCCCGTTCGGTGGCACCGTGCGGGTGGACTTCGACGCCCTGTCCGAGGGCGGGCTCTTCCTGCTCACGGGTGCCACGGGCGCCGGCAAGACCAGCGTGCTCGACGCCGTGTGCTTCGCGCTGTACGGCGAGGTCCCCGGCGACCGGCAGGTCGCGAAGCGGCTGCGCTCCGACCACGCCGCGCCGGGCGTGCGCCCCGAGGTGCGCCTCGAGCTCACGGTGGCCGGACGCCGCTTCCGCATCGTCCGCTCCCCCGCCTGGGAGCGTCCGAAGAAGCGCGGTGACGGCACCACCACCGACCAGGCCGCGGTGACGCTCGCCGAGCGGCGCGCCGGCACCTGGTCGTTGCTGTCGACGCGGCTCGACGAGACCGGCCACCTCGTCTCCGGCCTGCTCGGCATGAACCTCGCGCAGTTCTGCCAGGTGGCGCTGTTGCCGCAGGGGCGCTTCCAGGCCTTCCTGCGCGCCCGCTCAGAGGAGCGGCACAAGCTCCTCGAGCAGCTCTTCCGGACCCGTCGCTTCGCCGACGTCGAGCGCTGGCTGCGCGACCACCGCACCGAGCTGCGGCGCCGGTCGGAGGACGCCCAGCGGGGCGTCGCCGACCTCGTCAGCCGGGTCAGCGAGTGCACCGAGGAGCCGTTGCCCGCGTCGTGGGACGTCCGCGACCTCACCGCCCCGGCCGACGACGGCACGCTGGCGGCCTGGGCCACCGGTCGCGCGCGGGGGTCGGCCGCCGAGGCGTCCCGTGCCGAGACCACCGTCGCGTCGGCCGTCGCGGCCGAGCAGGCGGCGCGCACGGCGCTCGACGACGGCCGCACCGCGCTCGAGCGCCGCCGGCGCCTCGACGCCGCGCTGCGCGAGCAGTTCGCGCTGCTGGTCGAGGCGCCCGGGCACGCCGCCGACCTGGCCGTGCTCGAGGCCGCCCGGCGGGCGGCGGGCCTGGCTCCCCTGCACCGCGCGAGCGACCTCGCCGACCAGCGGGCGCAGCGGGCGGCCGAGGAGGCGCGGGACGCGTCCGACCGGGCGTGCGCGCTGCTCGTCGTACCCGACGGGGAGGGGCTCGACGACGCCGTCGCCGCCGCGTCGGCCGCGGCCGACGCGGTCCGTGAGGCACTGCCCCACGAGGCGCGGTTGCACCGCGTGCGCACCCAGGTCGCCGATCACGAGGCGCGGCTCGACGACCTCGCCGGCCGCACGACCGAGACGGTGCGGGCACACGCGGCGCTGCCGGCGCTGCTGACGCGGGTGCACGAGGCGCTCGCCACCGCGGACGCCGCGGCCGCCCGGCTGGGCGCCCAGTCGGCCCTGGTCGACGACCTGCGCACCCGCCTGGGGGCGGCCCGCGAGGTCCCCGCGCTGACCGTGGCCCTGGAGGCGGCCCGGGTCGAGCTCGCCGCGGCCGTGGTCGAGTCCCAGGCCCGCCGCGAGCACTGGCTCGACCTGCGCGAGGCGCGGATCGACGGCATGGCCGCCGAGCTCGCGGGGGCGCTGGCCGTCGGCGCCTGCTGCCCCGTGTGCGGCTCGGCCGAGCACCCCCACAAGGCGGAGTCCCGCACCGGCGCCCCGACGTCGACCGACGAGTCCGCGGCCCTCAAGGCGCTCGACGACGCCAAGGCCGCCGAGCACGCCCACGAGCAGCGGGTGCGCGAGCTCACCGGCTCGTTGGCCCTGCTCGGCGAGCGCTCGGGCAACCTGCCGGTCGACGACCTCGAGGCACAGCTGCTGGCGGCCTCCGGCGAGCTCGACCGGCTCGCCGCGCTCGCCGACGAGGGCGAGCGCATCCGCGACCAGGTCACCGAGGCGGAGGCACGGCGCCGCCACCTGGCCGCCGCGCTGGTCGAGCAGCGCGCGCAGCGAGCCGAGCTGACGGCCGCCCTGCGCGGCCTGCGGTGCCAGGAGGCCACGCTCGCCGCGGTGGTCGACGCGGCGCTCGCCGACAGCGACGCTCCCGACCTCGCCACGCTGCTGGAGCAGCACCTCGCGCGGGTCGCGGCCGGACGCGACGCTGCACGTGCCCGGCGCGAGGCGGCGGTGGCCGCCGACGAGGCCGAGCTCGCACGCCGGGCCTGGACCGTGGCCGCGGAGGAGGCCGGGTTCGTCGACGCCGGCGCAGCGGCAGCCGCCCAGCGCGGGGCCGCCGAGGTCGAGGCGCTGGCGCGCCGCACGGCCGAGCACGAACGACGCAGCGACGCGCTGGCCACGGTGGTCGACGACGGCGACCTCCCGACGCTCCTCGCCGCGCCGCTCCCCGACGTCGCGGTCCTCGTGGCGGCGCACGAGCAGGCGCTCGACGCCGTCGCCGACGCCGGCGCGCAGGCGGCCGTCTGGTCGGCCCGCGCCCGTCGGCTGAGCGGTCTGGTCACCGAGCTCCACGAGGCCCTGGCCGCGTGGGCGCCGCTGCGCGACGACCTGGCCGTTGCCACGGGCCTCGCGTCGTTCGCGGAGGGCAAGTCTCCCGACAACCGGCTGCAGATGCGGCTGTCGGCCTACGTGCTCGCCCACCGCCTGGGACAGGTCGTCGCCGCCGCCAACGAGCGGCTGGCCGGGATGAGCGACCAGCGCTACCGGCTCGAGCACTCGGGCCGACGCGGTGCCGGCGAGACCAGAGGTGGCCTGAGCCTGCTGGTCCGCGACGACTGGACCGGCGAGGCCCGCGACCCCGCGACGCTGTCGGGCGGCGAGACGTTCGTGGTCTCGCTCGCGCTGGCCCTCGGCCTGGCCGACGTGGTGGCCCACGAGGCGGGGGGCACCGAGCTGGACACCCTGTTCGTCGACGAGGGGTTCGGCGCCCTCGACGCGGAGACCCTGGACGACGTGCTCGACACCCTCGACAGCCTGCGCGACGGTGGGCGCGTCGTCGGCGTGGTCAGCCACGTGGCCGACATGCGCGACCGGATCCCGACCCAGCTCCACGTCGGCAAGAGGCGCGACGGGTCCACCGTCCGGCTCGTGCGCTCCGGCTGAGCGCCCGTCGCGCTGCCCGTCATCGGCGTAGGCTCACCCGACGTGAGCTTCGACGTCCCGGCGGAGTCCTACCGGAAGTTCATGGGGCGCTTCTCCGAGCCCTTGGCCGACCTGTTCCTGGCCTCCGTCGACCTGCAACCGCCGCAGCGGGTGCTGGACGTCGGGTGCGGAACGGGCGCGCTGACCAGCCGTCTCGTCGACCGCCTCGGCGCGGGGCATGTGGTCGCGGTCGACCCGTCACCGCCGTTCGTCGCCGCCGTGCGCCATCGGCTGCCGTCGGTGGAGGTGCACGAGGCTCCGGCCGAGGACCTGCCCCTGGGTGACGACACGGTCGACGCGGCGCTGGCGCAGCTCGTCGTCCACTTCATGGCCGACCCGGTGCGGGGTCTCTCCGAGATGCTGCGCGTGACCCGGCCGGGCGGCGTCGTCGCCGCGTGCGTCTGGGACCACGCCGGCGGGCAGGGGCCGCTCAGCCTCTTCTGGGACGCCGTGCACGAGCTCGACCCCGACGCCCCGGGCGAGTCGGAGCTGGCCGGCACCCGCGACGGCCACCTCGGCGAGCTGCTGGTCGCGGCGGGTGCGGACGACGTCGGCACGGGCTGGCTCGTGGTGACCGTGCCCTTCCGCGACCTCGACGAGTGGTGGGAGCCGTTCACCCTCGGCGTCGGACCAGCGGGCGTCCACGTCGCGGGGCTCGACGACGCCGGCCGCACGGCGCTGCGCGACGCGTGCGCCCGACGGCTGCCGGAGGGGCCCTTCGAGCTCGCCGCCACCGCCTGGACCGCGACCGGCCGCGCCCGGACGTGAAGGTGCCCGTCCCGACTGCTGGGATCGGGACGGGCACCGGGGGTCGCCCGACCGGCGGGCGACCGGCTCGGGGGCGCTGGTCAGTTCAGCGGGCAGCCGAGGTTGTTGTCGTTGTCGAGCCAGGTCGCCAGGGCGATCATGTCCTCACGCGTGCCGGTGTTGAGCGTGTGTCGCACGGTCGGCACCAGCGGCGGCCGGCCGTCGAGGCCCTCGCTCGCACGACGCCACGGGTAGCCGAGGCCCTCCGTCGCGGCGTTGAGGTAGGCGGCGGTGGCCGCGCGCGAAAGGATCTGCTCGGCGCCCGCCAGGTCGGCTCCGCCCTTGGCCTGCAGCGTCTGCAGGAAGGTCTTGCCCGCCAGCCAGCCGCTCTGGCCGGTGGCGGGACCCTCGTCCGCGCTGCCGAACTTGTTGGAGAACAGTGAGGCCGTCGTGGCCTCCTGCCAGCTGTCCGTGTGGTTCTTCCAGTACCCGGGGGTGCACCCCTGGTAGCCGATCTCGTTGGCGTTGGCGGCCGGGGCCGCCACGGCCCCGAGCGTGGCCACCATCCCGAGGACCAGTGCTGCTGCGACTCGCTTCATCGTCATCTCTCCCACGGTTTCGAACGGCGTGACTCGCCCTGCACGCCGAACGTAGGAGCGCGCATCGCAGCCCGGTCGGTGGGACGTCCTGACTTCCCCCAAATGGTGGAGAATGCTTTACCTGGCGACGTCGAGGCGAGCGTGCTGGCCATCGTCGGTCTCCCTGCATCGGGTCCCCCGGCACCGCGTTCGCGGTCGGGAGCCCCGGACCGGCGTCGCGCCGGGAAACTCGGTGGCCCGCTCGGATAGGTTCGTCGCCATGAGCGGACCGCCCCTCGACGCGACCTTCACCGACCTCCCCTACCGGGCCCTGGGCGACACCGCGCTTCAGCGCGCCCAGGAGCTCGGCGCCACGCACGCCGACTTCCGCTTCGAGCGGGTGCGCTACCAGCACCTCGGGGTGCGCGACGGCGCGCTGCAGGGCGCGAGCGACGCCGAGGACCTCGGGTTCGCAGTCCGCGTGATCCACCAGGGTGCCTGGGGCTTCGCGTCCGGGGTGGTGCTCACGTCGGAGGAGGCGGTCCGGGTCGCGGAGCAGGCGGTGGCGGTCGCGCTGGTCGCGGCCGAGATGACGCCCGTCCCGGTCGAGATCGCTCCCGAGCCGGTGCACGCCGACGTCACCTGGGTCTCGTCGTACGACGTGAACCCGCTCGAGGTCCCCACCGCCGAGAAGGCGGCCCTCCTCATCGACTGGACCAACCGGCTGCGTGAGGGGGCCGCGGTCGACCACGCCACGGCGTTCCTGCAGCAGGTCCAGGAGAACAAGTACTACGCCGACCTCACCGGCACCCGCACCACCCAGCAGCGGGTCCGCCTGCAGCCGGGGTTCGAGGCGATGGGCACCGGCGCCGACACCTTCGACTCGATGGCGTCGATCGCGCCGCCGGTCGGCCGCGGCTGGGAGTACCTCACCCGACCGGCATCCGAGGGCGGCTGGGACTGGGACGAGGAGATCGCCGAGGTCCCCGAGCTGCTCGCGGAAAAGCTCAAGGCGCCCAGCGTCGAGGCCGGCACCTACGACCTGGTCATCGATCCCTCCAACCTCTGGCTGACCATCCACGAGTCGATCGGGCACGCGACCGAGCTCGACCGCGCGCTGGGCTACGAGGCCAACTACGCCGGCACCTCGTTCGCCACCTACGACAAGCTGGGCTCCCTGCAGTACGGCTCCGGGGTCATGAACGTGACCGGCGACCGCACCGTCGAGCACGGCCTCTCCACGATCGGGTACGACGACGAGGGCGTGGCCACCCAGAGCTGGGACATCGTGCGCGACGGCGTGCTCGTCGGCTACCAGCTCGACCGGGCCATGGGCCTGATGAAGCCGGAGCTCAACGACGGCCGCTCCAACGGCTGCGCCTACGCCGACTCCCCCGGCCACATCCCCATCCAGCGGATGGCCAACGTCTCCCTGCAGCCGGCCCCCGACGGGCCCTCCACCGAGGAGCTGATCGGCCGCGTCGAGCGCGGGATCTACGTCGTCGGCGACAAGTCGTGGTCGATCGACATGCAGCGGTTCAACTTCCAGTTCACCGGGCAGCGCTTCTACCGGATCCAGGACGGCGAGCTGGTCGGCCAGCTCCGCGACGTCGCCTACCAGGCCACCACCACGGAGTTCTGGGGATCGATGGAGGCCGTCGGCGGCCCCGACACCTGGGTGCTCGGCGGCGCGTTCAACTGCGGCAAGGCCCAGCCCGGGCAGGTCGCGGCCGTGAGCCACGGCTGCCCGACCTCACTGTTCCGCGGCGTCCGCATCCTCAACACCACCTCCGAGGCAGGCCAGTGATGACCACCACCCCGCAGTCGCTGGTCGAGCACGCGCTCGCCTCCTCGACCGCCGACGACTGCATCGCGATCGTCCGCGACGAGACCAGCGCCAACCTCCGGTGGGCCAACAACACGCTCACCACCAACGGGCTCATGCACAAGCGCTGGGTCACGGTCGTCTCGTTCGTGCGCGGCGCCGGGGGCATGGCCGCCGGCTCCGTGACGGGCAGCGCCACGACGGCCGAGCAGGTCGCCGAGCTGGTCCGCAACGCCGACGCGGCGGCCCGTGCGGGCTCCCCCGCCGAGGACGCCAACGAGCTCGTGCGCGACGCGACGTCCCCCGACTGGGACGACGCGCCCGTGCCCACCGACATCCACGTCTACGACGCCTTCGCCCCCGCCCTCGGCGAGGCGTTCGGCCGCGCGCACGACGGGGGCCGTCTCCTCTACGGGTTCGTCAACCACGAGCTGACCACCACCTACCTCGGCTCGACCACCGGCCTGCGCCTGCGCCACGTGCAGCCGACCGGGCACTACGGCTGCACCGGCAAGACCGCCGACCTCACGAGCAGCGCCTGGGTCGGTGGCGCGACCCGCGACTTCACCGACGTCGACGCCCTCGCCATGGAGGCCGAGCTCGCCACCCGCCTCGGTTGGGCGGGCCGGCGGGTCGACCTGCCGGCCGGACGCTACGACACGATCCTGCCGCCGAGCGCCGTGGCGGACCTGATGATCGACGCCTACTGGTACGCCGGGGCGCGCACCGCCCACGAGGGCCAGTCGGTCTACAGCCAGCGCGGGATCGGCGGCACGCGGATCGGCGAGGAGATCGTCAAGCCCGGCGTCCACCTCTGGTCCGATCCCGCCGCCGACGGCCTGGCGTGCGCGCCGTTCGTGGTGGCCGCGTCGTCCGACAACGAGTCGTCGGTCTTCGACAACGGCCTCCCGCTCGAGCGCACCGACTGGATCCGCGACGGTCGGCTCACTGCCCTGCTGCAGACCCGGCACACGGCCGAGATGACGGGGCAGCCGGTCACCCCGGCCATCGGCAACCTCGCGCTGACGGTCGACGCCGCCACCGGCGACATCGATGACCTCGTCGCCGGGACCGAGCGGGGCCTGCTGCTCACCTGCCTGTGGTACATCCGCGAGGTCGACCCGCAGACGCTGCTGCTCACCGGCCTGACCCGTGACGGCGTCTACCTCGTCGAGGGCGGCGAGATCACCGGAGCGGTCAACAACTTCCGGTGGAACGAGAGCCCGGTCGACCTGCTGCGCCGCTTCACCCACGCCTCGCAGACCGTGCCGAGCTTCAGCCGCGAGTGGGGTGACGACTACTTCAGCCGGACGGCGACTCCGGCCCTGCGGGTGCCCGACTTCAACATGTCGAGCGTGTCGCAGGCGCTGTAGGCGCCAGGTCCGTCCGACGTCTCTGCCCACCGGGGCACCAGACGGAAGCGCGGGCGCGGATGAGCTGGGCGCTGTCGGCCAGCCATGTCCCGGGAACGTGCCACGAGTCGGGAACGGCAGGGCATCCCCCGTCGCAGCGGCTGGTCACGTCACGCTGGCCCGACGAATCTCGCCCGGTTCGTGAAGCTCGGCATGTGGGACGACGGCAAGATCGAGGTTGCTCGCGCACCGCTCGGGCAGGCGGACGGACCGCATCGGGTACGTCGGGGCGTGCCGGCTCGTCAGTCCACGAGCAAGGTCAGTGCCAGGGATGCCAGGTTCTGCAGCAGGAAGATCCCGGCGACGAACGAGCCGATCCACACGGGCATCCAGGCGTCACGCCGACCGGCCCGCGCCGCGTGCCGGGACAGCGGCACGGTCACGAGCAGCGGCAGCGCGAAGACGAGGCAGGCGGGCATGCCTGCCGCGGCGTAGACCCAGACGGGCACGTCCTCACCGCTCTCGTAGCCGAAGGCGGACATCAGGCCCTCACCGACCACGAACGCGAGGACGAACGACGGCACGTAGAGCGCCAGCGACCACCACGCCCGGCGTACGTCGCGACCGGGGTCGGTGGGCAGCGGCTTCTGAAGGGTCTCCATGACGGCCTCCTCTGCCTGCTTCCAGCCTCCCGCGCCGGGATGCGCCGGAACAGGGTCGAAGTGCCCCGCCCCCGTCCTCAGCCCCACCAGCCACGGAGGGCCGGGTCGCAGGCCGCCTCCCAGGCCACGGCGAACGCGTCGTCGAGCCGGGCGGCCTCCGCCCGCTCGGCGTCGGCCAGCCAGGCGTACGTCGTGACCGGCTCGCCCGCCGCGGCGGCCGCCGCGGCGACCCGGGCGAGGAAGTCGCGGGCCACGACGGTGTCCTGGCGCAGGCCGAGGACGGCCGTCAGCTCCTTGACGCGCTCGCGCAACGCCGTGGCCGTGGTTCCCCCGAGCTGCTCGACGGGCTCGAGCGCGTAGCGCATCCGCTTGGCCGCCTTCCGTGCCTCGTGCACCGCGAGGTCGTGGTCCGCCGCGGTGCGCCCGGCCTCCTCCGCGGCCAGCACCCGGCGCTCGAGGCGTCGCCACTCCCGGCGCAGCACGGGGGGCAGCGCCTCACCGGCCGGAGCTGCGGCGCCCGGCCCGGGGGCCGGGGTGGTCGTCAGCCCGGCCAGCTCCCGCATCAGCGCGTGCTGCCGCTCCGAGGCCAGCACCGCCGCCACCACGACGCTCTCCTGGTCGGTCGCGGCACGGCGTACGGCCTCGATCCGCTCGCTGACCGGTCCCGCGACGACACCGGGGGGCGCCGTGCCCAGCAGGCCGAGCACCCGCGGCACCACGACCTCGAGGTCGCGCGCGGGGCTCAGCGTGCCCGCGAACCACCGCAGCTCCGCCCCCACCGGATCGGTGCGCGGGCGGTCGAGCAGCGAGCGGTAGACCGTCAGCGTGGTGCGCAGCCGGCGCGAGGACACCCGCGCCTGGTGGATCCCGGTGGGCTCGCCGCGACGCAGGTCGTCGACCCGGCGTGCGACCTCCGCGACCTGGTCGCCGATCCAGCCGGCGAGCAGCTCACCGGCGGACTGCTCCGCACCGGTCACCGCGGGTGTCCGCCGGGGATCTCGACCTCGGGGTCGTAGGGCACGCGGGTGTAGACGAACGTCGCGCAGGTCAGGTGGCCCACCGTGCCGTCGGGGCGCCGGTGGACCTCGAGGCGCTCCCCGCGGTGGTAGCCCGACGTCCCCCTCCAGGCGCCGCGCTCGGGCACGAAGACCTCCTCGCGCTCGGCCAGCGCGAGGTTGTGCAGGTGCAGCGCGCCGTTGTTCCAGCGCGCCTCGAAGGCCGTGTTGCCCCAGAACCACAGGCCCAGCAGGTCGGAGGCCTCCCCCGGCAGGTCGGTGGTCGGCACCCACGGGTCCTCGGGCACGGGGTCCGGACCGGGTCCGAGGAGAGCGCGCGGAGCGCCGTCGGTGTCCAGACCGGTGGTCGCGTTGGCCAGCACCACCGAGCCGTCGCCGGTCCCGGGCTCGACGAACAGGCTGGCCAGGAAGCCCGGCATCGACCCGGTGTGCCCGACCATCGTGCGGTCGCCGAGGTCGAGCACGCGCAGCCCGAGGCCGTAGTCGGGGGCCAGGGCCGGCGTGCCCGCCTCACGCAGGCTGGCGGCGTCGAGGACGTCGGGGTGGCCACCGGCGAGGAAGCGCGCCCACCGGGCGAGGTCGGCGACCGTGCTCCACGCCTGCCCGGCGGGAGACATCGCCCCGGTGTCCTGGTGCGGCTCGGCGGTCAGCACGCCGTCGAAGTGGCCGACGCTGCGGCCCTCGGCGTGCGGCGCCTCCGGGAGGTACGACGTGCGGTGCATGCCGAGGGGCACCAGCAGCTCGGCCCGGACGACGTCCCACCACGTGCCGCCACGCAGCCGCGCGACGGCCTCGCCGAGCAGGGCGAACCCCAGGTTGCTGTAGTGGAAGAACTCCCCCGGGCCCGCCACCGCGCCCGAGCCGTCGTTGGCCGCCAGCAGCGCGTCGGTGGCGACCCCCGGCGACCGCTCCCACCACGGCCCGACCGGCTCGCTCTGCATGCCCGAGGCGTGCGTCAGCAGGTCGCGCACCGACGCCGCGGCGTACCCCGTCTCGGGCACGACCTCGCCGATCGGGTCGTCGAGGTCGAGCAGGCCGTCAGCCCGGCACCGCAGCACCGCCACCGCGACGAGGGTCTTGGTGACGGAGCCGATGCGGTACTGCACGTCGGACGGGTCGGGCCCGGGCACCGCCCCGGCACCACCCACCCACACCAGCTCCCCGCCCTGCAGCACGCCGGCCACCACGGAGGGCAGCCGGCCGTGTGCCTGCAGGTGGTCGAGGCGCGCCTGCCAGGAGCTCGTCATCGGTGCCGGGTCACGACTCGTCGAACGCCTCGGGCGGCGGGCACGCGCAGACCAGGTGGCGGTCGCCGTAGGCCTGGTCGATCCGCGCGACCGGCGGCCAGTACTTGTCGGGGTCGACGCCGGTCGGGAAGACGCCCAGCTCCCGCGGGTAGCCGCGGTCCCACTCGCCCACCAACGCGCGGGCGGTGTGGGGGGCGTGCCGCAACGGCGACTCCTCGGGCGTCCACTCCCCGGCGGCGACGCGGTCGATCTCGCGGCGGATCGCGATCATCGCGTCGCAGAACCGGTCGAGCTCGCGGAGGTCCTCGGACTCGGTGGGCTCGACCATCAGCGTGCCGGCCACCGGGAACGACATCGTCGGGGCGTGGAAGCCGTAGTCGACCAGGCGCTTGGCGACGTCGTCGACGCTCACGCCGGTGTCCTTGGTCAGCCCGCGCACGTCGAGGATGCACTCGTGCGCCACCAGCCCGTTCGGGCCGGTGTAGAGCACCGGGAAGTGGTCGCCGAGGCGCTTGGCGACGTAGTTCGCGGCCAGCACCGCGCTCGCCGTGGCCCGGGTCAGCCCCGAGGCGCCCATCAGGCGCACGTAGGCCCACGAGATCGGCAGGACGCCGGCCGAGCCGTAGGGCGCCGCGCTGACCGGCCCGATCCCCTCGCGCTGCGCGGGGTCGGGGTGCATGCCGTGCGAGGGCAGGTACGGCGCGAGGTGGGCGCGCGCCGCGACCGGGCCGACGCCCGGTCCGCCGCCGCCGTGGGGGATGCAGAAGGTCTTGTGCAGGTTGAGGTGCGAGACGTCGCCGCCGAACTCGCCCGGCTTCGCGTAGCCGAGCAGCGCGTTGAGGTTCGCGCCGTCGACGTACACCTGGCCACCCGCGCCGTGCACGATCTCGCACAGCTCGGTGATGGTCTCCTCGTAGGCCCCGTGGGTGGAGGGGTAGGTGACCATGATCGCGGCCAGCGTGTCGGCGTGCTCGGTGCACTTCGCCCGCAGGTCGTCGAGGTCGACGGTGCCGTCGTCGGCGGCCTTGACCACCACCACCCGGAGGCCGGCCATCACCGCGGACGCCGCGTTGGTGCCGTGCGCCGACGACGGGATCAGGCAGACGTCGCGGGCGTCGTCGCCGCGGCCCTGGTGGTAGGCACGGATCGCCATCAGGCCGGCGAGCTCGCCCTGCGAGCCGGCGTTGGGCTGGATCGAGACCCGGTCGTAGCCGGTCACCTCGGCCAGCCAGCCCTCGAGCTGCGTGACCAGTGCGTGGTAACCGGCGGCGTCCTCGGCCGGTGCGAACGGGTGCAGGTCGGCGAAGCCCGGCAGCGAGACCGGCTCCATCTCGGTGGTCGCGTTGAGCTTCATGGTGCACGAGCCGAGCGGGATCATGCCGCGGTCGAGCGCGTAGTCGCGTGCGGAGAGGCGGCGCAGGTAGCGCAGCATCGCGGTCTCGCTGTGATGGCGGGAGAACACCTCGTGGGTGAGGTACGGCGTGCGGCGGCGCAGCGGCTCGGGGAGCGCGTCGCCGGTGGCGTGGTCGAGCGCCTCGAGGTCGACGTCGTCGATCCCGAAGGCGGCGAGCACCCGCTCGAGCGTGCCGTGGGTGGTGACCTCGGAGGTGGTCATGGCCACCCGGTCGGCGTCGACGAGCCGCAGGTGCAGCCCGCGCTCGCGTGCGGCGTCGACGACCGCCTGTCCGCGGCCCGGCACGGAGGCGACCACGGTGTCGAAGAACTCGGTCTCGGCGACCTCGACCCCGTGGTCGGCCAGCGCGCGCGCCAGCACGGCCGCGTAGCGGTGGGTGCGAGTCGCGATCGTGCGCAGGCCCTCGGGGCCGTGGTGCACGGCATACATGGAGGCGACCACGGCCAGCAGCACCTGGGCGGTGCAGATGTTGGAGGTCGCCTTGTCGCGGCGGATGTGCTGCTCGCGGGTCTGCAGCGCCAGCCGGTAGGCGGGCTTGCCCTCGGCGTCGATCGACACCCCGACCAGGCGGCCGGGCAGGTGGCGCTCGAGGCCGGCGGCCACGGACATGTAGCCGGCGTGCGGACCGCCGTAGAACAGCGGGACGCCGAAGCGCTGCGAGGAACCGACCACCACGTCGGCGCCGAGCTCACCGGGCGCCTCGAGCACGGCGAGGGCCAGCAGGTCGGCGGCGACCACGACGAGGGCGTCCCGCGCGTGGGCGGCCTCGGCCAGCGGCCGCGGGTCGCGGACGCGGCCCGAGGTGCCGGGGTACTGCACCAGCACACCGCACAGCGGTCCCTCGGGCAGGCCGGCGTCGAGGTCGGCGACCACGACGTCGATCCCCATCGCGGCCGCGCGGGTGCGCACCACCTCGATGGTCTGCGGCAGCGCGTCGGCGTCGAGCACGAAGGGCCCGGACGCCTTGCGGTTGGCGCGTCGTACGAGGGTCATCGCCTCGGCGACCGCGGTGCCCTCGTCGAGCAGCGAGGCGTTGGCGGTCGGCAGCCCTGTCAGGTCGCCGATCACGGTCTGGAAGTTGAGCAGCGCCTCGAGCCGGCCCTGGGAGATCTCCGGCTGGTAGGGCGTGTACGCCGTGTACCAGGACGGGTCCTCGAGGATGTTGCGTCGGATCACCGGCGGGGTGAGCGTCGGGTGGTAGCCCAGGCCGATCAGCGACTCGGCCGGGCGGTTGTCGGCGGCGAGCGCGCGCAGCTCGCGCGCGACGGTGTCCTCGCTCGCGGGTGCCGGCAGGTCGAGGGTGTCGGCGGACCGGATCCCTCCGGGCAGCGCCGCGTCCATCAGCTCGGTCAGCGAGCCGAAGCCCAGCGTGGCCAGCATGGTGGCCTCGGCGTCCGCGTCGATGCCGACGTGACGGTCCGCGAACGGCGCGGCGGCGTCGAGCTCGGCCAGGGTGGGGTGGTCCGACACGGGGGGCTCCTCTGATCGCTGCGATCGGGTCGCCTCCCCCTCTGTCACCGTCCCGGGGTTGCCGGTGGGCTCCAGAGTTGCCTGGTCCGTGCGGTCCGGGCGCCTGAGAGGTTCCGGGGAGGAATTGCCCCTTCGGCGCTCCGCCGCAGCCTTGCGGCGGAGACTCTCCCGCACGGGATCGTCAGCGCGCCCAATCTACCACCGGGACGCGACGCGGCCCGGGTCCTGGAGGGGACCCGGGCCGTGTCGGTGGTCGCTCGGTGGTCGCTCGGTGGTCGCTCGGTGGAGCGGGGCGGTCAGCCGGTCTGGCGGGCGGCGCGGCGCGCCGCGAGCTCGTCGCCCGCGGTCGGTGACTCGTCGACCTCGGGAGCGGTGCGCTCGCTCGGCAGCTCGGCCAGCGTGCCCTCGATCTCACGCCAGACGCCGCCGATGGCGATGCCGAACACGCCCTGCCCGCCCTGGAGCAGGTCGATGACCTCGTCGTTGCTGGTGCACTCGTACACCGAGACGCCGTCGCTCATCAGGGTGACGCGCGTCAGGTCGTCGGTGCCGCGCTCGCGCAGGTGCTGCACCGCAGTGCGGATCTGCTGCAGCGAGATGCCGGCGTCGAGCAGCCGCTTGATCACCTTGAGGATCAGGATGTCGCGGAAGGAGTAGAGCCGCTGCGACCCGGAGCCGGTGGCGCCGCGCACCGTGGGCTCGACCAGCCCGGTGCGCGCCCAGTAGTCGAGCTGCCGGTAGGTGATGCCGGCGGCGTTGCACGCGGTCGGGCCGCGGTAGCCGGCGTCGCTGGGCAGCGGCGAGACGTCGTCGGTGAACAGCAGGCCCTGCTCCTCGGCTGCCTCGGCAGCCAGGACGGCCTCGCCCGACGCGTCCTGCTCGTGCTCCTTGGTGCCCATCGATCCTCCGCTGACCTACTCCGGTGCGCGTAACCCCGGGGGGAAGGGATCCGCCCGATCAGGAACGACCACAGCGGTGGAGTTACACCAGAGACACTTGAATGTAGGCCTGCGCCGGCGGGTGGTCAACGAGGTGGGCGGCGTGTCGCAACCCTCTACCTCAGGTTGAGGGTGAGGGTGGTCGGAGCTCCTGTCGGTGCGGATTGGTCACCAACCGCACTCCCCGGGGGCTGGATCTGCGGTTTGGTCACCAACCGCACTCCCCCGGCCCTGGACCCTGCGGATTGGTCACCAACCGCAATTCACCCGAGCACCCGCCCACCGCGGGCCGAGGGGTCAGCGGCTCTCGAAGTCCTCGGGCGAGACGTGGTCGAGGAACTCGCGGAACTTCTCGACCTCGTCCTCCTGCTCGGCGGGGACGGCGAGGCCGGCCTCGTCGAGGACCTCCTCGGAGCACACGATCCGCGAGCCGGTGCGCAGGGCGAGGGCGATGGAGTCGGACGGGCGGGCGCTGACCTCGGTGCCCGAGCCGAGCACCAGGGTGGCGAAGAAGACGCCGTCCTTGACCTCGGTGATCCGCACCTCGGTGAGCTCGTTGCCGGTGGCCACGAGGACGTCGCGCATCAGGTCGTGGGTGAGGGGGCGTGGAGGCACCACGCCCTGCTGGGCGAAGGCGATCGCCGTCGCCTCCACCGCGCCGATCCAGATCGGCAGGTAGCGGTCACCTGCCACCTCCCGGAGCAGCACGATCGGCTGGTTCGAGGGCATCTCGACCCGCACTCCCATGACATCGACCTCGCGCACGTCGACCACCCTACTCCCGGGGTGTGCGGACGGCAGGCGGTCGCGCCGGAGCGGTCGGGGAGGCCGGCCTAGGAAGACTTCAGGCCGGACTTGACGAGCGTCGCGTGCAGCCGCACGGAGAGCGCGGCGATCTGCGAGACGGCGTCCTCGGCCCGGGCGGCGGCCGACGCATCGCGGCCCCGGCGCAGCGGGGCGACGACCTGCTCGACCAGGCCCACCTCGCGGTCGGCGGCGGTCTTGAACGCCCGCAGGTGCCGCGGCTCGAGCCCGAAGTCGGAGAGCTCGCGGGCGGTCGTCGCGATCACGAGCGCGTCGGTGTCGTAGTGACCGGTGCCGGTCCGGGGCACGACCAGACCGTACTGCTCGAGCTGGTCGAGGAGCTCCTCGGAAACCTCGGCGATCTTCAGCAGCTCGCGGCGCGAGAGCCGCACCTTGTCGGCGCGGCGGAAGGAGTCGGCGCTCGGCAGGCCGTCGGCAGCGAGGGCGACCTTCGGCACCGTCGGCACCACGGCCTCGATCGGGGGCGGCTCAAGGCCGCGGTCGATCGCGTCGAGGTGCTCGCCGATCACCTTCAGCGGCAGGTAGTGGTCGCGCTGCATGCGCAGGATGTAGCGCAGCCGCTCGACGTCCTCGGGCGTGAACTTCCGGTAGCCGGCCGGGGTGCGCTCGGGCTTGATCAGCCCCTTGTCCTCGAGGAAGCGGATCTTGGGGATGGTCACCCCGGGGAAGTCGGGGCGCAGCCGGTCGAGGACCTCGCCGATGTTCATCCGGGACCGCGACGCGGCGACCGGCTCAGCTGCCATGCCCGCGGCCCTCGTCAGCCCTGGTGACCGGCGAAGAAGACGAGCCGGTACTTGCCGATCTGCACCTCGTCGCCGTCCTTGAGCACGACCTTGTCGATGCGGTCGCGGTTGACGTAGGTGCCGTTGAGGCTGCCGGCGTCGCTCACGGTGAACTCCTCACCTGCGCGGTGGAACTCCGCGTGGCGGCGTGACACGGTCACGTCGTCGAGGAAGATCTGGCTCTCCGGGTGGCGTCCGGCGTGCACCTCGTCCTCGTCGAGGAGGAAGCGGCTGCCGGCGCCCGGCCCGCGCTGCACGACGAGCAGCGCGTGCCCCGGGGGCAGCGCGTCGACCGCGGCGGCGTCGACCGGGCTGAGCTTGCGGTCGGAGGTGTCGACCTTCTCGCCGCCGGTGAAGGTGATCGTCGCCGTGGCGTCGCTCGGAGCCTCGTCCTGGGCAGCCTCCGGCGTGACCAGACGTGTCCCGCACTGCGCGCAGAAGCGTGCGTCATCCGGGTTCTGCCGGCCACAGGCGGTGCAGAACGGCATGGATCCTCCCCTTGCTCGTCGACCCTTCGCGGCCCCCGGGCCCGGGGACCAACCCTCACCAACGGGTTGAGGTTGATGGTTGCTCCGAACCTACCAGCCCCGATCGAGCCCGCGGGCACGGACGGAGGAACCTCGTCCGACCTCCGGCCTTCCCGGGGTGCGGGCCTCAGGAGTCGAGACCGGCCTGGTACGCCGCGGCGTCGAGGAGGCCCTCGACCTCGCTCGGGTCGCTGGGCACGACCTCGAAGAGCCAGCCCCCGCCGTAGGGGTCGTTGTTGACCAGCTCGGGCGTCGCGTCGAGCGAGCCGTTGACCGCGGCGACCTCGCCCGCCACGGGTGCGTAGACGTCGCTCACCGACTTGGTCGACTCCAGCTCGCCGCAGGCGCTACCGGCCGCGACGGTGTCCCCCACCTCGGGCAGGGAGACGTAGACGATGTCGCCCAGCGCCTCCTGGGCGAAGTGCGTGATGCCGACGCGCACCGAGCCCTCGGCCTCGCCGGGGGTGCGCACCCACTCGTGCTCCGCGGTGTACTTCAGGTCCTCCGGGTACAAGGCGTGTCCTCTCATCGGGTGGTGGGGTGCCGGCAGGCGGGCCGGCTCAGGCTACTGCGGTGGCACGGGCTGGAGGAACTGCGTGTCCTCCGGGGTGGCGACGCTCTTGATGTCGAGCGACGGCAGCTCGTCCACGGTGACCGTGGCCCCGTCGCCCTCGAGCTGCTCGATGGGGCCCTCGCGGAAGACCATGGCGCCGTGGAGCGTGGTCGGCTCCCCGATCGCGTCGAGCACGTAGGGCGGCTCGAGCAGCTGGTCGTCGACGTAGATGCCGCCGACGCCGTCCTCGAACGACGTGGAGGCCACGACGCGCACCTGACCGTTGAACTGCATGGCCTCGGCGCCGGCGCCGCGCAGCTCCTGGATCATGTCGAGCAGCGAGTCGGTGCTGACCGCACCGTCGGTCTCGTCGATGGTGACCCGGATGCCCGGGCCGGTGACCGGCACGGTGCCGGCCAGGATGTCGAGGGTGTCGGCCTGCTTGCGGGCCTCGGTCAGCGCGGCCTGCCGCGCCTCCGAGCTCGACTGGAGGTCGGCCTTGGCCTGCTCGAGGCGAGTGATCTCGCGCTGGGCGCGCTGGGTGGTGTCGGTGAGCCCGTTGAGGACGTCGATCAGGTCCTGCTCGCGGTAGCCGGCGTAGGCGGCGTCGTCGGACTGCGCCTGCACCTGCGTCATGGCGGCGAACCCGACGACCGCCAGCAGCACCGCCACCACCACCTGGTGCCGCGAGGGGTGGGTCAGCGCGCGCACCAGCCGGTCGCGCCCCACCGGGGCCCCGGGCTCGTCGCCGGTCGGCGGAGCGGGATCGGCGGAGAGGTCGGGCGTCGGGTCGGCCGGCACCACCGGGGCGGGCGGTCGGGCGGACAGGTCGGGCGTCGGGTCAGGCATGGAACAGGTGCCTCCGGATGGCCGCGACGTTGGAGAAGATCCGGATGCCGAGCACGACGATGACGCCGGTGGAGAGCTGGCCGCCGACGCCGAGCTTGTCGCCGAGGTAGACGATCGCGGAGGCGATCACGACGTTGCTGACGAACGAGACGACGAAGACCTTGTCGTCGAAGATCCCGTCGAGGTAGGCGCGCAGGCCGCCGAAGACGGCGTCGAGCGCCGCGACCACGGCGATGGGCAGGTAGGGCTCGAGCCCGGCGGGGACGTCGGGGGTGAAGACCAGCCCGAGCACGATCCCGACCAGCAGCCCCAGTGCGGCGATCACGGGTTCACCTCCTCGTCGTCCACGCCGGGGTTGGCCCCGGAGGTGCCGGACTGCACGTGCCGCAGCCGCGGCGGGCGCGAGGCCGGCAGCGTGAGTCCGTCGCTGGCATTCTCCACCTCGATCTTGTAGGGGAAGCCGAGGTTGCCCGCGATGTCGAAGAACCGGGCCCCGTGGGTGGTGTCGAGCAGGTCCGCGGGCAGCGTGCGCGGGTCGCCGATCGCCTGCACGACGTACGGCGGGTTGACCGGCCGGCTGTTCACGCGGATCGCCTGGCCGCTGTTGCGGATGGCCGAGAGCGCCGTGAGGCGCTGGCCGTTGATCGCCACCGCCTCGGCCCCGGCCTGCCAGAGCCCGTCGGCGAGCATCGCGAGGTCCTCGTCGACGACGAGCCCGGTCACGTCGGCGCCGGGCGCGTCGTCGACCGTCACCACGACGCCGGGGCCGCGCACCGCGACGTACCCGGTGACCGCCTGCTGCTCGCGCAGCGCCGCGATCTGCGCGAGCGCGTCGGCGGTGAGCCGCTGGTTGCGGTCGTCGGCCTCGACGTAGTCGTCCTGGAGCCGCGCGATCTGCTCCTGGCGGCGCGCCAGGGCAGCGCGGCCGTCCTCGACCTGGGAGACCAGGGCGGCGCGGCTGGCGCTCGTGACGTCGGCGTTGCGCGCGGTCTGCACGGCCGCGATCGAGACCAGCAGGCCGAAGGCGGCCACCACGCCCGCCGCCACCCAGTGGCCGCGGGAGACCCCGCCGCGCGTCGGGGCCTGCGGGGGCGGCGTGGCCGCGACTCCGGCCTGCGCCGCGCGCCGCGCCGCCACGACGCGGTAGTCCTCGTCGAGGCTGCTCTCGGTGATGCGGGTCAGCAGCGGGGTGGTCACGTACGCCGGCAGCGGGGTCCGCTCGGTGGTCGTGGTGGTCGGCCCGGCCTTGGTGTCAGTCACCGGGGGCCGCCCGGCGCCGGGGTGTCGTCGCCACCAGCTTGCGGACCTGCCAGGCGTAGAGGATCCCGGCCCACCAGTAGAGCCCGATGCCCCAGATCGCGAAGGCCCAGCCGAAGACGTCGGCCAGCGTCGCGACCACACCGGTGCCGTCGCCGAGCAGCAGCAGCGGGAAGGCGTAGAGCAGGTTGAACGTCGCCGCCTTGCCCAGGAAGTGCACCGGCAGCGCGCTGTAGCCGCGGGTGCGCAGGATCGGCACCAGGCCCCACAGCAGCAGGTCGCGCAGCGGAAGGATCACCGCCACCCACCACGGGATGATGTCGCGCAGGGCCAGCCCGATGACGACGGCCAGGATGTAGAGCCGGTCGGCGACCGGGTCGAGCACCTGGCCGAGGCTCGAGGTCTGGTGGAGGCGGCGGGCGAGGTAGCCGTCGAGGTAGTCGGTCACGCCGGACAGGAGCAGCACCACCAGCGCCCAGCCGTCGGCCTCGGGACCGAGCACCAGCCACAGGAAGAGCGGCACGCCGGCGAGGCGGGCGAGGCTGATCAGGTTCGGCACCGTCCACACGCGGTCCTGACGTTCCGCGATGCGCTCACTCACCGGCTGCGGGTCCTGTTCTGTGGTGCGGGGGTCGGGTGGTCGGTCGTGGCCACCCTATAAGCCGCTGACCAGCGGAATCGGGCGCGGTGGGGTCGGCGCGCCCGGACGGTCAGGACGGGTCGTCCTGGTGGGCGGCGTCGTGGATCTCCCCCACCAGCTCCTCGATCACGTCCTCCAGGGTCGCCAGCCCGACGAGGCGGCCGTCGGCGTCCACGACGCGCGCCATGTGGGCCCCGCGCCGGCGCAGCGTCTCGAGGACCTCGTGCAGCAGGTCGGTCTCGAGCACGGGCGCGAACGGGCGCACCCACTTGTCGTCGACGACGCGCCCGCGGCGTGCCTCGTCGGTCTCCAGCACGTCCTTGATGTGGAGGTAGCCGAGCGGCTCCTCGTCGTCCCCCAGCACCGGGAACCGGCTGTACCCGGTGGCGGCGCAGAGCTCCTCCACCTCGGCCACCGTGGACCCCCGTCGCACCGCCGCCAGCTCACCGACGGGCAGCACCACCGACGAGGCGGACTTCTCGGTGAAGCCGAGGGCGCCGGCGAGGCGGTCGTACTCGGAGTCGCCCAGCAGGCCCTCCCCCCGCGACTCCTCGACCATCGCCGCGACCTGCTCGCGGGTGAAGCTCGAGCTGACCTCGTCGCTCATCCGGACGCCGACCAGCCTCAGCACCGCGGCGGCGACCGCGTTGATGACCACGATCACCGGCCGCAGCACCGTCACGATGCCCCAGACCAGCGGGGCGAGCACGAGTGCCGCGCGCTCGGGACCCGCCAGCGCGATGTTCTTGGGCACCATCTCCCCCAGCACCACGTGCAGGTAGACCACGACGGCCAGGGCGATGGCGAAGGAGACCGGGTGCAGCAGCGACTCCGGCACCGAGAGCGCCTGGAGCACCGGGTCGACCAGGTGGGCGATCGCCGGCTCGGCCACGGCGCCCAGCAGCAGCGAGCAGACCGTGATGCCGAGCTGGTTGACCGCGATCACCAGCGCGATGTTCTCCATGGCGTGCAGCGTGGTGCGGGCGAGCCGCGAGCCCTCGTCGGCCAGCGGCTCGACCTGGCTGCGCCGTGCCGAGATCAGCGCGAACTCCGCGCCCACGAAGAAGGCGTTGCCCAGCACGAGCAGCAGCGCGACCAGGATGCCGGTGGTGCTGCTCACCGCTCCTCCCCCGCGCCGGGAGCCGGCCGGTCGCCGGAGCCGCCCGGGCCGTCCGAGCCGTCCAGGAGCCGCAGCGACAGCCGGTCGATGCGGCGGCCGTCCATGTGCACCACGGTCAGCACCGCGAGCTGCTCGCGCCGCCCCTCGCCGGAACCGTTGTCCTGCGGCTCCGGGACCGGCACCTCCGCCACGTCACCCGTGCGCGGCACGCGGCCCAGGACCTTGAGCACCAGCCCGGCGACGGTGTCGTAGTCCTCGTGCTCCGGCAGCGCGATCCCGGTCACGTGCTCGACCTCGTCGGGGCGGAGCAGCCCGGAGATCGACCAGCTGCCGTCGCGCCGCTGCCAGGCCCGCGAGCCGAGCCGGTCGTGCTCGTCGGAGATGTCGCCGACGATCTCCTCGATCACGTCCTCGAGGGTCACGATGCCCGCGTGCCCGCCGTACTCGTCGAGGACGACGGCGAGCTGGAACCCCTCCTGGCGCAGCAGGTTGAGCAGCGGGTCGAGCCGCAGCGAGTCCGGTACGACGAGCGGCTTGGCCATGACGTGCTTGATCCGCGTGGTCGCCCGCTCGGGCACCGACAGCCCGACGACGTGCTTGACGTGCACGGTCCCGACGACGGTGTCCTCGGCGTCGAGCACCGGGAAGCGTGAGTGACCGGTCGAGCGGGCCAGCTCGATCACGGCCTCGGCGCGGTCGTTCTCCTCCACGGTCACGGTGCGCACCCGCGGCGTCATGATCTCCCCGGCCGTCCGGGTGCCGAACTCCACCGAGCGCTCCATGAGCTCGGCGGTCTCCACGTCGAGGGTGCCGAGGTTGGCGGAGCGCTGGATCAGCGAGGCGAGCTCGGCCGAGCTGCGCGCCGACCGCAGCTCCTCCTGGGGCTCGATGCCGAGGCGGCGCACGATGCCGTTCGCCGACCCGTTGAGGACGCGGATCGGGAGTGCCATCGCCGCGGTGAAGCCGCGCTGGAAGAGCTGGGTCCCCCGGGCGACCTCCATGGGCCGGGCGATGGCGAGGTTCTTGGGCACCAGCTCGCCGAAGACCATGGTCAGGGCCGTGCTCACGGTCAGTGCGAACACCAGTGCGAGCGGGCGCACCCACGACTCCGGGACCCCGGCCGCCGTGAGGGGGTCACGGACGAGCCCCGCGATCGCCGGCTCGGCGAGGTAGCCGATCGCGAGGTTGGTGATGGTGATGCCGACCTGCGCGCCGGACAGCTGGGTCGACAGCGACCGCAGCGCCCGCTGCAGGCCCACCGCGGTCGCGTCGCCGGCGGCTGCGGCCTGGTCCACCCGCGACCGGTCGACGGTCACGAAGGCGAACTCCGCGGCCACGAAGACGCCGCAGGCGGCGATGAGCAGCAGGGCGGTGCCGAGCAGGATCCACTCGGTCAGCGTGGGCTCCTCGGGTCGGCAGTCGAACGGGCCCCACTCTAGCCAGCGCCGGCCCGCCCCCGGCAGCCCCGGGCCTCCCCCCGCTCCCGCGGCCCCCGACGCCCGTTGAACAATTCTTGAGGATTTCCGGGACGGGCCCCGCACGACGTTCCTACCCTGAGGGACGGCCGAGGGGGCGCGCCTGGCAGAGGAGACATCGGGAGCCATGACAGACGTGCGCACCAGCGGCGGACCGTCCCGACGGACGGTCCTGGGCGGCGCCACGGCCGTCGGAGCCGCGGGGGCGGTCACGGCGGCCGGCCTGGGCGGCGCCGCCCACGCCGCTGCCACCCCCGTCCGGGCCCGCAGCTCGGGCCCGCGGCTGTTGAGCCCGGAGGCGCGCCACCTCGTGGGCCGGCTCAGTTACGGCCTCACCCCCGACCTCGCCGACCGGGTCCGCCGTGCCGGCGGTGCGCGGGCGTGGTTCGAGGCCCAGCTCGACCCCTCCTCCGTCGCCGACCCCGGCACGGCCCGCCTCATCGACTGGTGGGACGGCCTGACCCTCGACGCGGCCACGTTGTGGGAGCGGCAGGTCACCGGGGTCGAGGGCGGCTGGGTGGTGATGGCCGACTACGAGCGCTGGACGCTGCTGCGCCGGATGCGCTCGCGCCGGCAGGTGCTCGAGGTCATGACGGAGTTCTGGGAGCACCACTTCAACGTGCCCGCCACCGGCGACGCGGCGTTCACGCACCGCGTCCCCTACGGCCGGGAGATCCGCAAGCGGGCCCTCGGCACCTTCGAGGACCTGCTGCGGACGGCCGTGCTGCACCCCGCGATGCTGATCTACCTGAACAACGCGGACTCGACGAAGAAGCACCCCAACGAGAACCTCGGCCGCGAGCTGCTCGAGCTGCACACCGTCGGCCGGGAGAACCACACCGAGGACGACGTCAAGTCCTCCGCGCGGATCCTCACCGGCTACCGGGTCGACCTCTGGGACACCTGGGCCCCGTACTACAACGAGCTCGACCACTGGACGGGGCCCGTCCAGGTGCTCGGGTTCAGCGACCCCAACCCGAGCAGCGACGGGCGCGCCCTGGCCAGGCGCTACCTCTCCTTCCTGGCCCACCACCCCGCCACGGCGCAGCGCATCGCCCGCAAGCTGGCGGTGAAGTTCGTCCGCGACGACCCGTCGGACGCCCTGGTCGACCGGCTGGCGTCGGTCTACCTCGCCCACGGGACGGCGATCAAACCGGTGCTCCGTGCCCTGGTGAAGTCCCCCGAGTTCGCCGACTCGGTGGGCGCCAAGGTGCGCGACCCCAACGAGGACGTCGTGGCGACCTACCGGGTGCTCGGCATCGAGCTGGCGCGGCCCACGGCGGACAACTCCGGGGCCAACGCGGTGCTGTGGCAGGCGGCCTCGCTGGGCAACCGCCCGTTCGGCTGGCCCCGGCCCGACGGACAGCCCGTCGACAACGTCTCGTGGTCGTCGCCGTCGCGGCTGATCGCCTCGATGAGCCTGCACCGGGGACTCTCCGCCGGCTGGTGGCCGACGGTGGACACGACCTACCGCGCCCCCACCGACTGGGCGCCGTCGTTCCCGGTCCGCTTCGACCACCTGGTCGAGCACGTCTCGCGGCTGCTGCTGCACCGGCCGGCCTCGCGGACGTTGCTCGAGGCCTGCCTGACCGCCACGGGGTGCTCGGCCGACGAGCAGATCACCGCGGACCACCCGATCATGCGCTGGCGCAGCTGGAACTTCCTGACCACCTTCCTCGACTCCCCAGCCTTCCTGCGCCGGTGACCGCCATGACGATGCCCACGAGAACCCCTGCGACCGCCACCGACGCGGCCCCCTGCTGCGCCGAGTTCGCGCGCATCTCGCGACGCGGCCTGCTGGCCGGAGCCGCCGCCCTCGCCGGTACGACGACCGTCCTCGGCTCCGCCGTGGTCACCGCCTCGGCCGCCTCGGTCGTTCCCGCGGAGGCCGTCCTGGTCGTGCTGTCGCTGCGGGGCGCCGCCGACGGCATGTCGCTGGTCGTGCCGCACGGCGATCCCGTCTACTACGCCGCCCGCCCGCGGATCGCGATCCCGGCCGACGCCCTGCTGGTCAAGGACGAGCTGTTCGGGCTGCACCCCGAGCTGGCGCCGCTCCTGCCCCTCTGGGACGCCGGGAAGCTGGCCTCGGTGCACGCCACCGGCCTGCCGGCGCCCAACCGCTCGCACTTCGCGGCCATGGAGGAGCTCGAGGACGCCGATCCCGGCAGCTCGGCCCGCGTGGGGTGGCTCAACCGGCTGGTCGGTCTGGACGCGAACAGCTCGCCGCTGCAGGGCCTGGGCCTCGGCGGCGGCGTGCCACCGACCTCGCTCGTCGGTCCCGAGGACGTGATCACGGCGTCCGGCGTCGGCTCGGTGGTGATCCCCGGGGACGACCCCGACGAGGCCGGCCGCCCGCGCCTCGCGTCCCTGCACCGGCTGTGGGACGGCGACGCCAGTGCGCTGGGGCGGGCGATGCGGGCCACCTTCGCGGCGGTCGACGACTTCGCACCGGTCCGCGCCACGTCGGAGACGCCCGCCAACGGCGCCGTCTACCCCAACGGCGACCTGGGCGACGCGATGGCCGAGGCCGCCCGCGTCGTCCGCGGCGACGTCGGCGTCGAGGTGATCACCGTCGACCACGGCAGCTGGGACCACCACTCGGGCCTCGGCACCCTCGAGTGGGGCGGGATGCAGCACAACGCCCGCGAGCTCGCCGAAGCCCTCGCGGCGTTCTTCACCGACCTCGGCCCGCTCGCCGACAAGGTCACCGTGGTGGCGCTCAGCGAGTTCGGGCGACGGGTGCAGGAGAACGCGAGCTGGGGTCTCGACCACGGCTACGGCGGCGTGATGCTGCTCGCCGGGGCCGGCGTCGTCGGCGGCTACCACGGCGTCTGGCAGCCCCTGAGCAACACGCTCGACGCGGACCTGACCGTCACGCGGGACTACCGGTCGGTGCTCTCCGAGGTGGTGCTCTCGCGCTTCGGCGCCAGTCCGGCCGCGGTCTTCCCCGGCTTCGTGCGCGAGACCGTCGGGGCGATGACCGGCATCTGAGAGAAATGCTGTCGGCGGGGCGCATGCATCGTCGCCGAGGGGGTACCGATCTGCGCTCGCTGCTCGGGCGGGCCCCTCCTCCCAAGGAACCGCACGTGTCGCTGCCCCCTCCCTCCAGCGGCCCCGTCGGTCGCGCCCTGCAAGCCTGGCTCGACTCCCCCACCACCACCACCGCCCACGGCCTGGCCGCGGCGACGGCCACGCTCGGCCCGGCGTGCGACGTGCTCACCGATGACGACGTGCAGGGCAGCCTGCGGCGCCTCTACGACCTCGCCGAGGCGGCTCCGGGGGCCATCGAGTCCGTGACGGGGCTGCGAGAGCCGCCGCCCCTGGTCCGGGCGCGGGCAGCGCTCGAGTCGGCGGTGGAGTTCGAGCTCCGGATCCGCACCGCCCACCACGTGGACGTCGCGTGCGAGCGCCGCGAGCCGCTGGGCGCAGCCCTGGTGCGCCTGGTCGGGACGATGCACGGCCCGGCGCTCGCCTCCTACCTCGAGCGGCACGCACCGCGCCACCAGGTCGAGCACCACCGCACGCTCAGCATCGTCCATGCGGGTGAGCGTCCCGACGCCCCCGCTCCGGGCCACGCCCTGGTCACCGGCAACGTCGCCACGATGCTCCGGCTGCACCCGCGGCTCCGGCCGAGCGCGACCGGGTTCGAGGCGGCTCGCCTCGTGACCACGGCACGGGCCCGACCCCGGCTCACGGCCGCAGCGCGCCGGGTGGGCCTGGTCCCGCTGCCCGTCGCGGCCGCCACCGCGCCCGACGCCTGCGACGAGCGAGCGCTGGTCGACGAGCTCCTGGGCGGTGCCGGGCAGGAGGCCCCCGACGTCGCCGCCGACGTCCTCCTCGGCGCCGCGTCCTACCTCTACCTCGCGGCCGTGCACGAGAGCCGGCTGCTGGCGCACTGGCGCGAGGAGGACCTGCCGGAGGAGCCGATCAGCGTCTGAGCCCCGCCCTCCTCACGGGCGGCCGTCGAGGAACATCCGCAAGCGCGTCCTCGTTTGGTCGTCGTCCCCGGGCACGTGGCCGTTCACGGCGCGGCAGGCCCACCCCAGCCGCCGGGCGACGTGGACCGCCGCGACCAGGTCGCGCCCCGCGCCGTACCTCTCCTGCCAGGGTCCGAGGTACGACGTGACGTAGGGCGCGAGGTCCTCGGAGTCCTCCTCGTCGTCGACGCCCCAGGCGATCACGCCCTCGAGGGTGACCGACAGCGTGAGGAAGGGGTGGGTGACACAGCTGTCGCCCCAGTCGAGCAGGAGCGTGCGCCCGTCACGGACGAAGACCTGGCCGTCGTGCAGGTCGTCGTGCTGCACGGTGTCGGGCAGGTCGGTGGCCGCCAGCTCGTCGCAGAGTCGCTCGACCTCACCGACCGCCTCGCGGAAGCGCGGCTCGACGTCGAGGCGGGCGACGAGCCCGGCGTACTGCTCCGGGAGCCCGCCGAGGCGGCGGTCGGGCACACCGAGGGCCAGCATGGCGTCGGTGTCGGGCGTCGCGGCTACCTGCACCTCCGCGTAGAGCCGCAGTGCCTCGTGCCACCGGTCCAGGCTGCGCTCACGCGGGACGATCGCACGCAGGCGCTCACCGGCGTCGTCCATCAGCATCCAACCCCGGTCGGGCTCGGAGGCCAGCAGGGGTGGGACCGCGTCGGGACGACGCGCGGCCAGCAGGTCGACCAGGCCGGCCTCGTGCCGCATCGCGTCGTCGTTGGCCTTGAACCACAGCGGGCCCCGATCGGTCGGTAGCCGGAGCACGGTCGACCAGCGGGTCACGTGCGTCTGCTCGACCTCCCCGGTGACGGGTCGCCCCGCGGCCGCAGCGCGGTCGAGGGCCCAGGCCCGCGCGGTCGCCAACCACTCATCGTCGCGCCAGCGCTCCTCGTCCACGGGCCGTGACGCTAGCCCGACCGGCGCTCGCCGCGCACCGGGTTATCAGCGGGCCACGCGGTCGAAGAGCTCGCCGTACTGCACGAGGTGGCGGTCGGGCAGGAACCGCTCGCGCACGCGTTCGCGGGCCGCGGCCCCCAGCCGGGCGGCGTACGACGGGTCGTCGAGCAGGCGGGTCAGCGCGGCCACCATCTCGTCGGCGTCGCGCGGGTCCGCGAGGAGCAGGCCGCTCTCGCCGTCGACGATCTGGTCGCGGATGCCGCCGACGGCCGAGGCGACCACCGGCCGGGCCTTCCACATCGGCTCGGTGACGGTCAGGCCGAAGCCCTCCTCCAGGCTCTTCTGCACCACGACGGTCGCGTGGCGCTGCAGCGCGTTGACCAGCAGCGCGTTCTCGTCGCCGTCGTCCATCGGCAGCTGCGCGAGGTGGATCCGCGCCCGCGCGGCCGCCGGCAGCTCGAGCCGGAACTCGCGGCACTCCTCGAGCACCTCGGCGCCCTCGGGGTCGTCGTCGACGCCGGCGACGTCGGGTCCGACCAGCAGCAGGTGCACGTCGTCGGGCAGACGGTCGAGCCGCCCGGCGAAGCCGGCGAGCAGGCCGCCCATGTCCTTGAGCCGGTCCCAGCGGCTCACCTGGAGGACGACCCGTGCCTCCTCCGGCACTGGCTCGTCGTCGACGAGCAGGCCGATGTGCGCGCGTACCGTGCCGACGCTGCCGTCGCGGCGGACGAAACGCGGACCCACGGGCTCGATGCCGCGGATGCCGTCGGCCACGAGCGAGGCCCGGCGTAGCACCGCCTGCACGTCGGCGTCATCGAGGGGCTGGTTCTTGGGGCTGAACGGGTCGAGCGACGGGGCGATGACGGTGAGGCGGTCGCGCGGCACCCAGTCGGGCGCGTAGCTCTCGCGGGAGAAGACGAAGCCCGCGGCGTCGCCCACGAGCCCGTGCAGGAAGTGCCAGCCGCGTGTGGTCGACGGGTTGTGGCCGTCGCGCCCGATGTGGCAGCGCCAGAGCGGGATGGCCCCCAGTCCCCGGATGCCGTCGACCAGACCGGCGGTCTGGGGGTCGTGCAGCAGCACCAGGTCGCCCGGCCGCACCCGCTCGGCGATCGCGGCGAAGTCGGCGTCGAGCACCGCCTGGTAGACCTCGAGCTCCGCCCGCCCCAGCCCGCCCCCGTCGCCGGGGAAGCCGTGCAGCAGGTTGTGGATGCGCTTGGTGACGGTGAAGAACTCCGGCGAGCCCTCGATCACCAGCCAGCGGGTGTCGACGCCGGCTCCGCGCCCGTAGGCCAGCACCGTCTGCAGCATCTCCGCGACGCCGCCGCCGTGGGCCGTGGAGCTGATGTTCCAGACGGTCCGGTGGCCGAGCAGCGCCACGGCCCGCTGCGCGCGGGCCCGGAGCTCCTCCGCCCGGCCCGGCGCCTGCTGGCTGGCCAACATCTCGAGCGGCACGTCCTGGACGTGCACCTCCTGAACCCCACCCACGGGTGCTCCTTCCCTCGCGCGTGAGTCTGCCACGTCGTGGGGGCTCATCTGCGGCGTACGAGTCCGGTCGGGACCTTCTCCCCTACGCTCGGCGACGTGCTCACCGTCAGCTGGCTCGGCCACTCGACCGTGGTCCTCGACCTCGCCGGCACACGGTTGCTCACCGACCCGCTGCTCCAGCGCCACGCCTGGCCGTTGCGGCGTCGAGCGACGCCGCCGGTGCGGGAGGCCTGGACCGACCCGGACGTGGTGCTCGTCTCGCACCTGCACCACGACCACGCGGAGCTCTCCTCGCTCCGCCTCGTCGCCCACGCGCCGGTGCTGACCGCGGCGGAGAACGCGGAGTGGCTGCGCAAGCAGGGTCTGCGCGGAGAGGCACTCGGCGACGACTGGCGCCCAGTCGGCGGGGACGGCGTCGAGGTGCGGCTCGTGCCGGCTGTCCACCACAGCCGGCCGATGCCGCACCGGCCCAACGCCGCCAACGGGCACCTGGTCCGCCACGGCCCGACCAGCATCTGGGCGGCCGGGGACACCAGCCCCTTCGACGGCATGGAGCACCTCGCCGCGCTCGCCGGCGGTGAGCGGCTCGACCTGGCCCTGATCCCGATCGCCGGCTGGGGGCCGCGCCTCTCCGACGGGCACCTCGACGGGCCGGCAGCCGCCCGGGTGTGCGCGGCGGTGAAGGCCCGCTACGCGCTGCCCGTGCACTGGGGCACGCTGCACCCGCCGCTCTTCACCGTCCGCGGAAGCAGGTGGATGCACCGACCCCGCGAGAAGTTCCTCGAGGCCCTCGCGACCGAGGCGCCCGACACCGAGGCGGTCGACCTCGCGCCCGGCGAGTCCGTGACCCTTGACATCTGATCCGGGACATCTGATCCGGAGTCATCCGTCCGGGCCGCAGGACCCGTGACCCGGATCGACAGCTCCGACCAAGGTCCCGCCCGATCCCGGACCTCGGTCCCTGCCCCGCACGTCGCGCGCCGGGCACGGTGGACCCGTCACCGCGGACACCCCGGCGCCGCGGGCGAGGCACGGGAGGCACACCCATGGACCCCAGGGTCACCGAGATCTACGGCCAGGACCCCCACGGCGTCGGCTGGTGGGTCGCCTTCCTCACCGTGGCCGTGGTGCTCACGTTCGTCCTGATCGGAATCTTCCTGATCGGCGTCACCAAGGCGTACGAGACCTCGGACGACGAGGCTCCCGCGCCCGAGCCGGTCCCCCTCGACGGCCCGGACGACGCGGCCGCCCCGGCCGCCGTCGGAGCCGGGGCCGACACACACCTGACCGGCGTCGGCTGACCTCCTGCCGCCTCCGCGTGACCGGCGACGCAGCGCCGGCCGTCCCCGGTCACGGGCTAGAGTCGAAGGGCCGGGCGTGCCCCCCATGAACCGCCCGGCAGTGCCCGCCCTCCGCGAGGAGGGCGGGCACACCTGCGTCAGGAGGTCGTCGGGCCTGTGGTCCCCGCGGGGTCGTCGGGAGCGCCGGGCGTGCTCGATCCCGTGCCGGCCAGCTCGGCGGTCGGCTCGTCGTCCGCCGACCCTGCGGGGCGCACCTCGAGCGGCAGCGTGTCCTCCCGTCCCTCGTCCAGCTCCTCGGCAAGCGCCTCGGCCTCGCCGGGCGGCGTGGCCAGGAACTCCAGGACCGCGAGGACGACGAGGACCGCGATGGTGATGCCAACGACAGTCCAGCCGGTCGGCCGGGTCCACGACATGAGCAGCACGCCGGCGAGGACGAGCACTCCGGTCACCAGCAGCCGCCGGTGGGCGTGCAGCCAGGTGCCGAAGCCGCCGGTCCGGAAGCCGGCCCTGGCCGCGCTGCGGCGGGCGGCGCCGATCCCGCCGGCGAGCGTGTGGCGGGTGCGCACGGCGCCGCTCGACGGGCCGGTGACGAAAGCGGCCAGCCCGAGCACGAGGAAGAGCACACCGACGTACCGCAGCCCGGAGCGCAGGAACCGCACCAGCTCGTCGAAGACGTTGCCGGCCGTCTCGGGGGTCAGGATCCCCGCAGGTGTCGACTCGACGTAGAGGACCCGCACCAGGGTGAGCAGGGCGCCGACGACGACGACCGACGCGACGATGCCGAACGAGCCCCGCAGCAGCGCGCGGCGCCGGTCCCCGGCGAGCGCGATGCCGGCCGCCAGCAGGACGAGCGCGAGGATGGGCAGCCAGACGCCCAGGGTGTTGAGCACCCGGTACGCCAGCTGCATGTCGGAGATCGAGGAGCTCTCGACGAGCACGAAGCTCCGGTCGATGGCCGGCAGGTTCTGCGCGATCGTGAAGCCCTGGTCGACGAGGCGCTGCTTGACCTTCTCGATGATGGGGGCGAGGTTGAGCGTGATCTGGTCGCCCTGCGCCGACAGCGCGCCGCTCTGGTCACCGGAGAGCAGGGCCACCACCTGCTCGTGGGCCGTGCGGTTCACCTCGTTCCAGACGACCTGGAACTCCGGGCTGGCGACGAACTTGGCGACCTGGTCGTGGGTGAAGCTCTCGATGCCGGAGGTGAGCGGCACCGCCAGGCCCGGGGCGAGGGCCGCCACGCTGGGTGGCACCCGGTCGCCCGAGGCCAGGGTCGTGAGCAGCTGCTCGGTGACCTCCTGGACCTGGAGCTTCTCCATGATCGCCGTGGTCACCTCGTCGGTGATGGCGGCCTGGACGCCCGGGTCCTCGGCGATGGGGGCCATGGTCGCGACGTAGCGGTCGGTGTCGGAGATCTGGTTGCTCGCCCAGACCGACACGACCGACAGCGGGGCCAGCACGATCGCGAGGATGATCAGCACGGCCGACGCCGTGCTGCGGATGCGGTGCCGGTCGTGGGTGCCGTGCCGCTCGGTCCGGGCGACGTCCGCCTCGAGCTCGGCCACGCGGGCGCGCAGCTGCGCGACCTCGTCCGTGCTGGTCGGGGTGGTCGGCTCGTCCTGGCTCATGGGTCCTCCTTGCGCTACCACGTCCTGCCCACTGTCGGGCGGCGCGGGCCGGCCCGCCTCATGCGCACCGGATGAGCCGTGCCCTCTCAGACGACCTGGCCGTCCGCGTCTCCTTCGGTGTCCGTCTCCGGGGCGCCCTTGTCGCCGTAGCCCGGCGGCGGCATGAACGAGGCAGGTCCGGTGATCACCCGCAGCGCGGTGCCGAGGTAGATCAGGTTGAAGAGCATGTGGACGGTGACGAAGAGCCTCGCCGCGTTGCCGGTGGCGTGGATGTCGCCGAAGCCGACCGTCGAGACCACGGTGACCGAGAAGTAGAGGGCGTCGGTGCGGTTCTTGATGCCGTCCATCTCGCCGGTCATCTCCGTGCCGAACCAGGCGTAGACGATCGCACACGTCAGCACCAGCGTGTAGAGCGCCGTCAGCAGCCACTGGATCCGCAGGTAGCGGCTGTAGGTCACCCGCCTGCTGTAGCGCACGTTCAGCCGGAACAACCAGGCCACGAGCCCGAGCGCCACGAGTGACAGGACCAGCTTGCCGAAGGAGAGCGGGTCGTTGCGCGCGTAGCGGAACGGCAGGATGAAGTAGGCCACGGTGAAGAGCCCGATCATCGCCGTCGTGTTGATCAGCGTCTTGCCGATCGGGTCCTCCAAGAGCGGCGGCAGCTCGTCCCGGGCCATGGGGAGAGCCTGCGGTCGCCGCGCCCGCGTCACGTCATCCTGCGGGGATGAACCTCCGCCGACGCACGCGACCCCGGACGTCGTGCGACGTCCGGGGTCGTGGGGCCGGCGCTCCGGCCCGGGTCAAGCAGTGCTCAGGAGAGCGCCTTGGCCTTGAGCTGGTCGAACTCCGCCTGGGTGATCGAGCCGGCGTCGAGCAGGGCCTTGGCCTGCGCGATCTGGTCGGCCGGGCTGGCGCCGCCGCCGGCGACGCTCTTGATGTAGGCGTCCTGCTGGGCCTGCATCGCCTGCGCGCTCTTCACGTTGCGCTCGGCCATGCCGCCACCGCGCGCGATGAGGTAGATCAGCGCCGTCAGGAACGGCGCGAAGATCAGGAAGATGATCCACACCGCCTTCATCACCCCCGAGACCTCGTGGTCCCGGAAGAGATCCATGATGATCGAGAACATCACCATCAGGTACGCGATGAACGCGAAGCTGATGATGATGAACCAGATGACGTCCCCAAAGGACATTGCCGACTCCTTCTCGTTCTCGGGGCAGGGAGCCCCGTCGGGGGCAGTGTCCCACGGGCAGCCGGTGCGGCCGCCTCATCTCCCGCGGATGAGTCGTCAGGCGCCTGCGTGGCGGGGCTTCGCCCGCTTCCCGGGGGCTCCGTCGGCAGCGTCGTCGGTCCCGGCATCGTCGTTCTTCGCGGAGTCCTCCCCCGGCAACGGGCTCTGCAGCTCGTCGCTCCCCGAGACCAGTGGTCGCACCCACTGCGCGGCGGGGTCGACGTCGATCAGCAGTGCCTTCGCCAGCAGGCTGACCGGGATCGCGAGCAGGGCGCCGAGCGGCCCGAGGACCCACGCCCAGAAGATCAGCGAGACGAACGTGAGGCTCGCCGACATGCCGACCGTGTCACCGATGACGCGCGGCTGGATGAAGGTCTGGATCACGACGTTGATCAGGCAGTAGGCGACGATCACCGCGATCATCTTGTCGACCCCGCTGTCGAGCAGCGCGAGGATCGCCGGCGGCACCAGCCCGATCACGAAGCCGATGTTCGGGATGTAGTTGGTGATGAAGGCCAGCAGCCCCCACAGGATCGGCTCGGGCACGTCCATCACCCACAGCACGCCGGTGTCGATGACCGCCACGATCAGGCCGAAGACCGTCGTCACGACCAGGTACTGCCGCGTCCCGTGGGCGAACGACTCCAGCGCCACGACGACCTGCGGCCGCTGCGGGCGCAGGCCGCTCAGCCGGGCGGCGAAACCGGTGCCGTCGGCGACGAAGAAGAGCAGGAGTGCGCCGATCAGGAAGAGGTTGCTGGCGGCCGACAGCACGGCCGACAGCAGGCTCGCGACGAAGCCCGCCAGCTTGCTGGGGTCGAGCTTCGAGGTGATGTTCGAGGCCTGGTCGGAGCCCACGCCCGCACTCTTCATCCAGTCCTGGACGTCCTTGACGAGGGAGCTGAAGTCGTCGGAGTACTGCGGGATCAGTGCAGCGAACTTGACGCCGCAGTAGGCGACCGAGAGCGCCAGGGCCGCGAGGATGCCCCAGGCGGCCAGGATGGTGATCGTGGTGGCCAGCCACCCCGGCCACCGGTGCCGGCGCAGGACCCGTGCGAGCGGCTGCACCGCCACCGCGAGCACCAGCGCCAGCAGCGTGGGCGCCAGGATCGAGGCGATCTCCTTCACCCCGGCAATGGTGATCACCGCCAGCGAGACGCCGAGGGTGATCAGCATCCCCCGCGTGAGCCCGGCGCTCGCCGGCGGCACACCGGCCCGGTCGCTCATGCCCGCCCCGCCGGCTCGGTCTGCCCGTGCCACGCCTGCGCCATCACCACTCCGATCGGTCGGGATGCCTCGATCCTCAGCGGCACCCTCGCGGCGCGCGACCCGGCCCGGCATCACCCGGCAGGGATGAATGCGCGCTCAGTGCGCCTCGCCGGCACGGGGGACGAGCGCCCCCGGGTCCGACAGTCGACGGGGCAGCAGCCCGAGGTCCCAGGCCCGGCGTACCGCCTCGTTGCGCCGGGTGACCCCCAGCTTGCGCAGCAGGCTGCGCACGTGGCTGCGCACCGTGTTGACCGACACGAACATCGCCTCGGCGATCTCCTCGGTGGTGAGCAGCTCGGCGAGGTGGCCGAGCACCTCCCGCTCCTTGCGCGTCAGCGGCTCGAGGAGGTCGGAGCCGGCGTCCGCGACGACGGCGTCCGCACGCCCCAGCTGCTCGGGGTCGGGGACCCGCAGCCACCGGGTGGCTGGCGCGCCGGCCTCGGCGACGAGCGCGAGGACCTCGCCCTCGGCTTCGAGGAACGGCCGACGCATCTGCTCGCCGGCGGCCTTGCGCAGCGCCGTCGTGACGTGGTCGAGCGCCACACCCCGCTCGCCGCGGCGGCTCGCCTGGTCGGCGAGCAGGAGCAGCCACGCGACCTGGCGCTCGAGCGGCCAGGAGGCCAGACGCCGTCCCGACGGCGCCGGCAGGTCGGGGGTCCCGGGGCTGACCGCCCGCTGCACCCGCTGCCGCAAGGGCTCGAGGTCGGGGCCGGCCACGGACGGGTCGGCGAGGAGGGCCATCGCCTCCTCGGGGCAGTCCTCGGCCAGGCAGGCGAGCACCTGCTCGGCCACGAGGCACCGGACGAGCCAGTTGGTCGGACCGAGGCGAGCCGCGTCCGCGGCCGCGGCCCGCAGCCCGGCCCGGGCGAGCTCGTGGTCGCCGCGGGCGACGTCGAGCCGCCCGCGCACCAGCGCGAGCACGCCGCTGAGCAAGCGGGCGTCGAACCCGCCGCCTCCGGCCTGGGAGGCGTCCACCAGGTGCTCCACGTCGGACAGCGCGTACTCGTCCATCCGGACCCAGGCCAGCGCGACCGTCGCTGCCCGGCTGATGCCGACGTCCTCGGACCGCGCGAGCAGCCGGTGCGTGCTCTGCGCTGCGGCCCGGAGCCGCCCGGCCACGGCGGCCACGAGCGCCGCCATGCCCTGCAGCTCGGCGTGCAGCGCCGTGAGCCGGGCCCCCTCGGCGGCGCGCACGCCGTCCTCGAGGGCGCGTCCGGCCGCCGCCACGTCGCCCCGGAGCAGCAGGACGCGGGCCCGGGCACCGGCGACCAGGGCGACGAGGTCGCTGGGCACCTGCGTCTCCTCCTCCGCCGCCAACCGCAGCTCCGTGTCCGCGGCCATGGCCAGGTCGAGGGCAGCGTCCGCGTCGTCGCCGAGGCTTCCGGCGACGGCCGCGACGGCCGTGACCGCCAGTGACATGGCGCTGGTGGGCCCGGCGCCCTGGGCGGCCAGCCCCGTGCGGGCACGTTGCAGCTCGGCTGCGCAGGTGGCGAGGTCGTGGTCGGACAGGGCGAGGGAGGCCCGGACGACGGCCGGCCCCGGCCCGGACGCCTCGGTCGGCACGGCGGCGACGAGGCCCCGCAGTGTCGACGCCCGCTCCCCCACCAGGAGCGTGCCGACGCCGATCCGATCCACGAGCAGCTCGCACGCCAGCGTCCAGTCGTCGGCGTCCACGGCGTGCTGCACGGCAGCCACCGGTTCACCGTCGCGGGCGAGCCACTGGGCAGCGGCCCGGTGCAGCTCGACCTCGAGCTCGGGCTCCGCCCAGGACAGCTGGCTGCGCAGGAACTGCCGCAGCAGCGAGGGGTAGACGAAGCGACCGGGGCGTCCGGGCACGCGCTCGAGGAACGACGTGCCGCGGGCCAGGTCCTCGAGCACCCCGTCGTCGCACGGCGCGCCCGTGAGGGCGGCGGCGACCGGCGGGGTCACCTCGTCGACGATGCAGGTGCGGAGCAGGAACCGGGTCACGTCGGGCTCCTGGCGGGCCAGCACCTCGGTCATCAGGTAGGCGGCCACGTTGCCGGTGTCACCGCGGAAGTCCGCGAGCGCGGCGGACACGTCGTCCCGCTCGCGCAGCGCGATGGCAGCGAACCGCAGGCCGGCCGGCCAGCCGCCGGTGCGGTCGCGCAGGGTGGTCACGTCGGAGGGCGTCAGCTCCAGGCCGGTGCCCGCGAGGAAGGTGGCGGCCTCGGTCGCGGTCAGGACGAGGTCGGCGGCCCGGACCTCGGTGATGCTGCCGGCGAGCCGGTAGCGGTGCAGTGGCAGTGCGGGGTCGGTCCGCGTCAGGAGCACGAGCCGCAGCCGCCCCGCCGATGCCTGCAGCACCCGGTCCAACCCGGCGGCGACGGCGTCCGCGAGGTCGTGCTCGCCGCAGTCGATCACCCACGCGGTCGGGGTCTCGGCGCGCGCGACGGCGCGGGCGACCGCCTGCACGACCCGGGCGTCACTGGCCCCGGAGGGCGCCGTCACGCCGGAGAGATCGATCCCGGCGGTGCGCAGCGCCTCGAGCGCGGAGGTCCAGAAGACACGCGGCGTGGCGTGCTCCTCCCGCAGGGTCAGCACGGCCAGCGGGGGCGCGTCGGCGGCCCGTTGCTCCGCCCACAGGGCGACGGCGAGCGTCTTGCCGTAGCCGGCCGGAGCGCTGACCAGGGTCAGCGCGCCCCGGGTCCCGCGCTCGATGCGGTCGCTCAAGCGGCGGCGGACCACGGCGTCCGGTGGGACGACGGGCAGCCGCGACCCTCCGGCGGCGCCGGTCCGCGGGCTCCGGGTGGTGCCGGAGTCCCTCCGTGCGGTCCTGCTCCTCCGTGCCGTGGTGGTGCTCGTGCTCGTGGGCATGGACGCCCTTTCCCTCGACGAGAACGACCTGCCTGCCCCCCACGTCACAGTTGAGCGGACGCAGCGCTCGGGCGCCAATGACCTTAGTCCTCTTTCACAGAGACTTCACGCCTGCTTTCACCCCTGCGGGATGACGCGGAGGGGTGGAGCGGCCAGCACTGTCGGTCCTGTCAGCGTCGTGCCGAGCGGAGGACGGATGCACCGGGCCATGTACGAGATCCGCGTCGAGGGTGACGTCCCCGAGCAGGACCTCCGCGACCTCGGCGCCGTCAGCGCGGGCCCGGAGCGGGTGAGCACCCTGCTCTACGGGATCGAGGACGAGGCGGCGCTCTACGGCCTCCTGGCCAGGCTGCGCTCACTCGGCATCGAGGTGCTCGAGGTGCGCCGGCTGCCCGAGCAGGCGGACGACCCCGGCGACCCCCCGGAGGCGACCGGTGGCCACGACTGAGCCCCGCACGGCGAGCCCGCCGGCCCGGCCGACACGCACCCGCTACGCGGTGGAGCTGCCCGGCCGGTTGAGCCCGTCACTGCTCTGCTCGCTCACCCGCGACGTCACCCGCGACTCCGAGGTGCGCAGCCTCGTCGAGAGCGTCTTCGTGCTTCCTGAGGCCGACCTCTCCGAAGTGGCCGCGCGACTCCACGACCACGGTCTGGTCGTGCTCGGCATCCGCAAGCTGACCACCGCACAGCACCGCGACCGGCACCCCACCGGAGAGGAACAGCCATGACCAACTACTCCGACCCGCTCCCCCCGATCCCGGAGGCCGGCGCCCGCGGGACGTCAGGCTGGGTCGGCTGGGTGGCGTTCGCCGGCTTCATGCTCGTCCTGATGGGCACCTTCTCGGTGATGAACGGCCTGACGGCCATCTTCCGCGAGGAGACCCTGCGCGTGCGCAAGGACAACCTCGCCCTGCCCGCCGACTACACGACGTGGGGCTGGATCCACATCATCATCGGGATCGTGGTCATCCTGGCCGGGCTCGGCTGCTTCGCGGGCAAGGTGTGGGCGCGCACGGTCGGCGTGGTCGTGGCCCTGATCACCGCGACGCTCAACATCTTCTACCTCGTCGCGACGCCGTTCCTGTCGGCCGGGCTGATCTTCCTCGCCTTCATCTGCTGCCTGGCCCTGACCGTGCACGGCTCCGAGATCAGGCCGGAGGGTCGCTGACCGCCGCCCGCCGCTCGTCGCGGCGGCGGTAGACCTCCATCACCGTGTCGGGGCTGCCACCGAACCGCACCTCCGAGGCCATGTAGCGCATCGGGTCACGCACGTGGCGGAAGAAGGTCTGGTAGCTCGGGCAGAGGTAGTTCAGCCCGGGCTCGCCGTCGGCGGTGCTGGTGAAGCGGTCCTTGGGGCACCCGCCGTGGCACACGGACCGCACGTCGCAGCCGCGGCACTGGGCGGGCAGCGCGTCCCGCTTCGCCCGGCCGAAGGCCACCTGCTCGGGTGAGGCCACCAGCTCGAGCAGGTGATGCTCGGCGATGTTGCCCAGCAGGTGCTCGGGGTCGACGAAGTGGTCGCAGGAGTAGACGTCGCCGTTGTGCTCGAGGGCCACGGCCGTGCCGCACGTCGCGCTGTGCACGCACAACGAGCCGGGCACTCCCACGACCCCGGCCAGGGTCGAGTCGAACATCTGGACGAACACCTGCCCGACGTCGCGTCGTACCCACTCCTCGAAGACGTCGACGAGGAATCGTCCGTACCCCTCGGGGGAGACCGAGCGCCCGGTCACGGTGTCGCCCTCCGGAACCCCGCCGGGCGACGGCCGCTCGACGATCGGGATCAGCTGCACGTGCTCGGCGCCGAGGGTGTCGCGGAGGTAGCGGTAGACCTCGAGCCCGTGGGCCTCGTTGGCGTGGTGCACCGTGGTCAGCGCGTTCCAGCGGACGCCGTGCGCCTGCAGCCGCTCCAGCCCGCGGACCACCCGGTGGTGGGTCGGCTTGCCCCCCTTGTCGACGCGGTAGGCGTCGTGCAGCTCGGCCGGACCGTCGATCGACACGCCCACCAGCACGTCGTGCTCGGCGAGGAACGCGGCCCACTCGTCGTCGATCAGCGTGGCGTTGGTCTGGAGCGCGTGGTCCACCAGCTGGTCCGGTGCCTTGAGCTCCTCGACCAGCGCCATCGCGCGGCGGAAGAAGGGCAGCCCCATCATCGTCGGCTCGCCGCCCTGCCAGGCGACGGTCACCTCCGGGGTGCGGTGTCCCTCGAGGAGCTGGCGGAGGTACTCGGCCAGCAGGTCGTCCCCCATGCGGAACGAGCTGCCCGGGTAGAGCTCCTCCTTGCTCAGGAAGAAGCAGTAGGAGCAGTCGAGGTTGCAGATCGCGCCGGTCGGCTTGGCCAGCACGTGGAACGAGGGCGGACCCACCGGCCCTCGGTCGCCGCGGGGCAGCTCGGGGCGTCGTCCCGGCAGCCCCAGGTCGACGGTCGTCATCGCGCCTCCTCCGCTCGCCGGCCCCCACGGTCCCAACCGACCGCCCGTCGCGGCTTCACCCCCGGCGGATGATGACGCCCCCCGCGCCGCCGGGTGAGGTGGGCACAGCGGGAGGACCCGGGCGGAGGCCGCGGGAGCGCCCTGACCCGAAGGAGAGTGGAACATGACCGAGGACGACGTGTACGGCCCCGTGGACTTCGTGCTCATGGAGTTCGAGGGGGACAGGCTCACCGGCCGCGGCGCCGTCGAGATCCTCGACCTCGTGGACCGCGGCATCGTCCGCATCTACGACATCGCGGTGATCGGCAAGACCGACGACGGTGAGGTGTACGCGGTCGACCTCGCCCAGGAGGCCGTCGCCGCCGAGCTGGGCGACTTCGGTGAACTCGTCGGAGCCCGCTCCGGCCTGCTGGGCGACGAGGACGTCGCCGAGGCCGCCAACGCCATGGAGCCCGGCCGGCTGGCCGTGCTGATCGTCTTCGAGAACACCTGGGCGGTCCCGTTCATCCGCGCCGTCCGCGCGTCCGGAGGCGAACTCATCGCCAGTGCCCGGATCCCCGCCCAGGACGTCATGGACGCCATGGACGCCCTCGACCAGCTGTCCCCGATCTGAGAAGGAGAGCACGATGCCAGGACTGATCCGCGGAGTCGCCCGCACCGCTGTGGTGGCCGGGACCGCCACCGCCGTCAGCGGGCGCGTCCAGCGTCGGCAGGCGGAGAAGTACGCCGGGCGCGACGCCAACATCGCCGCGCAGCGCACAGAGGCGTACGAGGAGCAGATGTACGCCGACCAGCCGCCGCCGCAGCAGTACGCCGCTCCCCCGCCGCAGGCCGCCCCGGCACCGGACCCGATCGAGCAGCTCAAGCAGCTCGGCGAGCTGCACGCCAGCGGCGTGCTGACCGACGAGGAGTTCGCCCAGCAGAAGGCCAAGATCCTCGGCAGCTGAGCTCCCCCGGACACCGATCGGGCCCACCCGCAGCAGCAGGTGGGCCCGATCGTCGTACCAGGAGGTCCTGTCTCAGTGCAGGTACTTCATCTCACGGCCGTGGACCGTGACCGCCCAGATGACCAGGACGTCGACGGCGATCATGATCATCGACCAGATCGGGTAGGCCGACAGGAACGCGACGTTGATCACCGCGCTGCCCATTGCCAGGATCACGGCGACCACGCGGGCCCACATCTGGCCGGCCAGGAGTCCGGCTCCGGCCAGGACGACCACGATGCCCCAGATCAGGTGGAACCAGCCCCAGGTCGTGTAGTCGACCTGGACCAGCAGGCCCTCCTTGCCGACGAGGTAGTAGTCGTCCTTGAAGATGCCGACGAGGCCGGCGATGCCGTGGAAGATCCCCAGCAGCAGCATCATCACGCCGGCGAACGTGATCCAGCCGACCCAGCCGGTGGTCTCACCGTGCTCGGTGTTCGTACTCATGTGTGCTCCTCACTCGTGGACCAGATGAGCTCACGGTCCCGCGTCGCGCCCGTCCCCTGCCTCACCCGGGGCGGGTGATCTGTGCGGGGCCGCGGCAGCTGGTCTGGGCCGCCAGTCGTAGACGACGCTCGTGCGCAGGACGACGTCCTGGATGCTGCCGCGGCGGGGGTTGATCACGCACCACAGCAGACCCACCGGGAAGAAGATGCAGAAGGCGGCGCGCGCGGCCGCGATCACGAAGCGCGGTCTCCTCCCCTTGCGCCCGAGCACCCGCAGGCCCATCACGTGGTCGCCGTAGGTCCGCTGCGGGAACGCCCACGCGAACGTCAGGTACACGCCCGAGACCACCATGAAGACGGTCAGGGTGAAGGCGGGGCGGGGCTCGCTGAACGTGAAGCCCCGGGGGTCGAGGAAGAACTTGACACCGTTCCAGCCGAGGTAGCCGCCCACGATCACCACCACGACGACGGCCGAGTCGATGGTGTTCGCGACGAAGCGGGTGATCAGGCCGGCGGGCTCGCCCTGGAAGCCCCGGGCCTCCACCGGGACGGTGGTCAGCTCGTGGGGACCGGGTGTGCTCACGGCTGCTCCTCACGGGTGGCGGAGGGATCCCCGGGCGCCCCGTCGTGCGTGGCGCCTCGCAAGTCGTCGGGGGTCAGGTCGGCGGCCCGGTAGGCGCGCCGCCGCAGCCGGAACCTCTCGAGGGCGCGGTCGAGCGCGTCGTCGGCCGAGACGCCCTGCATGCGTACGCCCCGGACGGTCTCGGACGCCACCGACCCGGTGGACTCACGGATGATCTCGGGCAGGTCGATCTCGTCGATGATGCTCTCGGTGAGCCCGACGAGGTCGACCCGGTTGATCACGGCCTCGACGTCGACGGTCGCCACCAGCCCGTCGAGGTCGACCTGCTCGCGGACGATCCGGTTGAGGTCGAGGCGCTGCACGATCGAGTCGAGGTCGACGCCCGCGACGAGCGCGTCGATGTCGACGTAGCGGCCCACGGCAGCGGTCAGGTCGATCCGGCGCAGCATGGCGTCAGCGACGACCGGCACCAGCGCGTCGAGCAGGCGCGAGACCTCCCGGCCGATCGCGGTGCGTCGCAGGTCCCCGCGGTGGGTCGCCCGGGCCAGCAGCGTGGCCGGCTGGTAGCGCGGGTGCAGCAGCGGCGGACGCAGGGCGAGACCGGCCACCGGCCGCGCGACCGGCGCCAGGGCAGAGCCCACCCGTCGTCCGACGGCCTCACCCGTCGAGAGGGCCGAGGCGGCGACTCCGAGCCCCAGGTCGAGGACCGCCACCAGCGTGGCGGCAGCAGGATCCGGCCCGCGTTCCTCGGGGAGGCGCTCGAGCTCGGTCGAACCGGTCACGGGGCCATCCTGCACCTCGGCGGCGCTCCCGGTCGCGGATTCCCGGTCAGGCATCCGTCTCCACCTCCCCGCGGTCGCGGGCGACCTCCTCGGCCGGCGGGCCGGTCAGCGACCACCGCTCGCGCAGGCGCGCGGCCCACGGTTGGTCACTCCGGTCGAACTCGCTGCAGACGACCGTGGCCACGACGAGGATGAACGACAGCGCCAGCAGCCAGCTGACGAGCGCGAGGGTGAGGCCGAAGAGTCCGTAGCGCTCGGTGTAGCGGGCCATCAGTGCCGGCATGTAGACCGAGCTCGCCGCGCCGTAGGCCGTGACGGCGGCCGAGGTCAGCACCCCGGTCGGCAGCAGCCGGCGCCACGCGAGTCGGCGGCTCAGCATCAGCCACGGGACCGTCGCCCACAGCAGCACGCCCGCCAGCGCGGACGCGACGCCCGCGACCAGCCCCTCGAGCGGGGCGCCCTTGACCAGCGCCCGGGCGAAGAACAGCACCGAGACCTCGGCGAGGAGCACGGCGAGCGCCACGAAGGCCGGCAGCGACCCACGCACCCCCGGCTCGCGCCCCATCCGCCAGGCGCCCAGGTACATCCGTTGCAAGCGACGGGTCAGCGACAACGCGGAGAAGAGCAGCAGCGCCACGCTCATCACGCCGATGCTCGCGTGCCCCGGGTTCGCGAACAGCTGCTGCACCCCCTCGGCAGCGGAGCCGCGCAGCCGGAACCGGCTGACGAAGCCGTCGGCGACCAGGGTCGAGCTCTCGACCGGCACCAGGGTCGAGACGAGGATGATCATCGGGATCAGCGCGGTGAACGCCTGGGAGGCGATCACCAGCCCGCGGTCGATCCCCTGCAGGTCCATGAACGCGCGCACGGAGCGCCCGAGGAAGGTGTCCTCGAAGTGCTCGACCCAGTGCGCCACGGTGGGTGGGGCGACCGGCGTTCCCCCGTCGCTGCGGCGCTGGGTCATCCCCGGCGTTCGCGGCGGCGGTCCACCCGGCGCCGGTGGCGTCGCAGGATGCCGAGGCCCAGCCAGACGATGGCGCCGAAGACCGCGACCACGATCGTGTACAGCCAGAGCGGCCAGGTGAAGCTCCAGGCCAGGAACTGGACCTCGACGTCCTGGGTGTTCTGGATCGCGAAGATCGCCAGCACACCCACGCCCGTCAGGCTGGCGATGGCGCCGGCTCCCATCCCGCCTCCGTCGGTGCCGCCCTCGGCCATGCCCGCCTCCTCGTGTCCAGCCCCGTGTCCAGCCCGGTCAGTGCGCCCAGCGTGGGGGCTCGGCGCCGGTGCTACCTCACCCCTGCGGGACGAGTCGCACACCGGCCCCGGCCCCCATGCTGGACCCGCGGCCGCCGGGCCGGGATCGGAGAGAGCGCCATGACCCACCTGTCCCTCGAGGAGCGCGCCGCGCGCGGACGCGCAGCCCGGGCGGAGGTTCCCGCCGACGCCCAGGCGGACGCCGTACCCACCCCCGACCGAGCCGACCCGGTGGCGGTTCTCGAGCAGCAGGGCAGCTCGCGGGTGCCGGACCTGCTGCCACTGCGGCATGCCCGGATGGCGGTCTCCGCCTTCACCTTCTACCGCGGCGCCGCCCGGCTGATGGCCCTCGATCTCGCCGGCCGGCCGACGTCGGGTCTCGGCGTGCAGGCCTGCGGTGACGCCCACCTGTCCAACTTCGGCATGTACGCGTCTCCGGAGCGCCGGCTGGTCTTCGACCTCAACGACTTCGACGAGACCCACCGCGGCCCGTGGGAGTGGGACCTGAAGCGACTCGTCACCAGCTTCGTCGTGGCGGCACGCGACAACGGCTCCACCCCGAAGCAGCAGCGGCGCGCGGCCCTCACCGTGGGGCTCGCCTACCAGGAGGCGATGGCGTCCTTCGCCGGGATGCGGACGCTCGACGTCTGGTACACGCGTATCGAGGTCGAGGAGCTCCTGGAGCGGCTGCGCTCGACCGTCAAGGCCGGCCGGATGAAGAAGGTGGACAAGAACATCGCCAAGGCGCGCTCGCGCGACAGCCTCAAGGCCTTCGGCAAGCTGGCCGAGGTGGTCGACGGCCGGATGCGGTTCCGTGCCGACCCGCCCCTCCTCGTCCCGGTCGAGGACCTGCTCCCCGACGGCGCCGTCCACGACCTCACCGCGCAGCTGACGGGCCTGGTCGGGGGCTACCGCCGCACCCTCTCCGCCGACCGCCGCCTGCTGCTCGACCGGTTCCGGCCCGAGGCGCTGGCGCGCAAGGTCGTCGGCGTCGGCAGCGTCGGCACCCGCTGCTGGGTGATGCTCCTGAGTGGTCGGGACGAGGACGACCCGCTGTTCCTCCAGATCAAGGAGGCCCAGGCCTCGGTGCTCGCCGACCTCGTGCCGGAGGAGTTCCGCGACGCCCACCTCGACCACCAGGAAGGAGAGCGGGTCGTGACCGGGCAGCGGATCACCCAGGCCACGAGCGACATCTTCCTGGGCTGGGACCGGCTGACCGGCATCGACGGCCAGGAGCGCGACTTCTACGTCCGCCAGCTGCGCGACATGAAGGGATCGGCGCTGGTCGAGGAGATGGAGCCCGCGGCTCTCGAGGTGTACGCCCGCCTGTGCGGCGGCGCGCTGGCCCGGGCCCACGCCCGGTCGGGCGACCCCGTCGCGATCGCGGCGTACCTCGGCGAGCCCGGCGACGAGGCCGTCGCCGAGGCGATGGTCGCCTTCGGCGAGTCCTACGCCGACCAGAACGCGCGTGACCACGCGGCGATGGTGGCCGCGATCGCGGACGGCCGGCTCCCGGCCGCCGAGGGCGTCTGACGGCTGCCGCCTCATCCGGGGCGGAGGATGCCCCGCGCACCCGCTGCGGCAGAGGCTGGACCGCATGGCTGTGCACCGCTCGAACTCCACCGGCACCGACGAGTCCGTCCTCCCCCGGTTCACCCGGGCCGGGATGATGAACGTCCCCAAGGACCGGCTCCCCGAGGGAGCGATGCTCCCCCAGACCGCCCTGCAGATCGCGCGCGACGAGGCCGCCCTCGACGGCAACGCGCGCTTCAACCTCGCCACCTTCGTCACCACGTGGATGGACGAGGAGGCCGACCGGCTCTACTCGGAGACGGCCGACAAGAACATGATCGACAAGGACGAGTACCCGCAGACCGCCGCGATCGAGGAGCGGTGCGTGCGGATGCTCGGCGACCTGTGGCACGTGCCCGAGGCCGCGCAGAGCGTCGGCACGTCCACGACCGGCAGCTCCGAGGGCTGCATGCTCGGCGGGCTGGCCCTGAAGCGTCGCTGGCAGACGGCCCGCAGGTCCGCGGGCAAGTCCACCGACCGGCCCAACATCGTGATGGGCGGCAACGTCCAGGTGGTCTGGGAGAAGTTCGCCAACTACTGGGAGGTCGAGCCTCGCTACGTGCCGCTCGAGGGGGACGTCTTCCACCTCACCGCCGACCGCCTGCTCGACTACGTCGACGAGAACACGATCGGCGTGGTGGCCGTGCTCGGCTCCACCATGGACGGCACCTACGAGCCGGTCCAGGAGATCTGCCAGGCCCTCGACGACTACGAGGCCCGCACCGGCATCTCGGTCCCGGTGCACGTGGACGCCGCCTCGGGCGGCTTCATCGCTCCCTTCGTCCAGCCCGACCTGGTCTGGGACTTCCGGCTCGAACGCGTGGTGTCGATCCAGTCCTCCGGGCACAAGTTCGGCCTCGTCTACCCCGGCATCGGCTGGGTGCTCTGGCGCGACGCCGAGCACCTGCCCGAGGAGCTGGTCTTCCACGTGAACTACCTCGGCGGCGACATGCCGACGTTCGCCCTCAACTTCTCGCGCCCCGGCGCCCAGGTGCTCCTGCAGTACTTCCAGTTCCTGCGCCTCGGTCGCGAGGGCTACCGCGAGATCCAGCAGGCGTGCCAGGACGTCGCGGTCCACATCTCCGACGCCCTGCGCTCGATGCCCGAGTTCCACGTCATCGCCGACGGCACCGAGCTGCCGGTCGTCTGCTTCAGCATGGGTGAGGGCGTCACCAAGTACGACGTCTACGACGTCTCGCGCAAGCTCCGGGAGGCGGGCTGGCTGGTGCCCGCCTACACCATGCCGGCCAACCGCGAGGACCTCTCCGTCCTGCGCGTCGTGGTCCGCAACGGCTTCAGCCACGACATGGCCGACCTGTTCCTGCGCGACCTCCGCACGGCGGTCGACTGGCTCGACCACCTCGACGGCCCGATGCCGCGCGAGGAGCAGCCGGCCAACTTCCACCACTGACACCGGCGTCGTGGTCAAGGCGACCCGGCACACGCACGGCCACTCCGCGGGGCACACGCGGACGTGGTGGATCGGCGTCCTGTTCTCGATCGGGTCGGTCTGCTTCCTGGTCGGCCCCTTTCCCGGCTTCGTCGAGCTGGTCGGGTCGCACACCGACGGCATGGTCTTCTTCGTGGGCTCGATCTTCTTCACCACGGCGGCGGCACTGCAGCTGCTCGACGGCGTCGTCACCCACGAGGACCGGCTCGACCTCTGGGCGTCGATCGTCCAGCTCGGCGGGACGCTCTACTTCAACGTCAGCACCTGGCGGGCGCTCGACTCCGCGCTGGACGACCCCACCGCCTACGACAAGCTGGTCTGGGCCCCCGACGCGATCGGCTCGGTCCTGTTCCTCGTCTCCGGCCTGATGGCGTACGCCGCGACCAGCGGTGGCGTCTTCCGCAGATGGCCGCGCACCCGGCCCGGGGCCATCGCCGCCTGGAACCTGCTCGGCTGCGTGGCCTTCGGCATCTCGGCCATCGGCGCGTACCTCGTGCCGGACACCGGCGACGTCGTCGATCTCGCCGCCGCGAACGTCGGCACGTCGTTCGGCGCGCTGTGCTTCCTGGTCGGCGCGCTGCTGCTCCTCCCCCGCCAGCCGCAGGTCACAGCCTGACTCACACGACGGCGGACTCGTCCCCGTCGACTTCCACCTCGTCGTCGCCCGCGCCCGGCTGGCGGGTCGGGATGCCGCCCGAGAGGAACAGGGCCACCAGGGCGAGGACCGCCATCACCGCCAGGGCCGCCCGCAGCCCGTCGAGCCGCGCGGCCTCGTTCTCGTCGACGATCGCCGACTTCGCCGGCTCCTGCACCCCCGCGTCGTCGAGGGCTGCCTCGAGCTCGCTGTCGGAGACGAACGGCACGCCGGGGGCAAGCTCGACCTGGGCGCTGGACGAGAGTGAGTCGGGCACGTCGGCGTTGTCCTCGATCCCGGCGAGGAACGACGAGGTCAGCCCGGAGATCAGCACCGCCCCGGCCAGCGCGGTGCCGATCGAGGCGCCGAGGTTGGTCATCGTGTTCTGGAGGCCGCCGACCTCAGGTGCCTGCTCGTCGCGCACGGCCGACACCGTCACGGCGCCGAGCTGCGAGGCGAGAGCGCCGATGCCGAGCCCGGCGAGCAGCAGCGGCCAGGTCACGATCTCCGCGCCCACCCCGACCTCGAGCGAGGCCATCAACGACACGATGCCCGCGAACAGGCCGATGAAGCCGAGCCGGACCACCCGGCGCGGGTTCGCGTCGGGGAAGAACCGCGGGATGCCGATCGCCGCGAGGAGGAGCGTCAAGGACAGCGGCAGGATCCGCACCCCGGTCTCGACCGCGGACAGCCCGAGCGAGACCGACAGGAAGAGCGGCACCGTGAAGAACATGCCCGCCTGGAGCAGGAACTGGAAGAAGAACGACGTGAGCCCGCCCCGCAGGCGTGCGTTCTCCAGCAGGACCGGGTCGAGCAGTGCCGCCCGCCCCGTCTCGAGCCGGTGCCGCTCCCAGGCCAGGAACAGCCGGAGCACGACCCCGCCGGCGAGGACCAGCCACGTCACGGCCGACAGGCCGAGCCACTCGGGGGCGTCGGGCTTGGGCCTCACGAAGCCCCAGCTGCCTCCCTGCAGGATCCCGAAGACCACGAGGCCGAGCCCCAGCGCCGACAGCGCCGTGCCGACCAGGTCGAGGTGGGTGTCGGGGTCGGGCTCGGCACCCTGCATCCGGCGGGTGAGGGCCAGGATCCCGAAGACGATCAGTACCTCGCCGGCGAAGACCCAGCGCCACGAGGCGTACGTCGTCAGCAGGCCGCCGATGAGAGGGCCGACGGCGACCGCCACGGCCCCGGCAGCCGCGACCAAGCCGTAGGCGCGGGGGCGACCCTCCGCGGCGAAGTTGGAGGCCACGAGCGCGACGACCGCCGGCATGATCAGCGCAGCTCCGATGCCCTCGAGGAACGACCAGCCGATGATCATCACGGTGAGGTTGGGCGAGAGGGCCGTGGTGAGCGACCCGGCCCCGTAGATCACGCAACCGATCGCGAAGGCCCGCTTGCTGCTGATGATCTGGCCGATCTTGCCGCCGGTGATCATCATGGTCGCCATCACGAGGGTGTACAGCGTGATCGCGGTCTGGATGCCGGTCACCGTGGTGCCGAGGTCGGAGGCCACCGTGGCGATCGACACGTTCATGACCGAGCTGTCGAGCGTCATCAGGAACTGCGCCGACGCCAGCGTGAGGAGGACGGCACCGGCGGCCGACGTACCGGCGGCGGTGGACGGAGCAGTGGTGCCCTCGGCGCTCATGCCGGACATTCTCGCCCCATCCGCCCCCGGGCGCGGCTCATCCCGCGCGGACGACCGCGAACGTCGGGCGCTGCGGCCGGCTCAGCCGGCGGCCCCGTGGGCGAGGTTCTCCCGGGCGTGGTGGGCGTGGATGGCCTGCGCGTCCTCGTGCGAGGTCGGGGCGAGGTCGAAGGTCACCCAGTGCACGTCGCCGGTGAAGGCGTACGGCGCGCGGTCCTCGTACTCGAGGTCGACGACGAGCCCGTTGTCGCGCCCGATGTCCATGCCCGAGTAGCTGGTGAACGCGATCGGCACCGTGTGCGGCATCGGCCCCTCGGCCACCTGCTCGTCGTTGACGAAGAGGGTGACCGTGCCACCCGTCCCGGGCTTGACCTCGTCGGCCTCGAACAACATGCGCACCGTGACGTCGCCGGCCGGCAGCGGGCCGGTGGCCTGGTGCCGGTAGGTCTCCACGCCGAGGAAGGAGTAGGTGTGGGTGAGCCGGCCCTCGTGGTCGACCCAGAGGGCGAACCCGCCGATGAAGTCGGCGTGCGCGACCAGCACGCCCTCGACCCCGCCCTCGGGCACCGTCAGCTCGGCCTCGATCGCGTAGGAGCGGCCGTAGATCCGCGGGATCATGCCGCGCTGCACGTTCTGCACGTCGCCGGCGAAGCGGAACCTGGTCTGGGTCGGGAGCGGCGGCAGGATCCCGTACATCACCGAGAGCCCGCCCATGAGCGGCAGCACCCGGTTGCGCTCGGCCTCCTGCCACCAGAGGTCCTGGAGCTCCTTGACCTTGCCCGGGTGGTCGGCAGCCACGTCGTGGGCCTGCGAGAAGTCGCTCGGCAGGTGGTAGAGCTCCCACCCGACGTCCCGGTCGGGGTCCCAGTCGGCGTCGGGCCCGAACTGCGCGATCGTCTCCTGGCTGAAGTCCCACGGGATGCGGTCGGGCCGCGAGGCGGCCCACCAGCCGTCGGAGTACATGGCCCGGCTGCCGAACATCTCGAAGTACTGCGTGGTGTGCTCCTCCGCCGCCGTCGGGTCGTCGAAGGTGTAGAAGAAGCTGGTGCCGTCCATCGGCTCCTGCTCGATCCCGTCGACGGAGCCCGGCTCGGGGATGCCCGCCGCCTCCAGCACGGTCGGCGCCAGGTCGATCACGTGCGTGAACTGGGAGCGCATCGGCTGGCCGGACACGAGCCGGCGGGGCCAGGCCACGACCATCGGGTCGAGCGTCCCCCCGAGGTGGCTGGCGCTCTGCTTGCCCCACTGGAACGGGGTGTTGCTGGCGTGCGCCCACGCCGCCGCGACGTGCGGCGCCGTGTGCACTCCGCCGAGCGCGTCGATGCCGCCGTACTGCTCGATCAGCTCCATCTGGTGCTCGGGGTCGAGCACCAGGCCGTTGAGGAACGTGAGCTCGTTGAAGGAGCCGGTGGTCGTCCCCTCCATGCTGGCCCCGTTGTCGCCCCAGATGTAGAAGACCAGGGTGTTGTCGAGGTCGCCCATCTCCTCCAGCGAGTCGAGCAGGCGTCCGACGTTCCAGTCGGCGTTCTCCTGGAAGCCGCAGTAGACCTCCATCTGCCGCGCGTAGAGCTTGCGGGCGGTCTCGTCGAGGCTGTCCCAGGCCGGGAACAGGTCGGGGCGCGCGGTGAGCTCGGTGTCCGGCGGGACGATGCCGAGCTCCTTCTGCCGGGCCAGCGTGCGCTCGCGCAGCGCGTCCCAGCCGTCGTCGAACTGCCCGGCGTACCTGTCGGCCCACTCCTTGGCCACGTGGTGCGGGGCGTGCGCACAGCCGGTCGAGTAGTACATCATCCAGGGCTTCTGGGCGTCCTGCGCGCGCACGGCGTGCAGCCACTCGACGGCCTTGTCGGTGATGTCGTCCGGGAAGTAGTACTGCTCGCCGTCCTTGCCCTCGGGCACGCCGATCGTCGAGTTGTCGAGGGTCACGATCGGGTCGTACTGCCCCGCGGCTCCCGACAGGAAGCCCCACCAGTGGTCGAACCCCCAGCCGGTCGGCCAGTGGTCGAAGGGGCCCGCGGCACCCTGCACGTTGTCGGGCGTGAGGTGCCACTTGCCGAAGCCGCCGGTGACGTAGCCGTTCTCGCTGAGGATCCGCGGCAGTCCGGCGCAGCTGCGGGGCTTGGCGGCGGTGTAGCCCGGGAAGGGTCCGGGGTACTCCGCGATCGAGCCGAAACCGATCCGGTGCTGGTTGCGACCGGTGAGCAGTGCGGCGCGGGTCGGCGAGCAGACGGCGGTCACGTGGAACCGGTTGTACGTCGCGCCCATCTGCTGCACGCGGGTCAGGTTCGGCGTGCGCACCGGCCCGCCGAAGGTGTCGGGTGCGCCGTAGCCGGCGTCGTCGATGAGGATCACCAGCACGTTCGGTGCACCCTCGGGCGCCTGCGGGCCGGGGATCATCGACCAGTCGGCCACCGAGTCCTTCAACGTGCGTCCGCTGGTGCCGCCGAAGGTCCGGTCGGGGATCGGGAGCACGCTGCGGTCGGGGGCGAACTTGCCCATCGCCTGCGCGAGGCCGGCGGTCAGGTCACGGACGCCGTCCGCGTCGAGCTCGACCACCGACTTCGCGGGCGACCCGGGCAGTGCCTCCTCCGCGGGCAGCCGCGAGGCCGACTCGATCACCGTGATCACCAGCGCGGTGCCCGCCTTGAGGGCGTCGCCGATCTTGCTCTCGAGCCCGCTCTTGAGCTTGTGGTCCGCGAACTTCCCGACGATGCCTCCGGCCGCAGCACCGACGGCCACGGAGGCGAGCAGCGGCGGGTTGAAGAGCCCGACCACGAGGCCCACGCCGCCACCCCAGCCGGCGCCCTTGCGCCCGAGGCGGTCGCCGGTGTCGGTCAGGTGGACCTCGCCGAGGTCGTCCTTGCTGACGAGGACGGCGCCCTCGGCCCGGACCTCCCCGGCGCGGATCTTCCCGACCAGCCCGTCGAACTCCTGCTGCGCCAGCTCGTCGTCCTGGTAGGCCGCCACGAGCACCAAGGTCGTTCCGTCTGCCATCGTCTCCACGCCTCTTCCTCGTCGGGGTGACCCCGCGTCGAGCCTCACCGGGCCCGGCAGCGGCGTCATCCCCCGGGGCGGGTGACTCGCGTGCCGAAGCGCAGGGCGGGAGATCACCGGGGAACCGGCTCCAGGGCCCCAGCCACAGAGGTCTGGCGCCGGTGTTGTCGGCGTGATGTGGATGCCCCGGGCTCGGCAGCCGGGGGTCGGACCCGCCCGAACCGGTCTGGTGCTGGCGCACCAGGTGGTCTGGTCCGGTGGCGTGGGGTTCAGGCGTCGTGCTCGTCGGCGTCGAGGCGGAGCAGCTCCTCGAAGGTCAGCTCGAGGTCGGCCGCCGCGGCGGAGTCGCGCACCGACTCCGGTCGCTTCGCGCCGGGGATCGGGACGACCACTGGCGACTGAGCCAGCGACCACGCCAGCGCGACCTGCTGCGCGCTGATCCCCCGCTCCCCGGCCACCGCCGCGAACGCCGGGTGCTGCTCCGCGAGCTCCTTGGCGTCGGACAACCCGCCGAGCGGGCTCCAGGGCAGGAACGCCAGGCCCAGCTCGGCGCACAGGTCGATCTCCGGCCGGCTGCTGCGGAACTTCGGGGAGAACTGGTTCTGCACGCTCACCAGCGCGTCGCCGAGCACGTCGTGCGCCGCGCGGATCTGGTCGCGGTCGGCGTTGGAGAGGCCGATCATCCGCACCTTGCCCGACTCGTGGATGTCGGCGAGCGTGCCGATCACCTCGTCGTAGGGCACGTCGGGGTCGGGACGGTGGTGCTGCCACAGCGCGATCTGGTCGACGCCGAGGCGCTTGAGGCTGGCGTCGACGGCGTCCCACAGGTGCTCGGGCGTGCTGTCGGTGGCCCAGCCGCCGCCCTCGGTGCGCACGTGGCCGCCCTTGGTGGCCAGCAGCACGCGGTCGCGTACGCCCAGCTCGTCGAGCAGTCCGGCGACGAGGCGCTCGTTCTCGCCCTGGGCCGCGGCGCCGAGCTCGTCACCGGGACCGTAGGCGTCGGCAGTGTCGAAGAGCGTGACGCCGGCGTCGAGGGCCGCGCGCACGGTGTCGAGCAGCTGCTCACGTGGCTGCGTCCCGGTCTGGTCGAAGGTCATCAGGCCGAGCCCGATCGCACCCACCTCGGTGCGGCCGACCCTTCCGTTGCCGATCTCTCGTGTCCTCACCCCGGCACAGTGCCCCGTCGGGGGGCGCCGGAAACGCCCGGGCCCGCCACGACGGGCGGACCCGGGAGCTTGCTGGTCAGGCGTCCGGCGTCAGTTGGCCAGCGGGTGGGCGACGCCGTCCGTCGCCGCGGTCTGGCTGATGCCCATGGCCGCGAGGATGGTCGGCATCACGTCGGGCGTGCGGAACGAGTCGCCCGTCTTCAGCTTGTCCACGCCCGCTCCCCAGAAGACCATCGGCACGCGCTGCACCGACTCCTGGGCGCCGCCGTGGTCGCCGTACACGCCGTAGCTCGTCCGGTCGTGGAGCAGCCCGATCACGTCGGGACCGTCGTCGGCGGCCATGGTGTCGACGATCTCCTGGCCGTGGGCCCTCCACCACTGCTTCTCGGAGTTCGTCATGGCGTTGGTGCCCCGCAGCACGAAGCCGTCACCGGCCGCGTTCTTGAAGTAGGACGCGGTCACGCCCGGCATGTCGAGCATCTGGTCGGCCTTCTCCTTCATGGCCTGCGGCGAGCGGTCGAGCAGCCAGGCCTCGATCGCCGTGGACTGGTAGGAGAACTGCACGTTCCCGTCGGCGTTCAGGTCGGCGATCGCCGGGGACGGGCTGGAGTACGTCGAGTAGTCCGGGGCGACCGCGCTGCTGCCGGCGTCCCAGACCCCGAGGTCCGGCGGGGCGTAGTACCAGTTGCTGTTGCCGGCGCCCGAGGTCCGCTTGCCGTAGAAGTGCTCGCCGTACGTCGCGCCGTGGTCGGCGGTGAGCACGACCAGCGTGTGCCCGCCGTCCTCGGCGTCCTTCGCCTTGACCGCGTCGAGGATCTTGCCGAGCTGGACGTCGGCGTTCTCGGCGGCGCACTCCACGTGGGTCATGCCCTCCACCGTGGAGCAGTCCTGCGGACCGTTGTCGGCCTGGGCGCCCCACATGTGACCGTTCTTGTCGATCGCGCCCATCGTGATGAACATGCCCGACCAGTCCTCGTTCTCCATCATCGCGATGGCGGCGTCGGCGACCCAGGTGTCCCCGCCCAGGTGGTCGGGGTCGGTGCCGGCGACGTAGCGGTTGCCGTCGGTCGGGTACAACCAGGACGGGAACGCGGCCTTGGTGCCGTAGTCGGTGCCGGACGAGGAGCTGATGTAGAAGCGGCCGCACAAGCTGGGATCGTCCTCGTCGACCGCCAACAGGTAGTCCGGCACGTTCTTGCCGTCGGGCTGCCGGTACTGCCCGTAGGTCGTGGTGCCGGGGAGGGGCAGGTTGCGGCAGCCGGTCGGGTTCGTCGTCGCGTTGTAGGCCGACTTCCGGCCGGACATGTACACACCGATGTCGCCGCTCGCGCCGGTCGCGGTCGTCACGGCGTAGGGCTTCTGGCCGACGGTGATGAACTCCGTGTCCGGCCGCGCCTCGTGGAGGTAGTCGGCGAGCTTGGGGTAGTCGATGCCCTCGTTCTTCTCGATCGCCACGAAGTCGGCGAGGCTCAGGTCGCCGGTGATGTGCATGGCGTCGACGCCCTTGCCGAACACGTTGGCGTGGTCACGGTAGGCCTCGTCGGTCCACCCCATGTGCCGCGGCTCCAGGCCGGAGGTGATGACGTTGTGCGCCATCACGGTCTCCGACGCCATGTAGCCGAGGTAGGCGTTCTTGAAGTTGGTGCCGCTCCCCCGCAGCTTGCGGAAGTTCGGCATGTCGAACTGGTCCGCGTACTGCGGCAGCATCTGGTCGAAGAGCACGATCACGACGCGGTCGGCCGGGTCGGCCGGCGCCGGTGGCGGGCCGGCCGCCTCGGTGGTGGGTGCCGCCGCGACGAGGGCGGTGGCGGTCAGGGCTGCGGCGGCGGTCAGTGCGGCCAGGGCGCGGCGTCGGTACATGAGCTCTCCTTCGACGGCAGTGCGGTCCCGAGCCCCCCAACGGTCGCGACCCTGCTCCTGCGTTGCGCGTCGTGTCAACGGTTGCGTGTGACGCAACTCACGTCGTACCTCACGTGGGTGACGGCCGGCCGAAGCCGACGGCCCGGCGGACGGCGGGCGGCACGCGGTCCGCCAGCTCCGCGTCCGGAGCGGCGCCCAGGGCGTCGTTCACGGTGGAGAACGCCTGGCGCAGCGCGACGAAGAAGGTGAGGCCGAAGACCTGCTGGTCGGTATAGCCCAGGCGCCGCAGCTCCTCCACGTCGGCCCCGGTCGTGCCGTTGGGATCGCCCACGACCTGTCGCGCCCAGTGGGCGAGGGCCAGTCCGCGCTCGCCGAGGCGGCTGTCGTCCCCCCGGATCAGCCCTGCGGCGACGTCGTCCCCCACCGCTCTCGCCAGGTTGGCGCCCCACGCCAGCGAGCAGTAGGCGTCACCCATCGTCGAGGCGGTCGCCGTGGTGAGCAACGCCCGCTCCGCCTCACCGAGCCCGGCGAGTGTCGTGGCGAGGGACAGCGCGTGGGACAGGACCGCGAGCGCCTCGGGGCTCTGGGCCCAGACCCGGGTCAGGTTCGCGACGTAGCCCTGCCGCTCCTGCTCCTGGTCGTACAACTGGGCGACCGGCCCGGTCGGCTCGGGCTCCACGAGGAAGCCCGCGCGGTTGGCGGTGGTGGTCGTGCTGGTGGACATGGTGGTCTCCTCGACGGTCAGTGCCACCACCCTCGTGCCGTGCCCGCCCGCGGACATCGGGAGTCACGCCCCATTTCCGCGGCACGGCCCGGACGCAGTCGAGCGGCACCGCCCCTGGGGACGGTGCCGCTCGGCGGGGATCGCCTGACCGGTCGGCCGCTACTCCTCGGAGTCGGCGGCCTCGAGCGCCTCGGCCACCCGGCGGTGCGCCACCCAGATCGCCTCGGGGAGGCGGTCGAACTGCTTGAGGTGCACCTCGCGGTTGTCGAGCTCCTGGCGCCAGCGGTCGACGTCGATCGAGAGCAGCGTGTCGAGGTCCTCGGGCACGATCTCGAGCCCCTCGAGCTTCAGCTCCTCCTTGACCGGGACGACGCCGACCGGCGTCTCGCGGCCCTTGACCTGGCCCTCGTTGAGGGCGACGAGCCAGAGCAGGGCACGGAGGTTGTCGCGGTAGCCCGGCCACAGGAAGTGGCCGTCCTCCGGGTCGCGCTGGAACCAGTTGACGTGCGCGAAGATCGGCTTGGTCGTCGCGGCGCCGATGATGTCGAGCCAGTGCTGAGCGTAGTCGCCCTCGGGGTAGGACATGAAGGGCCGCATCGACATCGGGTCGTAGCGCAGCTGGCCGTCGAGACCGTCGGCGGCGAACGTCGCCTCGGCACCGAGCGTCAGCCCGTCGTACACGCCCTCGGGGACGTCGGTGATCGCACGGACCAGCGGCTCACGGTCGCTGGTGCGGCCGCCGAAGATGATCGCGTCGATCGGGACGCCCTGCGGGTCCTCGTAGTCCTTCGCCACGTTGGGCACGTTGGCGAGGTTGGTGGTGAAGCGGCTGTTGGGGTGGGCCCACGGGTCGGAGGCCTGGTCCGGCCCGCGCTCCGCGATCCGGTTGCCCTTCCAGTCGATCCAGCCGTCGAGGTCGGCCGGCGGGGTCTTGGTGCGCCCCTCCCACCAGACCTCGTGCGTCTTGTCGTTGTAGGCCACGTTGGTGAAGATCGTGCCGCTGCCGTCGCGGATCGAGTCGAGGGCGGTGGGGTTGGTCTTCTCGTTGGTGTCCTTGGCGACGCCGAACACGCCGTTCTCGGGGTTCATGCCGTAGATCCGGCCGTCGTCGCCGACCCAGAGCCAGGCGATGTCGTCTCCGTAGAACTCCACAACGTAGCGGTCGCCGAGGGCGTCGGGCGCGAGCGTCATCGCGAGGTTGGTCTTGCCCGAGGCGCTCGGGAAGCCGCCGCAGACGTTGTACTTGCGGCCGGTCTCACGGTCGGTGATACCGAGCAGCATGAACTGCTCGACGAGGAAGCCGTTCTTCCAGCCGTCGTAGCAGCCCTGGCGCAGCCCGTGGGCGATCTTGCCCAGCAGCGCGTTGCCGCCGTACGACGAGCCGAAGTGCAGGATGGTCCGCTCGTCGGCCACCGTCACGAAGTAGCGCTGGTCGTCGGGCGTGCCCTGGCCGAGGTTGGGCAGGTCGCCGGTGACGTGCACCGCGCGGACGAACGAGTCCTGGTCGGCGAGGTCGTTGACGTAGCTGACGTTGACGCGGGCCATCCGGATCATGTGCATGACCACGGTGCGGCTGTCGGTCAGCTCGACGCCCGCGGCGAACTTCTCCAGCGGGGAGCCGGGAGGCGCCATCAGGTAGGGGATCACGTACATCGTCTTGCCGGCCGAGGCGCCGCGCATCCGCTCCTCGAGCATCGGCTTCATCTCGGACGACGGACGCCAGTTGTTGTAGACACCCTTGTCGGAGGGGTCACTGGTCGCGACGATGGTGCGCTCCTCGGAGCGCGCCGTGTCCTTGAAGTAGCTGCGCGAGTAGTAGCAGCCGTCGCCCACCGGCAACAGCTCTCCGGCGTCGAGGGCCTCCTGCGCCAGCCGCGCGTCGTCGGAGGTGTTGACCACCTCGACCCGCTCGGCGCCGGTGATACCGGCCCAGCGGCGCACGAACTCACGTACTGATTCGTTGGTGAGACCTGCCTGGTCCAGCACCACGTCGACGTCCGGCATCAGTTCCTCCGCTCCTCGCCCGATGGCCAGCGAGTGCGTACCTGCTGACCCGCGGGCAGGCTATCGCAGGCGATCTGCGCCCCGACGGGGCCACAAGTCCCTAACCCGACGGGACGTATGGCGCCTTGCCGACGGGGCCTGCCGCCCGGGCTGCGGCCTCAGCAGGTGCCCTCGACGTCGTCGACGAGGGTGGTCACGTCGGTGAGCAGGGCCTGGACCGAGGTGCCGAGAGCACCCAGCGTCGTCGCGTTCGGCGTCTCCTTCGCCGCAGCGAAGTCAGACTCGACCGTGGACAGGTCGGTCGTCACCGCGTCCACCTCGTCCGAGAACTCCGCCGAGGCGTCCGCCTGCACCTGCTCGAGGTCCGTCTTCACCGTCTCGAGCGCCGTCTGTAGCTGGCTCACCCCGTCGGCGGACAGGTCGATGTCCTTGACGGCGGCGATGTCGGACTTGAGGTCGTCGACCGACGAGCACACCGCAGGCGTGTCGCTGCCGCCGCACCCCGCGAGCACGGCGCTCAGCAGGAGCAGCACGACCGCGGGCCCTGCGGACCTCTTCCACTTGTCGCTTCGCATGGCGGGACTCCCTGTCCTCGGGTGCAGCACGGGTACCGGACCCCGTCGCGCGACGGGACCCACCCGCGAGACTCCCGTGGTCAGGTGCCGGCGGGCAGGGTCGCACGGTCCCCGCCGCGGGGGACGAAGGTCACCCGCAGCGCGGCCGGGTCAGGCCAGCCCGTGGCTCACGGCGTACGCCGCGGCAGCGGCGCGCGAGCCCAGGTCGAGGGAGGTGTACGTGTTGGCGAGGTGGCGGTGCACGGTGTGCTCGCTCACCTGGAGCTCCGCGGCGATCTCGGCGTTGCTCAGCCCCCGGGCGACGAGCCGGAGCACCTCCCCCTGACGTCCGGTGAGCCTCTCGCCGTCGGTGCGCTGGGCCCGGGGGCCGCGCAGCCGGGCCAGCACGGCGGCCGCCACCTGCTCGCGCTCCTGCGCCGCCGCGTCGTCGCCGGCGCCACGCAGGGCCGCTGCGAGCCGGAGTCGCGACTGTGCCTCGTCGTGGGCGAGCCCCGCCTCGTGGAACCCCCGGACCGCGTCCTGCCAGTGCTCGACGACGTCGCCGTCCCCCGTCACCGCCACGGGGCGGTCTAGCGCTCCCCCCGCCGCTACCCGTACACCGCCCGCACACACGCCGGCGTCCGTGGTGAGCGGCCCGGGAGCGCGACACCGTGGACAGAAGTCGGACAGGTCGACGACAGGGCGCGACCTGACCCCGGTCCGACCCCCGTCCCATGCACGGCCAGCGCCGTGCCGACCGCCCCTCGGGGGCAGAGGAGAGTCATGGAGATCGTCGTCATCGGTGGCACCGGCTACCTGGGCTCGGCCATCAGCGCCGCGCTCGACAGCGCCGGGCACCACGTGGTCCGCACCGCCCGCGAGGCCGTCCCCGACACCGACCGGGGACCCGTGCACGCCGTCGACCTGGGCGACCCCACCAGCCTGCACGGCGTGGTCACGGCCGACGTCGACGCCGTCGTGCACGCCGGCGCACCGCTCGGCGACTGGTCGGCGGACGCCGACGCCGTCGCCCACCTGCTCGGCCGGCTGCGCGAGGACGCGGCGTTCGTCTACGTCAGCGGCGCCTGGGTGCTCGGCCCCTCGTCCACGCCGCTCGACGAGCAGGCCCCGGCGCGGCCGATCGCGATCGTGAAGGGCCGCGAGGAGGTCGAGGAGCTGGTCCTGGAGAGCCGCGGACGCGGCGTCGTCATCCGCCCCGGCATCGTGCACGGAGCCGGCGCCGGCATCCCGGCGCTGATGACGGCCTGGGCCGCGGAGAGCGGGCACGGACGCTACGTGGCGGCCGGCGGCGAGGTGCCGACCTGGGCGTCCGTGCACGTGGACGACCTGGCCGACCTGGCGGTCCTCGCCGTGGCCGGTGCCCGCGCCGGGGACGTCCTGCACGCGGTGGCCGAGGAGGCCGTGCCACTGCACGAGGTGGCCCAGGCCGCCGACCTCGCGGTCGGTGGCACCGGCGTGGCCCGGCCGTGGCCGCTGGACGAGGCCGCGGCCACGCTCGGCACCGACTTCGCCGGGGCGCTCGCCACCGGTCAGCACCTGGTCTCCCGCCGCGCGGCCGAGCTCGGGTGGGCACCGCACCGGCCCGGCCTGGTCAGCGACCTGCGGGACGGCTCGTACACGGCGCAGGCGGCCACCGGTGCGTGAGGTGGCCGACCCGGCCCGTGCGCGCTGGCGTACCGGCGAGGTCGGTATCGTCAGCGGGCTCCCGTGACGGACAGGAGGCGACGTGGACCCGACCGACGCCACTGCCCGGCTCGCCCACGGTGACGCGTGGCAGGCGCTGGGGCGGCTCCATGCCGCACGGGGCGGGGGCCGGGTGGCGCAGGTGCCCGGAGCGCTGCTGATGGCCAGCGGCCTGCCGTTGCCCCAGTACAACAACGTCGACGTCACCGACCCCGCCGCCGTCGACGTCACGGCGGTGGCGCGCTGGTACGACGAGCTCGGCGTGCCGTGGGGCGCCCGGGTCCCGGCCGGCGCCGACTGGCCCTGGGGTCGCCTGCTCTTCCACAAGCGGCTGATGGCGCTGCGGAGCGAGGACCTCGTGCGGCCGGCGCCCGACGACCGGATCGTGGTCGCGGCCGCCGGTCCCGACGACCTCGACACCGTGGTCCGCCTCGACGTCGCGGCCTTCGGCGACGCGGGCGAGGCCCAGCGGCGGTGGCTGGAGGCCCTGCTGGCGGGTGGCGACGTCACCGTGGCGCTCGCGTCGTGGGAGGGGGCCCCCGCCGGCACCGGCTACGCCGTCAGCACCGACGGCCTCGCCGGTCCCGCGGTGTACGTCGCCGGCATCGGCGTCGACCCCGCCTTCCGGCGACGCGGCATCGGCACCGCCCTCTCGGCTCACCTCGTGGAGCAGGCCGGGACGCACCGCCTCGCCCACCTGCACCCCGACACCGACGAGGCGGTCCGGGTCTACCGGCGCCTCGGCTTCGTCGAGGTCCCGGGCTTCGACGTCTACGTCGACCTGACCGCGCCGTAGCGAACTGCCTCGCCCCGCACTCCTGCCACGAGCCGCCGGCCCGGCGTTCACCTCAGTTGCCTGGACCACTGCGCGGCTCGGGGTGAGGCGCCGGGATCAGCCGGCTCAGCCGGCGCGGCCCTCGGCGATCGCCCGCTCGAGGGCGGCGATGGCGACGCGCTGCTGCTCGAGGAGCTCCTTGGCCTGCTGGAGCTGGAGCGCGACGGCGTCCTGCTCCGCGTCGGACGAGCCGGCCGACCGCTCGCGCCGCGGCTCGAGGAAGAAGTTGGCCAGGAAGCCGGTGAGCGTGCCGAAGATGCCCACGCCGACGACGATGATCAGCGTCCCGATCTGGCGGCCGAGCAGGGTCACGGGGTACTGGTCGCCGTAGCCGACCGTCGAGATCGTCACTACGGTGTACCAGATCGCGTCGCCCGCTGTCTCGATGTTGGCCCCCGGCGCGCCCATCTCGGCCTTGAGGATGGCCAGGCTGCCGAACTCGAGGACCAGGATGCCGACGAACAGCAGGGTCAGCAGCGCGCTGCCCGCGCGGTCGCGCAGGACGCTGCGCAGGATCGACGGACCGCCGGCCGCGCGCAGCAGCCGGATCACCCGCAGCAGGCGGAAGAGCCGGAGGACCTTGAGCTGGGGGAAGGGCAGGCTGGCCAGCAGGTCGGCCCACCCGAACCCGCGGAAGAAGTACCCGGTGCGCGACGGGGCGCGCTTCATCCGGGCCGCGAAGTCGGCGAGGAAGATCACGCTGAGCAGGGCGTCCAGCGCGTAGATGACGGTGGACAGGGAGGCGTCCCGGATGACCAGCAACAGAAGGATGTTCACCAGTGACAGCACCGACAGCGCGCCGATGAAGAGCTCGTAACCGGTGTTGCCGAGCTCCGGAGCTGAGGACTTGCTCGCGGACATCCTGGGTCTCCCTCGGGCGGATGGGCGTCAGTATGCCGACGCGCCGCGCGGCCGCCGTACCGGCACGCCGAAGTCATCCGTCACGGGTGGTTTGCGCGCACGCGCGCCTCCCTACGGTGACGACGACAGAGCAACCACCGCGGTCGGGAGCACATCGAGCCTGACTCGCTCCAACGGAACGGAAGAAGACTTCACATGTTCGACGACAACGGCTCGTTCCTGCTCGCCCTGTTCGAGTTCTTCCTCTTCTTCGCCTGGTTCATGTGCCTGTTCTGGGTCATCGGCGACATCTTCCGCAGCAAGGACATGGGCGGCGGCGGCAAGACGCTGTGGCTGCTGTTCGTGATCCTCATCCCGTGGCTCGGCATCCTGATCTACCTGATCGCGCGCGGAGGCGGCATGCAGGAGCGCCAGCTCGAGCAGGCCAAGGAGATGCAGGCCGCCCAGGCTGAGTACATCAAGTCGGTCGCCGCCCCTGCCGGCAGCACGGCCGCCGACCAGATCTCCTCGGCGAAGTCGCTGCTCGACTCCGGCGCCATCACCCAGGAGGAGTTCGACGCGCTGAAGGCCAAGGCACTCGCCTGACGCACCCCTCGACAGCAGGAGACCCGGCGAACCTCACGGTCGCCGGGTCTTCGGCGTCGACGGTGATCAGACCTTCCGGGGCACCTTGCCGGTCAGCGTGCACACGGCGCGCATGAACTTGTGGCCGGGGTCGGACGTGGCGCCGAACATCAACGGGCATCCACCGTCGATGACCGTGATGCCGTGGGAGCGTCCGTACTCGGTCGCCGCGTCGGACACGCTGCCGCCCCCGAAGGCGCGGTGCATCCACACGTGCTTGATGCCGAGCTCGGCGCACTCACGCATGGTGTCCTCCGCACGTGACGGCCTCGTGCCGATCACGACGGCGTCGACGCCACCCGGGACCGACTTCAGGTCGTGGTAGCAGGCGTCGCCCTCGACGGTGTCGGCGTTCGGGTTGACGGCGAACACGTCGTACCCTCGCTCCCGCAGCCGCTGGTAGACCACGTTGCTGCCGTGGTTGCCGGCTTCACGCGAGACGCCGGTGACCGCGATGCGCCCGTGCGCCAGGAACTCGGCTGCTGCTGCCTTGGTGGTGGGCATGGTTCCTCCCCTCAGGGCTCCGGACGCGGCCCGCAGACCGCCGAGGATCCGTCACCGGCGGCAGTGTGTTCCGCGGGCCCACGGAGCCCACGTCCCAGCGTGCCGGTCGCCCGGGGCAGCGGGCAGGGGCCAACGGCCGTGCCCCTTGGGACCAACGACCTTCCGCCCCAGAGCCGAAGCACGACCGGCATCGACAGACCCGGGCCGAGCAGAAGAGGCCACCTCCCCGTGGAAGTGGCCTCTGACCTGCGACTTCTTCGGTCGGGCTGACAGGATTTGAACCTGCGACCCCTTGACCCCCAGTCAAGTGCGCTACCAAGCTGCGCCACAGCCCGAACGGCCCCCGCAGGAGCCGCGTGAACACTACAACAGCGCGCCGGGTGCTGCGGAATCGGGTCAGCCGACCTGGCCGCTGTCGTCGGAGACCTTGAGGCCCCGGGTGTCGACGGCGACGAACTGCCGGGCCGGTACCTGCTTGAGCTGCTCGATCACGCGCGAGGGCCAGCGGCGGTTCTGCTCGCCCTGGAAGTACCACGGGCTGCCGTTGTCGGCGAGGACCAGGCCGTACGTCTTCATCGCGCGCACCACCTCGCGGGCAGCGCCGCCGAACGACGACGGTGGCTGCCACGAGGCCTTGAGCCGGAAGCGGGCGCCCATCGGCGGGTACTTCAGGCTGTTGCGCGAGCCGGCGTCGTGCCGGGCCGGCCAGACGTGGTGGCGCGAGGTCACGTCGGTGGTGAAGCGGATCGCATGGTCGACCTTGCGGTCGCGCACCTCGTTCCAGCGCAGCAGGCCGGGCAGGATCGGCAGGCCGGCGGCGTCCGCCGAGGTCCAGCCGTCGGGGCGCAACGCGTTGCTGGTCAGCCGCCAGACCGCGCCGGAGCCCGCCCGCCAGCGGCCGTCGCGCACGCGGGTGTTCCAGGTCTCGTAGAGCTTGCACCGCGACCTGTCGACGACGATCGCGTGCTTGTCGCCCGACGACCGGCGCCCGCCCTCGATCCGGGTGTCGCGACCCAGCGGGTAGCGCACCCGGTCGCTCTCGTCCGCGTAGTCGAAGCGGACCCTCACCTTCCGGTGCCCACCGCCGACGACCGTGATCGGGATGCCGTAGTTGGGGCCGTCGCCGTACGACGGGCCGAAGTCGGGGTGCAGGTCCACGCGGCGGTGCATGTGTGAGAGCCACTGGCGGCTGCGCGGGTGGCGCGGCAGGTCGCTCACGTCGGCGTGCCAGTAGTTGTCCGCGGGGAACTCCGAGCAGTGCGTGCCGGCGATCGGCTTGGCCGTCACGGCCGGGTCCGACGCACTCGCAGCAGGTCCGGGAGCGGGACCGGCCGCCACGGCCGATCCGGCGGCGAGCGCGGGCAGCAGGACGGCGAGCAGGGCGGGCTTCAGGCGCACCCGTCCACGCTAGCGGCGCGTGGCTGCCGATCAGCTGGAAACGCGCGCGCGGCTCGCCGTCCCGTTCACCGGCGGTCGCTAGAGTCCGAGCGAGTCGCGTGGGAGGCGGGCGAGGGACATGACCAGGGGAGCCGACCCGACGACGGTCCTCGCGCCCTTCGTGCCCCGCCTGCTCGGGGCGTGGCCGCCGACCGGGACCGACGAGCGGCACGTGCGGCTGCCGGGGTCCCTGGCCTTCCTCGACATCTCCGGGTTCACCCGCCTCACCGAGCGCCTGGCCAGGCGCGGGAAGGTGGGCGCCGAGGAGATGAGCGACGCGCTCAGCGCGACCTTCGCCGGCCTGCTCACCGCGGCCCGCGACGACGACGCGGACCTGGTGAAGTGGGGCGGCGACGCGGTGCTGCTCCTGTTCCGCGGCCCCGACCACGCCCTGCGCGCGGCCCGCTGCGCACACCGGATGCGGGCCACGCTGCGCCAGACGGCTCGCGACCGGGCGTCGACCCACACCCTGCGCATGTCCGTCGGTATCCACAGCGGCGACCTCGACCTCTTCCTCGTCGGCGACCCCGCGCTGCACCGTGAGCTCCTGGTCTGCGGACCGGCGGCCACGGTCGTGGCGCGGACCGAGTCGGCGGCGGCCACGGGTCAGATCGGACTGAGCGCGGCCACCGCGGCCCTGCTGCCGTCCCGGTTGCTCGGGGCTCCCCTGCTCGACGGTCGCACCCTCCGCTCCGCCCCGGTGCTCGCCGACCTGCAGCCCTCCCCCGCCGCGGCGTTCGACCCCAGCCCGCTGCTGCCCCGCCCGATCCGCGAGCACCTCCTGCAGGAGCAGCGCGAGCCCGAGCACCGGCTGATCACCGTCGCCTTCCTCCAGGTCTCCGGCGTCGACGCGCTGCTCGAGCACCAGGGCCCGCAGGTCGTGGCCGACGAGCTCGACGCGCTCGTCCGCACGGTCCAGCAGGCCTGCGCGGACACGGCCGTGACGTTCTTCGAGACCGACATCGCGCGCGACGGCTTCAAGGTCATGCTCACGGCCGGCGCTCCCCGCAGCAGCGGGCACGACGAGGAGCGGATGCTCCGGGTCGCACACCGCGTGCTCGCCGAGCCTCGGCGTCTCGAGGTGCGGATCGGCGTCAACCGGGGCCGGGTCTTCTCCGGCGACTTCGGACCGTCCTTCCGGCGGACCTACTCGGTCAAGGGCGACGCCGTGAACCTCGCTGCCCGGCTCGCCTCGGCTGCCCCGCCCGGCGAGGCCTGGGCCACCCCCGCCGTCGTGGAGCACGCCGACTCGGCCTTCGACACCCGCGACCTCCCGCCCCTCACCCTCAAGGGCAAGGCGGCTCCCGTGCGGGCGGTCGTCGTCGGGGCACCAGGCCACCGCCGCGTCCGGACCGGGCGCGACGTCCGCCTCACCGGTCGCGACGCCGAGGTGTCGCTGCTGCGCGGCGTGGTGGCCGACGTCCGCGCCGGCGAGCGGCGCGTGGTCGACCTCGTCGCCGACCCGGGCATGGGCCGGTCGCGGCTCGTCGCGGAGCTGCTCGCCTCGGTCGACGACCTGCCGGTGGTGCGGGCGCACGGCGACGAGTACGAGGGGTCGACGCCCTACTTCCCCTTCCGGCGGCTGCTGCGCGAGGCGCTCGGGCTCGAGCCAGCCTCCGGTGCCGACGAGGTGGCCGACAGAGTGGCGGCGCTGGCTGCCTCCGGTCCACCACGCCTGGCCCCCTGGCTGCCGCTGCTCGGGCTGCCGCTGGACGTGCCGCTCGCCCCCACCGCGGAGGTCGAGCAGCTCGACGGCCAGTTCCGCGCCGCCCGGCTCGAGTCGGTGGTCGTCGACGTCCTGCGGGAGTGTCTGCCGACCACAGCCGTGCTGGTGCTCGAGGACGCCCACCTCGTCGACGACGCCTCTGCCTCGCTGCTGCGCGCCCTGGTGGCCCACCCGCAGCCCCCGCCCTGGCTGGTGGTGGTCAGCCGCCAGGACGTGGCGGCGGGCTTCGTGCCGGAGGGCACCGACGTCACCGCCCTGAGGCTGCCGCCCTTCCCGGAGGAGGCCTCGCTCGCCTACCTGCACCAGGCGCTGGAGGACCTGCACCTGCCGCCACGCACGCTCGAGGCGCTGGCCCGGCGCAGCGGCGGCAACCCCCTGTTCCTCGACGCGCTGGCGGCGGAGGTACGACGGTCCGGGCCCGGCGCCGTGCTGCCCGAGTCGGTCGAGCGGCTGGTGGCCAGCCAGGTCGACCGGCTCGAGCCGGCGGACCGCGCCGTGCTCCGTACCGCGGCCGTGCTCGGCAACGTCGTCGACCGCGGCACCCTCGCGGGGCTGGTCGGTGACCGCCTCGCGGGCGACACCCTGACCCGCCTGGCCCCGTTCCTCGAGCAGCGCCCCGACGGCCACCTCCGCTTCCGCAACGCCCTCCTCCGCGACGTGGCCTACGAGGGTCTCCCCTACCGCCGGCGCCGGGCGCTCCACGAGCAGGTCGGGACGGCGCTGGAGGTCAGCGACCCCGAGGACGCCGAGGTGCTCTCGCTCCACTTCGCCCACGCAGGTCGGCACGACAAGGCGTGGCACTACTCCGTCGTCGCGGGCGACCGCGCCCTGGCCAAGTACGCCTACGGCGACGCCGTCGACTTCCTGCAGCGGGCGGCGGCGGCCGCCCCGCACTCCGACGCCGGGGACCGCGAGGTGGCCCGGGTGCTGGAGATGCTCGCCGACAGCCTGTTCCTGCTCGGACGGGCGGACGAGGCGACCTCCGCCTTCGCCCGTGCCCGCAGTCACCTGCACGACGAGCCGGTGCTGCTCGCCGGCATCGTGGAGAAGGAGGCCCGCATCGACCACCGGCGGCGGCGCTGGAGCCAGGCCATGCGGCGGCTCAGCCGCGGGCTCCACGCGCTCGACGGACTGCCGGGCGCGCGGGCCGCCGTCGCCCGCTCGCTGCTCTGCCGCCGCTACGCGTTCAGCCTGTTCAACCAGGGACGCGTCGACGAGGCGCTGACGTGGGCCGGGCGCGCGGCGGACGAGGCGGAGGCGTCCGGCGACCGCGACGCGCTGGCGCAGGCCCACGAGATGCTCAACGCGGTCCACGTGGGGTCCGGCCGGCCGGAGCCGGTTCCCTACGGTCGGCTGGCGCTCGCCGCCTACACCGAGCTGGGGAACCTGCCCCGGCAGGCCCACTGCCACAACAACCTCGGCCTCCAGGCGTTCGACCAGGGCCGCTGGGACGAGGCGCTGGCCGACTACGCGTGGGCGGTCGACGCCTTCCGGCGCATCGGTGACGCCGCCAACGAGAGCAACGCCCAGTTCAACCGGGCCGAGCTCCTGGTCCGCCAGGGTCGCGAGGCGGAGGCAGGACCGCTGCTGGGCGAGGTGCTGCGCGATGCACGGGCCGTCGAGGACGACGAGCTGGTGGCCCTGACCCTGCGCGAGCTCGGTCGGGTCGCAGCGGTCGAGGAGGGTGTCGACGTGGCGCGGCGGGTGCTCCGGGAGGCCCGCGCCGCCTTCGCGGACCTCGGCGAGGACGACGAGGTGGCCGCCACCGACCTCGCGCTCGCCGAGACGCTGCTGGCCGCCGGGCTGGTCGAGGAGGCAGCCGGGCTGCTGGCCGGCGCCGACCCGACCACCCCGACGGCGCTGCGGCTGCGGGCGGTCGTGGCGCTGGCCGGGACGAGGTACGACGAAGCCCGTGCCCTCGTGGGGAGCGGGCTCGACGGCGCCCGCGTCGGGGGCGACCGCTACGAGGAGGGGCTGCTGCTCGCGACGCTGGCGGACGTGCACGCCGCGGCCGACCCGGGAACTGCGGCCGTGACGGAGGCCTCCGCGCAGGCTGCGGCCGTGCTCGAGCCGATGGGTGTGGTGCTCAGCCGACGCTCACGCGTCCGTCGCGGGTGAAGAGGAAGTAGAGGTACGTGTCGCTGGCGTTGTCGCGCTTGCTCTGCACGTAGTCGACGCACACCTCCTGCGTCGCACCGATGGTGTTCTTCGCCGGGCACGGCGGCACCGGTTGCAGGGCGTCGTTGCCCGCCAGCGAGTAGTTGAGCGTCTGCTTCTGGATGGAGCCCTGGCCGCACAGGACCTTGTCGCAGGCCATCACCAGGGCGGCGGGCGCGGTCTTCGAGTAGAGGTCCTGCGTCACCGTGCCGGCCGGGGTGCTGACCTCCTCGTCGAGGTCGGCCAGCAGCTGCACCACCGATCCGTCACTGCTGCCGCACCGGGCGTACACCGTGTCGCAGGCGCCGACCGAGAGCAGGACGTTGTCGCTGACCGCGCCCAGCGGCAGCTGGGCGCGCCCGCACACCGGGTTGGCCCGGGTCGGGGCGGTGCACTTCCCGTCGTCGCCGCCGATCCCGGCGGTCAGGGCCGTGCCGCGTGTGCTCGGCACGTAACGGAGGTCCTCGACGACGTCGAACCGCTGGGCGGCACTGGCAGTGCCAGCGGCGACGTCGTTCGCACCCTGGCCGCGCGCCACGTCGTCCACGGTCAGCCGCACCTGGTTCACCGGCGTGGTCATCGTCGCCCTGACCTGCGCCGAGGTGGCTCCCGCCGTCGCGACGCCGGCGAGGACCACCACGGCACCCTGGGGGCTGGTGACGGTGAGGGCGGTGTCCTTGGTGAACGCGGCCGGCTCGGTGCCCGCCCAGAAGCTGACGGTGACCGTGAAGACCTGCTCGGGCGCCGGCGTGACGCCCGGGGTCGATGCCTCGACGAGGGTGGTCGGCACCGCGGCCGTCGGCGTACCGCCGGGGGCCGGGCTGCCGGTGATCAGGTCGACCTGGATCCGGTCGGGCTTCGGCGTGGCGGCCAGGGCGTCGTCGGAACCGACGACGAGCAGGCTGGCCACGGCACAGAGAGCCGCTGCGAAGAGGGTCGACCCGCGTCTGGTGGACGACGGGAGTGAGCGCATGGAGCGTCCTCCGTGGTGTGGTCGTCCCGAGACGTGACCCGACCACCCTCTCCCGGGGCTGGTGTGGCGTCAATACCGCATCCCCGGGAGCCCACGACGGCGAGATCCGCAACTGGTCTGGACCGACGTTGCCGGTCCAGCCCACGGCACCGACAGTGGGCGGGGCGGTGCGCGTGCCGCGGGTGGCGAGGGGGGCATCGGTGTCAGCAAGGCAGTCCGCACGCGTACCCGCGTCCCGGGTGCTCGTCGTGGCGTGCTTCGGGGCGTTCCTGGCCTTCCTCGACGCCACCATCGTGAACGTCGCCTTCCCCTCGATCCGGGAGTCCTTCCCGACGACGTCGGTCGGCACCCTCTCGTGGGTCCTCAACGCCTACAACATCGTCTTCGCCGCGTTCCTCATCGTCTGCGGTCGCCTGACCGACCTGCTGGGCCGCCGGCGGGCGTTCGTCTCCGGCGTGGCGATCTTCACCGCGGCCTCCCTGTTGTGCGGCGCCGCTCCGAGCGTCGGCCTGCTGGTCGCCTTCCGTGGCGTGCAGGCCTTCGGGGCCGCCCTGCTCGTGCCGGCGTCGCTCGCCCTCGTGATCGACGCCTTCCCGGGCGAGAGGCGCTCCCACGCGATCGGCCTGTGGGGAGCCTCTGCGGCCGTGGCTGCCGGGCTCGGACCGCCGATCGGCGGCGCCGTGGTGGCTCTCGGCGGCTGGCGCTGGGCCTTCTTCATCAACCTGCCCTTCGGCCTCGTCGCCCTCTGGGCCGCGCGCAAGCAGCTGGTGGAGAGCCGGGCGCCCGGTCGACGTGCGATGCCCGACCTCAAGGGCGCGGCAGCCCTGGCTGCGGCGCTGGGACTGGTGAACCTCGCGATCGTCAAGGGCGGGGACTGGGGCTGGACCAGCCCCGTGGTGCTGGTCGCCTTCGTCGCCGCGGCCGTCGGTCTGGCGCTCTTCGCGCTGAGCTCGCGCCGCCACACCTCGCCGATGCTCGACCCCGCCCTGCTGCGGCTGCCGTCGTTCAGCATCGCGTCGACGGCCACCCTCGTGGCGGGCTTCGGCTTCTACGCCTACCTCCTCACCAACATCCTGTGGCTGCAGTACATCTGGGGGTACGGCGTCCTGCGCGCCGGCCTCGCCCTCGTCCCGGGCGCCGTGGTCGCGGCGATCGTGGCCGCGCGCCTGGGCCCGCTCGCCGACCGGCACGGCTACCGGCCCTTCGTCGTGCCCGGCGCGCTGGTGTGGGCCGGCGCCTACCTCTGGTACCACCAGCAGGTCGGGCTCGTGCCCGCCTTCTGGACCCAGTGGCTGCCCGGCCAGGTACTCAGCGGCATCGGCGTCGGCGCCACGTTGCCGCTGCTCGGCAGCGCCGCCCTGGCTGCGGTCCCGGGTGGCCGTTACGCCACCGCGTCGGCCGTGGTCTCGAGTGCGCGCCAGCTCGGCGGCGTGCTGGGCATCGCGATCCTCGTCGTGGTGCTGGGCGAGCCGACGCCCGCCACCGTCGTCGACTCGCTGCACGAGGGCTGGATGCTCTCCGTGGTGGCCTTCCTGGTCGTCGCACTCGTCGCGCTGCCGCTGGGCAGGATCCGCTCGACCACCGCCCCCGAGGACGCGGAGGACGCCCACGCCCCCGCGATCGTCCACGCGCCCGCGGGGCCGGCGCGCGCCGTCACCGGGACGGCAGCGGGCGCCGATCCCCACGACCTCTCCGACGTACCCCTGCTCGCCGGCCTGCCCGCCGACGCACGCAGCCGGCTGGAGGCGGCCTCCCAGCTCCGCCACGTCGCGGCCGGGGAGAGCCTGATCCGCCAGGGCGACCCGCCGGGCTCCGCCTTCGTCGCCCGCCGGGGGCGGCTCGTCGTCGAGATCGACGGGCACGCCGTGCGCGAGCTGGGTCCCGGGTCGTTCGTCGGCGAGGTCTCCCTGCTGACGGGCGAGAGCCGCTCGGCAGGCATCCGTGCCCGGAGGGACTCGACCGTCCTGGAGGTGCCACGTGACGCCTTCGAGGAGGTGCTGGTCACCGATCCCGCCGCGGCGCGGGTGATGCTCACGCAGGTGGCTGAGCGGCTGCGGACGGCAGGCGGGCCGCCCGCCCACGCCCGCCCGGCCCAGCCCACGGTCGTGGCGGTGGTCGGGCTGCACCCCGGTGCGGGCGCGGCCGAGGTGGCCGAGGTGCTCCTGTCGCGCCTGCACTGCCACCTGCGCGTCGTGGCGCCCGGGGTGGTCGGTCCCGACGGGCTCGACCGGGCCGAGCGCGACCACGACCGGGTCGTGCTCGTGGCCGGGGCCGGGCCGGAGCACTCCCCCGACGAGTGGCGCGACTTCTGCCTGCGCCAGGCCGACGTCGTGGTGATGGTCGCCCGCGCCGACGCCGCGCTCCCGCCGCCGCTCGCTCCCGCTCCCGCCCGCCAGCCCGACCTCGTGCTCCGCGGAGGGACCCCGGATGCCGCGACGGTCGCGGCGTGGACGGCTGCCACCGACGCGTGGCAGACGACCGTGGTCGACCGGGACCTGCCCGGGGGCCTCCGCCCTCTCGCCGACCGGATCGCCGGTCGCTCGCTCGGCCTGGTCCTCGCCGGTGGCGGTGCCCGGGCCTTCGCCCACATCGGCGTCCTGCGGGAGCTCGAGGACTCCGGCTTCCACGTCGACCGGGTGGCGGGCAGCAGCGTCGGGGCGATCGTCGCCGCCGCGCACGCGACGAGTGACGACGGCGAGGAGCTGGAGGAGCTCTGCTACGACGGCTTCGTGCGGCGCCGCCCCTTCAGCGACTGGACGCTCCCGCGCCACGCCTTGGCCAGGGGCAACCGGGTGCGCAGCGGCCTGGTGCGCGCGCTGGGCGCGGACAAGACCCTCGAGGGACTCCCGCGCCAGCTGCGCACCGTGAGCACCGACCTGGTCTCGCGCACCCGCGTCGTGCACCGCCGCGGCAACCTCGTCGACGCGGTCACCGCCTCGTGCCGCCTGCCCGTCCTCCTGGCCCCCGTCCCCGACGACGAGGGTCACCTGCTCATCGACGGCGGCGTGCTCGACAACCTGCCGGTCGACCTGCTCACCGAGCGCGACGAGGGGCCCGTGGTGGCGGTCAACATCGGCATGGGCGGGTCGGGACGTCCCCGGACCGGACGGCCGCGGGTGCCCGCCCTGGGCGAGACCCTGCTGCGGACCATGATGATCGGCAGCGGCGGGGCGGTCGAGGCCGCGCGCGCCCACGGCGCGTGGGTCGTCAGCCCCGCACCGATGGGCGTCGGGCTCCTGGAGTTCCACCAGCTCGACCGCATGGTCCTCGCCGGGCGCCAGGCCGCGCGGGAACTGCTCGAGCAGGCCGACGGCGACCTCGGCGCGCTCGCCGAGCCGGCCGCGACCCTGCCCGACGTACGCGAGGAGGAGACGCCGACCCCGGTCGGGTGACCGCCTCAGCGCTTGCGCTTCTCCCGGGGTCGCTGCTGCAGCACGATCGGCGTGCCGACGAAGCCGAACTCCTCGCGGAGCCGGCGCTCGATGAACCGCTCGTACGACGCGTCGAGCTTGCCGGTCGTGAAGAGCACGAAGGTCGGGGGTGAGGTGCTCGGCTGGGTGCCGAAGAGCACCCTCGGCTGCTTGCCGCTGCGCACCGGGTGCGGGTGCTCGGCGACCAGGCGCCCGAGGAAGCTGTTGAGCGCGCCGGTCGTCACGCGCGTCTCCCAGCCGGCGATCGCCTTCTCCAGCGCCGGTACCAGCCGGTCGACGTGCCAGCCGGTGCGGGCGGTGATGTTGATCCGCGGCGCCCACTGCACCTGCACGAGGTCGCGCTCGATCTCGCGGTCGAGGTAGTAGCGGCGCTCCTCGTCGACGAGGTCCCACTTGTTGAACGCGATCACCAGCGCCCGGCCGGCCTCGCGCACCGCCTGCAGGATCCGCACGTCCTGCTCCGAGAGCGACTGGCCGCCGTCCACCACCAGCACCGCGACCTCGGCGCGGTCGATGGCGGTCGTCGTGCGCAGCGAGGCGTAGTACTCGTGCCCGGAGGCCTCCTTGACCCGCTTGCGGATGCCCGCGGTGTCGATGAAGCGCCAGGTCTTGCCGCCCAGCTCGACCAGCTCGTCGACGGGGTCGACAGTGGTGCCGGCGACGTTGTCGACGACGACCCGCTCCGCCCCCGCGAGCTTGTTGAGCAGCGAGGACTTGCCGACGTTGGGCTTGCCCACGATCGCGATCCGGCGCGGGCCGCCGACCTCGCCGAGCCGCTCGGGCGGCGGCTCCGGCAGCGCGGCCAGCACGGCGTCGAGCATGTCGCCGGACCCGCGGCCGTGCAGCGCGGAGACGGGCCAGGGCTCCCCCAGCCCGAGGTTCCAGAGCCCGTAGGCCTCGGCCTCGGTGCGCTGGTCGTCGACCTTGTTCGCGGCGAGCACCACCGGCTTGCCCGACGCGCGCAGCACCTTGACGACCGCCTCGTCGGCGTCGGTGATGCCCACGGTCGCGTCGACGACGAAGAGCACCGCGTCGGCCAGCGTGACCGCGATCTCGGCCTGGGCGCGGATCGCCTCGGCGAGCCCGCGCGCGTCAGGGTCCCAGCCACCGGTGTCGACGACCGTGAAGGCCCGACCGTTCCAGGTGGCGTCGTACGACACGCGGTCGCGGGTCACCCCCGGGACGTCCTGCACGACCGCCTCGCGCCGGCCGATGATCCGGTTGACCAGCGTGGACTTGCCGACGTTGGGGCGCCCGACCACCGCCAGCACCGGCACCGGGCCGCTGACGGCCGCGGGATCGGTGTCGGTCGAGGCGTCGGGGACGACGTCGTTCATGGTGCTCCTTGGTCGGTGATGCCGGTCGCGGGGTCGGGCTCGACCTCGGCGGCGGGGAGGGGGCCCGGCAGGTCACGCCCGGTCAGGGCGCGGGCGTGGTCGAGGGTCTCGAGCATGCGCTCCCGGAGCAACACCGAGGCCTCCCCCACCTGTTCCCGGGACCGGGGCCAGGGCTCGGCGGGGAAGGTGCAGGGCGCACCGAAGACGATGTCCACCGGTCCCCCCTTCGGCGGGACGGCGTCGTGGTGGCCGCCGACCGGGCGGGAGCCCAGGAAGATCACCGGCACCACGGGGGCGCCCGTGACGAGCGCGAGGTAGGCCGCGCCGCGGTGGAAGCGCGCCAGGTCGCCCGTGCCGCGGGTGCCCTCGGGGAAGATGCCGATCGCCCGGCCGTCGCGCAGCACCCGCAGGCACGACCGCACGGCGGCGGGGTCGGGGTGGAAGCGGTCGAGGGGGATCTGGCCGGCGGCCAGCAGGAAGCGACCGGTGCGGCCGTGGAACATCTCGAGCTTGGTCAGCGCGTGCACCGGCCGGGGCGCGAAGATGCCCAGCAGCGGGCCGTCCATGACCCCCATGTGGTTGGCCGCGAAGATCACCGGGCCCGACGTCGGCACCCGCTCGGCCCCGTGCACCTGGACGCCGAACCGGCGTCGCGTCAGCAGCCGCGCGGGCGGGCGCAGCGACTCGAGCATCAGCCGGCGCGGGTGGGGCGTGGTGTCGCTCCGCGGCAGCTCCGCGTGGCCGCTCACGCGCGCGCCTCCACCGCCTCGACGAGGCCCACCACGCGGTCGATCACCTCGTCGAGCGTGTACGGCGTGGTGTCGAGGTGGACGGCCCCCTCGGCCATGGTGAGCGGCGAGACCGCCCGCCCGGAGTCGATCCGGTCGCGGTTGAGCAGCGACTCGCGCGTCGCGGCGACGTCGGACCCGCCCTCCTCGGCGGCCCGGCGCTGGGCGCGGGCGGCGGGGTCGGCCGTCACGAAGAGCTTGACCTGGGCGTCGGGCGCGACGGTGGAGCCGATGTCGCGCCCCTCGACCACGATCCCGCCCTCGCCGATCACGGCGCGCTGCAGCTGCACCATCCGCGTGCGCACCTCGGGCACGGCCGCCACGGGCGAGACGGCGGCGTTCACCGCGTCGCTGCGGATCTCGACGGAGACGTCGACGCCGTCGACCGTGATGGTCGGAGCGAGCGGGTCGGTGCCGGAGACGATGACGGGCTCCCCCGCCCGGGCGGCGACGGCCGCCGGGTCGTGCACGTCCACGCCGCGGCTGAGCATCCACCAGGCCACCGCGCGGTACATGGCACCGGTGTCGAGGTAGCGCAGCCCCAGCCGGGAGGCGACGCCGCGGGACGTGCTCGACTTGCCGGAGCCGGAGGTGCCGTCCACGGCCACCACGACATGTCGCAGCAGACCGTCAGCCGGGTCGGGAGGGGTGGGGCTCACGGGCCGAGAGCCTACCGGTGGGTCACCCAGTCCCGGGATTCCAGAGACTCCAGCAGGTGCTCGGCGCGGGTCTCGTCGACGACGAGCTCGACCAGACCGACCGGGCGGCCCGGGTCGTGGTCGATGTGGACGTCCTCGATGTTCACGCCGCTGGCGCCGGCGTCGGCGAAGAGCCGCGCGAGCTCGCCCGGGTGGTCGGGCACCGACACGTACACCGACCGGGTCGCCCCCGCCGGGCCACCGTGCTTGCCGGGGATCGCCCGCGTTCCGGCCACACCGCGCTCGAGCAGGTCGGCCAGCACCGGGCGGTCGCCCTGCGTGAGCGCGTTCTGGAGCACGTCGAGCTCCTCGCGCACCTCGGCCAGCAGCCCTCGCAGGGCCTCGGCGTTGAGCGTGACGATCTGCTGCCACAGGCCGGGGTCCCCGCCCGCCACCCGCGTGACGTCGCGCACGCCCTGGCCCGACAGCGCCAGCTGGCCCGCCGGCGCGTCCGCCAGCCGGCCGGCGACGAGCACGGCGAGCAGGTGCGGCAGGTGGGAGGTGCGGGCCACGGCGTGGTCGTGCTCGTCGGGGGTCATCAGGACCGGGACCGCCCCGCACAGCCGGGCCAGCGACTCCACCAGCGAGGTCGCGGTGGGGTCGGAGGTGTCGTGGGGCGTGACCGCCCACGGGCGTCCGTCGAAGAGTGCGGCACTCGCGGCCAGGGGGCCCGACCGCTCGCTGCCGGCCATCGGGTGCCCGCCGACGTAGCGGCGCAGCGACGCCGGGCCGCTCGCCGCGGCGACCACCCGCTGGGGCTCGGACTTCACGCTGCCCACGTCGGTGACGACGGCGTCGGTCGCCGCCAGCGCCGCCACCACCGCCTCGCCGAGGTGGTCGGGCGGGACCGCCACGACGACCAGCTGCGGGCGGTCCCCGGGAGTGCGGGCGCGGCCCGCGCCCAGCCCGGAGGCGGTGCGCACGTGCTCGGCGTTGAGATCGGTGAGCAGCACCTCGAGCCCGGCCCGGCGGCAGGCCAGGCCGATGGAGGTGCCGAGGAGGCCGGTGCCGACGACCTCGACGGGCCCGACGAGGGCCGGCTCAGCCATGCCCCGGGCTCCCGGCGTCGGCGGTGTCGTCGGCGTCGGGGACCTCGCGGGTGCGGGTGAGGTCCTTGCGCAGGGCCGCGGCGCCGTGGAGGTAGCAGTGGGTGACGTCCGCGCGCGGCAGGTCGGTCTCGACGTGGGCCAGCATCCGCACCACCCGCGGCATGGAGCCCTCGATCTCGAGCTCGCGGGCGCACAGCAGCGGCACCTCGCCGAACCCGAGCTGGCGCGCGGCGTACGCCGGGAACTCGCTGTGCAGGTCGGTGGTCGCGGTGAACACCACCGAGATGAAGTCGTCGACGTCGAGGCCGTTGGAGGCCATCACGTCGAGCACCATCTCCGCCACGCGGTCGAGCATGTGGTCACGCTCGTCCGCCTCGAGCTGGGTCGCCCCACGCACGGCCCGCACCGCCACGACGTCCACCTCCTGCTCCGGTCTGCCGGCTCCCACCCTAGTGAGCCGGCGGCCTCCGGCCCGCCGCGGCTTGCAGGGCGGACCTTGACCCCACCTTGACGATTCGGGGGACGTCGCCGACCTCCCGCCCCTACCCTCGACAGGTCTGGACCGATGAGCCACAGGAGGGCTGGCCATCCGCACCGCCACCGCGCCACCACGCACCGACCCGGCCCCGGCCGAGCCGGAGCGTAGCCGCGTCTCCAGCCTGGCGGTGCCGGTCGCGGTGCTCGGACTGGTCGTCTCGCTGGCGATGATCGGCTGGCTGTGGCGCCACCCCGGCGTCTTCGAGCCCTCCCCCGAGCTGGCGTGGGGCTACGGCCACCAGCCGGTCGACCGGGTCCTCTACTTCGGGCTGAGCGCGCCGGCGAACACCCGCGACGGCGAGCAGGTCACGGTGAACCAGCTGGCGCCCCGGGTCACCACCAACACCTCCGGGGCGACGTTCAGCTTCTTCGCCTGCACGCTCGCCCCGACCGCCACCGGACCTGTCGCCGCGGTCCGCGACGTGAACGTGCCGTGCGCCGAGGTGCGCCGACTCGACCCCGGCGCGACGTTCGAGACCGGCCCCGACCGGCAGCTGGTGATGTCGGTGCAGCCCACCCGGCCCGGGCGGGTGGAGCTCTCCGGCGTCAGCCTCGACTACGGCCAGGGCTGGCAGCGCGGCTCGGCCTGGTTCGGCACCCGCGTCGCCATCGAGTCGGTCCGCCCCCGCCGCTGACCCTGCGGCTGCCCGGGGACGTCATACGGTTCGCGCGTCCTGACCGGCGAACCGTATGACGTTGGTGTTGCATCTCAGAGCTGTGAGGCGTCGAGCAGCTCGCCGAGCTCGTCGAGGGTGAGCTCCCGCATCTTCCCGGGCGCCAGCGTGCCGAGGGCGACGGGGCCGATCCGGGTGCGGCTGAGGCGGAGCACGGGGTGGCCGACCTCTGCGAGCAGCCGGCGCACGATCCGGTTGCGCCCCTCGTGGATCACCAGCTCGATGATCGACTTGTCCTTCGTGGCGTTGCGCAGCCGGGCCGACGACACGGTCACCGGGCCGTCCTCGAGGGTCACGCCGTCGAGCAGCCGCTGCACGGTCGCCTTCGTCGGCTCGCCCTCGACCTCGGCGACGTAGGTCTTGTCCACCTCGTACGACGGGTGCGCCAGGCGCTGGGCGAAGTCGCCGTCGTTGGTGAGGATGATCAGCCCCGACGTGTCGGTGTCGAGGCGCCCCACGTGGAAGAGCCGCTCGGGCCGGTCGGCCACGAGGTCGGCCAGCGTGCGGCGGCCCTGGGGGTCGGACATCGTCGAGACCACGCCCCGCGGCTTGTGCAGCACCAGGTAGACCTTCTCGGAGACCGGCGGCAGCCGCTTGCCGGCCACCCGGATCACCGCGGTGCGCGGGTCCACCTTGGTGCCGAGGCGGGTGACCACCTCGCCGTCCACCACGACCTGCCCGTCGAGCATCAGCTCCTCGCACTTGCGGCGCGAGGCCACGCCCGACTGCGCGAGCAGCTTCTGCAGGCGGATGAGTCCCTCGTCGTCGGTCTCGATCACGCCTCGTCCTCGGTGCCGGACCCCTGCGCAGGCTCCGCAACCGCGTCCGCACCGGGATCCGCAGCGGCCCCGCCCGCCGCGTCGTGCGCGGGGTCGGCCGCCTCCGCGCCGCCGCCGAGGCCGGCGAGCTCGTCCTCCATGTCGCCGAGCTCGGGGAGGAAGGGCGCGAGCTCGGGCAGCTCGTCGAGCGAGGTGACGCCGATCCGCTCGAGGAAGTAGGCGGTGGTCCGGTAGAGGTTGGCCCCGGACGTGTGGTCGTGACCCGCCTCCTCGACGAGCCCGCGGGCCAGCAGGGTGCGCATCACGCCGTCGACGTTCACGCCGCGGATCGCCGAGACCCGGGCCCGCGAGACCGGCTGCTGGTAGGCGACCACGGCCAGGGTCTCCAGCGCCGCCTGGGTGAGCCGGGCCTGCTGGCCGTCGAGGACGAACGCCTCGACCACCGCGGCGTACTCCTCGCGCGTGTAGTAGCGCCAGCCGCCGGCGACGTTGCGCAGCTCGAAGCCGCGGCCCTGCTCGGCGTACTCGGCCGCCAGCTCCTCGAGCGCCACGACCACGTCGTCGGCCGGGTGCCCGACCGCCGTGGCCATGGTGGCCACGTCGAGGGGCTGGTCGGCCACCATCAGCAGCGCCTCCAGGGAGGGCCGCAGGGCCGCCACCGGGACGGCAAGCACCTCTTGCTCGGTCGCAGCCGGCTCAGCCATCGTCACTCTCTCTCGTCTCGGCGGTCTCGGCGGTCTCGGTGGGCTCGGGCCCCTCGGCGGGGTCGACGGGCTCAGCAGGCTCGGGGACGCCCTCGAACTCGTCGATCACGAAGTCGTCGTCGTGCTGGCCGGTCCAGCGCACGGTGAGCTCGCCCAGCGGGTTCACCTGGTCGAAGGCGACCGCGCCCTCGCGGAAGAGCTCGAGCAGCGACAGGAACCGCGCCACGGTGGTCAGGGTGTCCGGCGAGTCGCCGCAGAGCGCCCGGAAGGTCATCGTGCCGGCCCGCCGCAGCCGGTCGACGACCACCTCGGCCTGCTCGCGCACGCTCACCGCCGGGGCGTGGATGTGGTGCAGCGACAGCTCGAGCAGCGGCTTGGGCTCCATCGCCTTCGCCGCGAGCGCCGCGAACTGCTCGAGACCGATGCCGATCAGCACCTCGGGCAGCAGCGTCGCGAACCGCTCCTCCAGCCCCACGGCGCGGGGGTGGCGGCGCGACTCGTCGGCCAGCCGTCGCTCGAGGACGCCGGCGACCTGCTTGTAGGCCTTGTACTGCAGGAGCCGCGCGAAGAGCAGGTCGCGCGCCTCGAGCAGCGCGAGGTCCTCCTCGTCCTCGACGTCGCCGGAGGGCAGCAGCCGGGCGGCCTTGAGGTCGAGCAGCGTCGCGGCGACGAGCAGGAACGACGACGTCTGCTCGAGGTCCCACACCGGCCCGCCGGCCTTGACGTGCGCGATGAACTCGTCGGTGACCGTGGACAGCGAGACCTCGGTGATGTCGAGCTTGTGCTTGGCGATCAGGCTGAGCAGCAGGTCGAAGGGGCCCTCGAAGTTGTCGAGCCGCACCTCGAAGGCGACCTGCTCCGCTCCCTCCGCCGCGGCGTCCGCCCCCGCGCCCGCGGGGTCGACCAGCCCGGGCGTGACGGTCATCCCCGGGTCATCCCTCGGTCAGCCGACGGACCAGGACGCTCTCGTCGCCGTTCTCCTCGAAGTCCGCGAGCACCAGCGAGACCGCCTCGCGCACGAGACGGCCCCGGTCGACGGCCAGGCCGTGCGAGCGGCGCAGCGTCAGCCGGGCGTGCTCGATCTCGAGCAGCTCGTCGGAGGTGACGTAGACCGTCATCTTCTCGTCGTGCCGCACGCGCCCGCTGGGCTTGCGCGACCGGCTCTCGTCCTCGGCCGCCACCGCGGCGACCGCCTCGACGGCGACCGGCGCCGGCTCGTCGGGCACGGCCCGGACCGAGGGCTCCTCGCCCCCGGTCTTGCGGAACAGGTCGTCGGCGGCGGGGAGACTCACCCGTCGAGACACCGGACGACCACCTCCTTGGCCAGCGAGCGGTAGGCGTCGGCCCCGGTCGAGGTGGACGCGTAGGTGGTGATCGGCTCGCCGGCCACCGTCGAGTCGGAGAACTTCACGGTCCGCCGGATCACGGTGTGGAAGACCTGGTCGCCCCAGGCCTGCACCAGGCGCTCCATGACCTCGCGGCCGTGCAGGGTGCGGCCGTCGTACATCGTGCCGAGCACCCCGTCGATCTCGAGCTTGGGGTTGAGCCGCTCGCGCACCTTGTCGATCGTGGTCTTGAGCAGCGCGACGCCGCGCAGTGCGAAGTACTCGCACTCCAGCGGCACGATCACGCCGTCCGAGGCGGTCAGGGCGTTGACCGTCAGCAGGCCGAGCGAGGGCTGGCAGTCGATGAGGATCACGTCGTAGTGCTCGATCGCCGGGGCGAGCACGCGGGCCAGGGTCTGCTCGCGGGCGACCTCGTGCACGAGCTGCACCTCGGCCGCCGAGAGGTCGATGTTGGACGGCAGCAGGTCCATGCCCGGCACGCCCGAGGGCACCACGACCTCGTCGAGGGCGACGTCCTTCTCCATGAGGAGGTTGTAGACCGTCAGCTCCATCTCGTGCGGGTTGAGCCCGAGGCCCACCGACAGCGAGCCCTGCGGGTCGAAGTCGACGAGAAGCACCTTGCGGCCGTACTCCGCGAGGGCCGCGCCGAGGTTGATGGTGGTGGTGGTCTTGCCGACGCCACCCTTCTGGTTGCACATCGAGATCACCCGGGCGTTGCCGTGGGTGGTCAGCGGCCGCGGCTCGGGCAGCGCGGGGAACGGCCGGCCCGTGGGGCCGAGCTCGACGGTGGCGGTAGCCGCCCCGACCGGGCTCTCGGCGGTCACGGTGGCCTGCCCCGACGCGGGGCCGGTGACCGGGCCCACGGAGGAGCGCTCGAAGGGAAGGGGTTGAGTCACGCGGTCCTGCTCTCCCGGGATCGTCGGTGCGGCGGGCGGCCGCCCCAGTGGCGGCATCTCGGGTGCTCCGGTGCCGTGCTGGCCCGTCGGGACCGAGAAGTTGCCACCGCTCATCTGGCCTACCTCGCTTTGTCGACTCGGCGACTTGTGTCCGAGCTCGCGGGCGACACTAGACCCGGGGTCCGACCGGTACAACACGAACCCCGGATCCCCCAGCCCCAGCGGTCGATCTGTTGACAGGGTGTGCAGGAACCCGCGTTCTCCTCCACAGTCTGCGCCCGCCCTGTGCACGAATCTGTGCACGACGCGCCGGGAACCGCGAGCCTTCGTGGGGTCGTCGGGTGTTCGACACGGTTCGGGGCCCCGTGGCGTGCCCTAGGGTCGGCCACGTGCACATCCTGGTGATCGGCGGGACCCGGTTCGTCGGACGTCACTTCGTCGCGGAGGCGCTCGACCGCGGCCACGAGATGACGCTGCTGCACCGGGGTCGCAGCAACCCCGACCTGTTCCCCGACTCCGAGCACCTCCTGCTCGACCGCGACGGCGACCTCGACGCCCTGAGCGGGCGCGCCTTCGACGCGACCGTCGACGTGTGCGCCTACCTCCCCCGGCAGGTCCGGCACCTCGCCGAGGCGCTCGGCGGGCGCGGCGGCCAGCACCTCTACGTCTCCTCGGTGTCCGCCTACGCCCCGGCGAACCGGCCGGGGCAGGACGAGTCCGCTCCCCTGCACCCCGCGCCGGACCCCCCGACCGAGACCATCGACGAGGAGACCTACGGCCCGCTCAAGGCCGAGTGCGAGCGGGTGGCCGGCCAGCTGTACGGCGACGCCCTCACCGTGGTCCGGCCGTCCTACGTGATCGGCCCCCACGACCCGACCGGCCGGTTCCCGCGCTGGGTGGAGCGCATCGCCCGTGGCGGCGACGTGCTCGTGCCGGGGCCGCCGGAGGCGCCGTTCCAGGCCGTCGACGGCCGCGACCTCGGGGCCTTCATGCTCACGCTCCTCGAGAACGGCCGCCGGGGCGACTTCCACGCCGCCGCCCCGGCCCCGCCGTACGGGTTCGGCGACCTGGTGGCTGCGCTGGTCGAGGCGATCGGTCCCGACGCCCGCCCGGTCTGGGTGGACGCCGCGTGGCTGACCGGGCGCGGCGTCGACGGGGCGGCGCTGCCGCTGTGGGAGGAGGGCCGCCTCGACCAGGAGCTCGCCCTCGACCCCGGCAAGGCGCTCGGCGCCGGCCTCGCGCCCCGCAGCCTCGCCGACACCGCCCGCGACACCCTCGCCTGGCTGCAGGACGGCGGGTCGTCGGGCAGCGACCGGGCGCTGGGCGCCGAGCAGGAGGCCGCGCTGCTCGAGGAGTGGCACGCGAGCGCGTGACCCTCACTCCACGTCGAGGGCGTCGATGTCGGCGGCGTCCGTGGTGAAGCCGTGCAGCGAGCCGTCGAACCACGTCGACCACGTGGCGCCGTCGAGCAGGACGACGTCCTCGTCGGGCACCGTCCCGAGCCCCGGGACGGCGGTCCCCGTCTCCGCGAAGGACAGCCACATCCGCCCGCCGGCATCGACGTCGAGGCCGTCCACGTCCGCGGCGGTGCGGAGCCCCGCCGCAGACGCGTCCCACACGAGCGCGAACCGCACGCCGTCCCAGCGGTAGACGTCGGCGTCGTCGGGTGTCCCCGCGACACCGGGCACCTTCGTGGCTCCCACCGTGGAGAACCACAGCTGACCGTCACGCAGGGCGATCTCGTCGAGGTCGAGCGCGTCGCTGGTCAGTCCCGCGGCCGTGCCGTCGAACCACACCGACCACGCGGCGCCGTCCCAGCGCACGACGTCCTCGTCCTGGACGAGCCCGACGCCGGGCACGTTCACGTTGTCGGCGAAGGAGACGAGGAACGACGTGTCGCCGGTCCGGACGAGACCGTCGACGTCCGCGCCCGACCCGAGGCGGTAGGGGGAAGCGCTGGCGTCGACGCTGCGGCTGAGGGTGGTGCCGTCCCAGCGCAGCACGTCCGCGTCGTCCGGGACCCCGGCCACTCCGGGGGCGACGTTGCCCAGCGTCGAGAGCTCGAGCACCGGAGGCGGTGGAGGTGGAGGAGGTGGTGGCGAGGTGACCGTCACCGTGACCGTCGCGGACCGGGTGCGCCAGCCGGAGGTCGCGGTCAGGGTGACCGGGTAGTCCCCAGCGACCTGGTCGGCGGGCACCGTCACCGGCAGGTCGACCGTGCCGGTGCCCCCGCTGACCAGGGCCGGCGCAGGCGCGCCGGCCCACCCCGCGGGCAGGCCGGCCGTGACCTGGACGTCCCCGGTGAAGCCGGCCTCGCCGGACACCGTGAACGCCAGGTCGGCCGTCGCGCCGGCCGCCAGGGGCAGCGGCGGCGCCGGTGCGACGAGGGTGAAGCCAGGAGCGGTGACCGCGTCCCAGGCGGCGACGGCGTCGACCCGGCCCGCGCCGCTGGTGTCGTCGGGGCCGGCCGGACCGAGGTCCGCGGCCGCGCCGAGCAGGACCCCGCGCTGCTCGGCGACGGCCAGACCGGGGCGGGCCGAGAGCAGCAGCGCCAGCACGCCCGCGACCTGCGGAGCGGCGACGGAGGTGCCCGACGTGGTCTGCCACAGGCCGTAGAGGTCGGCGGTCTCGACGTCCTGGCCCGGAGCCACGAGGTCCGGGAAGACGCTGGTCCGCCCCCCGCACGAGTCGGGACCGCGGCTGCTCAGCCCGAGCACCTGGCCGTTCGTCCCCGCCGCGCCGACCGCCAGCGACTCCGGGTAGTTCGCCGGGCTGGCGCCGGTCGCCGAGGCGGGCCCGAAGTTGCCGGCCGCGAACACCGGCAGGATCCCGCCTGCGACCAGGGCCTGCACGTCGGGGCGGAAGGTCTCGTCGCACCCGGGGGATCCGAGCGACCACGAGGCGTTGACGACGTCCGGGACGTCGTCGGTGGCGGGGTCGTGGTCGGGGTCGAGGACCCACTGGAAGGCCTGGTGCACCGCCGTGACGCTCGAGGCTCCCCGGTCGTCGAAGACCCGCGCCGCGATCCACTGCGCACCGGGTGCCACCCCGATCGCGTGGCCGCTCGCGTCCCCGCCGACGACCAGCCCGAGCGCGGCGGTGCCGTGCCCGGACAGGTCCACCGGCGACGTGGGGTGCTGCCCGTAGGGGTCGTACCAGCTGTTGCCGCCACCCCGCCACCGCGGCTGGAGGTCGGGGTGGGCGAGGTCGGCGCCGGTGTCGAGGCTGGCCACCACGACGCCCTCGCCCGTGTCCCCGCGGGCCCAGACCTGGTCGGCACCGGTCGCGGAGACGTTGGCGGTCGGCGGCCCGGCCGGGGCCGACGCCGCCACCTGCGCCGGGACCAGCTCGACGGTGTCGGGGACGACGCTCGCCACGTCGGCGCGCGCCGCGACGTCGCGGACCACCGCCGCCGTGGCGGTCACCTGCACGGCGTCCGTCACCCAGAGGGGGCGGACGCGGTCGACCGCGCCCGCCCGCCGCCAGTCCGCCAGGGCGTCGCGCAGGGGCGCCTGCTCACGGTCGGCGAAGTCTTGGAGCTGCCGGACCACCCGCGCGGGGTCCTCCGTGGCACGCAGGTCGGCCTGGTCGCGCAGGGTCACCAGCACGGTGGTCGTCTCCCCCGCGTGCAGGTCGGCGAGCCCGGCCGCCAGGGCCGGTGAGATCTTCGGAGCCGGGGCGGCAGTCCCGGCGGGCGCCGGCCCCGCGGCGGCGAGGGGCGCGAGCGCCCCCGCCACCACCGCGGTCGCCACGACCAGCGCCCGCCGGTTCACCGAGACACCTCGTGCCGGCCGCTCTGCACGGTTCGCGAGCCCTGGCGGGCGAGGACCGACGCGGTCGGCCGGCGACGGCGTACGACGAGCGCGGCCGCCGCGCCAACCGCCAGCAACGCGAGCGCGACCGCCAGGGCAGGCGTTGCGAAGGGCCCGGCGTCGGGGTCACCGGCCGCGGTCCACGAGACCGGGGCCACGGCGTCCGGGGCGCCGCGTCGTTCGACGGCGATCCAGGACGTCCACCGTCCGGCTCCCGGGGTGGGCGCGGTCGCCTCCCAGTGGCCCTCCTCCACCTCGGCGAGCGTGACGGTGGTGGCGGTGCCGCCGGGACCGACGAGCATCACGTCGGACCCGGTGACCGGTCCGGGCTGCGGCCGCACCAGCGGGTTGATCCGCAGCACGACCCTGCTCTCCCGGCTGCTCAGGGGGACCTGCTCGAAGGACAGGAAGAGACCGTCGACCGTCGCGCTGCGGGCGGTGGGGGTGGCCTCGACCTCGCGCTGCTGCTGGGCGGTGGCCACCGAGGTCATCACGGCTGCCAGCAGCACCGCGGCGCCGAGGCAGGCCAGCTCCAGGCCGACCAGGCGGGGGAACCGGCTCCGGCTCGCAGCGGGCAGGGCCTGCAACCGGTGCGGGGCACGCGCCAGCCAGACCTCGCTCCGCGGGTGCACCGCCAGGGTGGAGAAGGCCGCCACACCCAGGACGGCGACGAGCGCGGCGACCTTCCCGGTCGCGGCCAGTCCCCAGCTGGTGTCGCGCAGGGCCGCGAGGTCGGGAAGGTCGCGGCCGAGCAGCAGCAGCCCGCTGGCCAGCACGACCAGCGAGGACGCGGCGGCGAGGGGGCTGAAGGCGCGCCAGGCGCCGTGCAGGAGCAGGCGTCGGCGTCCCGGCGTCCGCAGCGCGACCGGGAGCAGGCACACGGCGAGCACGACGAGCGACCCCAGCCAGGTGCCGGCGGCGAGCAGGTGGGCGCTCGAAGCGAGCACGGCCACGGTCTCGGCCAGGAGGCCACCGCTCCCGGCCACGTGCCCGGCCAGCACCTCGGTGGTCGCCGCGACGAGCAGCGCGCCCGCGGCGGCGGCCCTGCTGGGGGGCAGTGGGGACCTGCCTCGAGCCGCCGCCGCGAGCAGTCCGGCGGCCAGCACGAGAGCCGCGGCGTGCCAGCACCACAGCTGGCCCCAGCGGGTGCCGACCACGTTCGCGACGACCGCCGCGAGCCAGGACGTCGTGCCCTCGGCGGCCCGCGGGGTCCGTTGCAGTGCCTCGCCCACCGCGCCCAGCACGGCGACGCCGCAGGCGGCCGCACCGAGCAGCAGCGCGCGGCGGACGGCACCGGCTGCGGGCAGCCGGGCGGCCTCGAGCACCCGACCGGTCACGGCGACGGCGCCCACCGCCACGAGCAGCCCGGAGAGGGCGAGCCACCGCGACAGGAGCGCATCCCACCCGGGCCAGGTGCTCGCCGCGGCCGGCGCCACGTCGGGGCGCACGCCGGCGCCGAACAGCAGGGAGCCGTCGGTCGTGTGGCCGTCGGCGATCGACAGCGTGCGCCAGTCGAGCACGTAGATCCCGCGTCCGAGGGCGGTGGTCTCCAGCTCGACCACGCCGTCACCGTCCGCCGAGATCGACGCGGTCACGTCGACCGGATCCCCGTCTGCGGTGTGCAGGAGGAACGTGCTCCCCCGCAGGTCGACCGCCTCGGCGAACCACAGCATGAGCCGGGTGCGCCCCTCGACGACCATCCCGCCGTCCTGCGGGTCGGAGCGCACGAGGACGCCGTGCGCGGCGGCCGGCTGTGCCGTGGCGAGGACGGCGAGCAGCGCGACCAGCGCCGCCACGGACGCCGCCACCAGGCGGCGTCTCCGGACCGTCCCCGCGCCCGTCACCCCTGGACCTCGAGGTGCTCGAGGCGCGAGTCACCGACCACCAGCGTGACCTCGGCCCCCTCGTGCAGCGCGCCCTGCGCGTTGGCCATGAGGAAGAAGTACTGCCGACCCAGCTGGAGCTCGTCACGGTGGTGCGGAGGTGCGGCCATGGCGAGCGTCTCCCCCGTGTCCTCCGCGACGAGGACCGGGCGCTGCGCCGGGTCGTTGACCACCAGGTCGGCCCGGTCGGGATCGGTGACCTGCATCCGCAGCTCGATCAGCCCGCCCGCGGCGGTGACCGCGACGAGGTTGACGTCGATCCCGTGCCGCGCCGCCATCTCCTGGCGCGAGACCGCGGTGGTCCCGTCCCGCACGTCGGCGACGCCGCGCCACGGGCCCCACACCAGGAGGAGCGCCGTCACCGCCACGCCCAGCGCCACCCACCTCCGCGTCCGCCGCCGGCGGGGGGCGGGCCCGGCGGCGTCCGCGGAGGTGGTGTCGGACACCCCCGCAGACGCCGGGTCCGTCGCTGGCCGGTTGCTCGCGGAGGTGAGCCCGGTGGGCCGCTGGTCAGTAGACATCGAACGCGTCCACGTCGAGGTTGGCGCTGGTCAGACCCCGGGCGGTGCCGTCGAAGAACACCGACCAGGCGTTCCCGGCGACGTACAGGACGTCCTCGTCCTGCACCGTGCCCAGCCCGGTCACCGTCGTGTCGGCGGCGAAGGAGAGGTGCAGCCTGGTGGCGTCGACCCGGTCGAGCCCGTCCGCGTTCGCCGCGCCGGGAACGCCGTGGGTGGTGGCGTCCCAGTCGCGGGCATAGGCCGTGCCGTTCCAGCTGTAGACGTCGGCGTCGTCCGCCGTACCCGTGACGCCCGGCGGGTTGGTGTTGCCGAGGGTCGAGAAGTACAGCGTCGACCCGTCCACGCTGATCGCGTCGAGGTCCAGGTTCGCCGCCGTCAGCCCGTGGGCCGTCCCGTCGAAGTACAGCTGCCACGAGCCGGCGTTCCACAGCACCACGTCCTCGTCCTGCACGCTGCCCAGGCCGGGCAGGGACGTGTTGTCGGCGAAGGACAGGTAGAAGTGGGTGCCGTCGGTGCGGCTGAGCCCGTCGACGTTCGCGCCCGCCGGCACCGAGTACGGCGCGAGCGACAGATCGACCGCCCGGCTGTGAGCAGTGCCGCTCCAGGCGTAGAGGTCGCTGTCGTCGGCCGTCCCGGCCACGCCCGGCGGGTTGCTGTTGCCGAACGTGGAGTACCAGAGCGGGTGGCGCACGACCAGGTCGGTGCTGCCGGCGGTGCTCCAGTTGCCGGCGCCGTCACGCACCCGCACCTTGAGCGTCGCCGTGCCCTCCGGCAGGGACGCCACGTCCACGGTGGCGGTCGCGGTGTAACCCGGGCCGCTCCCGGTGACCGTCATCGACGTGCCCTTCCCCACGCCCGGGTCGGTGCCGCGCCACCACTCGGCCGCGGTGATCCCCGAGCTCGGCGTGCCGCCGTCGGTGCCGGTCGCGGTGAGGGTCACCGTGGCCTCCCCCGCTGTCGGGTTGGGGCTGGCGGTGACCGCCGAGACAGCCGGCTTGGTCTTGTCGACCACGAGCGTCCCTGTTGCCATCGGGCCCCAGTTGCCGGCGGCGTCCCGGGCGTGCACCGAGATCGTGTGCGCGCCGTTGGACATGGCCGCGACCGTGCTGAGCGGGATGTCGAAGTACCCACCCTCGGTCGTGGTCGTGAAGGTCCCGTTGCTCGGCGTGAGCCGGATCCCCGAGCCGGTGGCACCGACGGTGTCGATGAACCCCTCGGCCGCGGCGATCGGGCTGTTCACGCCGCCCGACAGCGGGTCGCTCATGGTCGGGACCGCCACCCGGACGCCCGGCACCGAGGAGCTGAACGGCAGGGTGCCGTTGTTCGGCGACGGGCTGACCGTGATTCCGGAGGTGCTGGGGCCGGTCTCGTCGACCGTGAGGTTGACGGTCACGGAGTCGCCCCAGTTGCCCTGGCTGTCCTGGGCGTGGAGGTAGATCGCGTGCGCCCCCTCGGAGAGTCCGTCGAGCGTGCTGGTCGGGATGGTGGCCGAGAGGGCCGCGACCGTCGCCGCCTGGTCGACGGACATCGCGTTGCCGCTGCCGTCGACGCCGGCGCTGTCGATGAAGTACTCGCCCGCGGTCACGTTGTTGCCGCCCGACGTGCTGTCGTCGCCGGTGGCGGTGAGGGCAACGGGCTGGGTGTTCGTGCCCTTCACCAGGTTGGGCGTGAGCAGGGGTGCGGTCGTCGTCGGACCGCCCTGGTCGGCGCCGCTGACGAGCGCTGTGGTCCACGGACCCCAGGTGCCGCCGGCGTCCTGCGCTCGGAGGTAGTAGACGTGGTCGCCGCCCGGCACGCTCACCGGCGCGGTGGCGTCCTCGAGCGGTGAGTCGTACGCGCCGTCCCCGGCGTCGAGGGTGATGGTCGCACCGCCCACGGCGTCGAGGTGCGCCTCGACGGCCTGGATGTTCGATCCGCCGTGCTCGCCGCGGTCGTCCGCGGTCGCAGTCAGCGCCCCGCCCGCGACGGCGGCACCGCTGAGCGCGGGCCCGGTCGTGTCGGTGGGCGAGGGGTTGCCGGGCACGACGACCGAGGTGAGCATGCCGCCGACGGCGCGCGTGGTGCCGTTGTGCAGCGTCATGCTCGCGTCGTGGACGACGAGCTCGGTGTCCACGGTGGCGGCGGCCGGCACGTGCACCAGGGTGTCGAGCGTCTGTCCCGGGCCGACGGTCTCGGCGACCTGGTGGTGCGCCTCGGACAGCGGGGCGCCGTCGACGGCGATCACCGCCTGGTCGGCGCCGAGCACCGCCATCGAGTGGTAGGACATGCCGGCGTTGACGTAGCGCAGCAGCTCGGTGCTGTCGGGCGTCGCGGTGATCGCCTGCGTGTCCGGGTAGGCCCGCCCGTTGACGGTGAAGTAGCGGGGAGCGAACTTGCGCATGTCGAACGCCGCCGGGTTCGCCGACCCGTTGAGGGCGGGGTCGAGCTCCCCGAGGAGCAGCACCTGGTCGGCGTCGTACGCCGTCGCGGCGTCGCCGTACGCCTGGCCGGTCGCCGCGGGCTGCACGACGAGGGCGCCGTACAGGCCCATCGCGCTCTGGTGCTGGGCGCCGGGGATCGGTGCGGCCTCGTAGAGGTAGGTGCCCGGGTTCTCGGCGGTGAAGGTGTAGGTCCGGGTGCCACCGGCGGCGACGCCGGTCAGGTCCGGCACCATCGGCTGGCCCTGGACGAACAGGCCGGTGGGCTCCCCCACCCCGTTGTGCAGGGTGATGGTCACCTGGTCGCCCACCCCCACCGTGAGGGTGGGACCACCCGGCCGGCCCACGGCGCCGGCGGTGGAGTCGTAGCCCCACACCGTCATCGTCTGGCCGCCGGGCAGCGTGGTGGTCCCGGCGCCGGCGTACAGGTCGAAGGAGGGTGTGGCCGCGTCGGCCGGGGGCGTCGCCCACCAGCCGGTCACGGCCAGCACGGTGGCGCCGGTCGCCAGGACCGCCGTCAGGCGCGTCGCGCCCCGTCGCAGGGCATCACGAGTCAGCATCGCTGGTCCGCCTCTCTCATCCGCACTGGTTGGGCTCGGGCGGATCGATCCGCATGTACGTGATCGGGCCGGTCATCGTGGCGCCCCACGAGGTGATCTGGTAGAGGGCGTGGTTGTGCGAGATGATGTAGTACTCCCCGCACTCGTTGAGCGATGCCGTCCCGGTCGGAAGGGTCTGCTGGGTCCCCAGGTAGGGACTGCCGCCGTAGAAGGTGCCGATCACGGAGTTGGCCAGGTTGGGCACCTCCACCGGCACCGGGTTGGCCGGGCTGTAGTCCTCGGCGTCCTTCCAGCCGAAGAGCACGTCCCAGGTCTGCCCGGGCCCGATGTTGATCGCGAACTTCTCCATCGACAGGTCCGCTCCCCCGGCGGCGGCCAGCGGGTGCCCGTCCCGGCCGATCACCACGCCGTTGTTGCCGTGCGGGTGGAAGGGGTAGTCCTCGGACCCCACGTTGAGGTAGCGGGCCAGCCCGGGCAGCGGGTGCGAGGCCCCCATCTCCTGGACCTGGGCCAGGGAGCCGTAGGGCTGGGCCGGCAGCCACGAAGCCTCGTTGTCGGCGATGCTGTCGGGGAAGCCCCGGCCGTTGATCAGCCAGTAGCGCGGGTGGTAGCTCGCGGGGTTGAAGTTCTTGCCCTGCTCGATCGCCCGGTGCTGGTAGGGGTCGATCTCCGAGAGCAGGACCAGGAACTCCTCGTTCGGCGTGAACTGGCTGTCGTCGCGGTCGTAGACGTGGTCCGCGCCGGCCGTCGGCCGCACCACGAGCGCCCCGAACAGGCCCATCCGCACCTGCGTCTCCGGGTCCGTGCCGGATTCGTAGAGGAAGGTGCCGGCGTGGTCGGCGGTGAACGTGTAGGTCACCGTGCCTCCGTCCGCCGCAGCCGTGTCGGTCAGCGAGGTGATCCGGCCGGTGCCGTCGCGCTCGGGCCGCGCGGGCAGGCCGTCGGCCTGGACGCCGTGCTGGCCGGGGAAGTCGACGGAGACCGGCACCTGCAGCGTGTTGTGCAGGACCACGGTCACCTCGTCGCCCTCGTTCACGCAGAGCACGGGGCCGGGGTGCTGGAAGTCGTCGAAGCCGCTGGAGTAGCCCCACATGAAGGCGGTGTTGCCGTCGGGGAGGCTGATGTAGCCGGTGCGGGTGGTCAGGTCGAAGACCGGGTGGGTGGCGTCGCCGCCGCCCCCGTGCGTGCAGACCAGGCCCACCTTCGGCGGCGGGTCGGCCGCCGCGGCCGGCCCGGGGCCGTTGATGGCGACCGCCGTCAACGGCGTGAGCAGCATCAGCGCCAGGGCCGTGGCCCGGCGCACCGGTGTCGTGGTGGCGCGCATCGTCAGATCCCCCAGTCGTTCGGGTAGGCCTGGGCGCCGACGCTCCCGGGCGGGTAGACGCGGATCTCGGTGGTCTGCCCGCCGTAGCCGCCGGAGGCGAGGTTGGCCGACCGGGTGTAGCTGCGGTTGTAGAGCAGGTAGGTGTCGAACGGGTCCGAGCCGCTGTGGGGCGGTGCCGTGACGATGACGTCGTAGCTCTCACCGGGGCCGATGTTCAGCGTCTCGGTGGTGTACGACGTGTCCGCGCCCGTGCGGCCGCGCATCGGCGTCGCGTCGCGGCCGACCACCTTCATCGGGAGGCCGGTCGTGGTCATCGCGGCCTCGCGGAAGCCGAGGTTCGCGAATCGCAGGGCCACCCGCTCGCCGGCGTTGCAGTTCACCAGCGACGAGATCGGCTGGTACTGCAGGTGCGGGAACGTCTCGACGACCTCGTTCGTCACCGGGTCCCTGCGCACCGGCGCGACCAGGTCGCCGTCACCGGCGCGCTCCGGGTGGAACGGGTCGACCGACCCGTTCGGCGCGATCGTGTCGGGGTAGACGCGACCGTTGAGCAGGCTGAAGTCGGGGCGGTAGTCGGTCCACTCCGGCAGCTGGATGTGCGCGTCGGCCCAGTGCGCCTCGGCCCAGACCTCGGAGAGGAACATCGAGAACTCACGGTCGAACCCCGTCGACCCGTCGCCGTCGTTGTAGAGGTACTGGCCGCTCGGGTAGAGCGTGGTGTTGCCGTCCTGGAGCGGCCGCACGAACACCATGCCGGTCATGCCCATGTGCACGTGCTCCACGTCCTCGACGTGGCAGTGGTACATGTACGTGCCGGGGTCCCGCGGCCGGTAGACGTAGGTGAACTCACGTCCCGCCGGCACCGACACCGACCCGGTCGGCTCGCCGTCGAAGAACGGGATCACGTTGCGGAAGCCGTGCCAGTGCAGGGTGTGCGCGTCGAACAGGTCCGGCCGCAGGGCGAGCCCGAGGTTGGTCAGCGTGACCGTGAAGTCCCGGGGCACCGCTGGGTCGTACTGCGGCACCCAGAACAGGGGCGCCGAGTGCTGCGCCTTGTTCTTCTGCGCCAGCCGCTGCGTCTGGTCGAGCCCCGTGAGGTTGCGGAACCCGAAGATGTAGGTCGTGAACGGGTCCGGCGCCAGCACGTCCGGGTGGAACGGCGGGATCTCCGGCGTCGGCGGCAGGTACATCCAGCCGTCCGTGCCGCCGAGGTAGAGGTCGGCCGGGCCGGTGGCGGACCGGGCCTCCTCGGGGGCCAGCCAGCCGCCGGCCCAGGCGCCCACGCCGGTGGCGAGGGCCGTGCCGCCGGCCAGCTGGAGGAACCGTCGGCGGTCGAAGCCGCGTCCCTGGATGGAGTCGCTCATGGCTTGCTCGCTCCTCTCGATGCGCGCGGCATCACGGGACGTCGAAGGCATCGACGTCGAGGTTGTCGGTGGTCAGGCCGTGGGCGGTGCCGTCGAAGCGGACCGACCAGGTGCCGGAGGTGCCGTCGGTGCGCTGGACGACGTCCTCGTCCTGCACCGTGCCGACGTTCGGGAGGGTCGTGGTGGCCCCCTTGAAGGACACGACCCACGTGGTGCCGACCAGGTCCAGGCCGTCCACGTCGGCGCCACCCGGCACGCCGTTCGCCGTGGCGTCCCAGAGCCGCACGGTCGAGGCTCCGTCGTACCGGTAGACGTCCGAGTCGTCCGCCGTGCCGCCCACCCCGGTCGGGTTGGTCGCTGCGTCGGTCGAGTAGTAGAGCGTCGTCCCGGCGACGGTGAAGGCGTCGACGTCCTGCCCGGTCTGGCCGAGGCCGTTCGCGGAGCCGTCGAAGAACAGCTGCCACGAACCGGCGTTCCAGAACACGACGTCCTCGTCGGCCACGGTCCCGAGACCCGGCACCGTCGCGTTCGCACCGAACGAGAGGTAGAAGTGGTCGGCGTCGACCCGGGTGAAGCCATCCACGTTGGCACCGGCCGGCAGGGCGTAGGGCGCGGCGGACAGGTCCAGCTGTCGGGTGTAGTAGGTGCCGTCCCAGCCGTAGAGGTCGGCGTTGTCGGCCGTCCCGGAGACGCCCGGCGGGTTGCTGTTGCCGAGGGTCGACAGGTAGAGCGTGACCGGACCGGGCGGCGGGGGCGGCGGAGGCGGCGGCGGGCTGCCGGGCGCCACGACTGCGATCGCGTCGAGGTCCTGGGTGTCGTTGGTCAGGCCCTGCGCGGTGCCGTCGAAGTAGACCGACCACGTCGTGCCGGCGTACGCCGCGACGTCCTCGTCCTGGACGTTTCCGAGCCCGGTCAGCGAGGTGTTGCCCTCGGCGAACGAGACCAGCAGGTGCGTCGCGTCGGTCCACACCAGGCCGTCCATGTTGGACCCGGCCCCGGTGGGCACGCCGTGGGTGGTGGCGTCCCAGGCCCGGGTCGTGGTGTTGGCCACGGTGTCGTAGGCGTAGACGTCGGCGTTGTCACCGTTGGTGAGCGGTGTCGGCGCGGTGTCGAGGCCCGTCGAGTAGTACAGCGTGGAACCCGCGACGGTGATCGCGTCGACGTCCTGGCCGAAGCCGCCGAGGCCGTGGGTGCTGCCGTCGAACCACAGGGACCAGCTCGTGCCGTTCCACTTGACGACGTCCTCGTCGGCCACCGTGAGGGCGCCGAGCGTGGTGTCGCCACTGAACGACGCGTAGAACTGCGTGCCGTCGATCGGCGAGAAGCCGTCGATGTTGGCGCCGCCCGGCACGTTGTACGGCGCGGCCGACATGTCGATCCGCCGCCCGAGGGCAGAGCCGTCCCACGAGTAGACGTCCGCGTCGTCGAGGTTGGGCAGCGTGCCCACGGCGCCGTTGCCGGCCGTCGAGAAGAGCAGCACGTCCTGCTGCGGCGTTGGCGGCGGCGGCGCGCTGCCGAACTCGTCCGACCCGGCGTCGATGCCGCCGAGGGCCGGGCGCACCTCGTCGTCGATGTCCAGCGCCGGGGAGCTGACCCCGCCGCTCGAGGCCAGGCCCAGGTTGCAGGCCGGGGAGGTCGGGCAGTCGGAGAGGTGGTAGTCCCCGAGGTCACCGATCGGACCCTGCACCGCGACCAGCGTGGCGTCGACGAACGAGGGGTTCTGCCGCCAGCTGGCGAAGGTGACGCCGACGTCGTACGACGAGACCACCTGCGGGTTCGCGCTGCTGTTGCTGGGGTCCTGGGTGTACGGGTGCTGCGCGGGGTCCTGCTGCACGACGGAGCCGACCGGGTCGAGCTGGCCGGAGCCGTCGAGCAGGCCGAGGTCCCAGTGGTCCACCGGGCCCGCGTCGCCGGGCGAGCCGAGACCGGTGACGGTCAGGCCCGCGCGGGTGCCGGCGCGGTTGTCCCAGAAGATGTTGTCGAGCAGCACGGGCTTGCTGAACAGGGGGGAACCCGCCGGCAGGGTGGCCTGCAGCTGGTCGCTGTTCGCCCCCGAGGACAGGCCGGCGGGGGCCGGCTGGCCGTCGGAGGTGACGGCGGTGGCCGTGGTGAGGTTCTTCATCACGGTGTTGTTCACGATGCGCACGTTGGGTGCGTCGTCGAGGCTGATGCCGCCGCCCTCGTGGGTGGAGACGTTGTTGGCGATCGTGTTGTCGACCACGTCCATCTGCGCCGCCCCGGCCATCAGGAACCGGATGCCGCCGCCGTCGTCGTTCGACAGGTTGGCCTGGACCAGGTTGCTGCGGATGGTCACCGCACCGGTGCCGTCGGAGAGGTTGTCCGGGTTCGCCGGGAGCGCACCGGCGATCATCACGCCGCCGCCCTCGTCGTTCGCCTCGTTGAAGACGATCCGGTTGTGGTGGATCGAGCCGCCCGGGCTGCGGCCGTAGACCGAGAGGCCGCCGCCGTACTCGAGCGTGTAGTTGCCGCAGATGTCGTTGTGGTCGACCTCGTAGCCGTCCGCACCGGCGAAGATCCCGATGCCGCCGGCGAGGTTGGTGCCGGCGTTGGTCACGATCCGGTTGTTGGCGATCCGCACGTTCTCGTTGTGCTGGTTGGTCTCGGTGCCCTGGAGGTCCGGGGTGCCGATCCGGACGGTGCCGTAGGCGCCGCCGTTGTTCTCGACCACGTTGTTGGTGATCTGCAGGTGGCGCGCGAAGGCGTTGGCGAAGATCGCGCCGCCCTGCGTGCTGACGTTCGGCGGGAGCCCCGTGGGCGTGCCGGTGACGTCGTTGATGTTGCCGGGGAAGCCGCGCTGGTCGCCGCCGCGCAGGTCGAGTCCGTCGATGCTGGCCTTGAAGCCGCTGGTGAACTGGCGCGCCCGACCGGCCTGGGTGGTGGCGTTCTCCGAGGCGAGCACGTAGATGCCCTCGCCGTCGTTGACGTCCTGGTTGCCGTCCCAGGTCAGGGTGCCGAGCTTGGTGTACCAGTCGGTGGCGAGCTGGGTGTCACCACCGAAGCCCTGCGCGTCGAGGATCGAGCCGGCGACGTAGTCGCTGCCCTGGAAGCCGCCCGGGCCCACGCCCTGGAGCTTGACCGGCGAGGCCATGATCAGGTTCTCGTAGTAGGCGCCACGCGGGTTCGCCTGCGTCTGGGCGCCGGGGTAGACCACGACCAGGTCGTCGGCGTTGCTGGCCAGCGACGCGTCGAGCGCGGCCTGGATGGTGCCGTACTGGCGCCCGGGGCCGACCTCGCGCACGGTGGGCTGGTAACCCGTGCCGAGCACGTGGAAGGTCAGGCCGTTCGTCGTCTGCTCACCGTTCGCACCCACGACCTCGAGCTGGTGCGGGCCGACCGCGGTCCCAGCGGGGACCTGCACGTCGAGGTGCGTGTCGCTCCACGTGGTCACGGGCAGGTCCTTGCCGTCGAGCGTGACGTGGCCCGCGGTGGTGCCGAAGCCCGTGCCGTCGAGGCCGAAGCTGCCACTCCCGTTGACGTACGGCGTGGTCACCGCGAGGAGCTGCGGCGTGGTCCCGCCGACCGGGCAGGTGATCGTGTCGAGCTGGCCGGTGCCCGGCTGCCCGATCGCGGTGCCGACCTGGGTCGGCGCGAGGTCGGTCGGGATGGTCACGCCCGGCATCGCCTCGAACTCCGTGCCGATCACGCGGTAGCGCGGGTTGTAGTTCGGGTTGAGGTGCCCCGGCACGCCGGGGTCGTTGCCGACGAAGCGGTACATCCCGGCACACACGCCGGACGGCGTGGGGCAGCTGATGTGGTCGGTCGAGGGAAGCAGCACGTCGTAGAAGCCGTTGTAGTCCGACTCGACCGTGGTGACCAGACGGTTGGCGAAGTCGTAGATGCCGATCGGGACGAACGGCACGCCGGCCTTCTCGCCGTACGCCGTGGACTTGATGTCCCCGGAGAACTTGACGTCGTCGATGATCAGGCCGCGCAGCCGGCTGGGCAGCGGCACCTGCGTGAACAGGTTGAACATCGGGACGACGGACTTGCCGTTGTTGAGCTCGACCAGCTTGGTGTCGCACAGGGGCTTCGCGCGTCCCTCGTAGGGCGAGCCGCCGATGTCGAGGAAGGTCGCGTTGTCGACCGGGGTCGAGGGCGGCACGGTCACGCCGCTGGGCGCGCCGTTGGTGCCGTCACCGACCAGGGCCGGGTAGCCGTCGGTCTGGTCGCCGGCGAGGTCGACCGTGTGCAGCGCACCCGCGCACGCCGGCGGCGGGACCTGCGGGACGATCTGGTTCCCGTTGGCGATGTTGATGTCCTCCTCGGAGGTCACCTGGTACTCCGGGTTGCCGGTCAGGTCGTCGGGGATCTTCACCCGCACCAGGTAGTCCGCCGCCCCGAGCGTGGTGAAGGTGCCACCCACGCACTGCGGGCTCGCCGGGTCGGAGGCGTCGAGCGTGCCGTCGAAGCAACCGTCGCCGAAGCCGTAGTTGCCGTTGACGGTGGCACCGAACGACGCGTCCGGAGTGCCCTGGTCGGCCGGGTAGGTGCCGAATTGGACGCTCTGCGAGAACGCCGGCAGGCACTTGCCGTCGGTCTCCTGGTCGACGGCGAGCACGTCCTCGTCGACGCCGTGCACCAGCGGCACGCCGTCGAGGTCGCGCGCCGTGCACCCGGTCGGGGTCTGCCAGCTCTCCGAGACGTAGGTGTTGAGCAGCTTGCCGGTCTTGTAGGACCCGTCGGCCTCGAGCTGGTAGCGGCCGTCGGCGTCGCACACCTGGGTGGCGGGGTCGGTGCAGTCGACCGTCGAGTAGAGCTCCACCGGGATGTCGGGCACGCCCGGCTGCCAGTCCTCGGCCGCGGCGTACTGCGGGTCGAGCTCGTTGCGCGTGGTGTCGTAGCTCAGCGAGCCCACGATGCCGCCGTTGCGGGGATCGACGCCGTTGGTGCCGTTGGCGTCGTAGGCGTGGACGCCCCACTCGACCTTGCCGCCGAGCCCGATGATGTTGAGCGTGCTGATGTCGACGCCGGCGCCCTTGATCGTCGTCGGCTGCGGCTGGTTGTCGGCCTGGTAGGTGACCCCGGTCGTGTAGAAGCTGTCGCTGTAGGCCTCCATCACGGTGTAGCCGAACTCGCCGAGCGGGTAGCCCTGGAACGAGTAGTGGCCCGTCGCGTCGGTGGTCGCGCTGGTCTGGCCACGGTCCATGAGCGAGTTGTCGCGCTTGCGCAGGGTGAGCGTGAAGTTCGGGACGCCGTTCTCCCCCGGGTCCCGCACGCCGTTGCGGTTGCTGTCGTTGAAGACGCTGCCGGTGAACTCGGTCCACCAGCCGGTCATCGGGAGCATGCCGAGGTCGACGACCTCACCGTTGGCGACGCTCACGTTGCGCAGGGCGAGCAGCTCGTTCTGCGCCTCGTCCCACCAGGTCAGCAGGTAGTCGCCGGCGGGCACGCCGCTGATGTCGAAGCGCCCGTCGGAGCCGGCCCGGCCGGTCCACACGGCCTGGTCGCCGTCCTGGAGGTCGTTGAGCGAGAGCCAGGCGTCGGGCACGGGGCGGTCGATCCTGGAGCCGGTGAACCCGTTGTAGAGGTCGAAGTAGCCACCCTTCGGGGGCACGTAGTGCAGGGTCTTCATCACCCGGCCGGTGATGTGGCCCGTCGCGGTCCCCGTGACCGGCTGCCCGTCCTTGAGCGGCGCGGCGAACCCGAACAGCGGGGTGGGCACGGCCTCACCCGCGAGGTTGAACTCGGTGTCGTAGCCGGTGGAGCCCTCCATCACCCAGCTGTCCCAGTCGTGGTTGCCCTCGAGCGTCGTGGTCTGGATCCACTGCTGGCCGTCCGGCGGCGTGACGTACTGCGTGTAGCGGTTGGTGCCCATGTGCGGGAACGTGACGACGCCGTCCGCGTCGCTGAGGCAGGTGCCGCCGATCGTGTCGACCACCGGCAGTCCCTCGGCATCGAGAGCGCTGTTCGGGATCTCGTGGGTGGTGGCGTTCTCACCGACGTACGTCGTGCACAGCGGGTTGCCGTACACGTCGGTCGTGACCTCGCCGAGGATGTCGTTGAGGTGGCCCTGGAAGCCCGCGAGCGGGCGGTCGCCGGCGTCGTAGGCGCCGTTGGTGGGCGCGCGGTCCTCGAAGACCTGGCCCTTGACGGTCGCGTCCGGGAGCGGCATCGGCTGCAGCTCGACCGGGACCGGCGCGTCGCCCAGCGGCATCGCGAAGTGCGCGCCATCAAGCTTGTAGCCGTCGGCGAGGACGGAGATCAGGTACTTCCCGTTGGGGAGGTCGAGTCCGGCGGCGAGGGTGTCCTGGTCGCCCTGGGCCACGATCGGCGCCTCGTCGGGCGCGGCGTTGATGGAGGTCCACTCGCACGACGAGGGGTAGGACGGCTGGCCGGCAGGCGCGACGTACGACGGGGAGCACTTCCCGGTGGCCTGGTGCTGTGCGGTGCCGCCGGTGTCGTCGACGTTGACGATGAACCGGTACTGGTTCACCGCGTCGCCCTCGGTGACGCCCGCGCCGCCGAAGGCCCGCGGCTCGGTGCGCGCGCTGGTCACCTCCAGCGTCAGGGTGTTGGTGGCCGCCGCTGCCGGCGTCACCGCCCCCGTGGCGACCAGCGCAGTCAGCGCTGCTGCCACCACGGCCAGCACGGTCGCGATCACGGTCGTCGACGTCGTCCGCTTGGTCTGCATCGGGATCCCCTTCCGGCCGGGGCACACCGTGGTGCCCCGCCGGTACCGTCCTCCCGCCCCCGGACCCCGCGAAAGGTTCATGACGGCCTTGTCATGCCCCCGTCATCTCCCCCGCCGAGGTGGGAGAAATGGTCACGCGAGGTGGGAGAAATGGCGGCGCGAGGTGGGAGAAATGGCGACCGGAGGTGGCCTGAAGCCTCCGGGTCAGACGCCGACCGGTACGTCGTCGGTGTCCACGCGGGGCAGCCGCACCTCGAAGCGGGCGCCGTGACCGGCGCCCGGTGCGACGACCGCGTCGCCGCCGAAGGCGCGGGCCGTGGCCCGGGTCATCGCCAGGCCGAGACCGCTGCCCATGGGCCCGTTGGGAGGGCGCCGGTGCCAGAACCTGTCGAACACCCGCTCGCGGTCCCCCGTGGCCACCCCCGGCCCCTCGTCGGTGACCACGATCGTGGCCGTGGTCGGCGAGACCTCGAGGCGGATCTCGATCTGCTCGCCCTCGCGCGTGTGGTGCACGGCGTTCTCGACCACCGCGTCCACGGCGAGCGCCAGCCACACGGGGTCCGCGGCGACGACGGCGTCCTGCGGCGCGTCGAGCACCCACCGCCGGCCCGGCACCGCTGACCAGTTGCCGCCCACCTCCAGCAGGAAGGCGGCAGCGTCGAGGTGCCGGCTCGGGAGCGCGGCGCCGGAGTCGAGCTGGGCCAGCGCGAGCAGGCGGTTGGACAGCACCGTCATCCGGTCGAGCTGGCGGACGGCGACCCCGAGGTCCTCACGCATCGAGGGCAGGTCGGGGTCCTCGACCGCGAGCTCGAGGTGCCCGCGCGCGATCGTCACCGGAGTGCGGATCGCGTGGCTGGTGTCGCGGAAGAACTGGCGCTCGCGCTCCAGCAACGCCTGCTGCACCTCCGCCATCTCCTCGAGGGCGCTGATCGCGGCGGCCCGGCGCCGGGCGTGCCACACCATCGCCACGAGGAGCATCGGCATCAGCGGCACCTCCGCGAGCTCGGTCCCCTCGATGACACCGGCACGGGCATCCACGATCATCATCGTGCCGGTGACGAGGGTGACCGCCACGACCACGGCCACGGCGGCTGGCAGGGGCCAGACCCGGAACCCGTAGACGAGGATGATGCTCAGGAACAGCAGGTGGTACGGGATCGTCGCCCAGTCCGGCGAGTAGCGCATGAGCGCGAGCATGGCGAGGCAGAAGGTGAACAGGGCGGCATCGATCCAGGGGCCGGCCTGCGGCCCTGCCGACCGGGCCCTGCGACGTACCTTGATCCCCCGAGTGGACCGAGGCTCAGCCGCTCTGAAGCTGGTAGCCGACATTGCGGACGGTCCTGATGACGTCACAGCGCAGCTTGTGGCGGAGCCGCGCCACGCACACGTCGACCACGTTGGTCGCCGGGTCGAAGGCGTAGCCCCAGACCTCGGCGAGCAGCTCCTCGCGCGAGCACACGTGGTCGGCCCGCTGCATCAGGTGCCGGAGGAGCAGGTACTCGCGCTGCGTCAGCTGCTCCGACCGCCCATCGACCGTGAGCTCGCGCGTGTGCACGTCAAGGGCGACTGCGCCCACGCGCAGGACCTCACGGACCGGGGCGTCGTGCTCGCCGGCGTCGGCGAGACGTGCGGCCACGCGCGCCAGCAGCTCGCGGATCGCGAACGGCTTGCCGAGGAAGTCCACGGCCCCCGCCTCGAGCAGCTCGACCCGCGCCCCGACGTCCGACTCGGCCGAGAGCACGAGGATCCGGCTGTGGGTGTGGACGGCGCGCAGCGCGCCGAGCACGTGCCTCCCGTCGACGCCCGGCATCACGAGGTCGAGGATGACCAGGTCGGGCGGGTGGTTCAGGGCCAGGCCCAGGCCCACCGCCCCGTCGGTCGCCGTGGTGACCTCGTGCCCCTCGGCCTGCAGGGCGCGCGCGACGAAGCGCAGCATCTCCGGCTCGTCGTCGATGACCAGGATCGTTGCCATGCGGTCGCACCCCCTTGTGTCCGCCCCCCGGTCATACCGTGCAGCGAACAGGCTTCGAGTGTCGCTCTGCACGGGGAAGTCCGCCACCCCCAATTCGGGGGAACCGTCTAGGCCATGGGTACTAGCGTGTCTGGACCAGCCACCCGTTCCGACGTATCAGGCCGGTTCGGACGTCAGACCGTCGAGGCGCCGCATCGCGGTGGTGGTGAGCACCAGCTCGCCGGCGGCGTCGGAGGCGTCGAGGTGGGCGAGCGCCTCGATCACCCAGTCGTGGTGGCCCACGGGGTCGGCAAGGGTCTGCACGACCCGCCAGGTCCGTGGCGGGACGTCGTCGTGCGGTGACTCGTCGACGACCAGCAGCCGCGGGCCGCGCGCGTCAGCGTCGGTGCCGATCGACGGGTGCTCGTCGTAGTAGGCCTCCAGCGCCTCGTCCCACGCCTCGCGGGTCATCGTGACCTCCAGCGGGGGCTCGGCACGTGCGGCGTTCTCGCGCTCGAGCGCGGCGAGCGCGTCGACGTCGTCGCGGGCAGCGAGCTGCACCCGCCGGAAGACCGCGTTGCGCACCATCACGCGGAACGCCCGCGCCTGGCCCGTCACGGGTCGCGGCGGGGGCGGCGGCTCGTGGTGGGCGACGTCCGCCCGGACGTGCGCGGGGTCGCTGAGCGCCTCCCACTCGTCGAGCAGCGAGGAGTCGGTCTGCCGGACGGTCTCCCCCAGCCACTCCACGAGGTCGTCGAGCTCCGGAGGCTGGTGCCGCTCGGGCACCGAGTGGCGCAGCGCGCGATACGCGTCGGTCAGGTAGCGCAGCACCAGGCCCTCCGACCGAGCCAGCTGGTAGCGGCCGACGACCTCGGTGAAGGTCATCCCCTGCTCGTACATCTCCCGCACCACCGACTTGGGCTGGAGCCCGTCCTCCGGCAGCCAGGGATGGCTGCCGCGGTAGATCTCGTACGTCGCCTCCAGCAGCTCGCCGAGCGGCTGCGGCCAGGTCACGTCCTCGATCAGCCGCATCCGCTCCTCGTACTCGACACCGTCGGCCTTGAGCTCGCCGATCAGCTCGCCGCGGGCCGCGTGCTGCTGGGCCAGCAGCAGCGGCCGCGGCCCCTCGAGCACCGCCTCCACGACCGAGACCACGTCGAGGGCGTACGTCGGCTCCTCCGGGTCGAGGACGTCGAAGGCCGCCAGCGCGAAGTGCGACAGCGGCTGGTTGAGGGCGAAGTCCTCGGGCAGGTCGACCGTCAGCACGTAGCGGCGGCCGTGCTCGTCGGGCTCGTCGAGCCGGGTGAGGATGCCGGAGCGCTGCAGGCTGCGCGCCAGCCGGAGGGCCCGCCGCGCGAGCCGGAGCTGTTCGCGCCGTTGCTCGTGGTTGTCGGTGAGCAGGCGCCGCAGCACCGGGAACGCGTCCTCCTCGCGCGCGACGACGTTGATCAGCATCGCGTTGTCGACCTTCATCCGCGACGCCAGCGGCTCTGGCCGCCCCGCGACCAGCTTGTCAAAGGTCTGCTCGGTCCAGACGACCGTGCCCTCGGGCGGCTTGCGCAGCTGCGCCTTCGAGGCCTTGCGGCCGGCCGCCCGGCGCTCCTCCGCCTTGGCCTTGGCCTTCTCGTTCTCGATCACGTGCTCGGGTGCCTGCACGACGACGTACCCGGCGGTGTCGAAGCCGGCCCGCCCGGCGCGGCCCGCGATCTGGAGGAACTCGCGGGTGCGGAGCACGCGCTGCCGGTGGCCGTCGAACTTGGCGAGCCCGCTGAAGAGCACGGTCCGGATCGGCACGTTGATGCCGACCCCGAGGGTGTCGGTCCCGCAGATCACCCGCAGCCGCCCCTCCTGCGCCAGCTGCTCGACCAGGCGCCGGTAGCGCGGCAGCATCCCCGCGTGGTGGACGCCGATCCCCCGCTTCAGCAGCTTGGAGAGCGTGGCGCCGAAGCCGCGGCCGAACCGCACCCCGGCGAGACGCTCGGTCATCCCCTCGGGCTTGGGAACCCAGCCGGCGTTGAGCAGCGAGGTCCCGTGCTCGACGGCGGCGGCCTGCGTGAAGTGCACGACGTACACCGGCCCCTGGCCGGTGGTCACGAGCTCCTCGAGGGTCTCGGCCAGCGGCGTCATCGCCCAGGTGAAGCTCAACGGGACCGGCCGGTCGGCCTGGTCGACCACCGCCGTCTCCCGGCCGGTACGACGCGAGAGGTCGTCCGCGATGGCCGTCATGTCGCCGAGGGTCGCCGACATCAGGACGAACTGCGCGCGCGGGAGCTCGAGCAACGGCACCTGCCACGCCCAGCCCCGGTCCGGCTCGCCGTAGAAGTGGAACTCGTCCATCACCACGAGCCCCACGTCGGCCGCGGCGCCCTCGCGCAGGGCGATGTTGGCCAGCACCTCGGCGGTGCAGCAGATCACGGGCGCGTCGGCGTTGACCGACGCGTCACCGGTGAGCATGCCGACGTTGTCGGTGCCGAGCTGCTCGCACAGCGCGAAGAACTTCTCGTTGACCAGGGCCTTGATCGGCGCGGTGTAGAAGCTGACCCGGTCGGTCGCCAGCGCGGCGACGTGCGCGGCCAGGGCCACCAGCGACTTGCCGGACCCGGTCGGCGTGGCCAGCACCACGTTGGCACCGCCCAAGAGCTCGATCACCGCCTCCTCCTGGTGCGGGTAGAGCGTGAGGCCCTGCTCCTGCGCCCAGGTGGTCACCGCGTCGTAGACGGCGTCCGGGTCACCTCCGGCCGGGACGGCCAGCGTCCCCCCGCCGCTCACCCGCGGGCCCGGGGATGGGCGGTGGCGAAGACCTCGCGCAGGTTGTCGACGGTGACCAGCGTGTAGACCTGCGTGGTCGTGACGGAGGCGTGGCCGAGCAGCTCCTGCACCACCCGCACGTCGGCGCCGCCATCGAGCAGGTGGGTGGCGAAGGAGTGGCGCAGCGTGTGCGGCGAGACGTCGCGGGTGACGCCGGCCCGCTCAGCGGCGCGCACCAGGACCGACCACGCCGACTGCCGTGAGAGGCGCCCGCCCCGGGCGTTGAGGAACAGGGCGGGGGTGCCCCGCCCGGCCGCGACCAGCTCGGTACGGCCCCGCACGAGGTAGGCCTCCACCGCCTCGAGCGCGTAGCGGCCGACCGGCACCAGGCGCTCCTTGCCGCCCTTGCCGCGCAGCAGGACGGTGCCCTCCACGACGTCGAGGTCGTCGACGTCGAGGCCCACCGCCTCCGAGATCCGCGCACCGGTCCCGTAGAGCACCTCCAGCAGGGCCCGGTCGCGCAGGGCCAGCGTGGTGCCGGCCGCCCCGGCCGCCTCGAGGATGGCCTCCACGTCCGCGAGCGGGAGCGCCTTGGGCAGCCGCTTCGCCGGTGAGGGCGGCTTCACGGCCGCAGCCGGGTCGGCCGCCGCCAGCCCGTCGGCCACCGCGAACTTGTGGAAGCCCCGCACCGCGACCACCGTGCGCGCCGCCGAGGTCGCGCTCAGGGCCGGGTGGTCGGGTCCGCCCTCGCGCAGGCTGACCAGGAAGGACGTCACCGTCGCCTCCGTGACGGCGTCGAGGTCGTCGATGCCCTGCGCCGCGAGGAACTCCTGGTAGCGGCGCAGGTCGCGCCGGTAGGAGACCAACGTGTTCGCCGCCAGCCCACGCTCGACCGTCAGGTGGTCGAGGTAGGTGCGCACCGCGCGGGTCAGCCCCCCGACGCTCGACCCGGCTTCCGTCACGTCAGGCGAGCACGCTCTCCAGCGACACCGCGTCGATGCCGACGGCCTCGCCGACGGGGGCGTTGGTGAGCTGTCCGGCGTGGGTGTTCAACCCCAGCGCCAACGAGTGGTCGGCGCGGCAGGCGTCCTGCCAGCCCTTGTCGGCCATCGCCACCACGTAGGGCAACGTGGCGTTGGTCAACGCATACGTCGAGGTGTTCGGCACCGCACCGGGCATGTTCGCCACGCAGTAGAACACCGAGCCGTGCACCTCGTAGGTCGGATCCGCGTGCGTGGTCGCATGGGTGTCCTCGAAACACCCACCCTGGTCCACCGCGATGTCGACCAGCACCGACCCCGGCTTCATCCGCGACACCAGCTCATTGGACACCAGCTTCGGCGCCGCCGCACCCGGGATCAGCACCGCACCGATCACCATGTCGGCCTCCATCACCTGCTGCTCGATCGCCAACCGCGACGATGCCAACCCGTGCACCCGGTTGTCATAACGCCAGAACGACATCCGCAGCTTGTCCAGATCGGTGTCCAGCAACGTCACGTCCGCACCCATCCCCAACGCGATGTTCGCCGCGTTCTGCCCCGACACCCCCGCACCGATGATCACCACCTTCGCGTTGGCCACCCCACCCACGCCACCCATCAACACACCACGCCCACCCTGCGCCTTCATCAACGCATGCGCCCCCACCTGCGGCGCCAGACACCCCGCGACCTCCGACATCGGGTACAACAACGGCAACCCACCCGAGGGCAGCTGCACCGTCTCGTAGGCCACCCCCGTCACCTTCTTGGCCAACAGCTCCTGCGTCAGCGGCTTGTCCGCAGCCAGGTGCAGGTAGGTGAACAACGTCAGACCCTCCCGCAACCGGTGATACTCCTCCGCGACCGGCTCCTTGACCTTCAACACCATCTCCGCCGAACCCCACACCTCATCGGCAGACTCCAGGATCTTCGCCCCCGCCGCCACGTACTCCGCGTCCGGGACCTGCGACCCCTCCCCCGCACCCTGCTGCACGAACACCTCGTGCCCACGCGCCACCAGCTCATGGACACCCACCGGCGTGATCGCCACCCGGTACTCATGGTTCTTGACTTCCTTCGGAACGCCGACCTTCATGTTCTTCCTCGTTGCTCGGGTGACGGGGTGACGGGGTGAGGCGCGCGGTGGACACGCGGCGCCACCGACCTCGCGTGGCGTGACGGTACCGCAGGTTGTCGACGAAATCAGTGGCAGGTAGCAACTTCCACACACGATATGCACGCCGTAACGGGCGTGAGCCTGCTGACTTCGTTGTGCCGACTACCTTCCGCGCCCATGCGTCCAGCGTATGGCCCCATGCCCCGCGGGTGTCTTCCGGCCTGGTCGTGACGCGACGACGATCGGACCCCACGACCGAGGAGGACAAGGATGAAGAGCTCACGACGGGCCCGCGTGCGATTCGTCGTGCTGGCCGTGGTGGTGCTGCTGGTCGCCATGACCGGCAGTGCGACGGCCGCGCGACTGATCACGGGAAAGCAGATCAAGGACGGGAGCGTCACCGGGAGGGACGTGCACAACGGGTCGCTCACGGGCGGGGACGTCCGCGACGGCTCGTTGTCCGCCCACGAGTTCGACGGCTCGCTGACCGGAGCCCCGGGACCCGCCGGCCCGCAGGGCCCCGCTGGACCCGCGGGCCCCGCGGGCGCGGACGGGGTCAGTGGCTACGAGTACGTGATCGCCGACGTGGTCATCCCCAGGCTCGGGAGCGCCCACCAGGATGCCGTGTGCCCCCTCGGCAAGCGGGCCGTCGGCGGCGGGATGTCGTCGTCGAGCCCCGTCGTCGTACGACTGCTCGAGTCCGCGCCGCTCAACAGCGGTCTCGGGTGGACGGCGGGCATGGCCAACAGCTCCGGTAGCGCCGTGACGGGCTACGTCTGGGCGGTCTGCGTGGTGGCCCCGTGACGGCCCTCGCCCCGGTGCGGCGCGGTCTCGGAGCCGTCGTCCTCGTCGCCGCCGTCGGGCTGGTCTCCCAGGTCGGCGCGGCGGCGGCAGCCGGCCTGGTCACCGGTCGGGAGATCGAGGACGGGAGCATCGCCCGGGCCGACGTGCGGAACGGCTCGCTCACCGGCGCCGACGTGGCCGACGGCTCTCTCGCTCCGAGGGACGTCGGCGAGGACCTGAGGGGTGAGACCGGGCCCGAGGGGCCGCAGGGGCCGGCCGGCAGCCCGGGCGAGCCGGGTCTCCCCGGCGTCCGGGGGGTCGTCATGGTGAACGCCAGCGGTCTCGTGGCCGCGCCGGGCAGCTACCGGGGAGGGCAGGCCGTGTGCCCCCCCGGGGACGAAGGTCCTCGGCGGGGGCTACCACGCCACCGCCCCGGACGGGACCGTCGAGATCATCCAGACGGCTCCGATGAACGACGGTCGGGGTTGGATCACCAGCTACCGCAACACCGGCTCCGTGGACGTGACCGGCCAGGTCTGGGCGATCTGCGCCCAGGTCGCGTGAGCGCCACCGGGGACGGCGGCACGCTCACCCGAGCAGGCGCCGGGCCAGCTCGACGTGGAAGGCCACCGACAGGGCGAGGTCGTCGACGTGCACCCGCTCGTCGGCGTTGTGGTAGCCGGCATCGAGGACCTCGGCCGGCGTGGACCGGAAGGGGCTGAAGCCGTACGCCGCCGTCCCCCCGGCGAAGCGCAGGAACGACGAGTCGGTGTAGCCGGTGCACAGGATCGGCACCACCTCCAGGCCGGGGTCGAGGTCGGACAGCACGGCGGCAACCGCGGCCGGCAGGGGGCCGTCGGTTGGGGACGCGCTGCCGGGCACCATCGCCTCGGGCAGCTCGAGCTCGTAGCGCAGGTCGACGCCCAGGACCTCGCGGACGGCCGCCAGCACCTCGTCGGGGGTCGCCCCGGGCAGGATCCGGCAGTCGAGCTCGACCCAGGCGCGGGCCGGCATCACGTTGCGCGCGGAGGAGCCGCCGAGCATGGTCGGTGCCATGGTCGTCCCGGCCAGCGGCGGCAGCTCGTGGGCGAAGGACGGGTGGAGAGCGGTCGCAGCCGCCGTCGCCGCGGCCAGGTCGCTGCCGCCGGACGAGCCGTCGACGAGCGCCGCGAGCGTCTCGTCCAGCCAGGGGGAACCGTCGCCCACCGGCAGTCCGCGCCCGATCCGGCGCAGCACCTCGCCGAGGTGCACCACCGCGTTGTCCCCGATGGTGGGCGTGGAGGCGTGGCCCGCCTCGCCGACGGCGGAGACCCGCACCGGCTGGGTGCCCTTCTCCCCCACCGACAGCAGCGACACCACGCGACCGTCGGCCAGCGGCAGCCGGTGCCCCCCGCCCTCGTTGATCGCGAGGTCGGGACGGATGTCGGGCCGCGCCTCGAGCAGCCAGCGCATGCCGACGTCGGCGGCGCCGTCCTCCTCGTCCGCGACCATCAGCAGCCACAGGTCGCCGGCCGGACGGAAGCCCGACCGGGCCAGCTCCGCCACGGCGACGCAGCGGGCGGCGACCTCGTTCTTCATGTCGACCGCGCCGCGCCCGAAGAGCCAGCCGTCCTCGACGACCGCCTCGAAGGGTGGGTGGGTCCAGTCGCGCGCGTCGGCGGGCACGACGTCGAGGTGGCCGAGGTACGCCAGCGAGGAGGCGTCACCCGCACCCGGCCAGCGCACGACGAGGTTGGCACGGGCGGGGTCACGCGCCACGAGCTCGGCGTCGAGTCCCGCCTCGCGCAGGTAGTCGCGCAGGTACGCCGCGGCCTCGGTCTCGTTGCCGTTGGTCGTGTCGATCCGGATCAGGTCGCGTGCGACCCGGAGCACCTCCTCGGCCAGGCACTCGCTGTCTCCACTGCTCACGGCGCGCAGGCTACCCCCGCGGTGACCTTCGCCTCTGGCCCGGCGTCCGGGCCCGTGGTCCGCTGACAGCCAGCGCGTGGAGCTCCTGCCCCGCCCGCACGCCCACTGCGAAGGGGACGGCCGTGTGCTTCTCCCCTGAGGTGGACGTCGTCGCCGGGCTCGCGATCGGCGCGGTCGGGATCGACGCGGTGCGGCACGTCCGTCGCCCGGCCGAGCGCCTGCTGGCGGCGGTGCCGCTGGTCTTCGCCGTCCACCAGCTCGTCGAGGCGTTCGTCTGGTGGGGGCTGCAGGGAAAGGTCCCGTCGGAGGTCGGACGCGTCGCGGAGTGGCTCTACCTCGTGATCGCCTTCGGCGTGCTGCCGGTCCTGGTCCCGCTGGCCGTGGCGGCACTCGAACCGGTGACGCACCGGCGGCGGATGCAGGCATTCGTGGTCCTCGGCGTCGTCGTCGCCACGGTGCTGATGTACGCCCTGATGCGCGGCCCCTACACGGCCGCGATCGAGGGCCACCACATCGACTACCGGGTCGACCTGTGGCACGGCGGGGCACTCGTGGTCCTCTACGTGGTCGCCACCTGCGGGTCGCTGCTGGCCTCCGAGCACCGCCATGTGCGCGCGTGGGGCGCGGTCAACCTCGTCGTCGTCCTGCTCCTGGCCTGGCTGAACCGGTCGGGGTTCATCTCCCTGTGGTGCGTGTGGGCGGCGATCACCAGCGTCGCGATCGCCTGGCACCTGCGTCACGCGTCCCGCGAGCCCGACGTGGAGGCCGTGGCCCTGCGAGGCTGACCCGGAGGGCGTCGGCCCTGCCTCGTCACGAGCCGTCCGGGGCGCGCTCGACGACCCGTGCGAGCTCGGTGCGCGAGGAGACGTCGAGCTTGCGGAAGACGTTGCGCAGGTGGCTCTCGACCGTCTTGGTGGAGAGGAAGATCCGCTCGGCGATCTCGGGATTGGTCAGGCGCTGGACGACGAGGTCCGCGATCTCACGCTCCCGGGCGGTGAGGGAGTCCAGCCCGTCCGAGCCGGCGCCCCGCGCCGTACGGCGGTGCGGCCGCCTGCCGAGCCGGCCGAGCTCTCGCTCGGCCTCGTCGCGGAAGCGGTGGGCTCCGCACCCGTCCAGCGACGCGGCGGCCGCCCCCAGCAGCTCGGCGGCACGCTCGGTCTGGCCGGCCACCGCCAGCGCTCGTCCGGCCAGGATGCGGCACCGGGCGGCGTCGACACGAGCAGAGACGGAGTCGGCCCACTCCGCCGCGGTCAGTGCCTCCTCGGCGGCGCGCGTGTGGTCGCCGCGCGCCACCAGGCAGGCTGCGGTGGCACGGTGGGCCATCGAGCGGGCGTACGGCAGGCCGACCACCTCGGCCCAGTCCCGGGCCCCTGCGGCGCTGGCCTCGGCCTCGTCGACGGCGCCCAGGGCGAGGTGGCACCTGACGGCGAGCTCCAACAGGTGGTTGCGCCAGCCTCCCGGGAGGTTGGGCAGGTCGGGGCCACCACAGGTCCGGTAGAGCGTCGTGAGCGCGGCGGCGGGGTGGCCGCCCTCGCACTCGGCGACGGCCACCACCGCACCGGCCCAGGTCGAGATGACGCTGTCGTCCTGGCGCTCCGCCAGCTCCAAGCTCTCGAGGCCGTTGGTCAACGCCTCGTCGATGCGGCCCGCCATCGCCTGGGCGAAGGCGAGGTTGAAGAGGGCCCAGGCGATCGTCTCCGGGTGCCGCCCTGCTCGGGTGGACTCGACGGAGGCGTCGAAGTGACGGATCGACTCGTCCAGGCGGCCGAGCACCCACAGGGCGGTCCCGTACGAGGGACTGAGCGTCGGCGCGGTCCAGGCGCGGCCGGTGGCACGGCTGATCGCGAGGCCGCGAGCGCCGTGCTCCACGCAGGCCTCGTACCGGTCGAGGTAGAGCTCCGCGCCCGTGATGCCGCCCAGGACGTCGAGCCGCCTGGACAGGTCGTGCTCGCTGAGGGTCGGCAGCACTGCCAGGGCCGCCTCGAGATGGGCCTCCGCCACCTCGGTCCGGCCCGCGAGGGCGTGGGCCAGCGCGGAGCCCGCGTTCGCCGCGGCGGCGAGCACGGGCAACCCCAGCCGCTCCGCCTCGGCCACGGCCCGGCGGGTCCACCGGCGGATCCCGTCGTGGTCACGGGTGAAGAACGCGTCGACGACCATCGCGATCATCAGCGAGACCGCGTCCTCGCCCTGCGTGCCCAGGGACTCCAGGGCGCTGACCAGGCGACGGTGCGCGTCGGCATACCGTCCCAGGCCCTGCTCGATCGCCACACATGCCAGCGTGAGGTCCACGCGCGTGGTGTCGTCCTCGGCGAGCGCCAGTGCCTCGAGCGCCGCGGCGTGCGCCTCCTCGGGCCGGCCCAGGGCCGTGAACAGGACCGGCAGGGGGCTCACCAGCTCGAGCCGCTGCCCGGCGTCCGCCGTGCTTGGCAGCATCCTGCTGGCCGTCTGCAGCCAGCGCACCGCGCTGTCCGGAGCCCGGGCCGCTGCCTGACGGGCGGCGGTGGTGAGCACCGCGATCGCCTCGAGGTCGCCGGGACGGGCGGCGTGCTCGACGTGGACGGCCAGCTCCGACGCCGCGGCCCCACGAGCGGCCAGTGCGGCCGCACACTGCTCGTGCAGGGCGAGCCGCTGACCCGGCGGCAGCGAGTCGTAGATCGCCTGCCGTACGAGTGGGTGCCGGAAGGCGAACTGGCGGGGCACCTCGCTCGCCTGGATGATGCCGCGCTCGGCGAGCTGGTCGATGGCCCGGTAGCCCGACTCGTCGGTCACCCCGGCGGCGGCGATCGCGACGTCGAGGTCGAACGGGTCACCGACCACGGCGGCGGCCTCGGCAAAGGTCCTCGCAGAGCCGGACCGGTCGAGCTCCGCCGTCACCGCCCGGGCGATCGTCGGCGGGAGCCCGGCTCCAGCCGCCCGCGCCGGCGTGCCGGTGCGCGCCAGCGCGAGCAGGAAGAACGGGTTGCCGCCCGTGGCGCGGTGGAGCTCCTGGGCCTCCCGGACGTCGTCGGTGCCCACGAGGCGTGCTGCCTCGGCCGGGTCGAGCGGCTGGATCTCGACACACCGGGCCCGACCGTCGTACGTCGCGCGGGCGACGTCGGCGGCGAGCTCGGCGTCGACCTGGAGAGGTCGGTAGGAGCCGACGAGCAGCACCCTGCCCGGCGGCGGCCTGCGCATCAGGAAGGCGAACAGCTCCAGCGAGGAGCGGTCGGCCCAGTGCAGGTCGTCGAGGACGAGCGCCAGCGGCCGGTCGCGCGAGAGGAGGTCGAGGAGAGCGCGGGTGGCGACGTAGCCGCCCACCCGCTCGTCGGGTCCCGGCGCGGCGTGGCTCCCCAGGTCGGCCACGCTCCCGAGCGCCGGGAAGATCACGGCGAGCTCGGCCAGCATCTCGCTGCCCAGCTCGCTCAGCGTGTCGCTCCCGACCGTGCGCAGGTGGTCGTCGAGCGCGTCGACGAACAGGCCCAGGGGCAGGGCCTCGAACTCCGAGGCACGCCCGGTGAGCACCCTGCCCCCGAGCTCCTCGAACCGGTCGCGGAGCACGCCGACGAGGAAGGTCTTGCCGATGCCGGGCTCCCCGACGACCAGGGCCGCGGTGCTGCTCCCGGCGAGGGCTTCGTGCGCGGCGCGGACGAGGGTGCTCAGCTCGGCGTCACGGCCGACCAGGTCCCCTCGAGCCACCTCTCCCCTCCTTGCTCGCGGTCAGCATAGGGCGACCGGAGCCCGCGGTTAAGGGGCCGACTTCAGGGTGCCGGTCAGGGTGTCCGCCCGATGTCGTGGACGCGACGCACGCCCAACCTGAGGCCGTGCCCCGGTTCCTGCTCTGCCACCGCCACACGCCCGAGGAGTGCGGCGCGGCGGTCGTGTCCTGGCGCGGGTTCGACAGCCCCCTGCGGGGTCGGCCGGCGACCGCCTCGTGCCAGTACGGCGGACACCACGTCTGGTGGGACACCGAGGCACCCGACCGGGAGGCCGCCCTGGCGCTCCTCCCCCAGTACGTCGCCCAGCGCACGGAGGTCGTGCGCGTGACCGACCTGGACATCCCGTGACACCCCCGATGAGAGGAACCCAGATGACTCGGATCTTCGACCGCCGGACGCTCGTCTTCGCGGTCTGCGTACTGGCCCTGGTGGTGGCCATGTCGTCCACCGCGTGGGCGCTGGGCAGGAACAGCGTCAACTCCCGGGCGATCAAGAACGGCGCCGTCAAGACGGTCGACCTGGCCACGGATGCCGTCACCTCGGCCAAGGTCAGGGACGGCAGCGTGGACGGCGCCGACCTCGCCGACGGCGGCGTGCAACCCGAGGACCTGTCGCAGTCCGCGGTGGGCGCCAGCCAGCTCGGCGAGATCATCACCGTCTCCACCACGTCGTCGTCGGTCGGCGACGCCGACGGCACCACCAACGGTGGCGACCACGGAACGGTGTGGACCCAGGCGAATTGCCCCGGCGAGACGCGTGCGATCTCCGGCGGGGCCGAGTGGGTCGAGCCCACGTCGGGCTCGGTGGACACCAAGGACCTCTACCTCCACACGTCCAAGCCGGTCGCCGACGGCTGGTACGCGCGCGGCATCGTCGACATCGGCGCCCAGGGGATGGTGAAGCTGCGGGTGTACGTCTCCTGCCTGCTTCCCGGCGGCATCCAGAACTGACGGGGACAGGAGTCGTCGTGGCGCGTGCGGACGCAACCCGCGTGGGGCGACTGCTGGCGACCTCGCTCGTGGCGCGGCTCCCGCAGGCGATGCTCGGCATCGCGCTGCTGGTCCACGGGGAGGCGGTGGGGGGCTCGCTCGCGGCCGGGGGGCTGGCTGCGGGCGGGTTCGCCCTCGGGGTCGGGCTCGGCGGGCCCTGGTGGGGGCGGCGCGCCGACCGTCTCGGCGCCGCACGGACCCTCCTCGCGTCCGCCTCCCTCCAGGCCACGGCACTGCTCCTCACGGCGCTGCTGCCCGTCGGCTCGCCGGTGTGGATCCTCGTGGCGTGCGGGGTCGCAGCCGGGCTGGCGACACCCCCGCTCGGCCCCTGCCTTAGGGCGGTCCTCCCCCGGCTGCTCCGGGACCCGCGCGTGCTCCAGCGGGCGTACGGCGCCGAGGCGTCCGCCCTCGAGCTGACCTTCATCGCCGGGCCCGCCATCGCGCTGGGCCTGGCCGCCGCCACGTCCACGGCGGTCGTCCTGGTGATGTGCGCGCTGGTGCTGGCCTCGGCGACGGCGGCGTACGTCGCCCAGTCCGTCGTCCGGCCGGGTGACCTGCCGGTCCTCCGACAGCAACCGGCCCCGAGCGGCTGGGCCGCGCTGAGGAGCGGCCTGCGCAACCGGCGGCTGCTGGCGATGACGTCGGTGATGGGCCTGGTCGGCGTCTCGTTCGGAGCGACGGAGGTCGGGGTGATCGCGGCCTCCGCTGACGGCAGCGGCTCGCACGGCGCGGCCGGCCTCCTGCTCGCCCTCTGGGGTGGGGGCTCGCTGGTGGCGGGGGCGGTCTTCACCTGGCGGTCGCCGAGGGCCTCGCTCCGCCTGCTGTCCGGCCTGCTGTGCACCTTCGCCCTGGGCCACCTGGCCCTGGCACCGGCAGCGGCCGACGTCCGGCTGCTCGCGGTCGGGCTGGTCCTCGCGGGTGCGGCCATCGCTCCGACGTTCGCCACCGTGCACGCGCTCGCGGGCCGGGCTGTCCGCGAGGCACGGGCGACCGAGGCCTTCAGCTGGGTCGCGACCGCCACGAGCATCGGCAGCGCGGTCGGTGCGGCGCTCGGCGGCGTGCTGAGCCAGGCCCACGCGACCCTGGCGCTCACCCTGGCCGGTGCCGCCGGGCTCGGCACGATCGCGGTGCTGCGGCTCGGCCGGGACCGGGACGAGCTCGACGTCGTCGTGCGCGTCCACGAGGGCGACACGGTCCCGCTCCCCAGCGCCGTCCCCGCGTAGGGTGAGCCCACCCATGGACCCCGAACGCCGTTTGCTGCTCGCCGTCGACGCCCCGTCGCTGCTGCACCGCAACCACCACGCCCGCGCCGAGTCCGGGCTGCTCGACCGGGGCGGGCGGCCCGCCTGGGCGCTGCACGGCATGCTGCGCCAGATCCTCGAGGCGATCGACCAGTTCGCGCCCGACGCGGTGCTCTTCGGGTTCGACGACCGCACGTCGTCGGTGCGCGAGGACGTCTACCCGGCGTACAAGGCCGGGCGCGCGGAGAAGGACGCCGCGCTGATCGACCAGCTCGAGCGGGGCGCCGCCCTGCTCGAGGCGCTCGGGCTGCGCACGGTCACGCCGGCCGGTCTCGAGGCCGACGACGTCAGCGCGTCGGCCGCCGGCTGGGCCGAGGAGCGCGGCTGGGACTGCGTGATCATCACCTCCGACCGCGACGCCTTCGCCCACATCAGCGACCGGACCCGCGTGCTGCGACTGATCACGGGCGGCATCGGCGGGTCGCCGCTGCTCAACCCCGCGCGGCTGCGGGCGATGTACGGCATCGCCGCCGAGCACTACCTCGAGTACGCCGCGCTGCGCGGCGACGCCAGCGACAACCTGCCGGGCGTGCCTGGCATCGGCGAGAAGACCGCACCCGTGCTGCTCGCGCAGATGGGCTCGATGCAGGCCGTGTGGGCCGACATCGACCACTGCGCCGGAGCCACGCTGGTGGCGACGCTCGACTCCTACTGCGAGGAGGAGGGCCTGCGCCGGATCGGCGCCGGCCTGCTCAAGCGGCTCACCGACCCCGGCGCGCGCGAGCGCTTCGACTTCAACGTCTCGATCATGTCCGGGCGCACGGTCGACCTCGGGCTGACGCCCGAGGTCCCCGGCACCCCGGGCCTGCTCCCGCTCGACCCCGACCGGGTCGCCCGCGTCGTCGGCCACCTCGACGTCCCCGCGACCACGCAGCTGGCGCTGCGGGTGCTGACCGAGCCGCCGGCGTCCGCCGCGGCGGCCGGCTGACCCACCCGGAAGGAACCACGCCATGACCGACCAGCCCACCGCGCCGCCGGACGCCGACCGGCTCACCGTGCTGTTTATGCCCGAGTCGGCGCACGGACCGACCAACCAGTGCATCGGGCTGGGCAAGGTCCTGCTCGACCGCGGTCACCGCGTGGTGTTCGCGGCCGAGCGCTCGTGGGAGGGCCAGCTGGCGCCCCTCGGGTTCGTGGAGGCGCTGGTCGACCTCGCGGCACCCGACCCCGACGCCGGGGACGAGGCCGCCGGCCAGTTCTGGATCGACTTCATCAACGAGACCGCTCCGGAGTTCCGCAAGCCGACGGTCGAGCAGCTCGGGGCGTTCATCCAGCCGACCTACCGGGCGCTCATCGACGGGGCGCAGTACTGCGAGCCGCAGCTGCGGCAGATCATCGCCGAGCACCGCCCCGACGTGGTCGTCGAGGACAACGTCGTCTCGTTCCCGGCGCTGGTGACGTCCGGCGCGCCGTACGTCCGCATCGTCAGCTGCAACCCGCTCGAGGTCCGCGGCCCCGACGTCCCGCCTGTCTTCTCCGGCTACCCGGCGGGCGACCGCAGCGGGTGGGACGCCTTCCTCGCCGAGTTCGACCGCACCCACGCCGACACGTGGGCGTCCTTCAACGCCTGGGTGCAGGCGCAGGGCGCTCCCCCGCTTCCCGCCCGCGACTTCGTGCACACCTCGCCGGTGGCGAACCTCTACGTCTACCCGGAGGAGCTCGACTACGTCGCCGCCCGACCGCTCGACGCGACGTGGCACCGGATGGACTCCAGCGTGCGGGAGCTCGACGAGGACTGCTCGCTGCCGGAGCGGTTCCGCGACCGCCCGGCCGACTCCGCGCTGATCTACCTCTCGCTGGGCTCGCTCGGCGGCGCCGACATCTCCCTGCTGCAGCGGCTCGTCGACCTGCTCGCCACGACGCGGCACCGGGTCATCGTCAGCATGGGACCGCGCGCCGACGAGATCAGGCTGGCCGACAACATGGACGGGGCGGCGATCGTGCCGCAGACCAGGATCATCCCGCAGGTCGACCTGGTGATCACCCACGGCGGGAACAACACGACCACGGAGGCCCTGCACTTCGGCAAGCCGATGGTCGTGCTGCCCCTCTTCTGGGACCAGTACGACAACGCCCAGCGGGTGCACGAGACGGGCTACGGCCGGCGGCTCTCGACCTACGGCTTCGCCGACCACGAGCTGCTCGACGCGGTCGAGGACCTGCTCGGCGACGCCGACCTGCGCGGGCGCGCGGCCCGCACCGGCGAGGCGATCCGGGCCCGCGACGGCCTGCGTCGCGGCGCCCTCGTCATCGAGCAGGTGGGCCTCGACCACCGCGCCGGCCGGGGCTGACCGCTCGGTGGTCGCCGACTTCCCCGTGCACGTCGACGAGGTCGACGGCGCGTGGCGAGCGCACCCGGTGGGCAGCTCGCCACACCGCGACCTGCTCGACGTCCTCGCCGGCGAGCGGGAGGCACCGGCCGGCTTCCGGGTCACCGGCGGCGAGCCGCTCACGGTCGGGGACGGGGAACGTCGCGTGGAGGCCGACCAGACCAACGCGTCGTGGATCCTCGGCGACGCGGTGGTCGTCAAGTGGGACACCGGGCCGCTCCAGGGTCCGCACCCTGCTCCGGAGCGCCTGCGCCTGCTGGCCGCCGCCGGGTTCCCCGCGACGCCGCGGCTGCGGGGTCTGGCGGAGTGGGAGACCCCGCAGGGCCACTGGGTGCCCGTCGTCACCGTGACCGACTTCCTGCCGGGCACCACCGACGGGTGGACGTGGTGCGTCGAGGAGGCCCGGCTGGCGCTCGGCCTCCGGGAGGGGCGGGCCACGCCGTTCGCCGAGGCGCTCGGGCGGCTCACCGGCGCCCTGCACCTCGCCCTCGCCGACGGACCCGACGGCCCCGTGGCCGACCACGGCGACCTCCACGTCGGCCAGGTGCTGCGCACGGCGGAGGGCGAGATGTTCGTGATCGACTTCGACGGCAACCCCACGCTCTCCCCCGAGGAGCGCGTCCTGCACCGCCCCGCGGCGTACGACGTGGCCGGGATGCTGCTGTCGCTCGAGAACGTCGGGCACGTCGTGCGCCGCTACGACCCGCAGGTCGCGGACGACGACGTCCTCGCCTGGACCCGTGAGGTGCAGACGTCGTTCGTCGGCGGCTACCGCGACCTCGCCGCACCCCTGCTCGACGAGTCGATGCTGGAGCCGCTCGTGCTCGACCAGATCCAGCGCGAGCTGGCCTACGCCGAGGCGCACCTGCCGCGGTGGCGCTACGTGCCCGAGGCCGCGCTGCGACGGAGGGGACTCGCATGAACCCGGAGCTGTTCCTCGCCGACCTGCACGACAAGCCCGCACGGCTCCGGGAGCTGTCGCTCGCGGACGCCTGGGGGTTCGTGTCCGCACCCATGCGGGTGCTCCTGCTGGGGATGGGGTCCTCCCACTACGCCAACCTGGTGGTGGCCGCGCGCCTCCGGGCCGGTGGGGTGGACGCCGTGGCCGAGCTCGCCAGCAGCGACCTGCTGCCCGCGGTGGCTCCCGGCACCCTGGTGGTGGCGGTCTCGGCGTCCGCGTCGTCGGCGGAGACCCTCGACGCCGTCGACCGCCTGGGCGTCCCCGTCGTGGCCCTCGCCAACCGCCCGGGTCCGCTCACCGAGCGGGCGGAGCGCACGGTCTGGATGCACGCCGGGGAGGAGCGCGGTGGCGTGGCCTGCCGCTCCTTCCAGCACACCCTGGCGCTGCTGCTCGCGCGGGAGTCGCGACTCACGGGGGCACCCCTGCCCCCGGTGCAGCAGGCCGCGGAGGCCACCGAGGACCTGCTCGCCCGCGCCGCGGAGTGGCGCCCGCGGCTGGCCGAGCTGCTGCTCGGCCCCGACGGGACGCACGTGGTCGCGCCGGCGCGGCGCATCTCCTCGGCGTACCAGTCCGCCCTGATGCTGCGGGAGGGACCGCGCCTGCCGGCGGTCGGCTGCGAGACCGGCGACTGGAGCCACGTCGACGTCTACCTGACCCGGACCACCGACTACCGGATGCTGCTGCTCGGCGGCTCGCGCTGGGAGGCCCAGCTGCTCGACTGGACGGGCCGGCGGGGCTCGACCGTGGTCGCGGTCGGGGCCGACGTCCCCGACGCGACGTCGACGCTGCGCTACCCGCACGACGGCGTCGACGACGTACGCCTGCTCACGGAGACGCTCGTCGCCGAGCTGCTCGCGGCGCACGCCTGGCTCGCCGCCCCCTAGGCCCCGCCGCCGAACCGTCAGTTGTCGCGGGTCGAACCGTCAGTTGTCGCGCCGGCGCGCGGAACGCGGGGCCGGGGAGGCGGGGCTTCCGCGCTCCTTCTCACGCGGGTCGCGCCGGATGCCGAAGAGCGTGAAGAGCAGCGCGAGGACGGCGGTGACGCAGAGGAGCAGGAGGCCGGTGGTGTAGCTGTGGTCGGCCTCGTCGTAGGTCGCGCCCATGACCAGCGGCGGGAAGAAGCCGCCGAGGCCACCGGCCGCGCCGACGATGCCGGCGACGCTGCCGACCCGGTCCTTGGGCGCGCGGGCGGCGACCCAGGCGAAGACTCCACCGGTGCCGAGGCCGAGGAAGGCCGCCATGGCGACGAAGGAGAGGCCGGCCGCCAGCTCCGGCGCGGGCTGGAGGGAGACCACGATCGCCATGGCCGCCGCGCCGGCGAAGGCCGTGGCCGCCACCGCGCGCGGCCCGATCCGGTCGGAGAGGACGCCGCCGATCGGCCGAGCTATGACGGCGGCGATCGCGAAGCCGGCCGTCCGGGTGCCCGCCTGGGTCAGGTCGAAGTCGTAGACGTCCTTGAGGTAGGTCGGCAGGTAGGTCGAGAAGGCGACGAAGCCGCCGAAGGCCACGGCGTAGAGGAAGGACATCTGCCAGGTGACCGGCAGCTTGAGGGCGGCCGCCAGCTTGGGCACGACCCGGTCGGTGTTGGGCGACCACGCGGGCGAGTCCTCCATCGTCGTCCAGACGAGGAACGCCACGGCCACCAGCGCCGCGGCGATGATCACGTGGGTCGCGTTGTAGCCGAACCACTCCACGAAGCGGGGCGTGAAGAAGGACGACAGGGCGGTGCCGCCCATGCCGGCGCCGAAGACGCCGGTGGCGAACCCGCGCCGGTCGGCCTCGTACCACGCGTTGACGAAGGGGATGCCGACCGCGAACGTCGTCCCGGCGATGCCCAGGAAGAAGCCGAAGAGCAGCATCAGGCCGTAGGAGTCGCGGTCACCGGCGAGCGCGACGAGCAGCACGAACGGTGCCGAAGCCAGCATCAGCACCGTGAACATCACGCGTCCGCCGAAGCGGTCGGTGAGGGCGCCGGCGACGATCCGGCCGAGCGAGCCGACGAGCACGGGGGTCGCCACGAGCAGGGACTTCTGCGCGGACGTCAGCCCCATCGCCTCGGTGTAGCGCACCCCGAGCGGCCCGATCATGTTCCAGGCCCAGAAGCTGATCGCGAAGGCGGCCGTCGCGAGCGCGAGGTTGCGGGTCTGTCCCCGCTTCAGGTCGGGCGCGGTCTCGGCACCGGTCATCGGGTCCTCCTGTCGCGGTCGGGTGTCCCGACGGGGCTCCAGCCCGCGCGCGGCCGGCCGGTCGGCGCCGGGATCCGGGCGTCGCGACTGCGGTAGACGATGTAGGGACGGAACAAGTAGTGCACCGGTGCGGTGAACGCGTGCACGAGCCGGGTGAACGGCCACACGGCGAACAGCAGCATGCCGACCAGCACGTGCACGTGGAACTGGACCGGCGCTGCTGCCATGGCCTCGACGTCGGGGTCGAGCCGCCAGACCGACCGGAACCACGGCGACACGGTCTCGCGGTAGTTGTGGGCGTCGCTGCCGGCGCCGACCGCCACCAGCGTGGTCCACAGGCCCAGGACGATCGCGCCGACCAGCAGCACGTACATCAGCTTGTCGTTGACGGTGGTCGCCATGAAGACCGGCCCCGAGGTTCGCCGCCGGACGACCAGGATCACGATCCCGGCGAGCGTGCACACGCCGGCGATGCCGCCGAGGAGCAGGGCGTTGACGTGGTAGAGGTCCTCGGAGATGCCGACCTTCTCGGTCCAGTTCTCGGGGACGACGAGGCCGCCGACGTGGCCGATGAAGACCACCAGGATGCCGAAGTGGAACAACGGGGAGCCGATCCGCAGCAGCCGTGACTCGTAGAGCTGGGAGGAGCGGGTGGTCCACCCGAACTTGTCGTACCGGTAGCGCCACACCGTCCCGAGCACGAGCGTCGCGATCACCAGGTAGGGCAGCACCCCCCACAGCAGCACGTCCATCAGCGCACCCCTCCGCCCCGGCCGGCCATCGGCAGCAGCCGGGGGTCGTACGGCTCAAGGCCCACGGACTCCGAGGGCGGCCCGTCGACCATCGCCTGCACGGCCGCGCGATCGGCCGGCGAGGCCCCGGGCAGGGTCGCGCACACGGCGGCGACCACGTCGGCGTACGGCGAGCGGTCCTCGACCAGCCCGATGCGGAGCAGCTCGAGACTGGCGCGGTAGGCGCGGAGCAGCTCCTCCCCCGCGACCGGGTCGGCGACCGCGGCGAACTCGAGCACCATCGGCAGGTAGTCGGGCAGCTCGCCGGAGGTGTCGACGCGGAAGCCGCTCTCGCGGTAGGTCGCCTTGAACCGCGCCAGCACCTCGCCCCGGCGGCGGGTGTCGCCGTCGGTCCAGTAGGACAGGTAGAGCGCGTGGCGCCGGGACAGGTCGAAGACGTCGACGTACTCCCGCTCGAGCCGGGCGAGCGGGGTCTGTCCGAGGTGGTCGAGGAACGCGTCCAGGGTCGTCACCCGCTGCTCCGTGAGCGCGGCACGGATCGTCGGCAGCTGGTCGAGGAGGCGGTCGTCGGGGTAGGCCAGCAGGTACGACGCGGCCTGCCGCACCACCCGCGCCCTCATCGGTCGACCCCCGGCCGCGGCGGGAACAGCCCGGGCGGTGAGCCGTTGCCGTCCCAGTTGAGCAGGTTGACCCGGCCCCGGAGGTCCTCCGAGCCGGCGGGCTCGTCGCTCGTCTGTCGCTGCTTGAGGGCGTGGAAGGTCTCGACGGCGACGGGCACGGGACGCCCGCTGGCCTCGCCGTACGGCGCGGAGCCGTACATCCCGGGTCCCTCGTCGAAGTCGAGGGAGCAGCCGAGCTCCTCGAGGTCGTGTGCCTGCTCCACGTGCGCCTTCGGGATCACGTAGCGCTCGTCGTACTTGGCGATCGCCATCAGCCGGTACATCTCGTACACCGACTCCTCGGTCATGCCCACCGAGGCGGGGATCGACGCGTCGGGCTCGCGGCCGAGGTTCACGCCGCGCATGTAGGCGCGCATGGCGGCCAGCTTGCGGAGCACCCCCTCGACGACCTCGGTGTCGCCGGCCGTGAAGAGCTCGGCGAGGTACTCGACCGGGATCCGCAGCGACTCGATCGCCCCGAAGAGCACGTCACGGTCCTCGGCGTCGTGGCCCTGCTCCGACAGCAGGTCGACGACCGGCGAGAGCGGCGGGACGTACCAGACCATCGGCATGGTCCGGTACTCCGGGTGGAGCGGCAGCGCGACGCGGTACTTCTTCGCCAGCGCGTAGACCGGTGAACGCCGGGCGTGGTCGAGCCAGTCCTCGGGGATGCCCTGCTCACGCGCCGCGGCGAGGACCTCGGGGTCCTCGGGGTCGAGCAGGAGGTCCATCTGCGCCTCGTAGAGGTCGCGCTCGTCCGGCACCGACGCGGCCGCCGTGACCGCGTCGGCGTCGTACAGGAAGAGGCCGAGGTAGCGCAGCCGACCGACGCACGTCTCCGCGCAGACGGTCGGGATCCCGACCTCCACGCGCGGGTAGCAGAACGTGCACTTCTCGGCCTTGCCCGACTTGTGGTTGAAGTAGATCTTCTTGTACGGGCAGCCCGTGATGCACTGCCGCCAGCCCCGGCAGCGGTCCTGGTCGACGAGCACGATGCCGTCCTCGGTGCGCTTGTAGATCGCGCCGGAGGGACAGCTGGCCATGCAGGAAGGGTTCAGGCAGTGCTCGCAGATCCGCGGCAGGTAGAACATGAAGGTCTGCTCGAGCTCGAACTTGATCCGGTCCTCGGACTCGCGACGGATCTTCTGCACCACCGGGTCGAGGTGACCGAGCTCGGAGGTGCCGCCGAGGTTGTCGTCCCAGTTGGCCGACCAGGTGATCTTGGTGTCCTCGCCGGTGATGAGCGACTTGGGTCTGGCGACCGGGAAGTCGTCGCCGAGCGGCGCGTCCACGAGCGTCCGGTAGTCGTAGGTCCAGGGCTCGTAGTAGTCGGCGAGCTCCGGCTGCACAGGGCTGGCGAAGATCGACAGCAGCCGCCGGAGCCGCCCACCGGTCTTGAGCTGGAGGCGGCCGCGCCGGTTGAGCTCCCAGCCGCCGCGCCACTTCTCCTGGTCCTCGTGGCGCCGCGGGTACCCCTGGCCCGGCCGGGTCTCGACGTTGTTGAACCACACGTACTCCGTGCCGGCCCGGTTGGTCCACGCCTGCTTGCAGGTCACCGAGCAGGTGTGGCACCCGATGCACTTGTCGAGGTTCATCACCATGCCCATCTGGGCCATGACGCGCATCAGTCCACCCCCCTCATCAGTACTGCACCTCTTGGGAGCGCCGGCGGATCGTGGAGACCATGTCCCGCTGGTTGCCGGTCGGGCCGAGGTAGTTGAACGTGTAGGAGAGCTGGGCGTAGGCGCCGATCAGGTGCGTGGGCTTGACGAGCAGCCGGGTCACCGAGTTGTGGATGCCGCCACGACGCCCCGTCGCCTCGGACTTCGGCACGTCGATCGTGCGCTCCTGCGCGTGGTGCACGTAGACGACCCCGCTGGGCATCCGGTGGCTCACGATCGCGCGTGCCACCAGCACGCCGTTGGCGTTCGTGCACTCGACCCAGTCGTTGTCGCGGACGTCGATCGCACCGGCGTCCTGCGGGCTCATCCAGACCGTGGGGCCTCCGCGGCTCAGCGACAGCATGAACAGGTTGTCCTGGTACTCGGAGTGGATCGACCACTTCGAGTGCGGCGTCAGGTAGCGCACGGTGATCTGCAGCTGCCCGTCCGGGCCGAGAGCGGGTTCGCCGAAGAGGCGCTGCATGTCGAGCGGTGGTCGGTAGATCGGCAGCGCCTCGCCCAGGTCGGTCATCCAGTCGTGGTCGAGGTAGAAGTGCATCCGCCCGGTCAGCGTGTGGAACGGCTTCAGCCGCTCGATGTTGACGGTGAACGGCGCGTAGCGGCGCCCGCCGGTCTCGGAACCCGACCACTCCGGAGACGTGATGACGGCGACCGGGGCAGCCTGGGTGTCGGCGAAGCTGATCCGCTTCTCCTCCGAGCCCTCGGCCAGGTCGTGCAGCGTGCGGCCCACGCGCTGCTCGAGGGTGCGGAACCCCTGCACGGCGAGCGCGCCGTTCGTCGTCCCGGAGAAGCGCAGGATCGCCTCGGCCATGCGCTGATCGGTGTCGATCGCAGGTCGTCCGGCGCCGGCGCCGTGCGACATCACGCCGTTGGACCGGGCGAGCGCGGCGACCTGCTCCTCGAGCCGGTAGGTGACGTTCTTGACCGTGAAGCCCAGGGTGTCGGCCAGGGGCCCGACCGACGCGAGCTTGTCGGCGATCGCCGTGTAGTCGCGCTCGACCACCGAGAACACCGGCGTGTTCACGCCGGGCACCGCGTCCACGTCGGGCTGCTTCCAGTCGCGCACCACGCCGCCGGGCTGCATCGTCTCGCCGGGGGTGTCGTGCTGGAGGGGTACGGCGACCAGGTCGCGGCGCGTGCCGAGGTGGTCCTCGGCCAGCTCGGAGAGCCGCTGGGCGATCGCGTGGAAGGCCTCGAAGTCGGTGCGTGCCTCCCAGGGCGGGTCGATGGCCGGGCTGAACGCGTGGACGAAGGGATGCATGTCGGTCGACGACAGGTCGTGCTTCTCGTACCAGGTGGCGGCTGGCAGCACGACGTCGGAGAGAAGGGTCGTCGACGTCATCCGGAAGTCGGCCGACACCAGCAGGTCGAGCTTCCCCTCGGGCGCCTCGTCGTGCCACGCGACGTCGGTCGGGCGCGGGGCGTCCGGGTCCTCGGTGCCGAGCACGTTGGAGTGGGTGCCCAGCAGGTTGCGCAGGAAGTACTCGTTCCCCTTGGCCGAGGAGCCGAACAGGTTCGACCGCCACAGCACCAGGGTCCGCGGCCACGACTCCGGAGCGTCGATGTCAGAGATCGCCGCCTGCAGGTCGCCGCGCTCCAGCGCGTCCGCGACGTACGCCGCCGGGCTCGGCGCCGTGCCGTCCTCGACAGCGGCGACGGCGGTCTCGGCGACGTCGAGCGGGTTGGCGGAGAACTGCGGGTAGAACGGCATCCAGCCCAGCCGCGCCGACTGCGCGATGGTGTCGGCGGTGTGCATGTCCTTGAGGTGGCCCCGGGCGAGCGGTGAGCTCAGCGAGTCCGCGGAGTAGCCGTCGGTGCGCCACTGGCCGGTGTGCATGTACCAGAACGACGTGCCGGTCATCGTCCGCGGCGGCCGGCTCCAGTCGAGCGCGTTGGCCAGCGAGATCCACCCGGTGATCGGGCGGCACTTCTCCTGCCCGACGTAGTGGGCCCAGCCCCCGCCGTTGCGACCCATCGAGCCGGTCAGGATCAGCAGGGAGAGGATCGCGCGGTAGGTGGCGTCGCCGTGGAACCACTGGCAGATGCCCGCTCCCATGATGATCATCGAGCGGCCGCCGGACTCCTCGGCGTTGCGGGCGAACTCGCGCGCGACCCGGATGCACTGCTCGGCGGGCACGCTGGTGCGCTCGGCCTGCCACGCCGGGGTGTACGGCGTCTCGGCGTCGTCGTAGCCGGTCGGCCACTCGCCGGGCAGGCCGTCGCGCGCTACGCCGTACTGGGCCAGCATCAGGTCGAACACGGTGGTGACCAGGTGGTCACCGACCCGTCGGGCCGGCACACCGCGGCGCAGCACCGAGCCGGACCCGTCGGCCTCGACGAACGCCGGCAGCAGGACCTCGACGGCCTCGCTGCCCTCGCCGCCCAGCGTCAGCGCCGGGGCCACGCCCTCGAGGTCGAGGTTCCACCGGCCCACGCCGCTCTCGGCGTAGCGGAAGCCCATCGAGCCGTTGGGGACGACCGGTTGACCGGTCGCTCCGTCGAGCAGCACCGTCTTCCAGGCGTCCTCGGGCGCGGCGTCGCCGAGGTCGGCGGCCGTGAGGAACTTGCCGGGAACCAGCCCGGCTCGCCCGCCGGCACCGTCGTGCTCCTCGAGCCGGACGAGGAACGGGAGGTCGGTGTACTGCTGCACGTAGTCGACGAAGAACGGCGTGCGCCGGTCGACGAAGAATTCCTTGAGCAGCACGTGCCCCATGGCCATCGCGAGCGCCGCGTCGGTGCCGGCCTGCGCAGGCATCCACTCGTCGGCGAACTTGGTGTTGTCGGCGTAGTCGGGGCTGACCGTGACCACCTTGGTGCCGCGGTAGCGGACCTCCGCCATCCAGTGGGCGTCGGGGGTGCGGGTGACCGGGACGTTGGAGCCCCACATCATCAGGTAGCTCGCGTCCCACCAGTCGCCCGACTCGGGCACGTCGGTCTGGTCGCCGAAGACCTGGGGGCTGGCGACGGGCAGGTCGGCGTACCAGTCGTAGAACGAGGTCATCACGCCGCCGATGAGCTGGATGAAGCGGGTGCCGACGCAGTGGGAGACCATCGACATCGCCGGGATCGGCGAGAACCCCGTGCAGCGGTCGGGACCGTGGGTCTTGATGGTGTGCACGTGTGCGGCCGCGACCATGTCGACGGCGTCGCGCCAGCTGACCCGCACCAGCCCGCCCTTGCCGCGCGCCTGCTGGTAGCGGCGCCGCTTCCCGGGGTCTCCGACGATCTCGGCCCACGCCAGGACCGGGTCGCCGAGCCGGTCGCGCGCCTCGCGGAACATCTCGACCAGCACCCCCCGGGCGTACGGGTACCGGACCCGGGTCGGCGAGTAGGTGTACCAGGAGAACGCCGCCCCCCGCGGGCAGCCGCGGGGCTCGTACTCCGGCCGGTCGGGACCGACCGACGGGTAGTCGGTCTCCTGGCTCTCCCAGGTGATGATGCCGTCCTTGACGTAGACCTTCCACGAGCAGGAGCCCGTGCAGTTCACGCCGTGCGTCGAGCGCACCACCTTGTCGTGGCTCCAGCGGTCGCGGTAGAAGACGTCACCGGAGCGGCCCCCCTCGCGGAAGACCGCGCGACCGTCGTCGGTCTCCTCCCACCGCGTGAAGAAGCGTCCGACCCGCAGCAGCGCCTCGCTGACGGAACCGTCCAGACCTGCCCGAGTGGTGTCGGTCACGCGTGCCAACCTAGGGAAGCCGGGACCGGGTGACAAGGATCCCGCGCGCGTCGGGTCCTTCTCCCCTGCTCGACCACGATCCGTCGTGCTGTGCTGGAGGTGATCGGCACCGGGAGGTCACCATGTCCACGACCGAGATCGTCATCGTCGTCGTGATCGCCCTCGTGGTGCTCGGCCTCCTGGCTCTCTCGATCCGGGTCGTCAAGCAGTACGAGAAGGGCGTCGTCTTCCGTCTCGGCCGGCTGCACGGTGTGCGCGAGCCGGGGCTCCGGATCATCATCCCCGTGGTCGACGTGATGCGCCGGGTCTCGCTGCGCACCGTGACGATGCCGATCCAGTCGCAGGGCATCATCACCCGCGACAACGTGAGCATCGACGTCGCCGGCGTCGCGTACTTCCACGTGGTCGACGCCGTGCGTTCGGTGGTCGCGATCGAGGACGTCGACGCCGCGATCAACCAGATCGCGCAGACCACGCTGCGCAACGTGGTCGGTCAGCACACCCTCGACCAGACGCTGTCGGAGACCGACAGGATCAACGCCAACATCCGCGAGATCCTCGACCGGACGACGACCGAGTGGGGCCTGCTCGTGACCCTGGTCGAGCTCAAGGACATCCAGCTCCCCGACACCATGAAGCGGGCGATGGCCCGCCAGGCCGAGGCCGAGCGCGAGAAGCGGGCCAAGATCATCGCCGCCGAGGGTGAGCACGCGGCCGCGGCGGAGCTGGGCGAGGCGTCCGACGTGATGATGGCCCACCCCCTGGCGCTGCAGCTGCGCAACCTGCAGAGCCTGATCGAGATCGGCGTGGACAAGAACACGACCGTGGTCTTCCCGGCGCCGCTGATGAGCACCGTCTCCGACCTCGGCATCTTCCTGCGTCGTGAGTCCGAGGCAGCCGAGGCCGCGAGCGCTCCGGAGCCGCACCAGGCGACGCCACTCGCCCGGGCCAGCGGCGTCTGATCCGAGCTGCGTGACCTCCGCCTCTGGACAGGGTGCTGCGCCCGGAGTCAGATGGAGGTGGAGAAGGCGTGCGATGAAGCGGACGTTGCTGCGACTCACCTGCGGCCTCGTGGCCGCGGCGCCGCTCCTCGTGGTGGGGGCGGCTCCGGCGTCGGTGCCGACCACGGCGGCGACCCCGCCCGCGCCCGCGTACGTCTTCACCGACCTCGGTGTCCTCGGCGGGCTCGACAGCCGCGGCCACGCGCTCGGCTCGTCGGGGTACGCCGCCGGCCTGGCCGACACCTCGCCCGGCAGCTGGATCTTCGGCTTCCACGCGTTCCGCTGGGAGCCCGTGCGACCCGGCGCCACCACCGGCACCATCGTCGACCTCGGCGCCCTCCACCGGAGGGATCTGAGCGCGGCCACCGCCGTCAACGCCTCCGGCGTGACGGTCGGGGTGTCGCTGCCTCCCACGGGCGGCAGCACCGCCTTCGTGTACGACGGGACCCTGCGGGCGCTCCCCGGCCTCGGCGGCCGGCTGAGCAGCGCCGCGGACGTCAACGACCGCGGACAGGTCGTCGGCGAGGCACGCCGGGCGAACGGCCGCGACCACGCCGTCCTGTGGCAGCCGCCCCGCGGCGCCGGTCAGGCCTTCGAGGTCGTCGACCTCGGCCGCCCGGCAGGTCGGTTCGCCACCTCGGCGACGGCGGTCAACGAGCGCGGCCTGGTCGTCGGGGCCGTGGCGGACCGCGACGGGTACGCCGTGGCCGCCGTCTGGACGCCCGACCGCCCGCACGGCAGCACGGGCACCTGGCTCGAGCTGCCCGTGGTGCCGGGCGCCACCGGCTCGGTCGCCGAGGACGTCAACCGCTCCGGTGTCGTCGTCGGCCAGGCCGACCCCCGCCGCGGCGACCGCGGGTGGCTGTGGGACGGCCGGATGCACCTGCTCCCACCGCTGCCGGGCGGTGACGCGACGTACGCCTACGGAGTCAACGACGCCGGGGTCACCGCCGGCTGCTCCAACGTCGCCGACTTCAGCGCCCGCGCCGTGCTGTGGCGGGACGGGCAGGCAATCGACCTGAACGACCTGATGCCGGCGTGGGCGGTGGAGGCCGGTTACGTGCTGCGCGAGGCGCACGAGATCAACGACCACGGCCAGGTCGTCGGGGTGGCCAGCATCGGCGACCACGCCCACGCCTTCCTGCTGACGCCCGCCGAGAACTGGTCTTGACCGGGCGTTTGGACGCCCGGTCGGCGGGACATCCCCAGATCGTGGTCACGATCATCGCGATCGACGGCCGCTCAGGGCCGTCGGAGGAGCGCAGGATCCTCGGCAGGGTCGACACCGACACACCGGTCGGGCAGGGCGACGAGCTCACGCTGCCCGGGGGCAGCAGGGTCGTCGTCATGGACGTCGTCGACCGCATCGACGGTCCCCGGTGGACACAGGTCGTCGCGGTCGTGGACAACTGGATCGACGACGGCTGAGGCTCCCCCGCCCGGCCGCGGCGTCGGTCAGCCGACGCCGTTTAGTTCGTCGACCACCGCGAAGAGATCGCCGCGGTCGTAGTAGTCGACGGCCACGAAGTTGGGCAGCTGCCCCCGCTCCTCCTCGCACTGCTCGAGCCTCGGCAGCAGCACGTCGCGGGCGTTGACCACCTCGGAGTTCTGCGGCACGTGCTTCCAGTCGTCGATCCAGTGGTTGACGAGGAACAGCGGCGCGCCCCGGCGCCCGCGGTTGGGTTCGCAGGTGAAGTCCCCGGGGCTCTCGAAGAGGAAGGGCGTGTCCTGGACGACGTCGAAGCCCTGGATCAGCCACGGCCAGCGCGCGCCTCCCCCGTGGTGCTCCATCAGGACGACCAGCCGGGTGCCCGCGTCGACCATCTCCCCCAGCGTGGGCCACGAGCCGTCGGCAGGGGGCGTCCAGACGTACGGCAGCAGGCCCGCCTCCTCGATCACACGGGCGGTGTCGGCCGGTGTGACCTCGTCCTGCACGAACAGGGTGACGACCTCGCGGGGGTGCTCGTCGAGCCACTGCCGCGTGTCGCGCAGGCTGTCGAGCCAGAGCGTCGAGCCGAGCTCGCACATGGCGTGGCAGAGGTACGGCGCCACCTCGCCGTGCGGCGCCAGCCCCACCGCACGCCGCAGCCGGAGCGCTGCGTCGACGGGACGGTCGCCGAACTCCGCCCGGGCCTGGGCCGACGACTCGGCGCGGAGGGTGTCGGCCGTGGCGACGATGCCGCGCCGGTCGGTGGGCTGGCCGTACCAGCTGTCGATCAGCAGCACCCGGACACCGGCGTCGAGCTGGGCGATGATCCCGTCGGGCTGCTCGGGCGCGAACCAGCCGAGCTCGCTCGCCGCGGACATGGAGTTGTGGGTCGCCGGGAAGACCACCTCGTCGTAGGCCCGGTCGCAGAGCTCGACGTACCCGTTGCAGGCCGATCCGTCGGCCCCCGACCCGCCTCCGCACCCGGCGAGCACCGACCCCACCAGCAGGAGCACCAGCCGCGCGCGCGTCACGCGCCCAAGGATGTCGTCCGGACAGCGGCTGGGCAACGGCCGGTCGGCGCCCGTGTCGCGAGCCTCACGTGGCGCGCGGGACCTCTGCCTCTCGGCGGCGGCGACGCCCGGGAGAAGAGTCGGACGCAGGAACCTGACGACTGGAGGTCCCCCATGTCCACCCCGAGCACCCCACCGGCACCGACGGCCTACCCCGCGCGTCTCGCCGTCGACTACACCGCGGAGCACGACCGGCTGAAGACCTTCTTCCGGGTCTTCCTGGTCATCCCCGTCGCCGTCGTGTACGGCGCACTCACCGCCGGCGCGACGCGGACGGTCTACGAGCAGGGCGGCGACGTGGTGCAGACGACGAGCGGCGGCATCGTCACCGGCCTGTTCACGGCGACGCTCCTGATGATCCTGTTCCGCCAGCGCTACCCGCGGTGGTGGTTCGACTTCGCACTCGAGCTCGCGCGGTTCGCGGCCCGGATCTGCGCCTTCCTCGTGCTGCTCACCGACGAGTACCCCTCGACGGTCGAGGAGCAGCAGGTGCACCTCGATCTCGACTACCCGGACGCCGAACGTGACCTGAACCGCTGGCTGCCCCTGGTGAAGTGGCTGCTGGTGGTCCCTCACGTGATCGTCCTGTTCTTCCTGACCATCGGCGCCTTCTTCGCGGTCGTCCTCGCCTGGTTCGCGATCCTGTTCACCGGGCGCTACCCGCAGGGCCTCTTCGACTTCGTCGTCGGCGTCGGGCGGTGGTGGCTGCGCGTCCAGGCCTACGCGTGGCTGCTGGTCACCGACCGCTACCCGCCGTTCTCGCTCGACTGAGCCGGCCGTCCGCGCTGCTCCGCCGATGAATCCGCCCGGGGGGCGGGAGTCGGTCACGTCGACATGGTCGGACGACACGGGGGGTGGTGTGGATGCGCAGGGTGGTTGCCTACGAGCTGGTCTCGCTGGACGGGGTCGCGGAGTCGCCGGACTCGTTCCTCTTCGACTTCGACGAGGTCATGCACGACCACCTGCGCGAGGTGATCGAGGAGCAGGACACCGTGCTGCTGGGCAGGCGCATGTACGACGAGTGGGCCGCCTACTGGCCGACGTCCGACATGCAGCCGTTCGCCGACTTCATCAACGCGGTGCCCAAGCACGTCGTCACCTCGACGCCGCTCACCACCCCGTGGACGAACGCGACGGCCCTCGACGGCACGTCGCTGGGCGCGTCGGTCGAGGAGCTGAAGCGCGAGGACGGCCGCGACATCGGCGTCCACGGCAGCATCGACCTCGCGCGCTCCCTGCTCCGGGCGGGCCTGGTCGACGAGCTGCGGCTGGTGGTCGCGCCGACCGTGGCGGGGAGGGGCCGACGCCTCTTCGAGGACGTCGATCTCACCCGGCTCGAGCTGCTGCGCTCGACGACCTCGCCGTCGGGAGCCCTGCTCGTCGACTACGCGGTCCGGCGTTAGGCGATCGCCCGGCGCCTACGAGGTGGCCGCGCCGAACAGGTTCACGCCGCTGGTCACCAGGAAGCTCTCCACGACCAGGCGCGGGCGGTCGCCGCCGTACGGGTTGCGGGGAGCCGTCAGCTCCGGGAACTCGGCCCACCGCTCGCAGAGCTCGAGCGGCGTCACCCCGTGCTCGTCGCAGAAGTCGGCCAGCGCCGCGCGCAGGACCACGATCTCGGCGTCGTCGAGACCCATGCCGTCACGCAGCTGCTGCTCCCAGCGCTTCACCAGGTCGGCACCCGACCCTGCTCCCGAGACCCTCCCCCGTGAGGGCCCCGGGAGCACCTGTGGACCGGTCACCCCGGCACCTGCCGCTGGGCGCGGTGATCTGTTCACGGCCCCGATGGTGGGGGTGCGGCCTCATCCGCGTACCAACGGAACATCAACGGACCATCAACGCTGGTTCCCGGGCCTTTCGACCCTGCTGCCCCGCCGGGTCGGGGTGGTAGCACGGCGGTGTGTCAGCAGTGGAGGCGACCGGGACCGTACCCCTCGTGCTCGTGGTCGACGACGACGAGAACACCCGGGTGGTCGTGCGCTGGCAGCTCGAGGCCGCCGGCTACGCGGTGTGCGAGGCCTCCGACGGGCCGACCGCGCTCCAGGTCATCGACACCCACGCCCCCGACCTGATGGTCCTCGACCTCACGCTGCCGGGCCTCGGCGGGCTCGACGTCCTGCGCCAGCTGCGCAGTGGCGACCACGCGGACCGCCCCGTCATCGTGCTGTCAGGGCGCGGCGGCGAGACCGACCGGATCGTGGGCCTCGACCTGGGCGCCGACGACTACCTGGTCAAGCCGTTCTCCCCGGGGGAGCTGGCCGCCCGGGTGAGGTCGGTGCTGCGGCGTACGGCGCCGCCCGAGCGCAACGTCCGCCTCACCGTCGGCGCCCTGGCCGCCGACCTCGGCAGCCGGACGGTGACCGTCCACGACCACGACGTCGCGCTGACCGCCCGGGAGTACGACCTCCTGCTCTTCCTGCTCCAGCACCCCCGCCAGGTCTTCAGCCGCGAGCAGCTGCTCGACCGGGTGTGGAACTCCCGCACGGAGTGGCAGGGCGATGCGACCGTGACCGAGCACGTCCACCGGCTCAGGAACAAGCTGGGCGACGGTGACGACCTGCCGGTCATCAAGACCGTGCGCGGGGTCGGCTACCTCCTGGCGCCGCCGCAATGACGACGGCCGACCTCGAACGCCTCCTCCGGCACCAGCAGAGGGTGCTCGAGATGTTCTGCCGCGCCGCTCCCCTGGACGAGACGCTGGCCGAGATCGCCTGCGCCCTCGAGGAACAGCTGGGCGACGTCCGCTGCGCGGTGCTGGTGGAACCCGCCAGTGGCCTCCCGGACGCCGTCGCGGCCGTCACGGACCCGCCGTCCACCGTTGTCGAGGAGTCCGGCTGGTCGCGGCCCGTCCGGGGCGGCGACGGCGAGGTCGTCGGCACCTTCGTGGTCCACCCCGCCGACCTGCGCCGGCCGTCGGCCCGGGAGCGCGACCTCGCCGACCGGTACGCCGAGCTGGCCGGCGCCGCCGTCGAGCACGCCCGCCTGGTCGGTGACCTCGTGGCGCACCAGCTGGCCCAGCGCGAGGCCGAGCTGGCCCGGGAGGCCGCCGAGCGTCACGGCCGGGCCAAGACCGAGTTCCTGGCGGCGGTGGCCGTCGAGCTGCGCACGCCGGTCCAGGCGATCACCGGGTTCGCCGAGCTGCTCGGCTCGCTCGACCTCGACGAACCCCACCGGCACGAGGCGTTGCGACGCATCGACCACGCCGCCCAGGACGTCCTGTCCGTGCTGGAGGACGTCGTCGACATCAGCCTGGTCGAGGCGGACGCACTCCCCCTCGCTCCCGAGCAGGTCGTCGTGGGCGACGTCGTGGCCGAGGCGACGCGACTCCTGGCGGAGGGTCCCGCGCGCCGACAGGTCGAGATCTGCGACCGGACAGCAGGCACCACCATCGTGGCGGACCGGCGGCGCCTGCGGCAGGTGCTCGTGCACCTGCTCACCGACGCGGTCCAGCACGGGCCGCCGGGCGGCCGGGTGTCGGTGAGCGCGGAGCGGACCGACGGTGAGGCACGCATCGACGTCGGGCGTCTCGACGGTCCCGGTGTCCCGGACCAGTTCCGGCCCCCCGTCTTCCAGCCGTTCCGGCGCGAGGACCCCGGCTGGGGCCGGGGGCAGGACGTCGAGGGCTTCGGGATCGGACTGGTCGTCTCCCACGCACTGGCGTCGGCCATGGGCGGTGGCCTGGAGATGGCCGTCGGCCCCGGCCACGGCACGGTGATGCGGCTGACCCTCCCCGCTGCCCCTCGCTGAGGGCCCGGGCGACGGATCAGCCGGCCGCCGGCTGGCCGTCCCACCAGGCGGAGACCGCCTCGGCCGCGGTGTCCGGCGCGTCGGCGACGAGGGCGTCCACGCCGCACGCGAGCAGGTCACGCGCCGCGCTGCGACCGTCGCCGAGGGCGGCGGGGTCGGTGCCGCGGCGGTGGTCGGTCGGCAGGAAGTGGTTCTCGTCGCGCAGCGTCCAGACGTGCACCGCGAGGCCCGCGTCGTGCGCGTCGACGACCAGGCCGGTCGGGCAGGTGCCCACCCCGCGGCTGTCCCGCGGGAGCACCAGCTCGTGGTGCACGCCCACCGCCACGGCGTACGACGCGACCCCGGCGAGCCCGGTGGGCGTGAGCAGCGGTCCCCGACGCTGCTCGACGCCGACCAGCTGCACCAGCGGGACCTCGGTGCGCCGGGCCAGGTCGCGCAGCAGGCCGGGGTCGAACGACTGCACCACGACGGGCGAGAGCGCGTGGTCGAGGCCGTGCCGGTCGAGCGTGGCGAGCAGGACGTCGATCACGTCGTACGCGGCGACCCGGTGGGGCTCCTTGACCTCGACGTGCACCCCGACCGGCCGGCCGCCCCGGCGCGACTCGTCCGCGGCGAGCTCGAGCACCTCGTCGAGCGTGGGCACGTCGTACCACCCGTCGTAGCGGGCGTTGTCCGGCCGCAGGTGCGGCATCCGCTCCAGCGCCCGCAGGGCCTTCACCTCGGCCAGGGTCAGCTCGCCGGCAAGCCGCCGGTCCGCGAGGTGCGGGTGGCGTCGGATGTCGGTGGTCAGGCGCAGGTCGTCCTCGTGCCGCGCCACCAGCACTCCGTCACGGGTGAGGACCACGTCGAGCTCGATGCGGTCGGCACCGAGGCGCAGTGCCTGGCGGTACGACGCGAGGGTGTGCTCCGGCCGGTACCCGGGAGCACCCCGGTGGCCGATCACGAGCGGGCGCTCCACGGGCATCAGCACGAGGCTCATGGCCCGAGCCTCGCGAGCGGAGGTGGCGCCGCCCCGACCGCGAGGTGACGGCCAGGTGATCGTCCCGCGGCAGTCAGGCGTCGCCCCGCCGTGGGCCCCCGGGCCTCAGTCCGGCGCGCCGAAGTGGGTGCGGCCGGTGAGGAAGATCGTGACGGTGAGGGAGAGCGACGGTGACGGCCCCCCGCCCCAGGACGTGTCCTCCGAGGTCACCCAGACCTGGAGCTGGTAGCGACCGTCGGCGGAGCGCAGCGCGCCGTCGTCGACCCAGCCGTGCGCCACGAAGGCGTCCTCGACCTCGTGACGCCAGGGGCGAGGTCGCGGCAGGGTGCCTGCGGCTGCGGCGGTCGTCGACGAGCGGAGGGTCGCCTCCACGGCGACGTCCGCGCCGTTGCGGCAGCTGCCGACGCGGGACAGGTCAGGGTCGTAGCCGGCCAGCACCGCCGTCAGCTGCGCCTCCAGCTCGGCGGTGCGCTCCTCGTCGACGACGGTGCACACGGCGCGACGTACCACGACGCTCGCCCCCGGGTCGTCGACGACGAGGACGACGAGTCCCGCCACCACGACGGCGGCAGCGAGAACCGAGGCTGCGGCCCGTGCGGCCAGCGAGACGGTCCCCATCGCGACATCCTCGCCGCGCCGGGACGGGGCGACGTGGTACGCGGGTCGCGGGTTCACCCAGATCGGGTAGGCGGCCACCTCGCTGCGGAGTCCGAGCAGCGCAGCGGGGCCCGCCCCCGGGTCAGCCGCCCGTCATCGCTCCCGTCAGAGGGCGGGAGCCGAGTCCGCGCTGCCGCGGACGCGATCGACGACCTCGCGCTCGATGAGGATCGGCAGGAAGTGGCGCACCTGGGCGTCGTCGTAGTGCCGGTAGGCGTCCTCCAGGTGGCGCTCGAGGACGTCGGAGGCCAGGTCGGGGAACCTGTCGCGCAGTCGTCGGGCGATGCCGTCCCTCGCCTGTCGGTCAGCGGGCTCCATGCCTCCCACTCAAACGGGCAGGAGCGAGGGTCGGCAAGGGACCTTGGACCCGTTCCGCCGGTGGTCGCGCCGGCCAATCCCCCGCCGCAGGGGACGTCGCCGCCGAGCGCCGCTGCGTACCGTGACGCCATGCTGCACAACGTCCGCGAGTACATCGACCGGCTCCAGATCGAGGGGCACACGATCGGTGAGGACCACGACGACGACCCCATCCTGCTCGACGCCGACGGGAAGGCCGTGGACACCTGGCGGGAGAACTACCCCTACGAGGAGCGGATGCCGCGCGAGGAGTACGAGGAGCAGAAGTACCTGCTGCAGATCGAGCTGCTGAAGTTCCAGAACTGGGCGAACGAGACGCGCACCAAGCACGTGCTGCTCTTCGAGGGGCGCGACGCAGCCGGCAAGGGCGGCACCATCAAGCGGTTCATGGAGCACCTCAACCCCCGCTACGCCCGCACCGTCGCGCTGACCAAGCCCAGCGACCGCGAGCAGAACCAGTGGTACTACCAGCGCTACGTGCAGTACCTCCCCACCGCGGGCGAGATGGTCCTGTTCGACCGGTCCTGGTACAACCGCGCCGGCGTGGAGCGCGTCATGGGCTTTGCCTCGCAGCCGGAGTACGAGCAGTTCATGGGCCAGACCCCGCTCTTCGAGCGGATGATCGTCGACAGCGGCATGTCGCTGACCAAGCTGTGGTTCTCCGTGACGCAGGGCGAGCAGCGCACCCGGTTCATCATCCGCCAGGTGGACCCGGTCCGGCAGTGGAAGCTCTCCCCCATCGACCTCGAGTCGCTCGACAAGTGGGAGGACTACACCGCGGCCAAGGAGGCCATGATCCGGCGTACCGACACCGAGTGGGCGCCGTGGACCATGGTGAAGAGCAACGACAAGAAGCGCGCGCGGATCAACGCGATGCGCGCCTTCCTGTCCCGGTTCGAGTACGAGGGCAAGGACGCCGACATCGTCGGCGCGCCCGACCCCCTCATCGTCCAGCGCGGCATCGACGCCGTCGGCGACTGACCGCCGAGGTGGGAGAAATGGCGACGTCAGGTGGGAGAAATGGCGATTCACCGTGACCTTTTCTCCCACCTCGGGTGACCATTTCTCCCACCTCGGGTGACCATTTCTCCCACCTCGGCGGTCAGCCGGCCCGCACGATCTGCTGCAGGGCCCACCGGTTGCCGTCGGGGTCCTCGAACCGCACGAACCTGCCCCACGGCTGCTCGTCGATGCCGTCGCAGTCGATCCCCCGGTCGCGCAGGTGGGCGAGGGCCGCGTCGGCGTCGTCGACGACGACCTGGATGAACTGCGAGGAGCCGTCGGTCATCATGTCGAGCCCGGTCCCGAAGCAGATCGAGCACGCGGAGCCGGGCGGCGTCACCTGGACGAACCGCAGCTCCGAGGAGACCACCCGGTCGTGGTCGACGCTCCAGCCCAGGCCGTCGCCGTAGAACGCGACCGACCGGTCGACGTCCGTGACGGCCAGCGGCACCAGCTCGATCCTGAAGTCCATGTCGTCCTCCACCGCAAGCGGTCCCCCATCAGGACCTCGTGCCTCCGACGGTAGGAGGGATTCAGGTCAGCTCCTGTCCGCAGGTCGAGCCGATCGTGGAGCGGCGTCCACCGTCACCCCGGCGGGTCAGGCAGCACGCCCACGACCTGGTCGGCCAGCAGGACGGCCACCCGCCGCTGCTCGAGGGTGGGGTGGCTGACCCGGGTCGAGGCGGTGACCAGGAAGTGGCCGACCACGCGGTTCCTGCGGTGGACCGGCACCGCGGCGTAGTCCTCGGTCGGCAGCCCCACCCGGTCGACGTCCACGTGGTGCCCGCCACGCGTCACGCTGCCGTCGTGGTCGATCACCGCGACCCGGGGGTCGTGCACCGCTCCCTCGACGAAGCGGCACGCGTCGGCGTGGAGCACCTCGGTGATGTGCTGCGCGACGACGCCGATCACGGCGGCCGGCGGAACGTCCCCGTCCGCCACGGTCTGGGCGACGCCGACCACGCCGTCGAGGTAGCCCGACCGGCGGGAGGCGGCACCCTGCTGGCGCCGCCCCCAGAGCGCCACCTCGGTGACCGCGAGGCTGATCACGACCAGCAGCACGGCGGCCTCGACGTCGTCGGCGCGGTCGATCGCAAAGGTCTGGTAGGGCTCGGTGAGGAAGAAGTCGAACCACAGCCCGCCCGACAGCGCCGCGAGCACCCCCGCCACGCGGTCACCGGTCGCGGCTGCGGCGACCACCCACAGCACCAGCACCAGCACCGCGGTCTCAGTCGTGACCGTGTCGCGCACCCCGGCCAGCACGGCACACGTGACCAGCGGCGCGAGCGCGGCCGCCACCCGGACCGCGGAGCGCGCCTGAGTCACTCTGTGCCAGAAACCCGGACCTGTCTGCTCCACTGCCTGCTCCCGTCCTCCCGGACCCCGAGTCCAGTGTCCCGCTGCCGGAGCCGGTGCGACCGTTCCCTGACGGAATCCTGACGGCGGTCCGCGCCACACCGACGAGGGCGGCCTCACCACCGCCGCGCTTGGATGGGGCCGTGAGCGAGCTCTGGTTGGTCCGGCACGGCGCGACGGAGTGGAGCAGCAACGGTCGCCACACCTCGACGACCGACCTGCCGCTGCTGCCCGAGGGCGAGGAGGCCGCGGCCGCGCTGCGGGACCGGCTCGCGGAGCGGGAGTTCGCGCTGGTCCTCACCAGTCCGCGACAGCGCGCGCGTCGTACGGCGGAGCTCGCGGGATTCCCCGACGCCGAGGTCGACGACGACCTCATCGAGTGGGACTACGGCGACTACGAGGGCGCGACCACCGCCGACGTGCGCGAGCGCCGTCCGGGCTGGACGATCTGGAACGGCGGCGCCCCCGGAGGCGAGACCGCCGAGCAGGTGCGCGCCCGGCTCGACCGCGTCGTCGCCCGGGTCCGGACCGTCGAGGGCGACGCGCTCGCCTTCGGGCACGCCCACGCGCTCCGGGCGCTCACGGCCCGCTGGCTCGAGCTCCCCGTCACCGACGGCCGGCACTTCAGGCTCGACACCGCGACCGTCTCGGTCCTGGGCCACGAGCGCGAGAGCCCGGTGCTGCTGCGCTGGAACAGCTGACGACGAGACGTCGGCTCAGACCTGCGCGGCGAAACGGTCGAGCAGCCCCTGCCAGCCTGCCGGGTCGTCGAACTGCGCGCGGAGCTCGGCCGCCGCGGCGCCGAGGTTCTCGAGCTTGCGGTGCTCGAGCTCGACCAAGGTGGAGGTCTCCGACAAGGCGGTGAACCGCAGCTCGAGCTCGGTGAGCTGCTCGGGGTCGTACTCCCACTGCGCGCTGATCTGCCAGTTGAGCACCACGCGCCCGGGCGGCTCCCAGACCAGCACGCGGCCCCAGTCGCAGCGGCTGCCTCCGGCGTCGACCTCGTACCACGCACCTCCCTCGCGTGGCTCGAGCACGAGGTCGGCGTAGGGCTCGGCACCGATGTGGTGGTCCGGGTTCCACCACCCGGCCATGTGGCGCGTGAACACCTCGAAGGCGCGCTCACGCGGCACCTCCACGCTCACCCGCTTGCGGACCGATTCCAGGCTCTCGACACTCATCTCCGGGTCTTCCTCTCGTGGTTGGGGTCGACGTCCTGCTCGGCGTACGCCTTGAAGGCGCCGAGGGCCTCACCCCAGAACCGGTCGAGGTAGGCGCGGACGGCGGCGATGCCGTCGGGGTCGAGCTGGTAGAGCCGGCGGGTCCCGACCGCGTGGTCGCGCACCAGTCCGGCGTCCTTGAGCACTCGCAGGTGCTGGGACACCGCCGGCCTGCTGACCGGCAGCAGGGCAGCCAGCTCGCCGACGGAGGTGGGCCCCTCGGCGAGCAGCTCGAAGACCGCTCGACGGGTCGGATCCCCCAGCGCCGCGAATGCGTCGGTGCGTGTCGCCACGCTTGGTAAGTTATGACTTACCAATAGGCGGCGTCAAGGTCGGACGTCGACGAAGCTCGCTGGAGCGCGGGTCGGCCCCGCCGGGCCCCCGGAGGCCCCTACCTCTGTGCTGCGGCCGCCGGAGAGGCCGCTCAGGGCGTCTCGGCGGCAGATCAAGGCCCCTCCGGCAGTGGAGGGGCCGGTCGTCGTACGGCGGGGGTCAGGCCCGCTTCGCGGTCGCCTTGTTCTTGTTCTTCTTGGCCTTCGCCGGGTTCCGGTCCCGCTCGACCGTGACGCCCTGCGCCTTCTGCGCGTCCCGGTAGGCCCGCCCCTTCTCCCCCGCGTCCACGGACGAGTCGGCCTCCAGGCGCTTCCCGTCGAGGAGCTCCACGGCCCACGTCGTGTCCTTCTCGTCCTGCTTCTTGAGGACGGCGAAGAACGGGCGAACCCGGGCGACGGTCCAGCCGTCCTCCGTGGTGGTACCGGCAGTCCAGTGGTTCGGCTTCGTGGTCATCTGCGTCTCGCTTCTCTGTTCCGGCCCCCCTCTCGGGGGCCGTGCTTGCTGACCATAGGTCACCCCCGACGCACGTCCCAGACGACGCGAGGTCGCCTCCGGGGTCCCGGCGGGGGCAGCGCTCGCCGCCCCTGCACATCGGGGCTCCACCCGGCTGCTGCGTGTCGGCGGCGCCGATCGGTCAGGATGGACCCGTGACGGCATCCGATGACGGCAGGCAGGCGCACTGGGAGGACGTGTACTCCTCGAAGGGCGTCGACGAGGTGTCCTGGTTCCAGCGCGACCCGGAAGTCTCGCTCCGCCTCGTGGCCGGCGCCCCCGGGTCCGTCGTCGACGTCGGCGCCGGGGCGTCGGTGCTGGTCGACCGCCTGCTCGAGGCCGGACGCACCGACGTGACGCTCCTCGACCTCTCCCCCGCCGCGCTCACCGTCACCCGCGAACGCCTCGGCCCGGCCGCCGACGGTGTCACCTTCGTCGCCGCGGACGTGGTCGGCTGGGACCCCGACCGCACCTTCGACTGCTGGCACGACCGTGCCGTCTTCCACTTCCTCACCGACCCCGCCCGGCAGGCGGCGTACGTCGCGACCGCCGGCCGGCTGGTCGCGCCCCGCGGTGCGGTGGTGCTCGGCACCTTCGCCGCCGACGGCCCCACCCAGTGCTCCGGACTCCCGACCGCGCGGCACGAGCCCGCCGACCTCGCGACGCTCTTCGCCCACGACTTCGACCTCGAGCACGCCGAGCGCGAGACCCACCGCACCCCGTGGGGAGCCGAGCAGCACTTCACCTGGGTCGTCCTGCGCCGCCGCTGACGGCCCGGGCAGCCAGACGGCCGGCCCGGTGGTCCCGAGGAACCACCGGGCCGGCCGGGGCGACCTGGTCAGGACGACGTGGTCAGTCGGTGACCACCGCCCGGAGGACGTCGACCTTCGCCGCCGACCGCGCCGGCCCGACGGCGGCCAGCACGCCGGCCACCGCCGCGACCGCGACGTAGACGAGGATCTGCCCGACGGGGACCGAGATCGCCTTGATCCCCTCGTCCTTGAGCACCTGCGACATCGCCAGCCCGATCCCGATCCCGAGCCCGGCACCGCTGACGGCGCCGATCAGCGAGATCACGGCGGACTCCCAGCGCACCATTGCCCGGACCTGGCCGCGGGTCATCCCCACGGCGCGCAGGAGGCCGAGCTCGCGGGTGCGCTCGAAGACCGACAGCGCCAGCGTGTTCACGATGCCCAGCAGGGCGATCATCACCGCGAGCGCCAGCATCACGGTCATGAAGGTGAGCAGCTGGTCGATGAACCCGCTGGTCTCCTCCTCGAAGCCCGCCCGGTCGAGCACCTTGGCGTCGGGGTGGTCGGCCAGCGCGGTCGCGATGCTGTCCTGGACCGCGTCCCGGTCGGCGCCGGGGTCGACCGTCACGAAGGCGCCCGCCACCAGCTGCGGGCCGGCCATCGCCTCCTGGGCCGCCCTGCTCACGACGTAGTCGTCGCTGATCCAGCCCTTGCCCGCGTAGACCGCGGCGACGTGCAGCCGGTGCCGGCCGGTCTCGGCGAACTCCGCGGCGACGGTGTCACCGACCGACCAGCCGTGCTGCTCCGCTGCGGCCGCGGAGACCATGACGTCGTCGGGCCCGAGGTCCTCGATCGCCCCCTGCGTCACGGCCAGGTTCAGCACCGTGTCGGCGGTGGCCGGGTCGATCGAGGAGTAGCTGGAGTCCTGCCCGGCGAAGCGGGCCTGCCCCCAGCCCTGGCCCGACACCTTGTCGACACCGTCGACGGCCTCCACGGCGGCCAGCACCGACGGGCTGTAGCCCGGCGCCTGCGCGCTCGCGGTGACGACGTACAGGTCGGCGTCGACGCGGTCGGAGAGCACGTCGCCGAACGACGCCTTGAGCGACGAGGCGAACACCCCCATGCTCACGACCAGCGCCAGGCCGATCATCAGGGCCGCAGCGGTGGCGGACGTACGACGCGGGTTGCGCGTCGCGTTCTGCCGGGCCAGGTCGCCCGGGAGCCCGCGCAGCCGCAGCGGTGCCGCGATCGCGGCCGCCAGCGGCCGGACGGCCACGGGCAGGGCGACGACCACGCCGAGCATCGCGGCGAGCAGCCCGAGCCCGAACAGCTTCATGCCGCCGTCGCCGTAGAGCGCGCCCAGCAGGCCGGCCGCGCCAGCAGCCAGCAGGGCGAGGCCGACCAGGCTGCGCAGCCGCGAGGACCGCTCGGCACCGGGGGCCGACTCGCGCAGCGCCTCGATCGGCAGCACCTTCGTGGCCCGGCGGGCCGGAACCAGCGCGGCGACGACGGTCACGCCGGTGCCGACCGCGAGGGCGATCACGAGCTGCGACGGCTCGACCTGCAGCGAGGTGAAGGGCAGCGCGAGGCCGATGGTGTCCATCAGCCACTTCAGCCCTCGGGCCACGCCCACGCCGAGCCCGAAGCCGATGGCGGAGGCGAGCAGCCCCAGCGCCAGCGCCTCGGTCAGCAGGGCGCCGAGCACCTGGCGGCGCCGGGCCCCGATCGCCCGCAGCAGCGCGATCTCGCGCTGCCGCTGGGAGACGGTCATCGTGAACGTGTTCCAGATGATGAAGCTGCCCACGAAGAGCGCGATCCCCGCGAAGATGCCGAAGAGGATCCCGACGATGCTGAAGTTCTTCTTGGTGGCGTCGGCGTTCTCCTTCGCGACCGCGGCTCCCGTCACCGCCTCGGCGCCGTCCGGGACCACCGCGGAGATCCGGTCGGCGAGCTCGGCCTGGCTCACGCCGTCCTCGGCGGCGGCGTCGATGTGGTCGAAGGCGCCGGGGGTGCCGAGCACCCGCTGGGCGGTGGCGGTGTCGAAGTAGGCCGACGTGGTGCCGCCGAGGTCGGTGATGCCGTCGCCGTAGCCGACCGTCCCCACGACTGTGAACTCGCGCGTCGGGCCCTGGAAGAGGACCTTGATCGTCGAGCCCAGCGGGATGTCGTGGTCCGCGGCGCTGGTGGCGTCGATCGCGACCTCGTGGCGGTTGGTCGGGGCGTGCCCGGTGAGCACCTCGACGTCACCGCGGAGCCCCTCGTCGGCCGGCATGCTGTAGCCGTTGGTGGGAGCGCCGCCGTTGGTGGTGATCGCGCGGCCGTCGGTGTCGGTGAGCAGGGCGTACCCCTGCACCGAGCCCTCGGCGACCCGGACGCCGTCGACGCCGCGGACCTGGTCGAGGACGTCCTCGGCGATCGGCCCGCGGTTGGTGCCGACCCCCTCGGTCTGGGCGTACGGCGCGTGGGTGCGCACGACGACGTCGGTGCCGGCCCCGATCTTGCCGAAGAGCATGTCGAAGGCGATCCCCATCGTGTGGGTGAGGATCAGCGTGCCGGACAGCAGGGCGACGCCGAGGGCGATCGACGCCGTCGTGAGGGCGAGGCGCAGCTTGTGCGCCAGCATGCTGCGGAGGGTTGCGGTCAACATCTCAGGCTCCCAGGGACTTCATGTGGTCGAGGACGTCCTCGGCGGACGGGGCGTGCAGCTCGTCGGCGAGGCGTCCGTCGGCGAGGAAGAGGACCCGGTCCGCGTACGCCGCAGCCTTCGGGTCGTGGGTCACCATCACGACCGTCTGGGCGAGCTCGTCCACCGCGGTGCGGAGGAAGCGGAGCAGCTCGGTGGACGACCGCGAGTCCAGCGCCCCGGTGGGCTCGTCGGCGAAGACGATCTCGGGGCGCGAGGCCAGGGCCCGCGCCGCGGCGACGCGCTGCTGCTGGCCGCCGGAGAGCTGGGACGGGCGGTGCTCGAGCCGCCCGCCGAGGCCGACGGTGTCGACGATCGAGGCGACCCAGTCGGCGTCGGGCCGGCGCCCGGCGATGCGCAGCGGCAGCACGATGTTCTCCGCGGCCGTCATCGTCGGCAGCAGGTTGAACGACTGGAAGATGAAGCCGATCCGGTCGCGCCGCAGCTCGGTCAGGCGTTTGTCACGCAGCGACGTGATCTCGGTGTCCCCGAGGAACACCTGGCCGGACGTCGGCCGGTCCAGGCCGGCGAGCACGTGCAGCAGGGTCGACTTGCCGGAGCCGGAGGGCCCCATGATGGCGGTGAAGCGACCGCGCTCGAGGGCGACGTCCACGTCGTCGAGAGCGGCGACGGCCGCCTCCCCCACGCCGTACAGCTTGGTGACGCCGACGGCGTGGGCGGCCGGGACGGTCATGCCGGTGGGCGTGGTGGCGGGGCCGGTGGTGGTGGGAGTGGTGGTCATCTCGGTCCTCCTGGGGAGTGGACCGTCCGGATCTCGGGCGGCACATGTCGAGCACACCTCGACCGGGCCGTCCCCGGCGATCGGGCTGGGCGCACCCCTGCGGGTCCTGGCCGCCCGGTCCGACCGGGTGGCACCGGGGGGCTGGCCCCACCCCCCCGGAGGGTGCTGACTCCCTCCCGTCGGGGCCGCGAAGCGAGCACACTTCTCGGATGGACGCCCGGTGGAGGTGGACCCCGACGCTGCGACGCCGCTCGCGCCGCGAGTGGCTGTCGGTCGGCGTCGTCGGCGGCGGGCTCGTGGCCTTCGTGGTGCTGACCTACCTCGCCGTGGTCGTCGGCGGGGGTGCCGTCACCGACGACACCGGGACGCCCTCGCTCGGCCTCTCGGTGCTCGCGACGGCCCTCGTCGCACTCGGCTTCGACCCGGTGCTCGGCCGTCTCGAGCGCTTCACCGCGCGGGTCGTGCAGCAGGGCCGGCCGGCGCCGTACGACGCGCTGCGGAGGTTCTCCGCGGTGGTCAGCGCCGACCAGCCCGCGGAGGACCTCCCGCTGCGGATGGCCCGGCTGCTCGCCGAGGGCACCGGTGCGGAGTGGGCTCAGGTGTGGGTGTCGGTCGGCGGTGCGCTGGTCCCGACCGCGACCTGGCCGCCGGAGGCGGAGCAGCGGCTGGCGGCGACCCCCGGCTGGGACCCCGGCACCCGCCGGCTCCCCGTGCTGCACGGCGGCGAGGAGCTCGGGCTGCTGGTGCTGCGCGAGCGCCCCGGAGCCGCCCTGACACCGGTCGAGCAGCGGCTCTTCGCGACGCTCGCGGGACAGGCCGGCCTGGTGCTGCGCGGGGCGCAGCTGCGCGGCGCGCTCGACCAGCGGCTCGCGGAGCTGTCGACCCGCGAGGCGGAGCTGCGGGAGTCGCGGGTCCGCCTGGTCGACGCCCAGGACGCGGCGCGCCGCCACCTGGAGCGCGACATCCACGACGGCGCGCAGCAGCACCTCGTGGCCCTCGCGGTCAACCTGCGGCTCGCCGCGGCCCTGGCGTCCTCCGACCCCGCGCGGGCCGTCGCCCTGCTCGACGAGCAGGAGGAGGCGGCGGCCGGGGCGGTGACCGCGCTGGCGCAGCTCGCCCGCGGCATCTACCCGCCGCTCCTGGAGGAGCAGGGCCTGGCGGCGGCGATCCGGGCCGCGGTCGGTGACGCCGCGGAGGTCGTGGCCGACTCCGGGACCCGCTACCCGCCCGCGGTCGAGGCGGCGGCGTACTTCTGCTGCCTCGAGGCCGTCCAGAACGCCACCAAGCACGCCGGCGTCGCCCGCGTGCGGGTCGAGCTGGGCGGTGGCCCCGACGAGCTGCAGCTGACGGTGGAGGACGACGGTGAGGGGTTCGACCCGACGGCCGCCGCGCCCGGCACGGGTCTCGCCAACATGCGCGACCGCGTCGACGCCGCCGGGGGCACGTGGGAGCTCGACACCGCCCCGGGTCGCGGGACCCGCGTGTGCGCCGTCCTCCCCGCCCGCGCCGCGGCCGGCTCCCCGGTGGGTGGCTGACGTGCTCGCCCGGCTGGCCTGGTCGCTCGTCGTCCTCGCCGCGCTGCTGGTCGCGGTCGACGTCGTGGTCGCCGCCCAAGCGGTGTCGCTGACGTCGGAGGTCGCGATCGCGGTGCACGGCTTCCCGTTCGTGCACGGCGCGGCCGTGGGCTCCACCCTCATGGGCGCGGTCATCGTCTCTCGCTACGAGCGGCACCCGATCGGCTGGTTGCTCAGCGCGGTGGGCATCCTCACCGCGGTCTCGCTGCTCACCGAGGGGTACGCCTACTGGGTCCAGGAGAGCGACGGCCCCGGCTCGGCGACCCTGGCCAGCGTCTCGGCGTGGGTGGCCCAGCTGAGCGGCGGCCAGGTGGTCGTCACGATGATCGCGCTGATGTACCTCGTCGCACCCGACGGCCACCTGCTCTCGCCCCGGTGGCGCTGGGCCGCGTACGTCCCTGCCACGGGCGCCCTGCTGTGCCTCGCCGCGATCCTGACGGTCGACGCCACGGAATTCGACCTGGTCGGCGCCGACGCCCGCTTCGGCGCCGTGCGTGTGGCGATGCTCAGCGTCGGCTTCCTGCTGATCACGGTCGGCGTGATGCTGGGCCTGGCCTCGATGGTGCGTCGGCTGGCGCTGAGTGTCGGCGAGGAGCGTCAGCAGCTGCTCCCCATCGCGCTCGCCGCGGCCCTGGCCGCCGTGGGGCTCGCGTTCCTCTTCGTCGGGCAGGCGCTCCGCGACGGGATGCCGACCTGGGTGTCCGGCGTGCCGCTCGCGGTCGCCTTCTTCCTGATGCCGATCCTCTTCGCGGTGGCCGTGCTGCGCTACCGGCTCTACGACCTCGACGTGATCATCAGCCGCACCGTCGTCGTCGCGGCCGGCGCGGGCTTCGCCGCCGTCGGCTACACCGTCCTCGTCGTGCTCGCGGGTCGCCAGGTCGAGGGGCGGACCGGCGGGCTGTGGCTGTCTCTGCTCGCGACCGCCCTGGTCGCGCTGGCCTTCCAGCCGCTGCGCCGTGGCGTCGTGCGCCTGGCCAACCGGGCGGCGTACGGCGAGCGGGCGCAGCCCTACGAGGCCCTCGCCGACTTCAGCCGGCGCCTCTCGGAGGCACCCGACCCCGACGCGCTGCTCCCGGCCGTCGCCGAGGCGGCGAGCCGCGCGGTCTCCGGCCGCGGTGCGCAGGCCCGCCTCGAGGTCCCCGGCAGCGAGCCGGTGACCGGGACGTGGGGCTGGTGGGCCGAGCCGGGCGACACCGCGCACGTGGTCCCCGTGCGCAGCGGGGACCGGCAGCTCGGAGAGATCGCCGTGGCACTCCCCCGCGGCCGCCACCTGCGGCCCTCGGACCTGCGGCTGCTCGAGGCGCTCGCCGACCAGACCGCCGTCGCGTTTCGCAACACCTCGCTCGCCGGGTCGCTCGCCGACCGCGTGAGCGAGCTCGCCTCCACCACGGCCCAGCTCGCGGCCTCGCGCCGGCGCCTGGTCGCGGCGGACGTCGCCGGCCGCCGGTCGCTCGAGGCGGCGATCGCCCGCGACGTGCTGCCGTTCATGGAGACGCTCCGCGCCGAGATCCGCCGGGCCCGGACGGCGGTGGCGGCCGGGGAGCCGGCCGACCTCGAGCGCCTGGTGGACGGCACCAACGAGGCGCTCGAGGCGCTGCGCGAGCTCACCCGCGGCGTCTACCCCACGCAGCTCGCGCGCGCCGGCCTCGAGCCGGTCCTGCGCTCGCTGGTCGCCCGGTCGGCGGTGGTGCGCTCGTTCTCCGCCGACGGGGTCGCCGGCCGCCGCTTCCCGCTGCCGGTGGAGCGCGCCGTCTGGTCGTGCTGCGCCGAGGTCGTCCGCGCGGCCGGCCCGGACCCGGTGGCGCTGGAGCTGGAGGCGGCTCCTGCGGCGCTGGTCGTGCGGGTGCGGGGTCCGCTCGGCGACCTGGACCCCGAGGTGGTCACCGACCGGGTCGCCGTCGTCGACGGCGCGCTGCGGCTCGGCGACGACCTGCTCGAGCTGACCGTGCCGGTGCCGGAGCAGGCGGTCACGGCTCAGTCGTGAGGCGGCTGGGCCTCCGCCCACGCCGCTCGCAGGCGGTCGGGGCCGAACGCCGCCTTGGGCACGTACGACGCGGCGCCGCACCCGGCAGCGTCGACCTGGTCCTCGTCGTACGTCGAGAGCAGGACGACGACCGGGGCGTGCGGGCGGGCGACGAGCTCGCGGGTGGCCTCGACGCCGTCGATGCCGGGGAGGTTGACGTCCATGAGCACGAGGTCGGGACGCAGCTCGTCGGCCACCACCAGCGACTCCTCGCCGGTGGTCGCGGACCCGACGACCACGAAGCCGTCGGTCGCCCCCACGACCGCCGCCATCGCGCGGCGGTAGGGCTCGCGGTCGTCGACCACCAGCACCCGCACGTCTCCCACAGGACACCTCCTCGGCCCCATCGTGCCCGCCCGGGCACGCCGGGACAGTGGGGCTGGCCGCACGGTCCTCAGGGGGCGGGCGCACCCCCGGTCGCCTCGAGGTAGGCGAGGACGGCCTTGACCCGGCGGTTGACGTCGGCCTCGTTGACGAGCCCGAGCTTGAGGAAGACCGACCCGACGTGCTTCTCCACGGCCCGCTCGCTCATGAAGAGCGCCTTGGCCGTGGCGGCGTTGCTGCGCCCGGTCGCCAGCTCGCGCAGCACCTCGAGCTCGCGCTCGGTGAGCGCGTCGAGCGCCGAGCCCCGCTCGGTGCTCTTGCGGGCGAGCAGCCCCTCGACGACCTTGGGGTCGAGCGCGGACCCGCCGCGGGCGACGTCGTGCAGCGCCCGGACCAGCTCGTCGACCTGGGTCACCCGCTCCTTCAGCAGGTAGCCGAGGCCCTCGACCCCGTCGGAGAGCAGGTCGAAGGCGTACTCCTCCTCGACGTACTGCGAGAGCACCACCACACCCGTGCCGGGGTGCTCGGCCCGGATCCGCCGGGCGGCGTCGATGCCCTCGGTGGTGAAGGTGGGCGGCATCCGGATGTCGGTGAGCACCGCGTCGGGGCGGTGCACCGCCACGGCGCGGTGCAGCGCCTCCGGATCGGCCACTGCCTCCACGAGCTCGATGTCGGCAGCCTCGTCGAGCAGGCCGGCCACCCCGGCGCGCACCAGGTAGTTGTCATCGGCGAAGACGACCCTCAGCGCCATGGCGTCACTGTAGGGGCCCGCGGCGCCGGTGCGCGGGGATCGCCGGGGTGGACCGGTCAGATCAAGAGTTGACCGGTAAACCATTCCCTGCTAGTTTACCGGTATACAACGACCTCTGGAGGAGGACAGAACCATGCAGTACGACCCCGCCGCCCACGGCCTCGCGCACCGGCTCACCAGCGAGCACGTGCTCAGCGCCCGCCCCGACGCCCCCGTCGTCCCCCACCGCGAGCGGCCGCAGTCGCTGGCGCGCACCCGCGGCGTCCTCGCCGGCGGGCTGCACCGTGTCGCCGGCTGGGTGGAGCCCGCCCCGCGGACCGCTCGGGCATGATCGGGGTGTGCGCTCTCCCGTGACCCTGCAGTCGATCGCCGACCGCGTGGGCGTCAGCCGGATGACGGTGTCCAACGCGTTCTCCCGGCCCGACAAGCTCTCGGCCGAGCTGCGCGAGCGGATCCTGGCCACGGCCGACGAGATGGGGTACGTCGGGCCCAACCCCTCGGCCCGCGCCCTGGCCCGGGGCCGCACCGGCACCGTGGGGCTCCTGCTCACCGACTCGCTGAGCGAGGCCTTCCGCGACCCGGTCGCCACCGAGTTCCTGGTGGCGGTGGCCGACGAGCTGTCCGACCGCGACCTCGCCCTGACGCTGATCACCAGCGGGAGCGGCGCCGACGCGGTGCCGGCGCGCGACGTCTCGATGGACGGCGCGCTGGTGTACGTCTGCCAGAAGGACTCCGAGGACGTCCACTGGCTGCGCAAGCGCGGCCTGCCGCTCGTCACCGTCGACCAGGAGGTCATGGACGACGCACCCAGCGTCAACGTCGACGACGCCTCGGGCGCCGAGGCCGCCGCCCAGTACCTCCTCGACCTCGGGCACCGGCGGATCGGCCTGCTCAACCTGCGCCCGACCGGGCACGCGGACGCCGGCCCCGACGACGTCGAGACGCTCGCCAACCCGCCGGCCGCCGAGCGCAACCGCGGCTGGCGCCGGGCCCTGTCCGCCGCCGGCGTGGAGCCGCTCGCCGCCGTCGCGGCGTTCCGCCCCGTCGAGGCGGCGTACGACGCGGCGCTCGCCCTGCTCGAGCGGCCGGACCGCCCGACCGGCCTGCTCTGCTTCTCCGACGCCTACGCCGCGCAGGCGATCCGCGCCGCGGAGTCGCTCGGCCTGCGGGTGCCCGAGGACCTCTCGGTCGTCGGCTTCGACGACAGCGCGCTCGCCGTGACCGTGCGTCCGCCCCTGACCACGGTCCGGCAGCCGATCGCCGAGAAGGGCACCCGCGCCGTGCGCGCCCTCCTGGCCCGGATGGCCGGGGAGCCGCTGCGCGAGGAGCGGGTGGTGCTGCCCACCGAGCTGGTCGTCCGCGACAGCACCGGTCCCGCACCCGCCCAGCCCTAGGCAGGCGCCGGAAGCGGCGTCGCCCCCTGCGGCACGTGGTGCACGCCCTTCTCCCTGCGCAGCAGCACGACCACCATCACCAGCGAGGTCAGCCCGATGAAGGGCGTGACGAGGGCCATCCACGCGCCGCCGTCGCCGGCGAAGGCGGCGAAGTCGTTGAAGCCGTGCACGAGCATCGCCCACACGAGGCTGCCGGTCGCGCGCCGCAGGAGGTAGAAGGTGCTGCCGGCCAGGAACGCCGTCAGCACCTGGTAGGTGGCGACCGGTCCGGCGCCGAAGACCCAGTTGGGCAGGTGCATCAGGCCGAAGCACGCGCACGTCCAGAACCAGACCCAGGGCTCGCTCAGCGAGCCGCGCAGCCCGGTGAGCAGCAGGCCGCGGTTGGCCATCTCCTCGCCGAAGCCCACGCCGATGCTGCCGAGCACCAGGTAGACGAGCATCTGCCCGGTCGTGTCGCTGAAGTCCTTGGTGAGCAGGACGAGCGCGGCCAGCAGCGCCATCAGCACGCCCGGGACGGCGGCCCAGCGGGGGACGCGCGCGGTCTCGACGATCGCCGGACGCCACCACCCCAGGACGCTGGCCAGGACCACCAGGACGAGGCACCCCACGACCAGGGGCATCACGTACCACGTCAGCAGCGTGTCGGCGGAGTCGCCGATGGCGTCGTAGTCGATGTCGTTGACGATCCACACGCCGTAGAACGCGGCGAGGTAGACCACCAGGCAGAGGACACCGATCAGCGGGCGCGGCTGGACCTTCACGGGGGGCTCCTGTCGTCGACCGCGCACCCCCCGGTTGCGGCAGGTTTCAACCAGCTGAGGGTACGGCAGCGGGCGGTCGGTGACACGCAGGTCCGGCAGCCTGACCGGCCGGGACCTTCGCCTCGTGCGCCCCGGTGCGCCCCGGCGGAGGCTGGAGCCATGGCCAACAACAACGGGGCAGGCGCGGCAAGCGGCGGCGCCATCTACGGGATCGGCATCTTCGGCGCCTGGGTCTACTTCTGGCAGCAGGCCGACGGCTTCTGGTGGTACCTGTGGGCGATCGTCGAGGGCATCTTCTGGCCGGCGTTCATGGTGTACGACGCGTTCGGCGCGCTCAACTGAACGGCGCCCGCCGAAGGACCCGCCGGGTCGGGACCGACGACCCTCTGCCGCGGCAGACCTGCCGCCCTACGGTCGAGCGGAGGAGGGACCCATGTTCTCCGTACGCATCCACGGCCGCGGCGGCCAGGGCGCGGTGACCGCGGCCGAGCTGCTGTCGGTCGCGGCCTTCGCCGAGGACCGGCACGCGCAGGCGTTCCCCACGTTCGGCTCCGAGCGCACCGGGGCACCGGTGGTGTCGTTCTGTCGGCTCGACGACCGCCCCATCCGGCTGCACGAGCCGGTCACGCGCCCCGACGCCCTGATCGTCCAGGACCCGACGCTGCTGCACCAGGTCGACCTCTTCGCCGGGCTCGACGACCGCGGCTACCTGCTGGTCAACACCTCGCACTCGCTGGAGGAGCTCGGCCTCGGCGACCTGGTCGCGCGCCTCTCCCCCGTGCACGTGGCCGCCGTGCCGGCGACCGAGATCGCCCGCGAGCACCTCGGCCGCCCGCTGCCCAACGCCGCGCTGCTCGGGGCCTTCGCGGGGCTCACCGGGCAGGTCACGCTCGCGTCGGTGGCCGACGCGATCCGCGGCCGCTTCCCGGGCGAGGTCGGCGCCGGCAACGTGCGCGCGGCGTGGGTCGCCCACGACCGGGTGCTCGAGCACCTCGCCGCGGTGCTGGCGCACCGGGACGGGAGCCGGGCCGATGCGTAGCCAGGTCGAGGGCTCCCAGGCCGTGGCCCGCGCCGTCACCCTGTGCCGCCCCGGCGTGATCGCGGCGTACCCCATCTCCCCGCAGACCCACATCGTCGAGTCGCTGTCCGACCGGGTGCGCACCGGCGAGCTCGCGCCGTGCGAGTACCTCATGGTCGAGTCGGAGTTCGGCGCGATGTCGGCGTGCATCGGCGCGTCCGCGGCCGGCGCCCGCACCTACACCGCCACCTCGAGCCAGGGCCTGCTGTTCATGGCCGAGGCGCTCTTCAACGCCTCGGGGCTCGGGCTGCCGATCGTGATGACGCTGGCGAACCGGGCGATCGGCGCGCCCATCAACATCTGGAACGACCACTCCGACGCGATGGCGATGCGCGACTCCGGGTGGATCCAGCTGTACGCCGAGTCCAACCAGGAGGCGGTCGACCTCCACGTGCAGGCGTTCCGGCTGGCCGAGACGCTCTCGGTGCCGGTGATGGTGTGCATGGACGGCTTCGTGCTCACCCACGCCACCGAACAGGTCGACCTGCCCGAGCAGGAGCAGGTCGACGCGTTCCTGCCGGCGTTCGTGCCCCAGCAGGAGCTCGACCCCGACGACCCGGTGACCATCGGCGCGATGGTCGGCCCCGAGGCCTTCGCGGAGGTCAAGTACCTGATGCACGCCAAGCAGGTCGCCGCGCTCGACGAGGTGCCGCAGATCGCGGCCGACTTCCGCGAGGCGTTCGGCCGCGACTCGGGCGGGCTCGTGCGTCCCTACCGCGTCGAGGGCGCCGAGACGGTCGTCGTCGCGCTGGGCTCGGTGCTCGGGACGCTGCAGGAGGTCGTCGACACCCTGCGCGACGCCGGCGTGAGCATCGGCGTGCTCGGCATCTCGTGCTTCCGGCCGTGGCCCTCGCACGAGGTGCGGACGGCGCTGGCCGAGGCGGAGCGGGTGGTCGTGGTCGAGCGCGCCTTCGCGGTCGGCGCCGGCGGCATCGTCGGGCAGAACGTGCGCGACGCGACCCGCGGCCTCGCCGCCGACGTGTACGACGTCGTCGCCGGTCTGGGCGGCCGGCCGGTGACGCGCGACTCCCTGAACCGCCTCCTCGACGACGTGCTGGGCGGCCGGCTCGACCCGCAGCGCCTGCACTTCCTCGACCTCGACCACGACCTCGTCCAGCGCGAGCTCGAGCGCTCACGGCGCGGCGAGCGGCCGGGACCCCACGCCGAGCACATGCTGCGCGACCTCGGCACGGTCGCGTCGGGTGCCTACGAGTAGCCGGCGACCAGGAGAAGAGGGAGGAACCGTGGCGTTCCAGGAGGTCAAGCTCTACCAGACCGGCACGTTCGTGGTCGGCAACCGCCTGCTCGACGACGACCAGCGCTCCGTGCAGGCCCGGATGGGCCGCAGCAACTCGCTGACGTCGGGCCACCGCGCCTGCCAGGGCTGCGGCGAGGCGCTCGGCGCCCGCTACGTGCTCGACGCCGCGATGCGGGCCACCGACGGCAAGCTGGTCGCGGTCAACTCGACCGGGTGCCTCGAGGTCTTCTCGACCCCCTACCCCGAGTCGTCGTGGCAGCTGCCCTGGCTGCACTCGCTCTTCGGCAACGGCCCGGCGGTCGCGTCCGGGGTCGCTGCTGCGCTGCGCGCGACCGGCCGCGACGACGTGCGCGTGCTCGGCCAGGCCGGGGACGGCGGCACCGTCGACATCGGCTTCGGCACCCTGTCGGGGATGTTCGAGCGCAACGACGACGTGCTCTTCGTCTGCTACGACAACCAGGGCTACATGAACACCGGGGTCCAGCGCAGCGGCGCCACCCCGCCCGCGGCGAGAACCGCCAACACCAAGGCCCTGGGGCCCGAGCCGGGCAACGCCTTCGGGCAGGGCAAGTTCGTGCCACTCATCGCGATGGCGCACGAGATCCCCTACGTCGCGACGGCGACCGTCGCGGAGCTGCGCGACCTCGAGTACAAGGTCGAGAAGGCGATGACCTTCCGTGGCGCCCGCTACCTGCACGTCTTCGTCCCCTGCCCGCTCGGCTGGGGGGCGGCGTCCTCCGACACGATCAGGCTGGCGCGGCTCGCCAAGGAGTCGGGACTGTTCCCGGTCTTCGAGGCCGAGGGCGGCGAGGTCACCGAGGTGTCGCACATCCGCCGGCAGGTGCCCGTGGAGGAGTACCTGCGCCCGCAGAAGCGCTACGCCCACCTGTTCGGCGATCCCGGCCGGCCCGACATCGTGGCCCGGCTGCAGGCTCTGGCGGACCACACGATCGAGCGGTTCGGGCTGGTCGACGCCGGCGACGGAGGTGACGAGTGATGGAGAAGCCCTTCGCGATCACCCTCGACGTCGGGTCGAGCCGTGCCAACAAGACCGGCTCGTGGCGCACCGAGCGCGCGGTCTACGTCGACCGGATGCCGCCGTGCAACGACGCCTGCCCCGCGGGCGAGAACGTCCAGCTGTGGCTGTACGACGGCGAGGAGGGCGGGGCCGGGTACGAGCGCGCGTGGCGCACGATCATGCAGGACAACCCGTTCCCCGCCGTGATGGGACGGGTCTGCTACCACCCGTGCGAGACGGCCTGCAACCGCGGCCAGCTCGACGAGGCGGTCGGCATCAACTCCGTCGAGCGGTTCGTCGGCGACGAGGCGCTGCGCCAGGGCTGGAGGGTCGAGGTCGAGGTGCCGGCGACGGGCCGGCACGTCCTGGTGGTCGGCGCCGGACCGTCAGGGCTGTCCGCGGCCTACCACCTCGCCCGCCTCGGGCACACGGTCACGGTCAAGGAGGCCGGCCCGATGGCCGGCGGCATGATGCGCTTCGGCATCCCCCGCTACCGGCTGCCGCGCGAGGTGCTCGACGCCGAGGTGCAGCGGATCCTCGACCTCGGGGTGACCCTCGAGCTCGACGCCAAGGTCACCGACCTGATGGCGGTCAAGGAGGAGTACGACGCCGTGTTCCTCGCCGTGGGCGCCCAGCTCGGCAAGCGGGCCTACCTTCCGGCCGGGTCCGCGGCGCACGTGCTCGACGCGGTCGACATGCTGCGCGGGCTCGAAGCGGGCGAGCAACCGCTCCTCGGCCGCCGGGTCGCCGTCTACGGCGGCGGCAACACCGCGATGGACGCCGCCCGGACCGCGAAGCGGCTCGGCGCCTCGGAGGCCGTGGTGGTCTACCGCCGCACCAAGGACCGGATGCCCGCCCACCCCTCCGAGATCGCCGAGGCCGAGGACGAGGGCGTGCTCTTCACCTGGCTGACCACGATCAAGCAGGTCGACGCCGGCAAGCTGGTCGTGGAGCGGATGGAGCTCGACGAGAGCGGCTTCCCGCAGCCGACCGGCGAGCTCGACGAGCTCGACGCCGACTCCCTGGTGCTGGCGCTCGGCCAGGACACCGACCTCTCCCTGCTCGACGGCGTGCCCGGGCTCGTCGTCGAGGACGGCGTCGTCAGCGTCGGCCCCGACCTGATGACCGGGTGCCCCGGCGTCTTCGCCGGCGGCGACATGGTGCCCGCCGAGCGGTCGGTCACCGTCGCGGTCGGGCACGGCAAGCGGGCCGCCCGCCACATCGACGCCTGGCTGTCGGGAGCCGCGCCTGAGCCCGCCCCGCGGCCGGCCCTGGCGTCGTACGACACGTTGAACACCTGGTACTACGCCGACGCGCCGCGCGCCCATCGGCCGCTGCTCGACCGGGCACGCCGCGAGTCGACCTTCGACGAGGTGGTGCTCGGTCACGACGAGTCGACCGCCCTGCTCGAGGCACGGCGCTGCCTGTCGTGCGGCAACTGCTTCAGCTGCGACAACTGCTACGGCGTCTGCCCCGACAACGCCGTGATCAAGCTCGGGCAGCCGGGCGAGAAGTACCTGATCGACCTCGACTACTGCAAGGGCTGCGGCCTCTGCGTGGCCGAGTGCCCCTCCGGCGCGATCCAGATGGTGCCCGAGGAGATCTGAGGCCGGGAGCCGGCCACCGACTGCATCGCCCCACCCCCGTGAGGGCGATGCGGTCGGTCAGCGGCTTCCGAGTCGCGCGTACTCCCGGTCGATGCGCGCGAGCTGTGCGGCCCAGAACTCCGGGTCGTCGCTGTCGAGAGCGGTGGTCCGGGCGATGTCGAGCAGGACGGCGGTCAGCGCGGCCTCGCGCTCGGCGGCCGCGGTCTGCGTCGCCTCCGGGGAGAACCACGCCAGCAGGCCGACCAGCACCGCGACCACCCCGGCCACCGCGGCGGCGTCCCAGCGGTAGTCCTCGGACACCAGCAGGGCCACGCACGTCAGCGCGGCCAGGCCGGCCAGCAGCCACAGCAGCATCTGGTGCAGCCGGCGGGCGCGCACGCGGTGACGGGAGGTAGCGACGAGGTCGCGCTGCACCCGCACCACACGGTCGGTCCACGGGTCGCGCTGCACGGCGGCGGACGAACTCACGGGCGGTCTCCTCGACGGGGGCTACACGCCCGAGCATGCACCGACGAGGTCCAGTCCGGTAGGGGTCAAACGTCCCAGACCTCCCAGCGGTCTGGTCAGGCGGTCGGATCCCCGGCCGCAAGAGTGAGGGTGCGCGGACCGGGGCGGAAGCCCAGGCCGCGGTACACGCGGCCGGGCACCGGGTAACCGTCGTCCCCGCGGGGACAGACCAGCCCGAGGGTCGCGCCCGCGTCGCGCGCCGCGGCCAGGGCAGCGAGGCTGACGGCTCCGGCGAGCCCCCGGCCCCGGTGCTCGGGGACGCACCCGACGGGCTCGACCAGGGCGACACCCGTGGCGGGGTCGAGCCAGGCCAGGCACGAGGCCACCAGCCCGTCATCGGCGTGCTCGACGACGACGTCCAGGTCGTGACGGTACGGCGGCGTCGCCATCAGGCGCTCGTACGCCCTGGTCGTCACGCGCGAGGTCACCGACCACGCGTCCCGGTGCACGGCGGCGCGCGCCTCGGCCTCGCCCGGTCGAACCGCCCTGAGCCGGTAGCCCGGAGGGACCGTCGGCGGCCGGAGCGACACGAGGTCGAGCGTGTGGTGGGTGAACCACGGCGCGTCGGTCTCGACGTACCCGGCCGTCGCCAGTCCTGACAGCAGGTGGTGCTCGGTCTCCAGCACGGACGTCGAGGGACCGGCGCCGGTCCGGCCCCGGGCCCACGCCACCAGCTCCGCCACCAGCTCGGGGCGCTGGGGGTCGACGCAGAGCTCGAGCCAGTCCGACGACTCCAGCCACGCCCAGGCATCGAGCCCGTCACGTCCGTGCACCACGGCGACGGGACCGTGCCGGAGCACCTGCGGCTCGGCGTACCGCGCACTCCAGGCGAGCTGCCCGGGGTGGTGCCGTGACTGCGGGGACCACAGTCGTGACGCCAGGGCCTGCATCGGTCCCAGCGCCTCGTCGATGCCCAGCTCGTGCATCAGCCCCCCACGACGTCGGCCACCCACCCGGCCACGGTGTCCGGGTCGTGGGCGAGCGCGGGTGTCGCCACCACCAGCTCGGTGCGCACGCGGCCGGGCTCGTCCGCGGCCGACCAGGGGCCGGTGAGCTGCAGCCCCTCGCGCTCCATGAACGCGAGCAGCCGGTCGTTGACCGTGGCGGCGTCGCCGGGCGCCCAGACCTCGAAGGTCGGGGTGTGCGGGGGCGTCGGGTGGGGCGTGAGCCCGCGGGACGCGAGCCCGTCGGCCAGGGCCCGCGCCCACGCCAGGCACTCGGCCATCCGCGGCAGGTGCTCGCGCAGCCCCACCAGGCCCGAGATCGCCTCCGGGGTCATCCGGAAGATGGTGCCGCCCATCCGCTTGCGCCACTGGCGCGCCTCGTCGAGGAAGTCCGACGGGCCGACCAGCGCCGCGCCCGCGAGACCGCCGAGTCCCTTGTAGAAGGACACGTACATGCTGTCGGCGAGCGCGGCGATGTCGGTGAACGGCCGGTCCCAGAAGGGCTGGGCCTCCCAGATCCGGGCGCCGTCGACGTGCAGGGCGACGCCCCGCTCGCGGGCGGCCGCGGACAGGGCGGTCAGCTCCTCCCAGGTCGGCAGGGCGCAGCCGGCGTCGCGCAGCGGCAGCTCGACCAGCACCGCCCCGAGTCGTCCCGGTACGGCGGCCAGCCGCTCTGCGGTGGACAGCGTCCGCCCGGTCGTCAGGTGGATCACCTCGAGGCCGTGGAGCAGCCGCGGCCCGTCGAGCTCGTGCACCAGCGGGTGGGCGAGGTCGGGCATCGCCACGCGGCGTACGCCGGCACGGTCGCACCAGACCCGCAGCGCGGCCTGCTGGGCCATGGTGCCGCTGGGAAAGAACGCGGCGCCCCCGGTGCCGAAGATCTCGACCAGCTGCTCCTCGAGCAGCTCCACCGCCCCACGCTCGGCGTACTGGTCGAACCACAGGTCGCGCCGCTCCGCCTCCGCCGCCAGCTCCGCCAGCACCTGCGCCGGCCGGGTGGGCTGGTGCCAGAAGACGGTGCGCTCGCAGGCGCGGGCGGCGGTGCGGTAGCGGTCCCAGTAGTCGTCGCTCACCGGGCCACCCTCGTCGGGTGGCCGGGCAGGCGCAAATCAGTTCCCGCCCTCAGGGCGCGAGCAGCACCAGCGAGCCGAGCGCGAGCAGCCAGCTCGCGAAGCTGCCGACCAGGAAGTACTCGGTGACCTGGTGGATCCGCGCCTGGTCCTCCTTCGACTGCAGCTCGGGGAAGCGCAGCAGGCCCTTGGCCGCGATCACGATGCTCGCGGCGGTGAGCTGGCCGGCCAGGCCGAGGCCGAGGATGAAGACCCGCTCCATCGGGCCGAGCAGGCGGCCGCCCTTGAGCGGCAGCTCGTCGTGGGCGGGGCGCTCGCGCCGCGACGGGTTCATGGTGCCGGTGGCCGTGAGCACGAGCCGGACCACGACGTTGCCCGTCGAGAGCTGCACGAGGAAGACCGCGGCCAGCAGCAGGAAGCGGGTCGGGTCGACGCCCTCGAGCACCGGCACCCCGACCGTGTCGAGCCAGTCGGCGACCAGCCCGCCGACGGGTGCGGCCTTCCCCGAGACGGCGACCGCGCCGGCCAGGGCGACCGCGATCACGAGCAGCGGCAGCCAGGCGGGGCCGCGCCCGAAGCCCCGGGTGACGGTCTGCCCCCACAGGATGACGACCGCGGCGATCGTGACGAGCGCCGCCACGTCGACCGGCTCGGTGAGGCCGGCGGCCAGCCCGACCAGCACGGCGGCGGCGGCGCCCACGCACTCGTCCACCACCGGCACCGGGCGCACGGCGTGGGCCAGGTCGGCCACCGCCACCCCGATCAGCAGCACCGCGATCCAGCTCATCAGCGCACCCCCCGCAGCAGGTCGTCGGCCGCGAGCAGCGCGGCCAGTCCATCGTGGCGCACCCGCTGCGACACCGCGGACGGCGACACCCCCTCCTCGCGCGCCAGCTCGACCTGGCTGCGCCCGGCGAGGACGCCGCGGAGCAGCCGCAGCGAGCGCTCCCCCAGTGATCCCAGCAGGTGGTCCCGACACACCAGCGCCGCGTTGACCGCCGCCGGGTCCGGACCCGCGGCCCCCTCCGCGCGCCGGTACGCCGTGCGCAGGTGGCGCAGCCCGGGACGCGCGGCGCCCTCCGCGGCAGCCTCGATGGCGTCGCGGGCCGCCCACCACCCGGGGCCGTCCTCGACCCGGGGGGACTCCGCGAGCACGCCGACCTCGCCCCACCCGATGCCGTGCCGCTGGTCGCAGGCGGGCAGCAGCGCCACACGCAGCCAGAGGGCGGCGTGCAGCGCGCTGCCGACGTCGTCGAAGCACCCCTGGTACTCGTCGCCGACGGTGATCCGCAGCGGCACGGTGGGCCCGAGGACCTCGTTGCCCTCGTCGAGCACCGCCACCAGCCGCTCGTGGAGGGCCGGCCGGTCGGCCGTCGTCCGCGAGCCGACCAGGTCGCCCAGCAGCGTCGCCGTCGTGCGCTTCATCTCGGGCATATGAAGATCATACCTTCATCTGATCAAAATGTAGGTATGTTCTTCACTCCCAGAAGACCCGGTCGACGACCGCGCGCGTGTGCCGGGTGTGCCGCAGGTAGTCGTTGACCAGGGCGTCGGTGTCGCCCGGAGGGTAGCCCATGATCGAGGCGACCGCCGCGCGCTCGCGGGCATCGCGCGGCAGCTGGTCGCCGGGGCGCCCGCGGACCAGCGTGACCGCGTTGCGGATCCGGCTCACCGTGCGCCACCCGTAGCGCAGGGCCTCGGCGTCCTCGGCGGAGAGCAGCCCGGCCTCGGCCGCCGCCTGCAGCGCGGTCAGGGTGCGCGGGGTGCGCAGGGACGGCACCTCGGCGGCGTGCCGCAGCTGGAGCAGCTGCACCGTCCACTCGATGTCGGCCAGTCCCCCTCGCCCGAGCTTGAGGTGGGTGTGCGGGTCCGCGCCCCGCGGCAGCCGCTCGGCGTCCACCCGGGCCTTGATCCGCCGGATCTCGACCACGTCGTCCTCGCTGAGGCCGGCGGCCGGGTAGCGCAGCGGGTCGACCAGCGCCGTGAACCGCTCGCGCAGGCCCGGGTCGCCGACCACCGCGTCGGCGCGGAGCAGCGCCTGCGCCTCCCAGACCCGCGACCACTTGGCGTAGTAGCCCGCGTAGGACTCGAGGGTGCGCACGAGCGGGCCCTGCCGGCCCTCGGGGCGCAGGTCGGCGTCGACCTCGAGGGCGGGGTCGCCGCCGGGGAGCGCCAGCAGGCGGCGCAGCTCGAGCGCCACCGCCTGGGCGTACGACGCCGCGTCGCCCGCGGCGGCGCCCTCGACCGGGTCGTGGACGAAGAGCACGTCGGCGTCGCTGCCGTAGGAGAGCTCGAAGCCGCCGTAGCGGCCCATGGCCACGATCGCCATCCGGGTCGGCGCGGCGTCGAGGCCGCGCGCCCCGCGCACCGCACGCTCGGCGACCTCGAGGGTCGCCTCGAGGGCGGCGTCGGTCAGCCGCGACAGGCCGGCGCCGACGTCGGCCACGTCGGTCTCGCCGAAGAGGTCGCCGACGGCGATGCGGAACAGCTCGCGCCGGCGGATCGCCCGCACCGCCCGGGCCGCCGCCTCGGGCTCGTCCTGACGCCGGGCGGTGGCGGTCATCTCGGTGGTCAGCGCCTCGGCCGGGAGCGGGGTGAGGTCCTCGCCCAGCATCCGCACCCCCCGCGGCTCGCGCTCGAGCAGGTCGGTGGCGTAGCGCGAGGTGGCCAGCAGCCGCGCGAGGCGCTCGGCCACCTGCCCCTCGTCGCGCAGCGTCGTGAGGTACCACGGGGTGTCGCCGAGCGACTCGCTGATCCGCCGGAACCCGAACAGCCCGGCGTCGGGGTCGGGGGCGTCGGCGAACCACTCGAGCATGACCGGGAGCAACGTGCGCTGGATCGCCGACGACCGCGAGACCCCCGCGGTCAGCGCCTCGAGGTGGCGCAGCGCGCCTGCCGGGTCGAGGTACCCCAGAGCGGCGAGCCGGTCCCCCGCCGCCTCCAGCGACAGCCGCGCACCCTCGCCCGGTATCCGGGCGACCGCCTCGAGCAGCGGCCGGTAGAAGAGCTTCTCGTGCAGCCGGCGCACCTCGCGGCGGTGGTGCTGCCAGGCCGTCTCGAGCTCCGCGGCCGGCTGGCGCTGGAAGCCCATGCTCCGCCCCAGCCGGCGCAGGGCGTCCTCGTCGCCGGGCACGACGTGGGTACGACGGAGCTGGTGCAGCTGGATGCGGTGCTCGAGCGTGCGCAGGAAGGCGTACGCCGCGTGCAGCGCCTCGCCGTCGCCGCGGTTGACGTAGCCGCCACGGGTGAGCTCGTCCAGGGCGCTCAGCGTGGCCGCGATGCGGAGCCGCTCGTCCGCGCGTCCGTGCACGAGCTGGAGCAGCTGCACGGCGAACTCGACGTCGCGCAGCCCGCCCGAGCCCAGCTTGAGCTGGCGATCGGCCTCGTGGGCCGGCAGGTGCTCGAGCACCCGGCGGCGCATCGCCTGCACGTCGGTCACGAACCCCTCGCGCTCGGCAGCCCGCCAGACCATCGGATCGACCATCGCGCGGTAGTCGCCGCCCAGCTCGAGGTCGCCCGCGACCGGGCGGGCCTTGAGCAGCGCCTGGAACTCCCAGGTCTTGGCCCAGCGCTCGTAGTAGCCGCGGTGGCTGGCCAGCGTCCGCACCAGCGGCCCGGACTTCCCCTCCGGGCGCAGCGCGGCGTCCACCGGCCAGATCGTCCCCTCGCCCGTGTGGTCGGAGCAGACCTGCATGAGGTGCCCGGCGAGCTGGGTGGCGGCGCGGGCAGCGGCCGCCTCGCCGATCCCGTCGACCGGTTCGAAGACGAACACCACGTCGACGTCGGAGACGTAGTTGAGCTCGTGGCCGCCGCACTTGCCCATCGCCACCACGGCCAGCCGGGTGCACCGGGCAGCGTCCCCGACCCGGGCGCGCGCCACCGCGAGGGCCGCCTCCAGCGTGCCGGCTGCCAGGTCGGACAGCTCGGCCGCGACGTCGTCGACGGAGTCGTGGTGGGCCAGGTCGCGGGAGGCGAGACGGAGCAGCACGCGGCGGTACTCCACGCGCAGCGCGTCGAGTGCCTCGCGGTCGGGCAGCGAGGCGACCGGCAGGTCGGCGTCGGCATCGGCGCCCACCGAGCGCAGCAGCCCCTCGCGGAGCACGAAGGCGGGGGTCCGGGTCGAGCCGAGTGTCGGGTCGGTCAGCTCGCGCCAGTGCGCCGGGTGGCGCTCGAGATGGTCGGCCAGCGCGGTGCTGGCGCCGAGCACCGAGAGCAGGCGCATCGCGGTGCCCTCGTCGTCGGCCAGCGCCCGGAGCAGGGCGGCGCGGTCCTCGGTGGCGTCGGCGAGCCGCACCAGCCCGTGCAGGGCCTGGTCGGGGTCGGCGGTCCGGCCCAGGATCGCCAGCAGCGGCTCGGTCACCTCGCCCAGCCCGGCCAGCCCGGCCAGCGAGCGCTCGGTGTCCTGGAACCCCAGGCGGAGGAGCTCGCCCTTGCCGGTGCTGGCCCGGGTCATCGTCGTGCCAGCTCGACCAGGCGCCCTGCCAGGGGGCGCCAGCAGCGGTCGAGCTCGGACTGCGCGGCCTCGACCTCGTCGAGCACCGCCTCGGAGTCGATGCCCTTCTCGAGGTGGTCGTCGCGGTCACCCGCGGCCCAGGAGACGAGCACGGCCCGGTCGATCTCGGGGTGGTGCTGCACGCCCCAGGCGCGGCGGCCGAAGCGCACCACCTGCACCTCGCCGCCGGGCATGGCCGCGAGCAGCGTGGCTCCGGGCGGGAGCGCGGTGACCACGTCGGAGTTCCACTGCAGGCCGCGCACGGTGCCGCCGGGCGCGGACGTCACGACCACCCCGAGCAGGTCGTCACCCTCCGCGTCGTCGGTCCACCCGAGGTCGAAGACCCCGACCTGCTGGCCGGTGGCGCAGGGCTCGACCTCGCCGCCGAGGGCGACCGCGAGCAGCTGGTGGCCCAGGCACACCCCGAGCGTCGGCACGTCGGTCTCGACGGCCGCCCGGAGCAGGTGCTTGACCGGGCCCAGCCACGGGGACGTCGCGTCGTCGTGGGCGCCCATCGACCCGCCCAGCACCAGCACCGCGTCGTACGACGGGAGGTCGGCCGCGGCAGGGACCTCGTCGCCGGCCCAGGGGCGGCACACGGCGAGGGTCGCGCCGGCCTCCTCGAGCCAGGTGCCGAGGTGGGCCGGCGGGCACTCCGGCTCGTGCTCGACGACGAGCACCACGGGTCGGTTCTCCACGGTCGCCAACCTAGCCAGCCCTCAGTCGGCGGTGTCGCCCGCGGCACCGGGCAGCAGCGCGACCAGGACCTGGAGGATGCCGACGATCGAGGGCAGGATCCCGAGGACCGACGCGGCGAGCAGCACCCCGACCAGCGCCTGGCACCCGCCGCTGAGGAGGCTCAGGGCGCGCAGCCGGGCGTTGCTGCGGTCGCGCAGCCCGACCGCGGCCACCACGCCCCCCGCCAGGGCCGCGACGCCGACGGCGAGGCCCCAGCGCACGGAGCCGCTGGCGACGGCGGCGCCCGACAGCGCGACCATCAGCCCGGCCAGCACCAGCGCGACCCAGAGCAGGGCCCGCAGCTGGGTGGTGCGGGCGGGACCGTAGGCGGTGGCCATCGGCGCCACGTCAGACGACCGGGAGCATCCGGTCGCGCTCGAACGCGGACACCTGGCCCCGGTACTCCTCCCACTCCTGGCGCTTGTTGCGCAGGAAGAAGTCGAAGACGTGCTCGCCGAGCGTGTCGGCCAGCAGCTCGGAGCTCTCCGCGATGCCGATCGCGTCGTACAGGCTCTTGGGCAGCGGGTCGATGCCCAGGCTCTGCCGCTCGCGCTCGGTGAGCGACCACATGTCGTCCTCGGCCTCGCGGGGCAGCTCGTAGCCCTCGGCGATGCCCTTCATGCCGGCCGCGAGCACCACGGCGTAGGCGAGGTAGGGGTTGCACGCGGCGTCGATCGTGCGCAGCTCGATGCGGGTCGACTGGCCCTTGGCCGGCTTGTACATGGGGACCCGGATCATCGCGGAGCGGTTGTTGTGGCCCCAGCAGATGTACGGCGGGGCCTCGTCGCCGCTGATCAGCCGCTTGTAGCTGTTGACCCACTGGTTGGTGACCACGCTGATCTCGCTGGCGTGGCGCAGGATCCCGGCGATGAACTGGCGGGCGGTGCGCGAGAGCTGGTACTCCGCGCCGGCCTCGAAGAAGGCGTTGCGGTCGCCCTCGAAGAGCGAGACGTGGGTGTGCATGCCCGAGCCCGGGTGCGTGGTGAACGGCTTGGGCATGAAGGACGCCCAGATCCCCTGGCTCAGCGCGACCTCGCGGACCACCGTGCGGAAGGTCATGATGTTGTCCGCGGTGCTCAGCGCGTCGGCGTAGCGCAGGTCGATCTCCTGCTGGCCCGGGCCGCCCTCGTGGTGGCTGAACTCCACGGAGATGCCCATCGACTCGAGCATCGTGATCGCCTCACGGCGGAAGTCGGCGCCCATCGACTGCGCGGTGTGGTCGAAGAAGCCGCTGCGGTCGACCGGCACCGGCTCGACGCCCGGCTGCGGGGTGTCCTTGAACAGGTAGAACTCGATCTCGGGGTGCGTGTAGAAGGTGAAGCCCTGGTCGGCCGCCTTGCCGAGCGTGCGCTTGAGCACGTGGCGCGGGTCGGCGTACGACGCGGACCCGTCGGGCATCACGATGTCGCAGAACATGCGGGCAGTCGACGGCCCCTCGCCGCGCCACGGCAGGATCTGGAACGTCGAGGGGTCGGGCTTGGCGAGCATGTCGGCCTCGTAGACGCGGGCGAAGCCCTCGATGGCCGAGCCGTCGAAGCCGATGCCCTCGGTGAAGGCACCCTCGAGCTCGGCGGGTGCCACCGCGACCGACTTGAGGAACCCGAGCACGTCGGTGAACCACAGCCGCACGAAGCGGACGTCACGCTCCTCGAGCGCCCGCAGCACGAAGTCTTCCTGCTTGCCCATGCGGGCACCCTATCGGCGTGCCGTCCGCACCGGACGAGGGTCTCGACACGCTCGACCGACGTCCAGGAAGGCAGCGCCGGACCGATCCGGGATAACGTGACGCGATGCCGAGGCGTGTCATCTTGTTCGAGCTCAACGAGGTCCCCTGGGAGATCCTCGACGACTTCGTCGCGTCCGACCCGCGGTCGGGCCTGGCCAGGGTCCTGCGGCGCTCGCAGTGCTTCACGACGATCGCGGCCGACCGGGGCCACCTCTCGCCGTGGACCACCTGGCCGACGCTGCACAGAGGCGTGAACGACGAGAAGCACATGATCGCCGCCTTCGGGCAGAGCCGGAAGCGCGCAGACCGTCGCTTCCCCCCGCTGTGGACCCTGTTGCACGAGGCAGGCGTCAGCGTCGGGGTCTGCGGGAACCTGCACACGTACCCGCCGCCGGAGGACCTGTCGTCGTACGCGTTCTGGCTGCCCGACGCGTTCGCCTCGGAACCCGTGGCGCATCCTCCCGAGCTCGTGGACTTCCAGCGGTTCAATCTCGCGATGTCTCGGGAGTCGGCGCGCAACGTCGACAGGCGGATCGCGAAGTCCGACGCCCTGCGGGTGCTCGGACACAGCCGGCGCCTCGGCCTGCGCCCCTCGACGTACGCCGCGGTCGCTGGCCAGCTGCTCGCCGAGCAGCGCAGCTCGAGCCGCAGCAACCGGCGCCGGACGATCCAGGCGGTGCTGCAGTTCGACGTCTTCGAACGCCAGCTCGCCCGCAGCCGGGCCCAGTTCGCGACCTTCTTCACCAACAACGTGGCCTCGGCGATGCACCGCTACTGGGCTGCGCACCGCCCAGGGGACTACGAGCAGCTCGGCCTCGGGCAGGACTGGGTCGAGACGTTCAGCGGGGAGGTGATGTGGGCGACCGGCCAGGCGGCGCGGATGATCGAGCGGCTCGCCGCCCGGGTCGACGACGATCCCGACGCCCAGCTCTGGATCGCCGCGAGCATGGGACAGCGCGCCACCATGGCCGAGAAGCTGGAGACGCAGCTCTACCTGACCGAGCCGGACCGGTTCGTCGAGGCGCTGGGGCTCCCCGGCCCCGCGGCCTGGCAACGGCGGCCCGCGATGTTGCCGCAGTTCAACCTCGTCGTCGAGGACGAGTACGTCGACACCTTCCGGGACGCCCTGCGCACGGTCGAGGTGGGCGGGGCGCCACTGGTCTTCAAGAGGTCGGCCGGGGGCTTCTTCTCCCTCGACTTCGGCCAGCCGAACCTGCACGACCGGGCTGACGCCGTGCGGATCGCCGGCGCCCCCCGGCCGCTCGCGGCGGTGGGTATCGAGGCGGTCGAGATCGAGGACCGTTCCGGCACCACCGCCTACCACGTGCCGGAGGGGGTCCTCGCCGTCTACGACCCCCGCCGGCCGGCGCCGGAGAGCGACGACCGGCCCGAGGTCTCGGTGCTGGAGGTGGCGCCGGCCATCCTGGAGGTCTTCGGTGTGACGCCACCACCGCACATGGTGCGCCCGGACGTGCTGGCCGGTCTGCTGCCGGCCTGAGGCGTCCCGGCGCGCCCGCGCGGCTGCGTTCGCCCCGAGGACGTGTCTCCCGAGCCGGAGCGCCTGCTGCGCGTCCTTTCGCATCCGATCTGGCGGCGTTGTGTGTGGTGTCGGTGTCCGGGTCCATGACGCAGGTCCGGTCCGGAAGGTTGCAACCGCCTCCCAGCGGGTACGTCGGGCGCATGGCCCGCTTCACCGCCACCACCAGTCGCCAGGCCGTCGTCCCCGCCGAGCGGGTCGAGGTCTGGCGGGTCCTCACCGATCCGCACCTGCTGCCGAAGCTGACGCCGTACCTCGACCGGATCCTCGTCGACGGCGACCGCTGGCGCTGGGAGATGTCCCGGCTTCCGGTGCTCAGCGTCTCGGTCGCGCCGTCGTTCACCGAGCGCATGGACTTCGACCCCCAGGAGCGGATCGACTTCACCCACGAGCCGCCACCGGGCACGACGGAGAAGGCCGCGGCCGAGGGCACCTACACCCTCGAGGAGGTCTCGCCGCGCGAGACCGAGCTCTCCATCGACCTCACCCTCACCGTCGACCTGCCTCTCCCCGGCGTCGCCGCCCCCGCGGTGGGCCGGGTGATGCAGGGCGTGCTCGACCGGATGGGCGAGAAGTTCGCCGAGAACCTGCTCGACCACCTCCGCTGAGAGTGCGCCTCGGGCAGGTCGCGGGTGGGCCAGACGGGGTCAGCGTGCCGGGACGTCCCGCTCGATCTCGGCCAGCCACGCAGTCGGGCTGGCGTCCGACGGCATCCGCCAGTCGCCACGGGGCGACATGGTGCCGCCGGGGCTCACCTTGGGGCCGTTGGGCAGCGCCGAGCGCTTGAACTGGCTGGCGAAGAACCGCTCGACGAAGACGACCAGCCACCGGCGGACCTCCGCGAGGTCGTAGGAGGTACGGCGCTCGTCGGGGAAGCCGGGGGGCCATTCGCCCTCCTTCTCCTCCCGCCAGGCGTGCCAGGCGAGGAAGGCCACCTTGCGCGGCCGGTAGCCCCGCCGCAGCACGTGGAAGAGCGTGAAGTCCTGCAGCGCGTAGGGGCCGACCGAGTCCTCGGTCGCCTGCACGTCCTGGCCCTCGTGCGCGGGGATCAGCTCGGGGGTGATCTTCTGGTCGAGCACCTCCTGGAGCACCGCGTTGGTGTCGTCCTCGAACTGGCCGCTGTCGATCACCCAGCGGATCAGGTGCTGGATGAGGGTCTTCGGCACCCCGCCGTTCACGTTGTAGTGCGACATCTGGTCGCCGACGCCGTAGGTGCACCAGCCGAGCGCGAGCTCGGAGAGGTCACCGGTGCCCAGGACGATGCCGCCGCGGTGGTTGGCCAGCCGGAAGAGGTAGTCGGTGCGCAGGCCGGCCTGCACGTTCTCGAACGTCGTGTCGTAGGCCTGCTCGCCCCGGGCGAAGGGGTGGTCGAGGTCGGTCAGCATCCGCTCGGCCGCGGGCCGGATGTCGATCTCCTCGACCGTGACGCCCAGCGAGTCGCAGAGGCGCCTGGCGTAGCCGCGTGTGGTGTCGCCGGAGGCGAAGCCCGGGAGGTTGAAGCCGAGGATGTCGCTGCGCGGGCGGCCCAGCCGGTCCATCGCCTTGGCGGCCACGATCAGCGCATGGGTCGAGTCGAGGCCGCCGCTCACGCCGATCACGACCTTGGGCTGGCCGATCGCGTGCAGCCGCTGCTCGAGGCCGGAGACCTGGATGTTGTAGGCCTCGTAGCAGTCGAGCGCGAGCCGCTCGGCGTCGTCGGGCACGAACGGGAACCGGTCGACCTTGCGGCGCAGCCCGATGTCGCCGCGCGGCGGGCTGAGCTCGAAGGGCACGGTCCGGAACGCCTCGGCCCGCGGTGCCAGCGTCCGGCGGTTGTCGTCGAAGGTCCCCTGCCGCTGCCGGTCCTGGCGGATCCGGTCGAGGTCGACGTCCACGACCGTGCGCCGCGGCCCGTCGGGGAAGCGCTCGGTCTCCCCCAGCAGCTCGCCGCACTCGTAGACCATCGTCTGGCCGTCCCACGACAGGTCGGTGGTCGACTCGCCCTGGCCCGCGGCGGCGAAGACGTACGCCGCGACGCAGCGCGCGCTCGCCGACCGCACGAGCAGGCGGCGGTCCTCGGCACGCGCGACGGTGATCGGGCTGCCCGAGAGGTTGAGGAGCACCGTGGCACCCGCGAGCGCGGCCTCGGCGCTCGGCGGGACCGGCACCCACATGTCCTCGCAGACCTCGGCGTGCAGGCGCAGGCCGGGGACGTCGGTGGCGTCGAAGACCAGGTCGGGTCCGAACGGCACGTCCTCGCCGAGCAGCCGGATCGTGGCGCCGCGGCGGTCGTCACCCGGCGCGAACCAGCGCCGCTCGTAGAACTCGCGGTAGGTCGGGAGGTACGACTTCGGCGCCACGCCGAGGACCCGGCCCCGGTGCACCACCACGGCGCAGTTGAGCACCCGGGTGCCGTGCGCGAGCGGCGCCCCGACCACGAACACCGGCAGCAGGTCGGCGGACCCCGCCACGACCTCGCCGATCGCCGACTCCACCGCGTCGAGCAGCGTGTCCTGCAGGAAGAGGTCGTCGATCGCGTAGCCGCACATCGACAGCTCCGGGAACACCGCGACCGCGACCCCGTCCTCGTGGCAGGCGCGGGCCTGCTCGAGCACCGTGCGCGCGTTCGCGGCCGGGTCGGCGACCGCGACCGGCACCGTGCACGCCGCGACGCGGGCGAACCCCTGGTCGTACGCCGAGGAGAACTCCACGTCGCGAGTCTAGGGCGCACCCGGCCGCCGGGCCCGACCGATGAGTCCGCGAGCCCGCGTGGGTCGGAACTGCCCCGACCGCCCTCCGACGGGAGCCGTGATGACGCTCGACAGCTCGATCAGCCCGTGCCTGTGGTTCGACGACGACCTCGAGGAGGCCGCCGAGTTCTACACCGCGATCTTCCCGAACTCCTCCCTCGGGCACTTCTCCCGCTACACCGACGTCGGGCCCGGCGAGCCGGGCCGGGTGATGGCCGGGGAGTTCACGCTCGACGGGCTGACCTTCCGCGGCATCAACGGCGGCCCCGACCTCGCGGGCTTCACCGAGGCGGTCTCCTTCAGCATCAGCTGCCGCGACCAGGCCGAGGTCGACCACTACTGGGACGCGCTTTCCGCGGGCGGCGAGGAGTCCATGTGCGGCTGGCTGCGCGACCGCTACGGCCTGTGGTGGCAGGTCGTGCCGGCCCGTCTCTACGACCTGGTCTCCGACCCCGACCCGGTGCGGGCGCGCGCGGCGACCGAGGCCATGCTGCAGATGCGCCGGATCGTGGTCGCCGACCTCGAGGCCGCCGCCGACGCCGCGGGCACCTCGTCGTGACCGGACACCTGCCCGAGGGCCTGTCTCCCGGGTCGGAACGCCGTGCGCGACATGGCCTAGCGTCGGCGGCATGCTCGAGCGGCCTGACCACACCTCCGACGACGAGGTCCTGGCCGCGGTCCGCGACCACTGGGCGCCCGCCGCTGCGTCGGTGACCCACCTCGCCGTCGGCTTCGGCGCCCACCACTGGCGGGTCGACGACCTGTTCGTGACCCTCGACGAGCCCTCGCCGAAGCACACGGCAGCGACCCTCGAGGCGGCGTACGCCACGGCGGCAGTGCTGCGCGCGCAGGGGCTGGAGCTCGTCCTCGCTCCCCTCCCGACGACCACCGGGGTGTTCACGCACCCGCTCGCGGCGGGATGGCTCAGCGTGACCCCGTGGGTCGACGCACCGCGGGCCGCGGCTCCCGCCGACGCCGCCCTGCTGGCCCCCCTGCACGCCGCCCCGCCGTCCCCGGGGCTCCGGACGTGGCGGCCGCTCGTCGGGCCCGGGCTCGCCGACGACCTCGCCCGCCGGCTGCGCGAGCCGTGGGTCGCGGGACCCCACGGCGAGGCTGCGCGCTCCGCCCTGCGCGAGCACCTGGATGACGTGGCCCGGTGGGTGGCCGACTACCACCGCCTCGCCGCCGCGACCGACCCCGCCACCTGGGTGACCACCCACGGCGAGCCGCACGAGCGCAACCTGCTCGCCGGCCCCGACGGCCCGCTCCTCGTCGACTGGGAGACCGTGATGCTGGCGCCACGCGAGCGCGACCTGCGCCAGTGCGGCCTGCCCGGCGACCCCGACCTGCTCCGGATGTTCGACCTCGAGTGGCGCCTCGACGAGATCAGCCAGTACGCCGCGTGGTTCGAGCAGCCGCACGGCGACGGCGAGGACGACCGGGTCTCGCTCGGCGGCCTGCGCCACGAGCTGACCCGCCCCGACCCGACGGCGACCGACGCGATCGTGTGACAGGCTTCCGCCCGTGACGGGGACGGGGATGCAACCGACGGTCGACGACGTGCCACAGTCGGCCTGGGTGCTGGGCTGGTCGAGCCTGGTGGGGCAGGTGGCGGCGCTGCTCGCCCGGGGCGTCACCGACGCCGACTCGGCCCTCCTCTCGGTGCCGCTGAGCGCGCTGGTGGTCGGCTGGGTCTCCTACGGCGTGCTCCGCGCGCGCCTCGTCCGCACGTGGTTCGCCGGCATCCTGCTGGGGCTCGGTGCGCTCCTGAGCGTGGTCGGGCTGCTCCTCGACCCGTCACCCGCCGACCTCGTGGGCGCGGTGACCGCCGTGGTGGCCTTCGTGGCGCTCCTCGCCTACACCCGTACCGACGCCTTCGCCCGGCTCCGCGAGGACCCGCGAGCCCTCGGCCAGGCGTTCGGCGCCCTGGTGCTGCTCGCCGTCACGGTCGGTGCGCTGGGCGGACTCGCCCTGGCGCCCGGCGACGAGCGGCAGGGGTCCGGCTTCAACATCCGCATCGGTCTCTAGCTAGCGGCGGTACTCCGCCCGCCACCGGGCCCCGCCGGGGTCGGCGGCCTCCTCGAGCGCCACCAGGGTCAGCCCGTCCGTGGCCAGCCCGGTCATGGTCTCCCGCGGGAGCGGGAACGGCGGGCCCTGGTCGAGAGGCCGGGCGCCGTCGGGTCGGAAGGCGATCGCGAGCAGGGTGCCGCCGTCGGCCACCAGCGAGCGGACCGCCGCGGCGGCCTGCGTCCGCGGCGGGTCCGGGATCGCCTGGAGGGTGAAGATCTCGACCACCAGGTCGAACCCGCCCACGAGCTCCTCCGGCAGGTCGAGGAGGTCGACCACCCGGAAGTCGGCGCCGGTGCCGGCGTGCCGCTCCCGGGCGATGCCGACGGCGGTCTCGGAGATGTCGAAGCCGACCGTGTCGAAGCCGAGACGTGCCAGGTGCGCGGCGTCGGCGCCGAGGCCGCAGCCCACGACGACGGCCCGGCCACCGCTTCCGCCGGGTGCCCGCGCGGCCGTCCACTCCGCGAGGAGGGGGTGAGGAGCGGTGCGGTCCCACGGCATGCCCACCGCGCCCGCTGCGCCCTCGGCGTACAGCCGGTCGAACCACGCGGTCGGCTCGCCACGCCCGATCGCCTCGCCGGACAGCTCGTCGGCCCGCAGGTCCCAGTCCCTGGTCATGGCGCGAAGCGTAGATCGCGCCACGTGAGCAGCGACACAGGTCGCCGCACGCAGCCCCGGGTCTAGCCTGAGTCAACGTCCGTGGACTCCACCCGGGAGCCGCGAGATGACACCGGAGGACTCACCCGTGAGCACTCAGAGCACGCCCGAGGAAGCCGCGCCGTACGGCACCGGCCCCGGCGCACCACCGGCCGCCCGCAAGCGCATCCGCACCCACCACCTGCGCGAGATGAAGGAGCGCGGGGAGAAGTTCGCGATGCTGACGGCCTACGAGCAGTACGCCGCGCAGACCTTCGACGAGGCCGGCATCGAGGTCCTGCTCGTCGGCGACAGCGCCAGCAACAACGTCTACGGCAACGAGACCTCGCTGCCGGTCACGGTCGACGAGCTGCTCCCCCTCACCCGCGCGGTGTCCCGTTCCGCGCCGCACGCGCTGGTCGTCGGCGACCTGCCGTTCGGCTCCTACCAGAGCTCGCCCGAGCAGGCGTACGCGACCGCCGTGCGCTTCCTCAAGGAGGGCGGTGCGCACTGCGTGAAGCTCGAGGGCGGCCGCGAGATGGTTCCGCAGATCGAGCTGCTCACGCGCGGCGGCATCCCGGTGATGGCCCACATCGGCTTCACCCCGCAGAGCGAGCACGCGCTCGGCGGCTACCGGGTCCAGGGCCGGGGCGAGGCGGCGCAGCGGGTGCTCGACGACGCCAAGGCGGTCGAGGCTGCCGGCGCGTTCGCCGTGGTGATGGAGATGGTGCCCGGCGACGTGGCCGCCCAGGTGACCCGTGAGCTCAGCATCCCCACCATCGGGATCGGCGCCGGCAACGGTTGCGACGGCCAGGTGCTCGTCTGGCAGGACGCCTTCGGACTGCGCACCGGACGGATGGCGAAGTTCGTGCGCCAGTACGCCGACCTGCACGGCGTGCTGCTCGAGGCCGCCCGCGCCTACGCCGACGACGTGAGGGCGGGCACGTTCCCGGGGCCCGAGCACACGTTCTGAGCGGGGACCGGGTCACTCGCACGGGCGGACCCGACTGGTCCGCGCGGCCCGGGTTTGCGCGAAGATGCCCGGCCGCGCCCGCACCGGGCGTACCGTCGAAGACCAGATGACCCCCGCCCTCACCGCGTCCCCGACCGACTCCGACCACGCGACCGTGCCGGAGCACCCGGAGCGGCCGTCGTTGCGCTCGGTGCTGGCCCGGGTGGGCTCGAGCCTGGTCTACGCCTGCGTCATCCCGATCACGCTCTTCTACGTCGTGATGACCGTGACCGACGTGTGGGTCGCGATCCTCGTCGCCCTGGCGTGGTCGTACGGCGCGATCGCGTTCCGCGCGCTGACCGGTCGCCGCCCGTCGGGGCTGCTGATCCTGGTCGCGATCGTGATGACGGCGCGCACGGCGCTCGCGATGGTGGCGGGCAGCACGTTCCTCTACTTCCTCCAGCCGATCATCAGCGACAGCCTCGTCGCCACGGCGTTCCTGCTCTCGCTGGCCACGGCCCGCCCGATGGTCGCCCGCCTGGCCGGTGACTTCTACCCGATGACGCCCGACGTGTCGGTGCGGCCGCGGATCCAGCGGTTGTTCCGCCACCTGACGCTGCTGTGGGCCGGGCTCTGCCTGGGCAAGGCGCTGCTCGTGCTGTGGCTCCTGCTCTCGCTGTCGGTCGAGAGCTTCGTGCTCGCCAACGGCATCTCGGTGGTCTCGCTGAACGTGCTCGCGATCACGCTGACCATCGGTGCGGCGGTGGTGGTGGCCCGCCAGGAGGGTCTGCTCGGCCCGCACCCCGTCCCGGTGCGCGCGACCGCCTGAGCGGTCGCGCGACCAGCCCGTCGGCGACGACCGGGCTACCGTGACGCCATGCGCGTCGTTCTCGTGGCCCTCGCCCTCGCCCTCGCCCTCCTCGCCCCGGCCGCGCCCGGAGCCGCCGGCACGCCCGAGCCCTCGCGCGCGACCGCCGGCGCCGCGACGAGCGCCCCCGGCCACCCACGGGCCCTGCCGGCCCTGCGCGTGCACCAGCAGGTGAAGGGCCTCTCCATCGCCTGGGACGTGCAGCCGATCGGGCACCGCCGCCTGCTGATCACCGAGCGCGACACGGCGCACCTGATCCTCTGGAACGGCAGCAAGCACCGCGTCCGCTTCCCCAGCAACCGGATCTGGGTCTCCGGCGAGACCGGCCTGATGTCGATGGCGATCGACCCGAGGTTCGGGCGCAACCACCGCTTCTACACCTGCTCCGGCTGGGTCAAGAAGGGCGGCGGGCACGACGTCCGCGTCAACGCCTGGCGGCTCACCCACCACGGCAAGCGCGCGCGGTACGTCGAGACCCTGGTTGCGGGCTTCCCGACCACGTCCGGGCGGCACGGCGGCTGCCGGCTGCTGATCACGTCCAACGGCTCCATGCTCGTCGGCACCGGAGACGCCGCCGACGAGGACAACCCGCGCAACCTGAAGTCGCTGGGCGGCAAGACCCTTCGGCTCGACCGGATGACCGGGCGTCCCTGGCCCACCAACCCCTTCATCGACGCGAAGAACCACCGCAAGCGCTACGTGCAGACCTACGGCCACCGCAACGTGCAGGGCCTCTCCGAGCGCAGGGACGGCAGCCTCTGGTCGATCGAGCAGGGCACCTACCGCGACGACGAGGTCAACCGGCTGCGCAACGGGGGCGACTACGGCTGGCAGCCCGGCCCCGGGTACGACGAGAGCCCGCCGATGACGGACTTCTCCCTGCCCGGCCGGCAGATCGGGGCCCGGTGGAGCTCCGGCGACCCCACACTGGCGACCTCCGGCGGGTCGTGGGTCTACGGCAAGCAGTGGGGCCGCTACAACGGGACGCTGGCCGTCGCCGCCCTGAAGGCGAGTCGGATCGTCTTCATGAAGTTCGACAGCAGCGGCAAGCTGAAGTGGACCAAGGCCCCTGCCCGGCTGCGTGACTTCGGCCGGCTGCGCTCGGTCACCCAGGCCGCGAACGGCGACCTGCTGGTGACGACCGACAACGGCGACGACGCGGTCCTGCGGGTCTCGCCGCGCTGACGTCGGTCGGGCTACGCGGTCCAGCCGAGCCAGGCCCCGCCGGCGGTCATCGCCGCGAACCAGAGGACCGCGCCCACCACCGGGATCGCCGGCACCCAGCGCGGGTGCAGCGACCACCAGGCGATGGCCACGAGCAGGAGCAGGGCCCACAGCACCAGCAGCACGACCACGGCCCAGGCGGGCGCCAGCAGCCCGCTCGCGGCGTACAGGAAGAACAGGCAGGCCATGCCCGCCATCCCGACGAACGGCCACGGGGAGGCCGGTGGCCGCACGGGGTCCGGACCGGTCGTCACCTCAGTCCTCGAGCTTGCCGTCCCACCAGTCGTCGTCGGCGTCCCACTTCTCGTTGCGCTCCTGGGCCTTCTGCAACGCGTGCTCGGCCTCCTCGCGCGTGTCGTAGGGGCCGAGCCGGTCGATCGGCGGGCAGAGGTCGGGCCCCTGCTCGACCCGGTGGTGCTTCACGCAGAACCAGTAGCCGCTCATGGTCACCATGACTACCACGGGGCCCGAGGGTCGGTCAGCGTCGACCGGCAGGCGGGTTGAAGGCCCAGAGGGTCCAGCGGTCGGCGGCGCGCAGGGCGCTGGTCAGGCTCGAGCGGGAGATCTGGATGGGAGGCACGGGAAGCATGGGTGTTCCTTTCCGGGACGGGAGGTGCGTACCCCTCCCCCAACGGCAGGGGGCGCGGGGTTGTGCCCCGATCCGGTCCCGCGTCACGGTGAACCGGGTCACGCCCCCGACCGGCGTGCCCTAGGCTGAGCGGGCGGATGGGCTGGCCGGGCGACCGCGTGGACCCGCGAGGGTCCCCGAGGAAGGTCCGGGCTCCACAGGGCAGGGTGGTGGCCAACAGCCACCCGGGGAAACCCGCGGGACAGTGCCACAGAGAACAGACCGCCGCTCCTCCGGGAGCGGTAAGGGTGAAACGGTGGTGCAAGAGACCACCAGTGCACCGGGTGACCGGTGCAGCTCGGCAAACCCCACCTGGAGCAAGGTCAAGAAGCTCCGCGCCTCCGGGCGCGGGGCGCGCACACGTTCGAGGGCGGCCCGCCCGAGTGTGCGGGTAGACCGCTGGAGGCGGCCGGCAACGGTCGTCGTAGATGGATGGTCGCCACTCCCCGGAGACGGGGACGTACAGAACCCGGCCTACAGGCCAGCCCGTCCGCACCCCCCTCTCCCGGGGCTCGATGCAGGATCACCGCTCCGGGGTGATGGCCCGCCCGGTCCCCAGGTCGAGACTGGCAGAGACGGTCGGCCTCCGCCGACCGGGGCATGCGCCTCGGGAACGTGCCCGAGTGGGGAGCGTCATGGCAACCGGATCCGATGAGCGACGACGTTCGTCGACGGGGTTGGCGCCTGCCCGCGTCGAAACAGGGAGAGGGAACTCCGCGGTGGCGAGCGCCGCCCCCTCGGGAGAAGTTCCCGTCAATGGGCCCGGGGGGTGCCCAGAAGGGAATCTGTCATGCGACAGAAGACGTCTTCACGCGCGCGCCGCTTCGTCGCGGCCATGGCGGCGGTGCTGGTCGTACCCGCACTGACCGTCCTGTCATTCATGACGCCTGCCCAGGCAGCCGACCCGGACAGCGTCAGCCTCACCCTCACGGGGTGCCGCCTGGCGCCCGGGGTGACCCTGCCCACCAGTGCGGGCGACTTCATCTGTCCGGACGAGGACTACACGAGCGGCAACCTGGGCAAGCTCTGGAACGAGCTGGACCTGGTGCCGTACCGGTTGATCGCGCAGGCCGGGAACTCCGCGCCTGAGACGCAGACCTACACGATCGCCGTCGTGCTGGACGCGGTGGACGAAGGCCGGCCCGGCTACGACGTGCTCTCCGAGCCGGAGATCAACGCCGGGCTGTCCGACGCCACGTGCGAGCTGGACAGCGTCGGACCCCAGGAGCCGACCTACGGGTTCGGGGGCATCGACGAGTCCGCGTACCGCCTGCTCACGCTCACGCAGCCGAAGAACAGCACCTGCGTCCTGGACTACTACGGGCGTCTCGCCCTCGGCTCGCACCTCTTCCCCGGGTCGGCGCTGCACGCCAACCTGGCGACCGAGGCCCTGACCACCGGCGGTGTCGGCGCCCGGGACGTCAGCATCCCCGTCAAGGAGATCGAGCCCCAGGACCTGTCCAAGGACATGACCGCCAGCCAGGGCACCGACTACACCTGGGACGTCTGGAAGGAAGCGACCCCGACCACGGCCGAGATCGAGAACACCTGTGAGGCGGCCACCGGACACGCGACCTTCCCGGTCGACGTCACGGTGAGCTGGGAGCGCAACCCGGCCACACCCGGCATGGTCGACATCATCACGCACGTGTACGCCATGAACCCGGCACACCGGACGATCACCGTCGACGTGACCGACAAGATCTACACCGGCTCGTTGACGCCCGGCCAGGGCACGTTGCTCGACACGGCAACGGCAACCAACGTGGACGTCCCGGCCAACACGACCACGCTGGTGCTGACGCACACCACGACCGCACCGGCCACGGTGACCCAGGTCAACGACGTCGCCACCGCGACGTACACCGACAAGGTCACCGGCATCGAGGTGCCGGGCACCACCGAGGCCACGGCCTTCGGGACCGTCCAGCAGAACGGCCCGGTGACCAACGCCACGGCGACGGTCACCGACGTCGAGGAGGTCACGGGTAGCGGCCTGAGCTTCTCGGTCGACTCGGTCTCCGGCGCGACCGGCGCCTTCGACGACGCCTACGAGCTGGGCAGCGACACCACGGGACCCGTCTCGTGGACGTCCGACGAGCAGTCGGGCGAGGGCTCGGTGACGTTCGGGAAGACGATCCTCGCTGACACGGGCACGATCGGCGACGGGACGCTCTCCGACGCCGCCGTGCTGACCGGTTCCGACGGCTACACGACCGGCGGCACCGGTGATGCGGCTCTCGCGCTCGCCATCGAGGTCGACACCTCGGCGACCCTGACCATCGACAAGACCATCGACGACGTGCTCCAGGGCGAGGAGACGGCGACGTTCTCCTTCGACGTCGTCAACGAGTCCGACGCCGTCGTGAAGACGGAGACCCTCACCTTCGGCGCCGGTCAGACGTCGAAGTCCGTCGAGGTGATCGGCCTCGAGCCGGGCGCCTACTCGGTCGAGGAGACCCCGGCGGCCGGCTTCACGGGTGACGGACCGAAGAGCGTCGACCTGAGCGGGTCCATCTGCTCGGGCGCCGTCAGCTTCGACAACGAGGCGGTCCCCGCGTCCGCGAAGGTCCAGAAGGTCACCGTCCCGGCAGGCTTCGAGGCCGATTGGACGTTCGACCTGATGTCCGGTGAGACGGTGCTGGAGTCGGTCACCACGACCGGCGACGGCTACGTCCCGTTCGAGACTGACCTCGGCGAGGGCACCTACACCGTCGTCGAGAACGATCAGGACGGCTGGGCCAGCGACGGCGGCAGCGCCGGCTGCACCTTCACCGTGGACCTGCCGGCCGACGCCGCCAAGGCGTTCGCCTGCGAGTTCACCAACACCTACGACCCGAGCGTGACCATCGAGAAGAAGGGCGACGAGCTCAGCAAGGTCGGTGATGACGTGAACTACACGATCACCGTGACCAACACCGGGTCCACCGGTGGCGACGCGGGCGCACCGAGCCTGGTGTGCGACGTGACCGACCCGCTGATCGCGTTCGAGAAGACCGTCACCCTCGCTGCCGGAGCCTCGGACACGTCCCAGGTGGGACCGTTCACGATCCCCGGCGGCGCCGATGACCCGTTCACCAACACGGCCGCGGTGTCGTGCCACTACCCCGGACTGACCGCCGCGGTGGCGACGGGCTCCTCGGCCTGGGACACCAACCTGTTCCAGCCGTCGATCACGGTGGACAAGACGGGACCGGAGTACGCCAAGGTCGGTGACACCGTCACCTACTCGGTGACGATCACCAACACGTCCTCGGCGGACACGCCGGCGATGGACCTCACGTCCTTCTCCGACACCCTGGTCGAGAACATCGACCCTCCGGACGCGTGCGACACGCTCGCGCCCGCGGGTGAGACGGGCGACTCCTGCAGCTTCGACTACACCTACACGGTGAAGGCGGGCGACGGGACGAGCCTGAAGAACGAGGCCACCGCGGTCTACAACCCGCGGGGCTTCCCGAACGAGATCAAGGCGAGCGACGACCACGTCGTGACCGTGCTGCACCCTGCGTACACGGTCTCGAAGACCTGCGTGTCCACGGAACCGGTGCCCCAGGAAGGCCCGGCGGACTTCGAGGTCACGTTCGTCAACACCGGTGACGCCGCCCTGACGATCACCGCAGGCGACGGGATCGGCACCTTCGACCTCGCCGTGGGCCAGACGAAGACGTTCGACGTCTCCGTCGCCGGACCGTTCAGCGGACAGGCGACGGCCGACAACACCGTGACCAGCAGCGGAGTGCTCGACTCCGACGCCGACTACGGAGTGACGTGGTCCTCGGGCGACAAGGAGGCCAGTGCCAGCTGCGACGTCGGCAGCCGCGTGACGCTGAAGAAGCTGACGCGGGGCGTCGTCGACCCCAGCTACGACTGGCAGTTCAAGATCTGGAACGGACCGAACTACGGCAAGGGCTCCGGCTTCCTGGGCGGCAGCGCCCTGGCTTCCGGCAGCTCCCTGAACGACGCTGACGGCGTGCTGACGTTCGGCAACGTCAACCTCGACCCCGGCAAGGCCTACACCGTCTGCGAGATGAACAACCTCGCGGGTGCGGGCTGGACCCAGGAGTGGAAGGTCAAGGTCGACGGCAGCTGGGTCGTCGTGCCGGCCTACAACCCGCACGGCTCCGACACGCCCATGCAGAACCTGGGAGTGTCCTGCGTCGACTTCGGGGCCGGCCAGACCTACCAGCTGACGGCGGGCGGCACCCTCGAGTTCGAGGTGAACAACGCCTCCCCCGGCTGCGAGCCGCGGACCCCGGGCTACTGGAAGAACTGGAGCTCGTGCTCCGGCGGCGGCCAGTGGCTCAAGGCGACGGGCGCCAACGACCCGAAGAACGAGTTCTGGGCCCTCGACGAGCTGCTCAACTCGCCAGGCTTCCTGGTGGGTGACCTGCCGCTCGGCAAGGACGACTGCGTCAAGGCGGTGTCCGTGCTCGACCAGCGCGACATCAAGTCGGGCAAGAAGATGGCCAGTGACGCGGCCTACACCCTGGCGATGCACTACTTCGCCTACCTGCTGAACCAGGCCGCGGGCGCCGAGGCACCCAACGCCACGACTCTGCAGGCCGCAACTGAGGCACAGAAGATCCTCGACAAGGTCAACTTCATCGGCACCGGCACGTACCTGACCAGCAAGAAGCCGGACTATGCCGCCGCCCTGAAGTGGGCGAAGATCCTCGACCTCTACAACAACGGTCTGCAGTAGCAGAGAGAGGAACAACCTGACCCGCTGACGCGGGAAGGACCCCGCCCCCGGAGGCGCCCCGCCTCCGGGGGCGGCCACGTCGGCCCGCCCCCGAGGGGACCTTTGACCGTTACCCGACGGGCAGGGTCGTGGTTGTGTGGGTGAGGAAGCGAGGATCTGCAGGGAGAGCCGCGCAGCACCATGTCCCCCCAACACCGGGTGCCGGTTTCCATCTCGGACCCCCCCGCGCGCCCGGCGACGCCCCCACCCTCGGGACTCTTCCCCGGGAAGCTCCGCGCACCGGTCCTGGCGGCGGGCTGCCTGCGCAGGCCACGGCTCGAGGAGGCGATCGCCGACGGCATCGCCCGTGGCCTCGTGGTCGTCTCGGCCCCGGCCGGCAGCGGGAAGACCCAGCTCGTGGCGACCTGGGCCCACCACCGGGCCGCACCGCCGGACGTCGCCTGGGTCACCCTGGGCGAGGGCGACCGCGACCCGGTGCGCTTCGTGAGGTACCTCGTCGCCGCGATCGCCTCCACGCCCGCCGGCGGTCGAGCGATGATCTCGCCGAGGGGGCTCCCGTCGGTCTCGAGGATCACCGAGGCCTACCTGCTCCAGGTCTCCGACGCCCTGTCGCGCCTGACGGAGGACGTCGTCGTGGTCCTCGACGACTTCCAGGCGGTCGTCGGCTCCGCGAGCGAGCGGCTCGGCGCCAGGGTGCTGCGCTACCAGCCCGCCCACGTCGGCTTCGTCGTGCTGAGCCGCGTGGAGCCGGACCTGGGTCTGACCAGGCTGCGACTGCAGGGCAGGGTCACCGAGATCTCCGCCGCCGACCTGGCGCTCACCCGCGAGGAGTGCGCGGCGTTGCTCAGGCTCCACGACGTCACGCTCGACGACGCCCAGCTCGAGGTGCTGCGCGTGCGCACCGAAGGCTGGCCCGCGGCCGTGCAGGTCCTGGTCGCGTCGATGCGTGGATCGCCCGACCCCGACGGCTTCGTCGCCGGGCTCCGCGAGGGCGAGTCGTTCATCGCGGACTACCTCATGACGGAGGTGTTCGAGAAGCAGCCGCGGGACCTGCAGCAGTTCCTGCTCCGCGCCTCCACGGCGAACCCGACCTGCGGCGAGCTGGCGGACGCCGTCACGGGCAGTCGCTGCGGCGACCGGACGCTCGCCGAGCTCCACAGCGCCCACGTCTTCCTCGACCGGGTCCTGCCGCGCGACGACCAGGGGCGCAGCTGGTACCGCTGGCACCCGATGTTCGCAGGACTCCTCCAGCAGCGCCTCCGGGCAGCCGAACCCGACGCCGTGGAGCCCCTGCACCTGGCCGCAGCGGTGTGGTGCGACCGGCACGGCTTCCCGGTCGACGCCTTCCGGCAGGCCGTGGCCGGGGGCGACACCGCGCTGGCGGCACGGGCGCTCGGAGAGTCGTGGCTGGGTCTCGTGATCGGCGGCGAGTCCGCCGAGCTCCGGGCGCTCCTCTCGTTGCTCACGCAGACGCAGCTGGAGGAGCACGCCGAGCTCGCCGTCGTGGCCGCCTACCTCGGGGTGCAGCACCGGGACCTCGAGCGGGCGCGCGCGTACGCCGAACGGGCCATGGTCCTCGCGGGCGTCCTGCCCGAGGACAGGCGGCTCGCCGTCGAGTCCATGGGTGCGGCGATCCTCCTCCACGTCGCCACCATGACCGGTGACGACCGCAGCGACAGCCACGCCTCGGCGCTGGCGCTGCTGTGTCGGCTGGAGGCGGACCGGCCGGTCCTCACCCTGCCGCAACGACAGCGTCGGGCGCTGCTGCTCTTCCACGTCGGTGCCTACGAGGTCTCGCGCTGGCTGTACGACGAGCCCCGGGGGCACCTGTCCGAGGCCATCGCGGCAGCAAGCCTGCTCGACATGCCCCGGCTGGCCCTCGCGGCCGAAGCCCAGCTGGCGTTCATCGACTTCGTCTCCGGGGGGCTCGACGACGCGCGGACGACCGCCCAGCGCGTGGTCGACGCTGCGGACCGACGGGGATGGCGGGGCTCGTCCAGCGTCGCCACGGCGCACCACGTCCTCGGCGCTGTCGCTGTCGTCCGCGGGGACGTCGACACCGGCCTGCGGCACCTCGCCGAAGCCGACGGGATCCTCCACCCCCTGGACGAGGTGAACCAGCTCAGGTCCGGCTTCGCCACCCACGTCGCGCTCCGCGCGGCGGGCAGGGTGGAGGAGGCACGTCAGGAGCTGGAGCGGCTCCGGGCCCGAGCGCGTCGGTGGAGGACGGGCACGAGCTGGGCCGAGCCGCTGCTCGCCATCGCCGAGGCCGAGCAGCTGGCCCTCGAGGACCACCCGGACCAGGCACTGAGCCTGATCGATGCGGTTCCCGGGGCCGGGTTCCCCCCGGTGGCACGCGGCGAGTGGGCGGTCCTCCGCGCGCTGCTGCTGCTGCGCTGCGGCAGGCCGGCCGAGGCGCGCACAGCGCTCGAGGACGTCCTCCGCTGGGAAGAGGACTGGCCCGTCGGCATCCGCGGGCTGGTCGTGGATGCGCTGGCGGCCGACGCGCTGGGGCAGCACGCGGAGTCGCTCCAGGTGCTCGACCACGCCGTCGGGACAGCAGCTCCCCACCGGGTCCGGGAACCGTTCCTCGTGTGCGGCCCGGAGATCCAGCCGCTGCTCCAGGAGCTGCTCGACCGAGGCACCCCCCACGAGGCCGAGGTGCTCGACCTGCTCGGACTCCTGGCCCGGTGCCAGCGACCAGCCGACGCGGGCGTTCCTCACCTCGTCGAGCCGCTGACCCCCCGGGAGCTCGAGGTGCTGCGCGACCTCCAGGGCACCCGCCCCCACGAGGAGATCGCACAGCGGTTGTTCATCTCGCTCAACACGCTGCGCACCCACACCAAGCACATCCACCGCAAGCTCGGCACCCGGTCCCGTCGGGAGGCTGTGGAGCGGGCGCGTGAGCTCGGCATCCTCTGAACGGCCTGCTCGGGCACCGGTGGATCCCGCACCGGACGGAGTCCCCGCGGCGATGGTCCAGACCTGTGGCCTGCCGGGCAACCGTCCGTCGCGCTCGGGCGGTCGTCCGAGTGCCAGCGGGCCCGGACGTCGTCTGACACCGAGCCGGGCCCCGCGCCAGGCCGTGGTCCCTGCATCCGCGGCGTGGCGCACCCACGGTGGAGCGGCGCCGCTCAGGTAGACACGGGCCCGGGCGGCGCCGCCTCCGCAGGCGACGCCGCCCTGCCCCCCAACCGGGTGGCGCTCAGCCGGCGCTCAGCTGGCGATCGGTTCGGCGCCGAGGTCGCGCCGCAGGTCCCGCATGATGCGGGTGATCAGCCGCGAGACCTGCATCTGGGTCACGCCGAGCTCGTCGGCGATCTCCTGCTGGGTGCGGTCCTCGAAGAAGCGCAGGAACAGGATCCGGCGGTCGCGCTCCTTGAGGCGGCGTACGACCGGCGCCAGCGTGGCACGCGCCTCCGCGGCCGGCTGGTCGGGGTCGAGGTCGCCGAGCAGGTCGGCGAGCGACACCGCGGTCGACCCGTCCTGACCGCTGACGGGGCGGTCGAGCGAGCTCGGGGTGAAGCACCCGTCGCTGCCGAGCGCCTCGACGACGTCGTCGACGTCGGCGCCGAGGTGGTCGGCGATCTCCGACGGCCGCGGCGAGCGGCCCAGGGCTTGCACGAGCTCGGACTCGCAGGCCGAGATCCGCTGCTGCATCTCCTGGATGCGCCGCGGCGGACGCACGGTCCAGCCGTGGTCGCGGAAGTGCTTCTTGATCTCGCCACGCATCGTCGGCACGGCGTACGCGAGGAAGTCGCGGTGCCGGCCGGCGTCGAAGTCGCGCGCGGCGCGGGTCAGGGCGACGTAGGCGACCTGGAGGATGTCGTCCTGGTCGATGCCTCGGCGGAAGTAGCGGCTGGCCACGCTGCGGGCCACGCCCATGTTGATCTCGACGACCTCGTCGAGGAGGGCGCGACGGCGGTCGGGTGGGGCGGTGGCCGCTTCGACCAGCGCATCCTCGGTGCGACGACGGCGGTGGCTCTCGGGAGCGGCGACGCGGAGGGTGACCTCCGCCGGACCGGGACGCCCGGGGGTGGTGACGTCCCGGTCCAGGACGGATGACGCGGACAGAGGCACGGGGGCTCCTGAGGTGCGCCGGGGACTCATGCCGCGTTTTGACATCCGTTCACCCGGAGGTGACTGGTTCCTCCCCCCTGCTCCGGGCGGCCAAACCTGACCACCTGAATTGCCGTGCAGTGGACTGGACCGGGCTCAAGACCGGGCCCGGGGGCGTCTCAGACGAGCTCGAAGGCCACCTTGCGGGTCGCCACGTCGGCGGTCACGAGGCGCACCGTCACCTCCGTGCCGAGGGGCAGCCGGTCCTCGCTGCGCACCGACGCCTCGATGCCCTCCTCGCGCAGTGTGACCACGCCCCGCCGCTCGTCATCCTCCTCGAGATCGACCACCACGGCCGCGAAGGTCTCCCCCACCCGGTCGGAGAGCGTGCCCGCCTCGACCAGGTCGAGCACGGCCCGCTCGTAGCGGCGCGCGCGCTGGCCCGAGGCACGCAGCGTGTCGGGAAGCTCGGTGAGCCGGTCGAGCACCCAGCCGGGGACCTCGGTGCCGGCGCAGAGCGCGAGGCAGATCTCCCCGGCGTAGCGGTCGCCGAGGCGGCGCAGGGGCGCGGTGACGTGGGCGTACTCCGACGCCAGGGCCGCGTGCTGGGGCTGCGCGGGCACCTCGCCGTTGAAGCCGACGTACCCGCTGCCGCGCAGCAGCCGGGTGCAGGCCACGACCATCGCCGCGTGGGCGGGGACGTGGGGGTCGAGGGCGCGGATGAAGTCGGGGTAGAGCTGCTCGGCCGGCCACTCGATGCCCAGGGCGCGCGCGGTGCGGTGCAGGCGCTGCAGGTCGCGCGGGTCGGGCGGCGGCAGGGTGCGCAGCAGGCCGACGCGGGCGTAGACCATGAGCGAGGCCGCGGCGAAGCCGGTGAGCAGGGAGATCTGGGCGTTCCAGCTCTCGACCGGGAGCAGCGAGCGGAACTCGAGGTGCCAGCGCCCGTCGCGGGCGTCGACCTCCTGCTCGGGCAGGGGCAGCGAGACACCCCCGCGCAGGGCCTCGCGGTGCAGCCGGAGCGCGCCCACCTCCGCGAGCAGGAGCAACGTCTCCGCGGCGCTGCCGTCGTCGATCGCCGCCTGGGCCTCCTCGTAGGACAGCCGCGCGCGCGAGCGCACCCGCGCCCGTGCGACCGTGACCTCGGTCCCCTCGCCGGTCGCGTCGACGCGGATCGTCCAGAGCAGCGCGGGCCGCACCTCGTCGGGGAGCAGGGAGCCCGCGCCCTCGGAGATCACCGGCGGGTGCAGCGGGACCGTGGCGTCCGCGCCGTAGAGGGTCTCACCGCGGCGGTGCGCCTCGAGGTCCACCAGGTCACCGGGCGTGATGAACGCCGCGAGGTCGGCGATCGCGTAGTGCACGACGTACCCGTCCCCGTCGCGCTCGAGGAACAGCGCCTGGTCGAGGTCGCGCGACCCCGGCGGGTCGATGGTCACGAACGGCAGGTCGGTGCGGTCGAGCTCGGGCATCCGCGGGGACGCTGCCGCCGCCTCCGCCGCCTCCTCCACCTCGGGCGAGAAGGCGGGCGTCACCTCGAGATCGGCCTGGATGCGGTCGATCCCGTCGCGCAGGGCGGTGGCGAGCACGCCCTCGACCGGCTCGCGGACCCGGACCACGCGGCTGCTCGGCATGACGGTCACCCTAGGACGTGGGGCAAGGCCCGCGGCCCTAGCCTTGCGGCGTGCTGATCCTGCTTCCCCCGAGCGAGGGCAAGGCGGCCCCCCGCCGGGGTGCCCCGCTGGACCTCTCCTCCCTGGGCTCACCGGTGCTCAACCCCGCCCGCGAGCGCGTGCTCGACGCCCTGGGCGAGCTCGCGTCGGGCGACCCGGTCGTGGCCGCGACGACGCTCGGACTGGGTCGCACGCAGGTCGAGCTCGTCGACCTCGACGCCGGGCTCCGCACGAACCCCACGGCGCGCGCCGACCGCATCTACACCGGCGTGCTGTACGACGCCCTCGACTGGGCCTCGCTCGACGCCGCGGCCCGCCGGCGGGGCGCATCGCGGGTGCTGGTGACCTCGTCGGTCTTCGGACTGGTGCGGCCGGGCGACCGGATCCCGGCGTACCGGCTCTCCGGCGACGTCTCGCTGCCCGGCCTCGGCCCGGTGGCGGCGGTGTGGCGCGAGGTGCTCGGCGCGGCCGTCGAGGAGCAGCTCGGCGACCGGCGGCTGCTGGTCGACCTGCGCTCCGGCACGTACGCCGCGTTCTGGCGACCGCCGGCCTCACTCGCCCGGCGGGTCGCGACCGTGCGGGTGCTGCACGAGTCGGACGGGAGGCGCTCGGTCGTCAGCCACTTCAACAAGGCCACCAAGGGTCGGATCGTGCGCGCGCTGCTGGAGGACGGGCGTACGCCGCGCACCCCCGCCGCGCTCGCCGAGGTGCTGCGCGACCTCGGCTGGCTGGTGGAGGTCGGCGACCCGACGGCGCAGGGCACCCGGCTCGACGTCGTCGTCACCGAGGTCTGAGGCTGGTCAGCCTGCGAGCGCCTCGCGGCGCATCCGGCACAGCGTCGCCAGCGTGCGGGTCACGACACCGGAGAGCTCCCACCGCGTGTCGGGGGTCTGGGCACGCGCGATGTTCTCGTAGCTGATCATCTGGAAGACCGCCTCGGCCAGCCGCACCTGCGCCCACACGGCGTCGAGGTCGAGGTCCGGGTACGCCGCGCGCCACGCCTCGGCGTACGCCTCCCAGACCGCGGCGCGCGCCGCCTCCTTGTCGGCGTCGTCCGCACACTCGTCCGCGGCGCTGTCGGCGAGGTGGCGGGCGTCGAAGAACGGGTGGGTCAGGCAGGTGTCGGTCCAGTCGTAGAACACCGGGCGCTCACCGTCCCAGGCGACGTTGCCGAGGTGGAGGTCGCCGTGGCTGAGCGTGTCGGGCAGCCCCCACGCCCACAGCTCCCGCAGCCGGTCGGCGAGCCACTCCTCGCTCTCGGCGGCCTCGTGACGGAGCTCCTCCCCCATGGCGTCGGCCTCGACCGAGTCGTGGATGCAGGCGCGCAGGCCGGCGAGGGTGCCGGTGAGCCCGCGATCGGGGGCACCGGAAAGGAGCAGCGCGGCGTTCGCGCCCCGGGCGTCGAGCTGCAGGCGGGCCAGCGCCCGGGCCACGGCGGGCGCGCGGTCGGGCCGGGCGTCCTGGTCGGCCGGCAGGGGCTCCATGAGCAGCCAGGCCCGCGCGGCATCGACGCCCACGATGGTCGGGACCAGGTCCGGGGCGAGGCCGGCGACCGCGCGCGTGAGCGCCGGCTCCGTCCGGAACCCCTCGCAGGTGGCCTTGAACCACAGGTCGGCGGGCTTGCCGTCGCGCTCGACCGGGAAGCGCAGCACCGCCGAGAGCATCCAGATCTTCATCGCCTCCGGCGCTCCGCGACGCGCGAAGCCGTGCTCCTCGCCGACCGCGTCCACCCACGCCTCGACGTCGTCACGCCAGCCGGGCAGGTACCACGACGGGCGCCCGTCGTCCGGGAGCGGTGCTCCGGCGCGCAGCGCCGCGCGCTCGGCGAGCAGCGCAGTCACCCGGGCCAGGGCCGCCTCGGAGACACCGGCACCACCGAGGTCGGCGAGCGGCCACCACTCGGCGTCCGGCAGGGCGGACGTGCCGTCACCGACGAGCACGTTGGTGATCGTGCCGTCCTCCTCGCGGTGCGGCGGCACCTCCAGGTAGGCCGTGGCGGCGGCGGCGCCGGCGGCGGCGACGAGGTCGGGGTGGTCGGCCCACCGCTCGGGGTGGCGCGGCAGCCGCCAGCCCCCCTCACCGTCCGGGACGACGAGCACGGCTCCCCGCTGCTCGTCGAGGAGGGCGACCCGGTGGTGACGTTGTTGCACCGGCACGTTCTACCAGCGCCCGGCGGTGCCGGGCACCGCGTTTTCGTCCCGAGGCCTACCAGCGGTCGCGCTCGCCGAAGGGGCTCTCCCCCGGCGGCAGCGCGTTGAACAGACGCAGCGAGGCGCGCGGTTCACGCCCGTCCGGCCCGCCCGCGAAGAACGAGAGCACCGAGACCGACGCGGGGCTCAGCTCCATCCGGAAGACGGCCTCCAGGGGCGCGTCGACCGCGTGGGCCACCAGCGTCTTGATCGGCGTCACGTGGCTGACCACGACGACGGTGCCGCCGGGGTGCGCCCCGACGAGCCGCTCGAGGCCGGACAGCACGCGGGCCTCGACCTGCCGGAACGACTCGCCGCCGCCGGCCGCGACCTCGAGCGACCCGAGCCAGGCCTCGAGCTCACCGGGGTGCCTCGCCGCCACCTCGTCGAAGGTGAGGCCGTCCCAGGCGCCGAACTCCATCTCGGCGAAGCCGGGCTCGACGGCGAGCTGCTTGCCGAGGCGCTCCGCGACGATCTCCGCGGTCTCGCGGGTGCGTCGTACGGGCGAGGCGACCACGGCATCCACGCGCTCGGCGAGCGGCGCCAGCCACTCCGCGACCGCGCGCGCCTGGGCCCGACCCTCGTCGGAGAGGCCGGGGTTGGCACTGGCCAGCCCGCCGGAGAACCGCTTCTCGACCGTGTGCGCGGTCACGCCGTGACGCACCAGCACCACCGTCGTCGGGGGCCCGGCGGGCGGTCCCCAGCCGGGGCCGGGCTTGCGCGGCGTGGTGTCGGGGTCCTCGACCTCCTCGATCAGCGACTCGGGCTCGGCCCCGCCCGGGACGCTGACGCCGCTGCGCAGGCCGTCGAGGGCCTCGTTGGCGAGCCGGTCGGCGTGCTTGTTCAGCTCGCGCGGGACCCAGGTGTACGTCGTGCCGAACGGCGCGAGGCGGCTCGCCTCCGTGGCGAGCGGCTTCATGGCCGGGTGCTTGATCTTCCAGCGGCCCGACATCTGCTCCACGACGAGCTTGGAGTCCATCCGGACCTCGATGTCGGCCTCGGGCGCGAACTGCTCGGCGAGCTTGAGCCCCGCGATCAGCCCGGAGTACTCGGCCACGTTGTTCGAGGCCACCCCGATCGTGGTGCCGTCCTCGGCGAGCACCTCGCCCGTCTCGGCGTCCTTGAGCACCGCGCCGTACGCCGCGGGGCCGGGGTTGCCCCGCGACCCGCCGTCCGCCTCGATGACGACCGAACGAGGGCCCGTCACAGCCCGGACTCGGGAGTGCGCACCAGGATCCGCTGGCACTCCTCGCAGCGGATGACCTCGTCGTCGGCCGCGGCCCGGATCACCGCGATCTCGGCGTTGTCGACGGTGAGTCGGCAGCCGCCGCACGCGCGGGCGCGCAGCGCCGCGGCACCCACACCGCCCTTCTGCTCGCGCAGCCGGTCGTAGAGGGCCACCAGGTCGGCCGGCAGCCCCTCGGCGGTCGGGACGCGCTCGGCCGCGACACTGGCGAGCTCCTCATCGAGGGCGGCCAGCTTCTGGTCGCGGGCCGACGCCAGGGCGGCCAGGCGGGCGTCGGTCTCGGCGAGCTCGGAGGTGGCGCGGTCGAACTCCATCTGGGCGGCCTCGAGCCGCTCCATGACCTCGAGCTCCTCGTCCTCGAGCGTGGTGATCCGGCGCTCGAGCGAGACCAGCTCCTGCTGCATCCGCTCGAGGTCCTTGGGGTTGGTGATCAGGCCCTGGTCCATGCGGTCGCGGTCGCGCGTGCGGCGCGCCTTGACCTGCTCGACGTCGGCGTCGACCTTGGTCTGTTCCACGGTGAGGTCGTCGACGAGGATGCGGGCGTCACGCACCCGGTCGTCGAGCGCGGCGCGCTGCTGCTTGAGCTCGGCGATCTCGGCCAGCTCGGGCAGGTGGGTGCGCTGGTGGCGCAGCTGGTCGGCGCGGGCGTCGAGCTCCTGCACGTCGAGCAGCTTGAGCTGGGCGGACGGGTCGGCTTTCAGCGTCGGCTCCTTCAGGGACGGAACTGCCAGGGGTCGGTGCACAGGGTGCTCACGCGGGTCTCCACCGTAGCGCCCAGCGCCTCGGCCACCCGCGCCCGGACCACCGGGAGCCAGGTCCACTCCGCCGCCCAGTGCGCCACGTCGACCAGGGCGGGGCCGCCGTGCTCGACGAACTCGGCCGCGGGATGGTGGCGCAGGTCGCTGGTGACGAAGACGTCGGCATCGGTGCGGCGCACCGCGTCGAGCAGGAAGTCGCCGGCCCCACCGCACAGCGCCACCCGGCGCACCGGCCGCTCGGGGTCGCCCGCGACCCGCACGCCGTGAGCGGTCTCGGGCAGCGCTGCCGCCGCGTGGGCCGCGAAGGCGCCGAGGGTGGTGGGCGCGACGTCGCCGATCCGCCCGGTGCCCGCGTCGCCGGTGGCGGGGTCGGCGAGCTCCACGACGTCGTACGCCGGCTCCTCGTAGGGGTGCACGTCCAGGAGCGCCGCCACCACGGCCGCCCGCGCCGGACGGGCGAGCACGACCTCGATCCGCTCCTCCCCGACCGTCTCGACCCGGCCGACCTCACCGATCACGGGGCGCGCACCGTCGAGCGGGCGGAAGCGCCCCTGCCCCGGCGTGCTGAACGACGCGTGGTCGTAGTCGCCGATCCGGCCGGCGCCCGCCCCGGCCAGCGCGGCGCGAACCCGGTCGGCATCCGCGACCGGCACGTAGGTCGTGAGCTTGTCCATCGCGACGTCGGCGTCGGGCAGCAGCGGGCGCACGCCGGTCAGTCCGAGCGCGGCCGCCATCGCCTCCGACACGCCGCCGACCGCCCGGTCGGCGTTGGTGTGCGCGGTCAGCAGCCCGCACCCGGCCCGGGCCAGCGTGGCGAGAGTGCGGCCCTTGGGCGTCGTCGCCGGCACACCGTGCACGGGCTTGAGGAAGAGCGGGTGGTGCACCACGAGCAGGTCCGCATCCCACTCCGCCGCCTCGGCCGCGACGGCCGGCGCGGGGTCCACGGCGAACAGCACGCGGCGTACGTCGTCGGCGGGGTCGCCGAGCACCAGCCCCACCGCGTCCCACGACTCCGCGGTCGCGGGCGGATACCACTCGTGCAGCAGGTCGACGACCTCACCCAGCCTCGGCATGGGCACAGGCTAGGACCTCGAGCACCTCGCCCGCGCCGGAGTGGCCGACCTCGCGCCGCGTGACGACCAGCGCGACTTCGTGCCGGCGCTGGCTGCGCGCTACCTGCTCGTCGACGCCCACCACCAGGGTCGCGGCGTCGGTCGCCGCGTCGTCGAGATGCTGGTCGAGCGCCTGCGCGCGGACCCGGCGTGCGAGCTGATCCGGATGTCGCACCACCCGGACAACGACGCGAGCCGATCCCTCTTCACCTCCTTGGGCTTCGTCTCGACGGGCGAGGAGGAGGACGGGGAGCTGTTCATGGCGCTCGCCGCACAGTAGGGGGGACCACGCCGCTCACGTGCGCCGGTGGAAGGCGACCTTGCCGTCGGGTCGGCGGGTGTGGGTGAAGCGGGGGTCGTGGATCCAGGTGTGGTGGCGTCGGCACAGCAGGCGCCCCTTCTCCACGCTGGTGCCTCCACCCCGGGACCAGGCGGTGTCGTGGTGGGCCTGGCAGGCGGCCGGTGGCCGGTCGCAGCCGACCGCGGTGCAGCCACCGTCGCGCAGGGCCATCGCGGTGCGTTGCGGTCCGGTGTGGAAGCGCCGCTTCCGGCCGAGGTCGAGGACCTGCGACCTCCCACCCAGCACGGCGGGGATGATCCCCGCCTGACACGCCAGACGACGCGCCTGGGCAGCGGAGATCACCCCACCGGTCGACAGGCCCGCGGCCTCGAGCCCACCCAGGAGCGACTCGACAGTCATGGTCACCACCACCGTGGCCGCCACCCCACCGCCGGTGGCCGGCAACCGGTCCACGGGGTAGCGCTCCACCCACGCCGCGAACGCCAGCCCGCGCCGGTGCGGCAGCGGCTGGGCCTTCGTGTCGGTGTCACCGGTGTCTCCGGTGTGCTGGGCGTGGACCAGGGCGTCGAGCTGGGTGCGCAGCATCGCCCCCTGCAGGGCGGGCAGGGTGAACCGTCCGTGCACCCGGCCTGGGCCGTCCTCGGACATCGTGAACCGCGCCGACGCGTTCGCCTGGGCTTCCTCGGCCTCCAGCAGCCGCGCCTCGTGGGCCTCGGCCACCTCCGGGGCGACGACCTCCAGGATCCGGCGCCCCAGGACCTTCAACGCCTGCGCGTCATGCTCCCCCGCCGCCGCGATCAGGTGAAGGCGTGCCTCGTCCCGGACGCGGGGTCCACCAGCACCGGGGACAAGGCGTCCACCGCGTCGACGATCACCTGCGCCTGCTCCGGCAGCACCCGCCCCTCCGCGAGCGCGTCACCGACCGGCTCGTGCTCCCCGTCCAGCGCCACCGCCAGCTTCACCCTGCGGTGCGCCACCGCACGCGTCTGGTTCGTCGCCACCGCCCACCAGCCACCGGTCGTGGTCGCCCCCACGCCCTCGCCGGCACCGACCCGGTCCGCGTGCGCGACCAGCCGCAGCTCCAGCTCGGCCACCCGCGCCGCCAACCGGGTCACCTCCCCCAGCGTGTCGCGAACCTGCCCGCCCTCCAGTCCCCACACCGGCGTCTCCACCAACGCGTCCAGCTCGGCATGCAACCGCGCCACCGCCGCCGCCACCGGGTGCGCGACAGTGCCCCAGTCGGTGTCGCTCGTGGTGGTGGTCATGTGGTCCATACAACCCGCGACCACCGACACTTCCGGCCACGGAACGTCAAAATTCGAACACAAGTTCGATCAAAGTTCCGTCATGATTTCTGTCCGCAGGACTCGCCGGGCGGCATGCGGAGATCGTCAGTCGCCCGACGACCCCGGCCAGCAGTGCTGCGCCTTCCCCGACCCGGCTTCGCTGACCTTGCAGCCCACCTTGTGGGCCAGCCCGAAGTGGGGGTCGAAGAGCAGCACGAGCGCGATGAGCACGGCCCAGGCCGCGAGCGCGGCGGTCGTGCTGGCTGCGGTGCGCCGGAGGATCTCCACGGTCGTCAGCCTGCCCCGCGAGCGGCCGTCGACGCGTTCTTCGGACCCGGGATCACCCACGTGGGGTACGGGCAGGACTCAGCGTCGCAGCCACTCCCCGAGATCCGCCTCGACGAGCAGCTCGCGGGCCTCCGCCTCGCGGTCGTCGGGCACCAGCACCCGTGGCTGGATGACCAGGATCGAGCCCTCGAGCACGCCCATGGTCCGATCGGCGACGTGGTGCGGGATGCCGGCCTGCCCCAGCAGTCCCTCGACCACCGAGAGCAGGCCGGGATCATTCGTTCGGAGCAGTTCGGCCATGCGGGGCTCCTTGCGCGTCCGGTCGAGACCTCCACGCTAGCGCGCAGCGCCTGCGCGGGAGGTCAGCCACCCTGCCGTCCTTACCGCCGAGACGCAGGACATCGGCGGTCCACCCCCGGGCCGGAAACTCCCGTGCCGGGCGCGTTAGGGGCACCGAGACTGGGACCATGCCCCTCACCATCGTCACCGCCACCGGACCGCTGCTCGACGACTGGCGGGTGATCCACAACGAGATCATCCCGACCGCACCCTTGTCGGCCGACGACGTCGCGGAGCGGGCCGGGCGCCACCGGCTGACCCTGGCGTACGCCGACGGCGAGCTCGTGGGCAACGCCACCGTCCGCCCGCCGTCAGGACCCGGCGCCACCGCGACGGTGATCGTGCGCATCCTGCCCGGGCACCGCCGCCGTGGTCACGGAACGGCGTACCTCGAGGCCGAGCTCGCGCGGGCCCGCGCTGCCGGCGCCCGGCGCATCGAGACGGTGGTCCTGGAGTCGAGCTCCGACGGACTGTCCTTCGCCCTCGCGCGCGGGTTCGTCGAGCACCACCGCTACCTCCTGGAGGGCGACACCGTCCCGTTCGTCGACCTCCACCTGCCGAGCTGAGGCCTCTAGTTGACCTGCCGGTCGTAGCCCTCCCAGTAGGGCGCGCGGAGCTTGAACTTCTGCAGCTTGCCGGTGGCGGTGCGGGCCAGCTCGTCGCGGAACTCGATGGAGGTGGGGGCCTTGTAGCCGGCCGCACGCTCCTTGCACCACGCGATCAGCTCGGTCTCGGACGCCTCCTGGTCCTCGCCCAGCACGACGAGCGCCTTGATCGTCTCGCCCCACTTCTCGCTGGGTACGCCGATCACGGCGACCTCGGCGACGGCCGGGTGCGAGAAGAGCACGTCCTCGACCTCGATCGAGGAGACGTTCTCGCCGCCGGTGATGATCACGTCCTTCTTGCGGTCCTGGATGGTCAGGTAGCCGTCGGTCCCGATCACGCCGCCGTCGCCGGTGTGGAACCACCCGCCCTCCAGCGCGCGGGCCGACTCCTCGGGCTGCTCCCAGTAGCCCTCGAGCACGACGTTGGAGCGCGCCAGCACCTCGCCGGCGTTCGGCCCACTGGTGCTGGTGGTGAGCCGGACGCCGAGGGCGGGCGCGCCGGCGCGGACCAGCTTGCCGGCACGCTCCTCGGGGGCGAGGTCGTCCCACTCGGCCCGGGTGCGGTTGACGGTGAGCAGCGGCGAGGTCTCGGTGAGGCCGTAGATCTGGATGAACTCCCAGCCGAGCTCCTCCTGCACGCGGACGACGGTCTTCGTCGGCGGCGGCGCGCCGGCCATGATGATCCGGACCCGGTCGCGGCCCGGGATCTCGCCCTCCCAGTCGGCGGCGGCCTCGAGCACCGCGGCGGCCACGGCGGGCGCCGCGCACATCACCGTCACGCCGTGCTCCTCGACCCGGCGCAGGATCTCGGTGCCGTCGACCTTGCGCAGCACGACCTGCGGCACGCCGAGGCCGGTCATGGTGAACGGCATGCCCCACCCGTTGGCGTGGAACATGGGCAGCGTGTGCAGGTAGACGTCACGGTCGGTGACGCCGGCGTGCAGGCCGAAGGTGAGCGCGTTGACCCAGATGTTGCGGTGGGTGATCTGCACGCCCTTGGGCCGGGCGGTGGTGCCCGAGGTGTAGTTGATGCAGGCCGTGGCGTTCTCGTCGGGCTCCCACGGCTTCGGCTCGGCCCCCTCGGGGGCGAGGAAGTGGGCGTCGTCGCCCAGCACGTAGCGGTGCTCGGCGGTCACGCTCGCGAGCGCCTCGTCGAGCTCGGGGTCGACGAGCAGCACCCGGGCTCCGGAGTGCTGGACGATGTAGGACACCTCGTCCGGTCGCAGCCGGAAGTTCACGGGCACCAGCACGCGCCCGGTGCCCGCCACGCCGAAGAACGACGTGAGCAGCCGTGCGCTGTTGTGGCTGACCACCGCCACCCGCTCCCCCGGCCGGATCCCGAGGTCGTCGAGCCAGGCCGCCTGGCGTCGTGCGAGGTCGCCGAGCTCGCGGTAGGTGAGGTTCCCCAGCGAGGGGGCCGGCTGGTCGGGCTCGTCGATGACGCCGACCCGGTCGCCGTACACCGCGACGGCGCGGTCGATGAAGTCCGCGATGCTGAAGGGGACGATCATGGGGCCTCCTCGCTGCGTGGCAACACCGCCGGATGACGCCACCCGGTGACGACGGTCACTGTAGTGACGCGATGGTGGGTATCCGGTTGGTCCGGGCACCGCCGGGCGACGAACGGGGCGCCTGGTGCGACGAGCGGCGTCGACGGCGTCGGATGAGAGTCCTCTCATCCGGCTCTCACGGGCACGCCACGTCCGCGCAGGATGGTGGGGTCATGTCGCCGCTGGCCAAGACCCTGCTGCCGCTCGCGCTCGTCGTGCCCCTCGGGGCGTACGTCGCGGGCGCGCTCGTCGCGTCCGCCGCCGACGCCCCCCGCGAGCGGCCGACGATCGTGATCAGCCCCGTGGCCGACCCCAGCGGCGGCCCAGCCGGACCGACCGGCCACGACGGGCGCGGGGGCCGCAGCGACGGCAGCGACGGCGGTGACACGGCGCGCGACCCGGGTGAGGATGGGGCGACGACCGGCCCCACGGCCGGCGTGGACGACGACGGCGACGACGGCGACGACGGCGACACCGACACCGACGGCGACATCGAGACGGTCGTGCCGTCGCCGGACGACCTCGACGACGACCACGAGGGCCCCGACGACCGTGAAAGAGGAGGCGATGAGCGCGACGACGACGGGAACAGCGGCCCGGGCGGCGGGGACGACCACAGCGGCCGCCACTGAGCCTGCTCCCCCCGACCGCGACACCGGCGCCCGACCTCCCCGGTCGGGCGTCTCGGTGCGCGTGCGCATCGTGCTCACCGTCACCGTGCTCGCCTTCCTCGCGCTGGCCGGTGCGGGCACCATCGTCTACGCGATCGAGGCCGAGCGGCTCGAGCAGGCGTCGGTCAAGGAGATCGACCAGGAGCTCGACGAGTTCGCCAAGCTCCAGGCGACCGGCACCGACCCCGAGACCGGCCGGCCCTTCACCAGCGCACGCGGCGTGCTCAACTCGTTCCTGGTGCACAACGTGCCCGACGACAACGAGTTCCTCGTGACCTGGTACGGCGGCGAGGCGCAGCGCTCGCTGCCGGCCGCCGACCAGTTCGTGGACAGCCCGCTGTTCGACCGGACCGTCGCGCCCCTCGTGGAGCGCAACGGCACCGAGCGGATCGTCGTGCCGGAGTACGGCGACGCGTTGGTGACCGTGCAGTCGGTGAGCGACGGCCAGGAGACGGGGGCCCTGGTCATCGTCACCTACCTCGAGCTCGGGAAGGCCGAGCTCCGCAACACGATGCAGACCTATGCCGTGGTCTCGCTGCTCGCGCTGCTGCTGATCGTGGGCGTGGCGACCTGGCAGTCGGGGCGGCTGCTGGCACCCCTGCGCACCCTGCGCGACACCGCGGAGGAGATCGGCGGGACCGACCTCGCCCGGCGGATCCCCGAGACCGGCAACGACGACATCACCGCCCTCACCCGCACGGTCAACGGGATGCTGGCCCGGCTCGAGGCGGCGTTCGTCGGCCAGCGGGAGTTCCTCGACGACGCCGGCCACGAGCTGCGCACCCCGCTGACGGTGCTGCGCGGGCACCTCGAGCTGATGGAGAGCAGCGACGAGCGCGAGGTCGAGCAGACCCGGGCGCTGCTGCTCGACGAGGTCGACCGGATGTCGCGCCTGGTCGGCGACCTGATCCTGCTGACGAAGTCGGCGCGGCCCGACTTCCTGGCCCAGCAGCGGGTCGACCTCCAGCGGCTGACCCACACGCTCGTGGCCAAGGCCCGCGGCATGGCGGACCGTGACTGGCAGGTCGACGCGGTCGGGGACGCGGTGGTGACCGTCGACGAGCAGCGGATCACCCAGGCCGTGCTGCAGCTCGCCGACAACGCGGTCAAGCACACCCACCCCGACGACCGGGTCGCCATCGGCTCGCGCGTGGACGGGGACACCGTGCAGCTGTGGGTCGCCGACACCGGCGACGGGGTGCCCGAGGGCGACCGCGAGCACGTGTTCACGCGCTTCGGCCGCAGCGTCGTACGCCCCGACGACGAGGGGTTCGGGCTCGGCCTGTCCATCGTGCGCGCGATCGCCGAGGCACACGGCGGCCGGGTCGAGGTCACCGACACCCCGGGTGGCGGCGCCACGTTCACGATCACCCTCCCGCTCGGGACCCCCTCGACGACCGGCCCCGGAGGACCCGCATGGCCCGCATCCTGATCGTGGAGGACGAGGACCGCATCGCCTCCTTCATCGCGAAGGGCCTGCGGGCCGAGGGCCACCGCACCAGCGTCCAGCGTGACGGCCTCAGCGGTCTCGACGAGGCGCTGAGCGGTGGCCACGACCTGGTGGTGCTCGACATCGGCCTCCCCGGGCTCGACGGGTTCGGCGTGCTCGAGCAGCTGCGGGCCCAGGGGTCGACCGTGCCGGTGATCGTGCTGACCGCCCGCGACTCGGTGACCGACACCGTCAGCGCGCTCGAGGGCGGGGCCGACGACTACATGCCGAAGCCGTTCCGCTTCGCCGAGCTGCTCGCCCGCGTGCGCCTGCGCCTGCGCCAGGGCGAGTCCGGCGGCCCCGCCGACGACCGGGTCGTCGCCGGCGGCGTCGAGCTCGACCTGCGCACCCGGCGAGCCACCGTCGGGGGACGCGAGGTCGACCTCTCGGCCCGCGAGTTCGCGCTCGCCGAGTACTTCATGACCAACCCGGGCCGGGTGCTCTCGCGCGAGCAGCTGCTCGACCGGGTCTGGGGCCTCGACTTCGACCCCGGCTCCAACGTCGTCGACGTGTACGTCGGGTACCTGCGCCGCAAGTTCGGCGCCGCCTGCATCGCGACCGTGCGCGGCATGGGCTACCGGTTCGCCGCCTGAACCAGCGGGCAGCGGCCCGGGCGTCTGCCGAGCACCGACTAGGTGGTGAACTCCGCCAGGTCCTCGCAGAAGTCGCGCCCCTCGAGGTCGTTGCGTCCGGTGGAGTCGCGAACGATCCGGAACGAGTCGGGGACCTCGACGTCGTCTTCCGGATTGCCGGGGGTGCCGTTGTAGTCGACGTCGAACGCGAACCGGACCTCTCCCGGGTCCTTGAGGACCAGCGTGCCGTCCTGGTCGTAGTAACGAGAACCGCCGGACGCGAAGACCGTGATCGTGATCGTGCCGTCGCCGTTGTCGACGATCGTCTGGTCCTTGCTGTTGCCGGTGAACACGTTGGTGTACGTCCCGCCGGTGTCCAGGTTGGTCGAGACCACGGTGCCGTGGACGCTCTCGCGGTAGTAGGGGAAGGGATGTCTGCTACCGCCGCGCTGGTTGAACAGGAAGTTCCCCGACACGTCGCCCTCGTCCTGCGCCGGGATGCCGGCGCAGTCGTAGACGTCGCTGGTGAAGACGTCGTGGAAGTGGCCCTTGTCCAGCGGCTTGGCAGTGGCCGGCGTGCTCACAAGGAGGCCTGCCACGGCCAGCCCGGATACAAGAAGTGCAGGTCGTTCCCTCATGAGGCTCTCCCTCCCGGTGCCTTCCGACTCTGGCACCAGGCCATCCGGACGGCATTGCCCAGACGAGGTATTTCGCACCGCCGGACCCGTCCCGGCCCCTCGACATCGCCGTCCCGGGCCTCAACCACGGACCTTGTAGCTCAGCTGCGGCGCGGGCAGGTCGGCGAGCACCGGCTCCAGGGCCCCGGCGACCTCGTGCGGGAGGGGACGGTCGGCCGGGTCGGGCTCGAGCATGGCGAGCACGGTCTTGACGACCGCCGGGGGCGTGCGTCCGGGCAGGTCGTACGGCGCGTCCACCAGCTGCGGGAACCGGGCACGCACGTCGGGGGCGGCGGGGTCGCCGTCGTCGAAGGCGCGGTAGCCGGCGACCGCGTGGAAGAGCGTCGTCCCCAGCCCCCAGACGTCGCTGGCGTGGCCGGGCCGCCCGAGCCGGCCCGGCTCCGCCTGCTCGGGCGCCATCCACGCGTCGGTCCCGATCGGGACGTCGAGACCGGCGGCGCAGGCCGAGGAGCGGGCGACCGACAGGTCGATGAGCCGGGCGGGTGACCCCATGATCACGTTGCTCGGCTTGATGTCGAGGTGGACCACGTCGACGTGCCGGAAGTAGTGCAGGGCCGACGCGACGTCGATCGCGAGCGGCAGGTACTGCTGCGGGGTCAGCGGACCGTGCCGCCGGACCAGGCTCGACAGCCGGGGACCGTCGACGCACTCGAGGACGACGTGGGGCCGCTCGCCGTCCAGGCGCTCGCGCAGCCCCCGCACGACCACCGGGTGGTTGACCAGGGCCAGCTGCTCGACCTCGCGGCGCAGCCCGCGGCGCGCGGTCCCGTCCGCGCCCCGGCCCGGCCGGAGCACCTTGACCACGACCGGGCCGTAGGTGATCTCGTCGAAGGCCAGGTACGCCTCGTAGGAGGACCCTCCGCCGAGCAGCCGCACCGCGGTGAGCTCCTCGGTGATCGGGTCGCCCTCGCGGAGACGCCAGCTGTCGTGACTGCCCATGGTCGTTCCTTCCCGGGGGTCGTGCGGTCGGGGCGGCTCAGCCGCGCGTGTCGTTGCGCGAGGCGTCGTTGGTGTCGTGCCGGGAGTCGTCGGGGTTGTTCTTCCCGGGGCCGTCGTTCGTCAGGTCCGTGGTCAGGTCGGCCCGGCTCGCGTCGACGTCGCTGGTGACACCGGTGACCCGGCTGTTCGTCGGGTCGTTCTGGTCGCCCGTGTTCGTGCCGGTGCCGGTGTCGGTGCCGCCGGTGTCGGTCCCGGTGTTGGCGTTGGTCCCGGTGCCGGTGTCGGTGCCGGCGTCGTCATCGTCGTCGTCGAGCGTCGTGGTCACGGCCGGTGTGTCCTCGTCGCGCTTGACGACCTGGTCGTCGCCGGCAGCGGCGGCCACGCCGGCCGGGAACGCCAGCAGGCCGGTGGTCACGACGGCGGCCAGCCCGACGGGGGCGGCCACGAGGAGCTTGCGGGTGGGGAGCGGGGTGTTCATGGTGGGTCCTTCCTGGTGAGGTGCTGTCGGGGAAGGAGCCTCGCCGCCCGCAGTGAGCCCACCGTGATGCCGTCGTGAGAGGGCTCTCATCGGAGCACCGGCTGTGAACGTCCGGTGACGTCCCCCGCCACGCCCTCGGAATTGTCGGTGGTTGCTCCTAGGCTCGCCGGGAGGATCCCACCAGGGGCAGGTCGCGCCCCGTCTGGAGGCACCGTCATGACCCGAGGCACGTGGACACCCGACACGCTCATCGCGCGCTACGACGAGGTCCGCTCGCACACGGAGCGGCTGGCCGCGCCGCTCTCGCCGGAGGACCAGACGGTCCAGTCCATGCCCGACGTGTCGCCGACGAAGTGGCACCGCGCCCACGTCACCTGGTTCTTCGAGACCTTCGTCCTCGCCGACCACGAGCCCGGGTTCGCCCCGTTCCAGGACCAGTACTGGTTCCTGTTCAACAGCTACTACGAGGCCGTCGGTCCGCGGTACGCCCGGGCGGCGCGCGGGGTGATCAGTCGACCCGGGGCCCACGACGTCGGCATCTACCGGGGCAACGTCGACGCCCGGGTGCGCGACCTGGTGAGCACGCTCGACCACGGGGCCCTCGAGAAGCTCACGAGCACGATCGAGCTCGGCTTCCACCACGAGCAGCAGCACCAGGAGCTCCTGCTCATGGACATCAAGCACGTCCTCTCGCTCAATCCCCTCCAGCCGGTCTACGGCGGGGCGCCGTCGGCGCCCACCGAGCCCGACCGGCTCGGGTGGGTGGACGTCGAGGGTGGGCTCGTCGAGATCGGGCACCGGGGAGCCGGGTTCAGCTTCGACAACGAGCTCCCCGAGCACCAGGTCTACCTCGAGCCCTACCGGCTCGCCGACCGTCTGGTGACCAACGGGGAGTGGTTGGCCTTCATGGCCGACGGCGGCTACCGACGCGCCGACCTGTGGCTGTCCGACGGCTGGGCCCGGGTGCAGTCCGAGGGCTGGCGGGCTCCCTTCTACTGGGTCGAGGCCGACGGGGTCTGGCTCGAGCACACGCTCCACGGGACCTGGCCGGTCGACCCCGGACTGCCGGTCGGCCACGTCAGCCACTACGAGGCAGACGCGTACGCCGCGTGGGCGGGCAAGCGGCTGCCGACCGAGGCCGAGTGGGAGCACGGCGTCCGTGCGGCCGGCGGCGACGTGACCGGCAACCTCGCCGACCTCGAGACCTACCACCCGCGAGCGGCCGGGCCGGCGACCGGCCGGCTGCGCCAGGCCTACGGCGACTGCTGGGAGTGGACCTCCTCGGCCTACCTCCCCTACCCCGGCTTCCACCCGGCCGACGGAGCCATCGGCGAGTACAACGGGAAGTTCATGTCCGGCCAGATGGTCCTGCGCGGCGGCTGCGCGCTCACCCCGGCCGGACACACCCGCCCCAGCTACCGCAACTTCTTCCCGCCCGGGTCACGCTGGGCCCTGTCCGGGGTGAGGCTCGCCGACGGCGGGGCACCGACAGGCGGGGTGGCCCGGTGACCGGGGCGGGCAAGCCCGAGGTCACCGTCGTGCTCGACCCCGACTGGGCGGCCGGCGGTCTCGTCGAGGACGTGCGCCGCGGCCTGAGCCGCCATCCCCGCACGCTCCCGCCCAAGTGGCTCTACGACGACCGGGGTGCCGCGCTGTTCGAGGAGATCACCCGGCTCCCGGACTACTACCCCTTCGAGGCCGAGCGCTCGATCCTCGTGTCCCACGCGGCCGACATCGCGCAGGCCAGCGGCGCCACCACGCTGGTGGAGCTGGGCTCCGGCACGAGCGAGAAGACCCGTCTGCTGCTCGACGCGTTCACCGCCGACGGGCAGCTGACCCGGTTCGCCCCCGTCGACGTGGCGGAGCAGACCCTGCGCGAGGCCGCCCACCAGATCTCGCAGCGCTACCCGGGCCTCGAGGTGGCCGCCGTCGTCGGAGACTTCACGCTGCACCTCGCCCACCTCCCCCGCGGAGGGCGCCGGATGGTCGCCTTCCTCGGCGGCACGATCGGCAACCTCTACCTCGAGGAGAGGCGCGCCTTCCTGGGCGCCCTGGCCGACCTGCTCGAGCCGGGCGACTCGGTCCTGCTCGGCACCGACCTGGTCAAGAGCGTCGACCGGCTCCTGGCCGCCTACGACGACGACGAGGGCCTCACCGCCGCCTTCATCGGCAACGCACTCCTCGTCCTCAACCGCGAGCTCGGTGCCGACTTCGACCCCGAGGCGTTCTCCTACATCCCCTTCTGGGACGCGCACATGGAGCGCATGGACATGAGGCTGAGGTCCGAGGTCCCCCAGCGGGTGACCCTCCCGGGGGCCGACCTCGTGCTCGACCTGGCTGTCGGCGAGGAGATCCGGGTCGAGATCTCCACCAAGTTCCGCGTCAGCAGGATCGCGGGCGAGCTCGAACAGGCCGGGCTCGAGGTGACCCGGGTCTGGACGGACCGGGCCGGCGACTTCGCGCTGACCCTGGCCACCAAGCCCTGACCCGCGCCGTCAGGCCCGACGGACCGCGCGCACGACGGCGTCGACCCCGGTGCCGGCGATCGCGCGCGGACGCTCCTCGGCGACGACGTCCCACTCCTCGGCGTCGAGCGCCTCCAGCGCGCCCTCGACCGTGACCTGCACCTGACCCGCCGCCGGGCTCGGCCGGCCGGTGGCGGGGTCGACCGGCTGGTGGCCGAGCATGAACAGCGTGCCCCCGGGGGCGACACCCGAGGCCAGGCGACGGACGAGGTCGACGACCGACCCCGCGACGTGCACGTAGAGGCAGCTGACGAGGTCGTACGTCGCGGCCGGCGGCGTCCAGGTGCCCAGGTCGCCCTCGACCCACGAGATCCGGCCGCCCACGTCGTCGCCCAGCGCCGCGGCGGTGGCCCGCCCGTGCTCGAGGGCCGACGGCGAGAAGTCGAGCGCCGTCACGTCCCACCCGGCCGCGGCCATCCAGATCGCCTCCGCGCCGTGCCCGCAGCCGGCGTCGAGGGCGTAGCCGGGCGGCAGGTCCCCGTGCAGGTCGCCCACCAGGGCGACCAGGTCGGCGTTCGGCGGCCGCGCGGCCACCGTGTCGGGGTGCTCGCGCAGCACCTGCACCCAGCGTCGTTCCCAGTCGGACCGGTCGAAACCCTCCGCCACCGTCGACGCCCCCTCAGACGAAGGGCCGCAGCTTGTCGACCGCCCGGGAGGGCACCGTCACCGCGATCCCGCGGCCGATGGCCTCGACCATCCAGCCGCCGCCGTCGCCGGCCGCGCGGCGCACCAGCTTGGCGAGCACCAGACCGGTCTCCGGCACGCCGGCCGTGAGCGTGAACCGGGCCAGCTCGACGTCGGTCTCGTCGTCGACGACGCGGCAGTAGGCGTTGCGGACCCACTCCATGGAGTGGCCCTGGTAGCTGCTGACCAGGAAGATGATCGTGTCGACCGGTGGGTGCACCCGGGCGAGGTCGACGGTGATCACCTCGTCGTCGCCCGTGCCGCTGCCCGTGGTGTTGTCACCCTGGTGGACCACGGACCCGTCGCGCGTGGCGAGGTTGTTGTAGAACGCGATGTCGAAGAGCTGGTCGCCGGTGAACTGCACCGCCGTCGCGTCGAGGTCGACGTCGGGCGCCCCGGTGCCGATGAAGCCGGCCGTGCGCTCCTTGTCCCAGCCGACGCCCATCCGGAGCCGGGCCAGGGGCTTGCCCTCGGCATCGGCCAGCTCGACCTCCTGGCCGGGGTCGAGCTCGATCACACCCTCGCTCACGCGGGCCTCCCTCGGTTTCGTGTGGTCACGAACCTACCGGGGGCCGCACAGCAGGGGTGGCACGGTCGGGCCCGGGACATCTGCATCGGGGAGGAAGCCGGGCCCGACCGTGGTCCTCATCCTCCGGCGGGGGATGTCGTTGGCGATCAGGGTGACGGTGTCGGGCTCGTCGGGGCTGACGAACGCGTAGGTGTCGGTGCCGTCGGCGACGGGGTCCTTCGAGATCTCGGGTGCTTCGCGGTGGGACGACATGTCACCTTCCCCCTGCCGCGTTGAGGATCCGGACGGCGAGGTCGCGGTCGTGGACGGCCACCTCACGCTCGCCGACCATGAGCCGCACCTCGCTCGACCGGTGGTCGGCGACGTCGGCGACGACGGCCTCCTGGGCCGCGTCGGGGCGGCGCGTCGCCGCAGCCGCCGTCGACGCCGTCAGTCCGACGGCTCCCGCCGCGGTGCCGGCCCCCGCCGCGGCTAGGAATCTCCTCCTGCTGGTGTCGCTCATCTGGCTCTCACTGTCCTCGGATCGCGAGCGTCACCGGTGTGGCGCACGCCACAGGGAGTTCGGAGCAGGGGACCGACCGGATGGGGCGAGCCCTCAGCGGCGCCGCCAGGCCGAGATCCGCGGGACCGCGGAGGTCGGCGGGGAGGCGCTCTGCGCCCACACCCGGCGCCACGGCGCGACATCGGGACCGCCGGGGTCAGGGGTCGCGTCGAGGGCGGCACGACGCCGCGCGTCCCACCAGGTGGTGGAGTCCTCGTCGAGCAGCGCGGCGATCGCGGACCGCACCTTGGGCGCGAACGTACGCGGCGACTCCCCCGGCTCGGGCCGGATCGGCTCGCCGAAGCGGATCGTCAGCTGCCGTCGACCGGGGCTCGGCCAGCCCTGGCCGCGCGGCATCGCCGCGAACGTGCCTCGGTGGGCGACCGGGATCACCGGCACGTCGTGCTCGCAGGCGAGGAACGCCGCACCCATGCGGAACCGGCCGACCCAACCGTCCTGCGAGCGGGTGCCCTCGGGGAAGATCACCAGGCTCCAGCCGTCGGCGAGCACCTCGCCGGGCGTCGCCGACATGGTGCCGCCGTGCCGCTCGATCGGGAAGGTGTTGAAGACCAGCGCCGAGCCGACCGCCCGCCACCAGGTGTCGAAGAAGTAGTCGGCCGCGGCCGCCACCGCCGTACGGCGTCGCCACGCGTCGGGCAGCGAGAGCAGGATCAGCGGGGTGTCGAGGTGCGAGGCGTGGTTGGCCACGAAGATGACCGGCCCCTGCGTGCGCTCGAGGATGTCGAGCCCCTCGACCCGGGTGCGCACCTGCGAGCGGAAGAGCGGCTCGAGGCCGACCTTCTGGGCGACCTCGCGGGCCGCCATGGCGGGCTTGCGCCGCGACCACTCCGAGGGAAAGACCGTCTGCGCCTGCGGCGGCACGAACGGCTCGGCCGAGCGCGGCACCTGCGAGCGTCGGCCCCAGCGCCAGCCGCGCGCGACCTGGCGGACGTCGTCGACCGAGTCCTGGACGAATCCCATGCCCGACCGCCTCAGACCCGCACGTCCGCGAGGATCTGCGGAGGGTTGTGCAGGTAGGTGATCGACGGGTTGGTCCCGACCGTCCCCGACGCCATCTCCAGCGCGTCCGCGAGCGTCGTCGCCGCGCGGAAGCCGAGCCGCTGCGCGACGCGGCGGTCCGCACCGACCCAGATCACCTCGTCGACGTGGTCCATCGCGTGCGCCGCCCAGTACCACATGTAGAACGGGTGGACGCCGTGGTAGGCGTGCGAGGTGCGGTAGAGGTGGATGTACCAGGGGTCGGTCGCGAACTGCTGCTCGTACTTCTCCCCCACCACGACCGGATCGGTCGACTCGGCGAGCACCTCCTCGTAGAAGTCGACGTACGACGGGTGGTGCAGCTGGTTGAAGCCCTCGTTGAGCGGGTGGTAGAGGATCACCGCGCCTCCGCGCCGTACGACGGGCGCCCCGCGGTAGGAGTTGAAGTAGTAGCCCAGCCCCAGGCAGGTCGCGAGGATCGGGTTGAGCGACGAGCTGACGTTGTAGGGGCCGAGATAGGGCACCCCCATCACCAGCACGTCGGACTGGCCCTGCACCTCGACGAGCTGCTGGCGGTGCACCATCTCGATGGTCCGGTCGTGCACGGCCTCGGTCTCACCGGCGTTGATGCCGGTCAGGCCGTAGGGCGCGCGCAGGTCGTGGAAGAGCTTGTGCCGCAGCCGGTCGGGGGCGACCGCGAGGCCGCGCTTCATGGCGAGCATGGTGGCCTGGTCGCGCAGCGACCACTCCCACTCGCGCTTCATGAGGAACTCGTAGGGCGAGGGGAAGACCTCCTGGTCGAGGGTGGTCTCGATCTGGAAGATCCGCAGGTGGTCCTTGAGCATCCGGCCCATCCGCCACGCGGAGTGGTGCAGGTGCGACTTCGTGTGGTCCATGAAGGAGTGCGAGCGGACCATCGTCTTCGCGTTGTGGTGGTGGCGCAGCGACTTGTAGGACGCCAGACCGATCGGCACCGACTTGTGCCCGCCGTCCATGGCGACGAGGTTGACGTTGACGTAGACCAGCAGGTCGGACTCCGCGGCCCGCCGGTTGATCTCGACGTCCTCGCCCTTCTCGGTCATCCCGATGTGGAGCAGGTTGTCGTGGTCCTCGGCGTCGTGGTTGGTGAGCAGGCCCTGGGGGAAGAACGAGCGGAACACGCGCTCGCCCACGATGTGCTTGAGCTCGGCGGGCGTCATCCGCCGGTGCAGCGCGTTGGCGGCGACCAGCTCGACGTCGTCCACGCCCGCGTCGGCGGCCATGGTCAGCACCTGCTCGATGATCCGCTGCCGGATGTCGGGCTTGCGCATCGTCGGCAGCGGCAGCGACAGGTCGTCGAAGGCGATGGTCAGCCGCATGCCGGCCCGCAGCAGCGCGGGCAGCGGCTCGGAGTCGACGGGGTGCAGCAGCGCGTCGCGGATCGCCTCGTCGACGTCGGGCACGGTGGGCAGCGACTCGGGCGGGTAGACGACGCGGGTGCCGAGCGGGAAGTTCTCCAGCCGGAACCCCTGGCCCTCGTGCACGATGAGCGGCGGGGTGCGGTCGTCCACCTCGAGGACGAAACCGGGGCGAGACATGTCAGGTGCTCCTCAGGCGTTGCTACGGGGGTCGAAGGCGACTTTGACGGTGCCGAGCCGACCGGCGGAGTGGGCGTGGTCGAGCGCCTCGCGCCAGCGGTGCAGCGGGTAGGCGGCGACGCCCTTGGCGATCTGCTGGACGGCGTCGGCGGCGGCCAGCCCGAGCGCGACGTCGAAAGCACCGCGGCCGCCGGCGCCCTCCTCGTGCCGGGCCGAGGCGTAGCTGCCGACGACCTCGAGCTCGCGGAACCACGCCGCCGACAGGTCGGCGGGCGCGGGCATGCCGGAGAGCACCACGCGACCGCCGGCGCGGGTCGCGTGGAGTGCGGTCTCCAGCGACTGCCGGCTGCCGACCGCGTCGATCGCGACGTCCATGCCGCCGAGCAGGTACGGCGAGCCGAGCTGGGGCTTGACCTGGAAGGCGCCCGTCGAACGACGCACGCGGCGCAGCACCTCGTCGGGCGCGACCACCTCGGTGGCGCCGAGCTCGCGGGCCAGCTCGCGCTGGTGGGCGTGCTTGGCGACGACCATGATCTCGCCGGCGGAGGTGAGCTGGCGCAGCGCATGGGTGGCGAAGAGCCCGACCGACCCGGCTCCGCTGACCAGCACGCGGTCGTTGGGCCCGACCCGGGCGGCCAGGGCGGTGTGCACGGCGCAGGCCAGCGGCTCGACCAGGATCGCCTGCTCGTCGGAGAAGCCCTCGGGCACCGCGTGCAGCTGGCTGCGGTGCGCCGCGAGCACCTGGCCCCAGCCGCCGCCGGTGTCCTTGCAGAAGCCGGTCTGCAGGCCCGGGGCGAGGTGGCCCACGGTGATCCGGGAGCAGCGGTTGGTGGCGCCGACCGCGCAGGCCTCGCACGGCTCGACGCCCCGCGCCGCGCAGGTGAGCACCGAGTCGACCACGACCCGGGTGCCCGCGGGCAGGTCCTCGCAGTCGTCGAGCAGCTCGGCCACGACCTCGTGCCCCGGCACGAACGGCATCGACACCACGGCCGAGAAGTAGAGGCTGGTCCTGCCGGAGAGCGCCCCGAGGTCGGAGCCGCAGATCCCGGAGAGCCGGGTGCGCAGCCGCGCCCACCCGGGCCGCCGCACGCGGGGCTCGTCGATCGTGACCAGTCGCAGCGGGGCGGCGAAGCCGGACAGCGCCATCGGCAGCCGACCGCCCACCACCCGGCCGGCAGCGTGCCGCGCGGGCGAGCGGAACATCTCGAGCGCGAGCATCATGCGCGGTCACCTGCCGGGTTGAGCGAGCGCGCCGTCGCCGGCGGGCTGGCCCAGTCGACGATCGGCCAGCGTGCCTTCTTGGCGTGGCGGTAGAGCGACACGTCGGGACGCACGGCGACCGGGTTGCCGACCGCCGCCAGCAGCGGCAGGTCGGAGTGGGAGTCGGCGTAGCCGAACGACTTCGCCATGTCGATGCCGTTGTCGCGCGCCCACGCGTGCATCCACGCCGACCGCGACTCGCCGACGAGCGGGGACGCCTCGAGGAAGCCGGTGCACACGCCACGGGAGTCCACGGCCAGCTCGGCCGCCTCGACGTGGTCGAAGAGCGGCGCGAGCGGCCGGGTCAGCGGCCGGATCGCCCCGGTGATCAGCACCGTGCGGTGGCCGGCGGCGCGGTGCTCGCGGATGCGCCGTACGGCGGCCGGGGCGAGGCGGGCGAGCACGTGGTCGGTGAGCTCGGCGTCGGCGACCGCCTCGAGGTCGGCGAGCCGGGCCCCGGCGTACTCGCGGTAGATCGAGCGCAGGAACGCGCTGCGCTCGCGCCGCTCGGCGCGCACCAGGCTCGGCACCCGGGCCGCGATCCGGCTCAGCTCGGCGAACCGCTCGGTGCCCGACAGCTCGCGCAGCCGCATCCAGAGGTAGGTCTCGATGACGTTGGACGACAGCAGCGTCCCGTCCATGTCGAAGAACGCGGCCACGCCGGTCGGGCCGGTCGAGGGGGCCACGTCGCGCTGCGGCAGCGTCTTCAGCCCCACCGGTCCGGCCTTGCGGCGCGCGGCTCGCACCTCGTCGAGCCGCCGGATCGGCGCGGTCACGGCCGGGCAGTGCACCTCGCCGAGGTAGTGGGGCCAGTCGACGACCGCGGTGTCGAAGGCGAAGCGCTCCTGGTCGTCGGGCGACAGCGAGCGGTAGAGCGCCAGTGTGTGCTGGTCGGAGAAGCGCAGCTCGGCCTGCGCGTACTCGCGGTAGAGGTCGAGGTAGCGGCGCAGGAACTCCAGCCGGCGGCCCTGCTGGTCGAGCTTGCGGGCGAGCTCGCGGGTGCGGTCGCCGCGGGGCGCGCGGCCGAGCACGTAGTCGGCGACCTTGTAGGCCCGCTCGCTCGTCGTCAGCAGCCGCTCCACCGAGTGGGGACCCGGGAACCGCCACTCCGGCAGCCGCACCGCGCCGCGGTCGGTGGCCGCGAACGGGTGGTCGTCGAAGTAGCCGCGGACGACGTCGTAGAGCACGCTGAAGGTGAGCGGGTTGCGGTCGCCCGAGGAGACGTGGAAGAAGGCCGGCTCGCCGCGCTCGGGCGGGAAGGCCAGCACGCCGACGATCGCGGCCACGACGTGGTCGACCGGCACGATGTCGACGATGGTGTCGGCGGACGACGGGAACTCCGGCAGCTCGCCGCGCCCGTAGGCCAGGATCAGCGGCTCGGCCATCTTGAAGCCTTCGATCCAGCCCGGGTAGGGCTTCACGAGCGCCGACTCGATGATGCTGGGCCGCACGACCGAGACCACGTGTCCCTCGGCTGCGTGTGCCTCGACCACGCGCTCGCCGAGCGCCTTGGTGAAGGTGTAGCAGTCGGTCCAGCCCAGGCTGCGCGCCCGCTCGGTGCCGACGCGCACCAGCTCCTCCTTGACCCACGCACGGCGGGCCTCCTCGGTCGCCGCGGCCGCGGTGAGCATGCCGGCGCGCGAGTGCTCCTTCTCGGCCTTCTTGCGCTCGCGGACCAGGACCTCGGTGCCGCGGCTGCGGTGCTCGACCACCTCGCGCTGGGCCAGGCCCCACGCCAGCTCGGCCTCGAGGTCGACGGCGTGCTCGACCGGCGCCTCCGGGATGGTGCCGCGGCGCCTCCCTGCGACGTACGCCGTGGAGATGTGCACGTAGTGGACGTCGGGCCCGATCTCGCGCACCCGGGCCAGCAGCTCGCGGGTGCCGACGACGTTGGTGCGGAAGCCCTCGTCGACCGGCGGGTCGAACGACACGTCGCCGGCGCAGTGCACGACGGCGTCGAGGTCGTCGGGCAGCGGAGGCGTGACGGCCAGGTCGCCCTCGATCACCCGCAGGCGAGCGGCGAGCAGGGCGTCGAGCCCACCGGCCGCCTCGACGACGTCGGCGAAGATCGGCTTGCCGACCAGCGCGCGCACGCGCTGCTCGGCCGGCTGCGAGCCGCGGGCACGGACCAGCAGGGTGACGTGGCAGCCCGGCACCTCGCTCAGGAGCAGGTGCAGCAGGGCCTCCCCCACGAACCCGGTTGCCCCCGTGAGCAGCACGCGCTGCCCGTCCAGCCGCCCGGCGATGCCGAACGTTTCCGCCATGTGGTGCCTTCCTCCCGATGAGTGCTCCACCCTTGCGAGTCTGCCTGCCCCTTGGCAAGGGGACCACGGCGGGGGGAGCGAGCAGGTTGCCCGCAGGCACGACTAGTCTGTGCGCGCGATTCCCCGGGGCGCATAGCTCAGCGGTAGAGCGCTTGCCTTACAAGCAAGATGTCGGGGGTTCGATCCCCTCTGCGCCCACCACCGGACGCCGTCGGGACGGCGACGTCGAGGTCGTCCGGCCCGGAAATGAGAAAAGTCGAGCCGCTGGCGTCTCGGGTCACCAGCGGCTCGACGAGAAGAACCATAGACGGCGACGCCAAACCCTGTCCGCACTTTCAAATAACTTCTTCGTAGTGGTCTAGGCCAGAGCCTGGAGACGGGCCACGTGCTCGTCGAGGTCGCGGCCCTCCGGGTTGGCGTTGTGCACCGCCCAGCGCACGATCCCCTCCTTGTCCACGGTGTACGACGAGCGCCGGGGCGCACCGCGGACCTCGTCGAAGACGCCGTACGCCCGGGTGACCTCGCCGTGCGGCCAGAAGTCCGAGAGCAGGGGGAAGTTCAGGCCGTCCTGGTCGGCCCACGCCCGGAGCGCGTAGACCGGGTCGCACGAGATCGCGAGGATCTCGGTGTCGAAGGTCAGGAACGACGCCAGCCGCTGCCGGATGCCGGCCATCTCGCCCGTGCACACCCCCGAGAAGGCGAAGGGGTAGAAGACCAGCGCCACCGCCTTGCGGCCCCGGAACTCCGAGAGCCTGACGTCCTGCCCGAACTGGTCGCGCAGGGAGAAGTCCGGGGCGACGGAGCCGACGGGCAGTCCCTCGCCGGCCGTGGGGCCCTGGCCGCTCACTGCTCGGCCAGCTCGCGCTTGAGGACCTTGCCGGTGGCGTTGCGCGGCAGCTCCGGCAGGAAGACGATCTCGCGCGGCACCTTGTAGCGGGCGAGGTTCTGCTTCACCCAGGCCTTGAGGTCGTCCTCGGTGACCTGCGCGCCGGGACGCAGCGCGACGAACGCCTTGAGCCGCTTGCCGTAGTCGGCGTCGTCGACCCCGATCGCGGCCACCTCGTCCACGGCCTCGTGGCGGGCGAGGCAGTCCTCGACCTCCTTGGGGAAGACGTTCTCGCCGCCGGAGACGATCATCTCGTCGTCGCGACCCTCGACGAAGAGCCGGCCGTCCGCGTCGAAGCGGCCCACGTCGCCCGACGACATCAGGCCGTCGACGACCTCCTTGTGCCCGCCGCCGGTGTAGCCCTCGAAGAGGAGCCCGTTGCCGACGAAGATCCGTCCGGGCTCGCCGTCGGGCACCGGGCGGCCCTCGGGGTCGAGGATCTTCACGACCGTGGCGAACGGCGGTTTCCCGGCCGAGTCGGGCGCAGCGCGCAGGTCCTCGGGCGTGGCGATGGAGGCGTAGGCGACCTCGGTGGAGCCGTAGATGTTGTAGAGGTTGTCCCCGAAGTGGTCCATCCAGTCCAGCGCGAGGTCGCCGGGCAGCGCCGAGCCCGAGCAGGCGACGACCTTGAGCCGTGGCAGGTCGTACTGGTGCAGCGTCTCCTCGGGCAGGGCCAGGATCCGCTGGAGCATCACCGGGATCACCACCAGCGAGTCGCACCGCTCGGCGCGGGCCGTGCGCAGGCACTCCTCGGCGTCGAAGCGTCGCCGCAGCACCACGGTCGAGCCGAGCAGCATCGCCAGCGCGAGGTGGGCGAAGCCCCAGGTGTGGAAGAGCGGGGCGGCGATGTGGGTGCGCCAGCCGCGCCGCAGCGGCATCCGCGACAGCAGCGCCACCGCCGCCTCGATGCCGGCCTCGTTGCGCGGGGCGCCCTTCGGCGTGCCCGTCGTGCCCGAGGTGAGGATCACGATGCGGCCGCGTCGCCGCGGCGGCTCGTGGTCGTCGCTGGCGTGGTCCGCGATCAGCGCCTCGAGCGTCTCGACGTCCGGATCGGGCTGGTCGGAGTCGGTCCAGGCGATGATCCGGCGCCGGCTGTGCGCCTGCGCCAGCAGCTCGGTGAACTCCTCGTCGTGGACGACGACCCGGGGCTGCTCACGCTCGAGGACGTCGACGAGCTGCGGCCCCGCGAACGCGGTGTTGAGGTAGAGCACGTCGGCGCCGAGCTTGGACACCGCGATGCTGACGTCGACGAAGCCGCGGTGGTTGCGGCACATCACGGCGACGCTGTCGCCCTCGCCGACGCCGCGCTCGGCCAGGGCGCGGGCCAGGGCGTTGGAGCGCTGGTGCACCTCGAGGCAGGTCAGCTCACCGAGCTCGTCGACGATCGCCACCTGCTGCGGCGTGAGCAGGGCCATCGCGGTGAAGCCGCCCGCCGGGCCGGTCCCCCACTCCTTGACCGCCTTGCCGACGCGGGCCAGCGCGACCGGTGAGTAGGGCCGGACGATGCCTGTCCTCCCGAGCACCTTGAGGCCGGTCCCGGTCGCCGTCGCGCGGGTGAGGAGGGTCGTGGCGATCGGCAACAGCGGGGATCCTCTCGGTGTGCGGGCAGGCAGGCCCGACCGGTGGGTGTCGTACGACGGGTCGCGGTGCGACCGCCGCTCAGGTAGGCGTCTTGGGCGCCACCAGCCGGATCGCCGACCAGTCCTTGCTCACGGCCGCGCTGGTGGTCTGCGAGAGCCCGGCGATCGGGGCCGCCTCGGCGATGTCGGCCGGGTCCAGCGACCCGGGACGCCCCACCTTGGGCGTCAGCAGCCAGATCGCGCCGCCGCCCACCAGGTCGGTCAGCGCGTCGACGAGACCGTCGACCAGGTCACCGTCCTCCCGGCGCCACCACAGCAGCACCGCGTCGACCACGTTGCCGTAGTCGCCGTCGACCAGGTCGGCGTCGATGGCGTCCTCGATCGCAACCCGCAGCTCGTCGTCGGTGTCGGAGTCCCAGCCGAGCTCCTGGACCACCATCCCCTTGCTGAACCCCAGCCGGTCGGCAGGGCTCGTGCCGACCGGGTCCCCGGTCCGGGTGGACTCGCCACCCGCGGTCGCGCTCACCATCTCCTCCATCATCCGTGTGTGTCTGGCCTGTCTCGTCGGTCGTGGGCGGCCCGTCCCGCGTCGTCGCAGGTCGGACCGTGTGCAGTAGTCCAGCGGAGTTGACCCTGCCGCGCAACCCGTGTCCGCTCCGCGAGGCGCCGCCGGCGGCTACCCGCCGGTAAATTTCGTGGTCCAGCCCTGCGTGCAACGATGGGCGGGTGACCGATGACGTCTCCCCCCACGACGGCAGCACCACCCCTGCAGCCTCCGCCACCACGTCGGACCGGTCGACTCGCCCCGTCATCCACGAGGGCCTGCCGACCCAGCTCCCGGACATCGACCCCGACGAGACCCACGAGTGGCTCGCCTCGCTCGACGCGATGGTCGACGAGCGTGGCCGCGAGCGGGCCCGCTACGTGATGCTGCGCCTGCTCGAGCGGGCGCGCGCCCAGCAGGTCGGGGTGCCCTCGCTCCGGTCCACCGACTACATCAACACCATCCCGCCCGAGCGCGAGCCGTGGTTCCCCGGCGACGAGGAGACCGAGCGCCGGATCCGTGCGTTCCTGCGCTGGAACGCCGCGGTCATGGTCTCCAGTGCGAACCGCAAGGGTCTCGAGGTCGGCGGCCACATCGCGACGTACCAGTCCTCGGCCTCGCTCTACGAGGTCGGCTTCAACCACTTCTTCCGCGGCAAGGACCACCCCGGCGGCGGCGACCAGGTCTACATCCAGGGCCACGGCTCCCCCGGCGTCTACGCCCGGGCCTACCTCGAGGGTCGGCTCACCGAGACCCAGCTCTCCCGCTTCCGCCAGGAGGTGCAGCACGGTCCGGGCCAGGGCCTGCCGTCCTACCCCCACCCCCGGCTGATGCCGGACTTCTGGGAGTTCCCCACCGTCTCGATGGGCCTCACGGCGATCAACTCGATCTACCAGGCCCGGTTCAACCGCTACCTGCACAACCGCGGCATCAAGACCACCGACCAGCAGCGCGTCTGGGCCTTCATGGGTGACGGCGAGATGGCCGAGCCCGAGTCGCTGGGCGCGATCCGCGTCGCGGCCCGCGAGGAGCTCGACAACCTGACCTGGGTCATCAACTGCAACCTCCAGCAGCTCGACGGCCCGGTCACCGGCAACGGCAAGATCATCCAGGAGCTGGAGGCGAACTTCCGCGGCGCCGGCTGGAACGTGATCAAGGTGGTCTGGGGCCGCGAGTGGGACGCCCTGCTCGCCAAGGACGTCGACGGCGTCCTGGTCAACCGGATGAACACCACGCCGGACGGGCAGTTCCAGACCTACTCCACCGAGGACGGCGCCTACATCCGCGACCACTTCTTCGGCGGCGACCCACGGTTGCGCCGGATGGTCGAGCACATGACCGACGACCAGATCATGAAGCTGCCGCGCGGCGGTCACGACTACCGCAAGGTGTACGCCGCGTTCGACGCGGCCACCCGCCACGTCGGCCAGCCCACGGTGATCCTGGCCAAGACCATCAAGGGCTGGACGATCGACGCCCTCGAGGGCAAGAACGCCACCCACCAGATGAAGAAGCTGACGCCGGACGACCTGAAGAAGTACCGCGACCGGCTCCGCCTGCCCATCTCCGACCGCGACCTCGACCGCTCCTACGAGGAGACCGGCGCCGCGCCGTTCTTCCACCCGGGCGCCGACGCGCCGGAGATCGAGTACATGCTCGAGCGACGCCGCCAGCTCGGCGGGTCGGTGCCGCGCCGCCTGGTGCGGGCCAACCCGCTCAAGCTCCCCGCCGACGAGGTCTACGACGAGCTGAAGCAGGGCTCGGGCAAGAACGCCATCGCGACCACGATGGCCCTCGTCCGGCTGCTCAAGGACTGGATGAAGGACCCCGAGATCGGCAAGCGGATCGTGCCGATCGCCCCCGACGAGTACCGCACCTTCGGCATGGACTCGATGTTCCCGAGCGCCAAGGTCTACAACCCGGGCGGCCAGCAGTACGAGTCGGTCGACCGCAAGTTGTTGCTCTCCTACAAGGAGTCGGCCCAGGGCCAGATGCTCCACGAGGGCATCTCCGAGGCGGGTGCGGTGGCCTCCGCGACCGCCGCGGGCTCGGCGTACTCCACGCACGGCGAGCACATGATCCCGTTCTACATCTTCTACTCGATGTTCGGCTTCCAGCGCACCGGCGACTCCCTCTGGGCGATGGCCGACCAGCTCGCGCGCGGGTTCCTGATCGGCGCCACCGCCGGCCGCACCACGCTCACCGGCGAGGGCCTGCAGCACGCCGACGGCCACTCGCCGCTCATCGCGGCGACCAACCCCGCCGTCGTGCACTACGACCCGGCGTTCGCCTACGAGATCAGCCACATCATGAAGTCGGGTCTCGAGCGGATGTACGGCGACGCGGCCGAGGACGTCATCTTCTACCTCACCGTCTACAACGAGCCCGTGGCGCAGCCCGCGGAGCCCGAGGACGTCGACGCCGAGGGCATCCTGCGCGGCCTCCACCGGGTCAGCGGCAGCTCGACCGAGGGCGAGGGCCCGCGGGTCACGCTGCTCGCCTCGGGCGTCGGGTTCCCGTGGATCGCCGACGCGGCGCGGATCCTGCGCGACGACTGGGGCGTGGGCGCCGACACCTGGTCGGTCACCTCGTGGAACGAGCTGGCCCGCGACGCCGTCTCGGCCGAGCAGTGGAACCTCAACCACCCCGGCGAGTCGGCCCGCACGTCGTACGTCGCGGACAAGCTCGAGGGCACGCCCGGTCCGGTCGTGGCGGTCTCCGACTACATGTGCGCCGTACCGCTGCAGATCGCGCGCTGGGTCCCGGCCGACTACCGCGTCCTGGGCACCGACGGCTTCGGCTTCGCCGACACCCGCCCCGCCGCCCGGCGCTACTTCCAGGTCGACGCCCAGTCGGTCGTGGTCCAGGCCCTCGCGGCCCTCGCCGACGCCGGCGAGATCCCCCGCGAGAAGGTCACCGAGGCATTCGCGAAGTACCGCATCGACGACCCCACCGCCGTCGCCGACGTCAAGCAGGAGGGTGGCGACGCCTGATCCACGCTGACCCGCCGTCAACTAACGGCGGGTCAGTGCGATTCAGGCGCTGGTGATGTCGGTGACGCTGGCCAGCGGGGCGGCGTCGTGGCCGGTGCGCAGCAGCGAGCGGAACCGCGTGCGGGAGTAGGTCGCGGGCTGGGTCGAGCGGATGAACTCGTTGACCACCTTGGCGAAACGGTGGGGGTGGTCCTTGTGGGGGAAGTGCCCGGCGTTGGAGATCACCTCGACCCGGGCCTTCGGCGCGACGCGGGCGGCGTTGTTGGCGTGACGCACCGGGAGCACCTGGTCGTCGCGGCCCCAGATCACGCACATCGGCATCGCCTGGGTCAGGTAGGCACGGTCGGACATCGTGATGATCTGGCCACGCCAGTCGACCACGGCCCGCACCACGTGCCGGATCGCGTGGCGGGCGGCGGGGTCCTTGAACGAGTCGAAGATGGTGGCGACCTCGTCGAGGTCGCGGGCGGCCGGGAGCGGCGAGCGCGAGAGCGCCCGCAGGCCGGCGACACCGGCGTGCCGGAGGCCCGGCAGCGTCAGCACCGCCATCAGCTGCTCGAAGCCCGGCGTGGTGATCGCGCGGATCGCCGGCGTCACCTCGGGCCCGAGGCCGCCGGAGGCGACCAGCACCAGCCGCTCGGTGCGCTCGGGGAACTGGTAGGCGAACTGCATGGCGACGCCCCCGCCGAAGCTGTGCCCGATCACGGTCGCCTTGTCGTAGCCGAGCACGGTCAGCAGGTCGCGCATCCCGTTGGCGTAGCCGCCGACGCTGTAGTCGGCCCGCGGCTTGTCGGACGCGCCGTGGCCGAGCAGGTCGGGGGCGATCACGGTGTAGCGGCGGGAGAGGGTGTCGATCACCGGCTCCCACGTGGTGTGGTCGCAGCCGAGGCCGTGCATCAGGAGGATCACCGGCCCGGAGCCGGCCTTGACGAACGCGCGCCGGTGCCCGTGGATCGTGACGTACTGCACCTCGTGCGGGCTGCCGGTCACTGGTCCCCCTGACGGGATCGACGGTATGCCGGGATTCAATCAGAGGAACCGTCCGTTGGGGAGGCCGAATCCCTTGATTCACCGGGGTGTTACCCGATCTCCACAGAATCACCACGGGTGCCCCGTGGTCTAGATTGCGACCCGTGAGCCCCACCGCTGCCGCCGCCCCGCGCGCCCGCGCCGCGCAGGCCCTGCGCCGCGCCACCGGGGCCCTCAGCACCGCAGCCACTGCGCGCATGGACGACGACCTCACCTGGTTCCGGGACCTGAGCGCCGAGGACCGCTCCTGGGTCAGCCTGATCGTCCAGGCCGGCATCCGCAGCTTCGTGGACTGGTACCGCCGACCGGGAGACAGCTCCCCCGCCGCCGACACCCTCGCGGCGTCGGTGTTCGGGGCCGCGCCCCGGGCCCTGGCGGGCGTGATCACCCTCCAGCAGACCGTCGACCTGATCCGGCTCTCGATCGAGGTCGTCGAGCGCAACATCGACGAGATCGTCGATCCGGCCGACGCCCCCGACGTGCACGCCGCCGTCCTCCGCTACGCCCGCGAGGTCGCCTTCGCCACGGCCGAGGTCTACGCGCGGGCCGCGGAGGTGCGCGGCGCCTGGGACGCCCGCCTCGAGGCCCTGGTCGTGGACGCCGTCCTCCGCGCCGAGGCCGACGAGGCGGTCCTGTCACGGGCCAGCGCGCTGGGGTGGACCTCCCGCGGCGACGTCGCCGTGGTGCTGGGCGCGGTGCCGGCCCGCCGTCCCCAGACCGACCTCTTCGAGGAGGTACGGCGCGCGGCCGACGCCGCGGGCCTCGACGCGCTGTGCGGCACCCAGGGCGAGCGCCTCGTGGTCGTGCTCGGCGGCGTCACCGACCTGCGCAAGGGCGCCGAGGCCGTCGCCGCGCTGTACGGCGAGGGCCCGGTCGTGGTGGGCCCGTCCGTCGACGACCTCAGCCGGGCGCACCTCTCGGCCCGGGCGGCGCTCTCGGCCCACCGCTCGGCGTCCGGCTGGCCCGACGCGCCTCGGCCGGTACGCAGCGACGAGCTGCTCCCGGAGCGCGCCCTGGCCGGCGACGGTCACGCGCGGCGCCACCTCGTCGACGAGGTCTACCTGCCGCTGCTGCGGGCCCGGTCCACGCTGATCGAGACGCTCACGGCGTACTTCGCGGCCGGCGGCTCGCTCGAGGGCGCCGCCCGGGTGCTCTTCGTGCACCCCAACACGGTCCGCTACCGGCTGCGCCAGGCCGCCGAGCTCACGGGCTTCAACCCCGCCGACCCGCGGGACGCGTTCACCCTGGAGATCGCCCTGGTGCTGGGCCGCCAGTCGGGCCGCACCGACGACACCGCCGGCGCCTGAGTCTTTGTAGGAACCCTACAAAGGCGGGGAGTCAGATTCGTGCGCGCCCGAGATGAGTCCGGGGCCGCAACTCGGCACAGTGGGGGTCGTGCTCGTCATCGTCGCTCCCGGCCAGGGGGCCCAGACCCCCGGCTTCCTCGCACCGTGGCTCGAGGACCGCACCTTCGCCTCGCGCCTCGAGTGGCTCTCGACCGTCGCCGGCCTCGACCTGGCCGACCTCGGCACCCACGCCGACGCCGAGACCATCCGCGACACCCAGGTCGCCCAGCCGCTGCTGGTTGCCACCGGCCTGGTCGCCGCGCTCGAGTTGTTCCCCCACCCCGCCGACGCCTTCGCGCGGATCGGGGCGGTGGCCGGCCACAGCGTCGGCGAGCTCGCGGCCGCCGCCGGTGCCCGGGTGATCACCGCCGAGCAGGCGATGGTCCTCGTCCGCGAGCGCGGCCGGGCCATGGCCGCCGCGAGCGCGGCCACCCCGACCGGCATGACCGCGGTCCTCGGCGGCGACCGCGAGGAGGTGCTGGCCACGCTCGACAAGCACGGACTGACCCCCGCCAACGACAACGGCCCCGGCCAGGTGGTCGCCGCAGGCACCCTCGAGCAGCTGCAGGCCCTCGCCGACGAGCCGCCGGCCAAGGCGCGGCTGATCCCGCTGAGCGTCGCCGGCGCCTTCCACACCGAGCACATGGCGCCGGCGGTCGGCCACCTCGGCACGCTGGCCCGGTCGGTCTCGACGCACGACGCGCGCACCGCGGTGATCAGCAACAAGGACGGCCAGGTCGTCCACGACGGCCGCGACGTGCTCGCCCGGATCGTGGGCCAGATCGCCAACCCCGTGCGCTGGGACCTCTGCATGGAGACGATGCTCGACCTCGGCGTCACCGGCCTGCTGGAGATGCCGCCCGCGGGGACGCTCACCGGCATCGCCAAGCGCGCGATGAAGGGCGTGGAGACCTTCGCCCTCAAGACGCCCGACCAGCTCGACGACGCCCGCGCCTTCGTCGAGAAGCACGGCGAGGCCTCCCAGATCGAGACCACGCCGACCTGGCGGATGGTCGTCTCCCCCGCCAAGGGCACCTTCCACGTCTCCGACGAGGCCGTCGGCGCGGAGCTGCTGGCCCCCGGCACCCCGATCGGCGAGGTCGCCAACCGTGGCGACCACACCCGCGTGCTCGCCCCGCACGGCGGCCAGGTCGTCGAGTGGCTCGTCGAGGACGGCGACCTCGTCTCCCCCGGCCAGCCCCTGCTCCGCCTGCACCCCGAGGGGGTCTCATGAGCATCAGGTCCACGACCGGCGCAGCCAACGCCCGGATCCTCGGGATCGGCGCCTACCGCCCCTCGCGCATCGTCCCCAACGCCGACGTCGTCGACGCGATCGACTCGAGCGACGAGTGGATCCAGCAGCGCTCCGGCATCAAGCAGCGCCGCTGGGCGATGCCCGAGGAGACGGTGCAGATGATGAGCGTGGCGGCCTCACGGCGCGCGCTCGAGCGCGCGGGCATCGCGCCCGAGCAGATCGACGCCGTGGTCGTCGCCACCGTCAGCCACCTGCTGCAGACCCCGGCCGTCGCCACCGCGGTGGCGCACGAGCTCGGCACCAACCAGGCCGCGGCGTTCGACATCTCGGCCGCCTGTGCCGGCTTCTGCCACGGCGTCGCGCTGGGCGCCGACATGGTCCGGGGCGGCAGCGCCGGCCACGTGCTCGTCATCGGCGTCGAGCGGCTCAGCGACATCACCGACGTCCACGACCGCGGGACGGCGTTCATCTTCGCCGACGGTGCGGGCGCTGCCGTGATCGGACCCAGCGAGGAGCCCGGCATCGGCCCGGTGGTCTGGGGCTCCGACGGCGAGCAGTTCGACTTGATCCGGCAGCGGGAGGACTGGCGCGACGTCGTCGGCAGCCCCGGCGCGCCGGGCTCCGGCGTGATGCCGCACCTGACGATGCAGGGCAACCCGGTCTTCCGCTGGGCCTCCTTCGCCATGGCGAAGGTCAGCCAGCAGGCGCTCGACCGGGCCGGCGTCGCGATCGAGGACCTCGACGTCTTCGTGCCCCACCAGGCCAACATGCGCATCATCGACGCGATGGCGCGCTCGATGAAGCTGCCCGAGCGGGTGCAGGTCGCCCGCGACATCGCCGAGCAGGGCAACACCTCGGCGGCGTCGATCCCGCTCGCCCTCGACCGGATGATCGAGGAGGGCACCGCGAAGAGCGGCGACACCGCCCTCTTCGTCGCCTTCGGCGCCGGCCTCGCGTACGCCGCGCAGGTCGTCGTCGTCCCCTGATCCCAGCACCACCCACACCACCCACCGAAGGAGTACCCCCGCATGGCCACCACCGAAGAGATCCGCGCCGACCTCGCCGAGATCGTGAACGAGGTCGCCGGCATCGACGCCGACGACGTCCAGCTCGACAAGTCGTTCGTGGACGACCTGGACGTCGACTCGCTGTCGATGGTCGAGGTCGTGGTCGCGGCGGAGGAGAAGTTCGGCGTCTCCATCCCCGACGACGAGGTCAAGAACCTCAAGACCGTCGGTGACGCGGTCGCGTTCATCGAGCGCGCCCAGGGCTGACCTGCCCGACCTCGTCGTCCCCGCACGTCAACCGCCACCACCCGAAGTGAGGACCAGATGAGCCGCACCCGTGTCGTCGTCACCGGCCTGGGCACCACCAGCCCGGTCGGCGGAGACGTCCCGTCCACCTGGGACGCCCTGGTCGCCGGTCGGTCCGGGATCCGGACCCTGACCGAGGACTGGGCGGAGGAGCTGCCGGTCAAGATCGCCGGACGCGCTGCCGTCGAGCCGACCGAGGTGCTCGAGCGGGTCAGGGCCCGCCGCCTCGACCGCTCCTCGCAATTCGCGATGGTCGCGGCCATCGAGGCCTGGCGCGACTCCGGACTCGCCGACGCCCAGGAGAGGGGCGAGCTCGACGGCGAGCGCACCGGAGTGGCGATGGCGTCCGGGATCGGCGGGGTCAACACCCTGCTCGACAACTACGACGTGCTCAAGGAGAAGGGGCCGCGGCGGGTCTCCCCGCTGGCGGTGCCGATGCTGATGCCCAACGCACCCGCGGCGAACATCAGCCTCCTCGTCGGGGCCCGGGCCGCGGTGAACACCCCCGTGTCGGCCTGCGCCTCGGGCAACGAGGGCATCGCCCTGGCGATCGACCAGATCCGTCTCGGCCGGGCCGACATCGTCGTCGCCGGCGGCACCGAGGCTGCGATCCACCCGCTGCCGATGGCGGCCTTCGCCAACATGATGGCGCTCTCGAAGAACCCCGGCGACCCGACCACGGTCTCGCGGCCGTGGGACACCGCGCGCGACGGCTTCGTGCTCGGCGAGGGTGCCGGTGTGCTGGTCCTCGAGTCCGAGGAGCACGCCCGCGCCCGTGGCGCCCGGATCTACGCCGAGGTGCTCGGCGCCGGCATCACCGCCGACGCCCACGACATCGCCCAGCCCGACCCCGCCGGCCGCGGCGGCTCCCGTGCCATCGTGCGGGCGCTGCACGAGGCGGGCATCGAGCCCCGCGACGTCGCGCACGTCAACGCGCACGCGACGTCCACGCCGCAGGGCGACATCGCCGAGGGCCTGATGCTGCACGCGACGCTCGGCGCGCACGCCACCGAGGTGGTCGTCACCAGCACCAAGTCGATGACCGGTCACCTGCTCGGCGGCGCCGGCGCCCTCGAGGCGATCGCCACGGTGCTCGCGCTGCACCACCGCACCTCGCCGCCGACGATCAACCTCGACGACCAGGATCCGCAGGTGGAGCTCGACATCGCCACCAAGGCCCGCGACCTCCCCCTCGGCGACATCGCGGCGCTCAACAACTCCTTCGGCTTCGGCGGCGCCAACGTCGCGGTCGTCTTCGGGTCGGTGTGAGCCGGTGACGACCACGCAGGCACCGGCCGTCTCGACGCCCACCCAGCGGGTCAAGCTCCCCCGCGAGCAGGACCCCCGCAACCCGGTCCACCGGCTCACCGCCCTGTTCGACGACGGCACGCTCGAGCTGATCACGCCCGACGACGACTCGGGCATGCTGGCCGCGGTGGGCGCCGTGAACGGCACCCGCGTCGTCGCCTTCTGCTCCGACGCCACCGTCATGGGCGGCGCGATGGGCGACGTCGGCTGCCGCGTGGTCGTCGACGCCTACCACCGGGCGATGACCGACCGCGTCCCGATCATCGGGCTCTGGCACTCCGGCGGCGCCCGCCTGGCCGAGGGCGTGCTCTCGCTGCACGCGGTCGGCCGGATCTTCCAGGTGATGACCCAGGCCTCGGGCAAGATCCCGCAGGTCTCCGTCGTGCTCGGCCCCGCCGCCGGCGGCGCGGCGTACGGCCCGGCGCTCACCGACGTGGTGATCCTCGGCCCCGAGGGCCGGATCTTCGTCACCGGCCCCGACGTCGTCCGCTCGGTCACGGGCGAGGACGTCGACATGCTCCGCCTCGGCGGGCCCGAGCCGCACGGTCGTCGCTCCGGCGTGGTGCACGTGCTCACCGAGTCCGAGGCCGAGGCGCTCGACCGGGCCCGCACCATCGCCTCGCTGCTCGGCTCCCAGGGCAGCCTGGTCCCCGGCGAGGTCGAGGACCGCGACCTCGCCGCCCTGCTGCCCGAGTCGAAGAAGCGCGCGTACGACGTGCACCCGCTCGTCGAGTCGATCCTCGACGAGGGCACCGCCCAGGAGCTGCACGCGCGCTGGGCGCCCAACATCGTCACCACCCTGGGCCGCTTCGGTGGCCGCACGGTCGGCGTCGTCGCGAACAACCCGCTGCGCCTCGGCGGCTGCCTCGACTCGCTGTCGGCCGAGAAGGCCTCGCGGTTCGTGCGCATGTGCGACGCCTTCGGCGTCCCGCTGATCGTGGTCGTCGACGTCCCCGGCTACCTGCCCGGGGTGGGCCAGGAGTGGGACGGCGTGGTCCGCCGCGGCGCGAAGCTGCTGCACGCCTTCGGCGAGTGCGTGGTCCCCCGGGTCACCCTGGTCACCCGCAAGACCTACGGCGGCGCCTACATCGCGATGAACGCCCGCTCCCTGGGCGCCACCCGCGTGCTCGCCTGGCCGGGCGCCGAGGTGGCGGTGATGGGAGCGGTGGCCGCGATCCGGATCCTGCACCGGCGCAAGCTGGCCGAGGTCTCCCCCGACCTGCGGCCGCGGGTCGAGGCGGAGCTGGCCGCGGAGCACGAGCGGATCGCCGGCGGCGTCGACAAGGCCGTCGAGATCGGCGTGGTCGACGAGGTGGTCGAGCCCGACCGCACCCGTTCCGCGATCGCCCACGCGATCGACGACGCCGTCCAGACCGCCGGGGTCCGGCGCGGGGCCCACGGCAACATCCCGCTCTGAGGCACCGCGCCGCGGCGTAACCGCCGTCACAGGTCCCCCGTTGTCCTCCTCAGGAGGAGATGAGGGGATGCGACGGATGAAGCCACTCGCCACTGCTCTGCTCACCGGCGTGCTCACGGTCGCCGGACTGGTCGCGCCGGGCCTCCCGGTGGCCACGGCCGGCGACGCCGACTACGGCCGCGTGTGGGCGCGCGACCGCGCCCTGCGCGACGGGTGCCATCACTACGACTACCACTACCGGGTCAGGCCGCCGACCTCGAGCTGGGCGCTGGAGACGTTCCTGCACGACCGCCGCGGGAAGACCGTGGCCTCCGACGCGCTGCTCGCGCCGCACGACGAGAAGAAGGGGCGGTCGGTCTTCCGGCTCTGCCGCTACAACACGGTGCCGGGGCGCTTCACGATCCGGGCCAAGCTCACCTGGAAGGACGGCTGGGACACCCACGAGAAGTGGATCGCCCCCGGTCGCTTCCGGATGCACCGCTGAGGCGGCACGCAGCGGCGCCCGCCGCCGTCGCCCGACGGACCCGGGCCTAGACGACCTGGTGCAGCCAGCGCACGGGGGCGCCGTCGCCGGCGTGGCGGAAGGTCTCGAGCTCGTCGTCCCAGGGCCGGCCGAGCAGCTTGTCGACCTCGAGCTCGAGCGTGGTGTCGCCGAGCGCCGACTTGACCACGGCCGCCTTGAGCCGGTCCTCGGGGATCATGATGTCGCCGTGCAGGCCGGTGACGGCGTGGAAGACGCCGAGGTCGGGCGTGTAGGAGTAGCGGACCCCTTCGGAGCCGCTCGTGGGCTCCTCGGTGATCTCGAAGCGCAGGTGGCCCCAGCCGCGCAGCGCGGACGCGACCGCCGCTGCGGAGCCGACGGCGCCGGTCCACGACAGCTCGGCCCGGTAGGTGCCGTTCTGGGCAGGCTGGGGCGTCCAGTCGAGGCTCACGGCCATGCCGAGAACCCCGCCGACCGCCCACTCGATGTGCGGGCACAGCGCGGAGGGGGCCGAGTGGACGTAGAGAATCCCTCGGGTCCCCGACCCGTCTGCACGCGTGGCGATAGGTGTGGTCACCGCGACCTCCTTGATGTTCCGGCGCGAGCTGCGCCTTCCCCAGCGGGCTCGTCGGATCATCGGAGAACGTCGGTGTCGTGACACCTGTGTAGTTGTGGAGCCATTGTGACCGAAGTGACGCGTGTTTGCCAGCCGAACGCCGAACTCGTTCGGGGTCAGGGCGTGGCGCGGGCGTCGCCGCTGCGGCGCGGGCCGAGCTCGAGGAGGGTGGTCAGGACCTCTTCGGCGATGGCGAGGCCGCCGAGGTGGCTCTCCCCGTCGATCGCCGTCAGCGTCGCGTCGGGCAGGAGGTCGACGACGTGGCGGCCGTGCGCGAAGGGCACGATGTGGTCGGCGTCGCCGTGCCACCAGCGCACCGGCACCGCTACGTCGGCCACGGCGAAGCCCCACTCGCGGGTGAAGAGCACCAGGTCGGTGAGCGGGGCGGAGACCTGCCGGCGGCTGCCGTTGAGCAGGTCGTCGAGGAACATCGCCTTGAACTCCGGACGCCCCAGCAGGTGCTTGTCCCCCTGCGGCTGCACCGCGGCGTAGAGGTCGAGCACCGGGCCGGCCAGCGGCCGGATCACCCGGATCCCCCACGTCATCGCGACGCCGAGCGGCAGTCGGCCCGCACTGATGAGCGGCGCCAGGCGCACGGCGAGCTGGATCGGGCCACCCTGCACCGCGTCGGGACCGCGGGTGGGTGCCACGCCGCCGAGCACCCCGATGCCGTGCACCCGGTCGGGCATGGCCGCCCCGACCGCGAGCACGTAGGGACCACCGCCGGAGAGCCCGATCAGCCGCAGGGTGTCGACGCCGAGGGTGTCGAGCATGATCTCGAGGTCGTGGGTCCAGTCCGCCACGTTCGGGTAGAGGTACGGCGTCGACGAGCCGATGCCCGGCCGGTCGATGCCGATGATCCGTACGCCGTGCTGCTCGGCGTACGCCCGCGCCTCGAGCGGGATCTGCCGCCGCGCCCCGGGGGTGCCGTGCATCCAGACGATGGCCGGGCCGCGGGCGTCGCCGTACTCCGCGAAGCTCAGCCGCCGGTCGTCCCGGACGGCGACGGTTCCCTCGAGCGCAGGGCGCCTGACGTCGTGCATGCTGCCGATTCTGGCAGCGTCACCCGGCTACCGGACGGCGGTGCGAGCACCGTCACACGACTGTCTCGCTGCCGGCACCCGGACCAGTCCGGGGTCGACCACGAGGCTGATGTCGCGCACCGCACCGAGGAGCCGCCCGTCACCGACGACCCGCGGCCCCTGGGTCAGGTCGAGCACCACGCAGGTGACGTTGTCGGTGCCCCCGGCCTCGAGGGCCGCCTGGGTGAGCACCGCCGCGGCCGCGTGCGGGTCGCGCAGGCCGAGCACCTCCGCGATCCGGTGGTCGTCGACGAGGTCGGTGAGACCGTCGCTGCACAGCAGCAGCCGGTCCCCGGGCCGCAGGTCGAGGGCGGTGACGTCGGGCTCGTGCGCGGTCGCCTCGTCGGGCGCCCCCTGCAACGAGCGGAGCACGACGTTGCGCCACGGGTGGTGCCGGGCCGCCTCCGGCGCGAGCCGCCCGTCGTCCAGGAGCGCCTGCACGTAGGTGTGGTCGCTCGACAGTCGGCGCAGGCCACCGTCGCGCAGCAGGTAGGCGCGCGAGTCGCCCACGTGGCCGAGCACCACGCGCTCGCCGTCGCAGACGACCGAGGTGAGCGTCGTGGCCATGCCGGCGCGACGCGGGTCGGCGGCAGCGCCCGCGACCAGGCAGTCGCGCGCCCGCTGGACGAGGTCGCGGACGACGTCGGCAGCGTCGTCGCCGAAGCGGGCCATCGCCGTCGCGGCCGCGACGTACGCCGTGGTGGCCGAGGCGACCTCGCCGGCGGCGGCGCCGCCGACGCCGTCCGCCACGAGCGCCACGTAGGGACCGACGAACGCCGAGTCCTCGTTGTGGTCGCGTACGAGGCCGGTGTGACTCACACCTGCGCCCGAGAATCGCAACATGGGGTCCTCCTGCCGGATGGCAGGACAGTAGACCGTGCAGGAGACCCACTGGTCAAGACCAGTGGAGGTCCGGCTCAGTCGCGCGTGGCCTCGATGCTCGCCGCCCGCTCGGCCGCGTCGGTGAGCTCGGAGCCGTCGATCGCGTCGGTGCGGTGGAACCACGCGAGTGCTTCGGTGTCGCGCCCTGCCGCGAGGAGCGTGTCGGCGTAGGCGTAGCGCAGGCGGACCACCCACGGCTGCCGGCTCTTGGAGTTGAGCGGCGCGAGCTCGAGCACGCGCAGGGCGGCGTCGAGCTGGCCCAGGTCACGACGGGCACCGGACTCGACCAGTGTCATCTCGGCCTTCGCCTCCGGCGAGAAGTTGGCGACCGACGGGCTCTTGGCGAGCTTCAGCGCCTGCTCGGGGTTGCCGAGCGCGCGGTGGCAGTCGGCCATGATGGGCAGGTACGCCGTGGCGCCGTTCATCCGCTTCGCTGCCCGCAGCTCGGCCAGCGCCTCCGCGTAGTGACCGGCCGCGTAGGCCGCCTCACCCGTTGCCTCCCGCACCACCGCGATCCGCGAGGCGCGGGCGCGGGCGGCGAGCGTGTGCTGGTAGGCGGTCTCGGGGTCGTCGTCGATGAGCATGCCGGCCGCGGCGAGGTGGCGGGCCACGCGGGCGGCCAGCTTCTCGGGCAGGCCCTTCAGCTGCGCCGCGACCGCACGGTCGAGCTCCCTGCCGGTGATCTCCTCGGGGATCTCCGGACCGTCGTAGCGCTCCTGCGACGCGGTGCGCGGCCGCCGCTGCTCCGGCTTGCCGCCGGTCGTCCGCGAGGGACGCGACCCGGTCGCCGGGCGCCCGCCACTGCTGCGCGGCGCGCCGCTGCGCGACGAGCTGCTGCTGCCGCCGCTGCGCGACGGGCTGCTGCTGCTGCGCGAGGAGCCGCTGCGCTGCTGGGAGCCGGTCGGACGGCTCGTCCGCCCGCGCCCGGAGCCCTGGCTGCGACGCTGCTCGGCCACTGTTCCTCCTGCTGTCGTCCTGCGTGTCTGTGCTGCCCCGTGTCGATGCCACAGGGGTCCCGAAAATGCGTAGAGGCCACCCGAACGGGTGGCCTCTACGTCAAAGGATGTCCGGCGGCGTCCTACTCTCCCACAGCCTCTCGGTTGCAGTACCATCGGCGC
>NZ_JBHSKD010000010.1:0-4793 GCF_042657275.1 Nocardioides taihuensis
GGACCAGCCACAAGACACACCCAACAATCGCAGGGTGTTGCACTCACCGATCAGGTCCGCCCCGCGAATTGGTCACTGTCGCACCGGGACAACCATCCGACAGTGACCAATTCGGTACGACGGTGGGACGTGTGGGGCTGGTGTGACCGGCCCCGGGGCTCTGGGAGGTGACTAGTGGTCCGTTCCCACGCCGTCGGCCGGGCCGGTAGGTTGTTCGCCGTGCCGTTGCTGACATGGGAACAGCACGAGGCCGCGGTCGAGCGACTGCGGTCGTCGTACGCTGTGCTGCCGAAGGATGCGCCGGTGCGCCTGGCCAAGCAGACCTCCAACCTGTTCCGGCCGCGCAGCGCCACCTCCGCGCCGGGGCTCGACGTGTCCGGGCTGACCGGCGTGATCGAGCTCGACCCGCAGGCGCGCACCGCCGAGGTGCAGGGCATGTGCACCTACGAGGACCTCGTCGACGCGACACTGCCCCACGGCCTGATGCCGTACGTCGTGCCGCAGCTGCGCACGATCACCCTGGGCGGCGCGGTGTCGGGGCTGGGCATCGAGTCGACCAGCTTCCGCAGCGGGCTCCCGCACGAGTCGGTGCTCGAGATGGACATCTTCACCGGGGCCGGCGAGGTGGTCACGACCCGCCCGGGGGAGGACCTCTTCGACACCTTCCCCAACTCCTACGGCTCGCTCGGCTACGCCACGCGGCTGCGGATCAGCCTCGAGGCGGTGCCCGGCTTCGTGAGCCTGCGGCACGTCCGCCTCGACGACGCCGGCCTGCTCGCCAAGACCATCGCCGCCACCTGCGAGACCGGCGAGCACGATGGAGTCCGGGTCGACGCGATCGACGGCGTCGCCTTCGAGCCGGGGGAGTACTACCTCACGCTGGCCACCTGGGGCGACGACGCCGTACCGCGCCAGCAGCCCTCGGACTACACGGGTCAGGAGATCTACTACCGCTCGATCCAGCGGCGCCAGACCGACCTGCTGACCACCTACGACTACCTCTGGCGCTGGGACACCGACTGGTTCTGGTGCTCGCGGGCGTTCGGCGCCCAGCACCCCCTGCTGCGCCGGGTCTGGCCGCGGCGCTGGCGCCGCTCCGACGTCTACCACCGGATGCTCGGCTGGGACCGCCGCTTCGACATCGCCGACCGGCTCGACCGTCGTGCCGGCCGCCCGGAGCGCGAGCGGGTGATCCAGGACGTCGAGGTGCCGGTCGACCGGCTGCCGGACTTCCTGGCGTGGTTCGACGCCGAGGTCGGGATGCGCCCGGTCTGGCTGTGCCCGGTGGTGGCGACGCGGGCCTGGCCGACCTACCCGCTCGAGCCCGGCGTCCTCTACGTCAACGTCGGCTTCTGGGGCACCGTCCACGTCGGCCCCGACGCCTCCGAGGGCCCCCGCAACCGCGCGATCGAGGCCAAGGTGCGCGAGCTCGGCGGCCACAAGAGCCTCTACTCCGAAGCGTTCTACGACCGGGCGACGTTCGACGCCCTCTACGACGGCCCGCACCTGGCGAGGGTGAAGGCCGCCTACGACCCCGACGACCGGCTGCTCAGCCTCTACGACAAGGCGGTAAGACGACGATGAGCACCTCCACGCGCACCCTCACCATCGGCGACGCGGTCTCCTCGCTGCTCAGGGACGGCATGCCCTGCCGGTTCACGGCGTACGACGGGAGCAGCGCCGGCCCCGAGGACGCCGCGATCCACCTCGAGCTGGTCAACCAGCGCGGCCTCGCCTACATCCTCACCGCGCCGGGCGACCTCGGCATGGCGCGCGCGTACGTGACCGGTGACCTCGTCATCCACGGTGTGCACCCGGGCGACCCCTACGACGCGCTCGTGCTCCTGATGAACAAGCTGGAGTTCAAGCGCCCGAGCCCGGTCGAGGCGATGCAGATCGTGCGCGGTCTGGGCCTGTCCAACCTCAAGCCGCCGCCACCGCCGCCGCAGGAGGCGCTGCCGCGCTGGCGGCGCGCCATGGAGGGCCTGCGCCACTCCAAGGCGCGCGACGCCGGGGTGATCTCGCACCACTACGACGTGTCCAACGCCTTCTACGAGCACGTCCTGGGCCCCTCGATGACCTACACCTGCGCGGTCTACCCCCACGAGCAGGCCACCCTCGAGGAGGCGCAGTTCGAGAAGTACGACCTCGTCTGCCGCAAGCTCGACCTCAAGCCCGGCCAGCGCCTGCTCGACATCGGCTGCGGCTGGGGCGGGATGGTCCGCCACGCGGCTCGCGAGTACGGCGTCAAGGCGCTCGGCGTCACGCTCTCCTACGAGCAGGCGCAGTGGGCCAAGGAGGCGATCGACCGCGAGGGCCTCGGCGACCTGGCCGAGGTACGCCACTCCGACTACCGCGAGGTCGTCGAGTCCGGCTTCGACGCCGTGAGCTCGATCGGCCTCACCGAGCACATCGGCGTGCGCAACTACCCGGCGTACTTCTCCTTCATCCGCGACCGGCTGCGCCCCGAGGGCCGCCTGCTCAACCACTGCATCACCCGCCCGCACAACCAGCGGCAGATGATCGGGGCGTTCCTCGACCGCTACGTCTTCCCCGACGGCGAGCTCACCGGCTCCGGCAGGATCATCGCCGAGGCGCAGGACGCGGGCCTCGAGGTGATGCACGAGGAGAACTTCCGGCTCCACTACGCCCGCACCCTCACCGGCTGGTGCCACAACCTGCGCGACAACTGGGACGCCTGCGTCGCGGAGGTCGGCGAGGGCACCGCCCGGGTCTGGGGGCTCTACATGGCCGGCTCCCGACTCGCCTTCGAGCGCAACGAGATCCAGCTCCACCACGTGCTCGCGGTGAAGACCACCGAGGACGGCCGCGACGGCTTCCCGCTGCGGCCCGACTTCTCCCGGCGGCGGGGTCTGTTCGGCGAGGGGTGAGCCCCTGTCGATAGCCTCGTCGGGTGAGCACCCGAGCCCGGCAGTACGACGCGCAGGTCCTGCGCCGCGAGCCGCTCTCGCCGCACCTGGTGCGGCTGGTGCTCGGCGGCGCCGGACTGGCCGGGTTCGCCTCGACGGGCCTGCCCGACGAGTGGGTCGGGCTGGTGGTGCCGGGGCAGTACCAGAGCCGCTACTACACCGTGCGCTCGTGGGACTCGGGTGAGCTGGTCCTCGACGTCGTGGTGCACGAGGTCGGGCTGGTCACCGAGTGGGCCTCGCGCGACTGCGTGGGCGACCGCGTCGTGGTCACCGAGGCCAAGGGCTCCTTCGCGATGCCCGAGGACGCGGGGTGGCTGCTGCTGGTCGGCGACCTGACCGCCCTGCCGGCGATGGCCCGGATCGCCTCCACGCACGGCGCCCGGGTGCCGACGCAGATCTGGGCCGAGGTGCCCGACGACCCCGCGGTCCTGGCCGGCTACCTGCCCGACCGCCCCGAGGTCACCTGGCTGGCGCCCCCGGCCGAGGGGCAGAGCGACCTCGCCGCCGTCGTCGACGGCATCGACTGGCCGGCGGGCGACGGCTACTTCTGGATGGCCGGTGAGTCGGCCCAGATGCGGGCGATCCGCAAGCACCTGATGCGCGACCGCGCCCTGCCCAGCGCGGCGTACGACGTGATGGGCTACTGGCGCGCGGGCGCCCGGAGGCAGCCGCGTGCGGTCGACCCCGGCCCGATCTGGCGCGCCGGCAAGGCCGCCGGCAAGAGCGACGAGCAGATCTGGGCCGAGTACGACGCCGCCCAGGCCCACGGAGGGACGCACGGATGAGCGACGAGACCCTGCCCGAGCACCGGAGCGGCTTCGCCTGCTTCGTGGGTCGGCCCAACGTCGGCAAGTCGACGCTGACCAACGCGCTCGTGGGCTCGAAGGTGGCGATCACCTCCGACAAGCCGCAGACCACGCGCACCGCGATCCGCGGCATCGTGCACCGGCCCGACGCCCAGCTGATCCTCGTCGACACCCCCGGGCTGCACCGCCCGCGCACCCTGCTCGGGGAGCGCCTCAACGACCTGGTGCGCACCACGTGGGCCGAGGTCGACGTGGTCGCGGTCTGCTTCCCGTGCGACGAGAAGATCGGGCCGGGCGACCGCTACCTCGTCACCGAGCTGGCCAAGGTGCGCCGGAAGCCGAAGATCGCGGTGGCGACCAAGACCGACCTCGCCGGCCCCGAGCGGATCACCGAGCACCTGCTCGCCATCGCCGAGCTCGGCCGCGAGACCGGCACCGAGTGGGCCGAGATCGTACCGGTGTCGGCGACGTCGGGGGAGCAGGTCGGCCTGCTCGCCGACCTCCTCGTCGGGATGCTGCCGGAGGGCCCGCAGCTCTACCCCGACGGCGAGCTCACCGACGCCCCCGAGGAGCAGGTCGCCGCCGAGCTGATCCGCGAGGCCGCGCTCGACGGTGTGCGCGACGAGCTGCCGCACTCGATCGCCGTCGTGGTCGAGGAGATGGGCCTGCGCGAGGGCCGCCCCGAGGACAAGCCGCTGCTCGACATCCATGCGAACCTCTACGTCGAGCGGTCGTCGCAGAAGGGGATCGTGATCGGCCACAAGGGCGCCCGGCTGCGCGAGGTCGGCACCGTCGCCCGCAAGCAGATCGAGGCGATCCTCGGCACGCCGGTCTACCTCGACCTGCACGTGAAGATAGCCAAGGACTGGCAGCGGGACCCCCGGCAGCTGCGCAAGCTGGGCTTCTGAGCCGGTGGTGAGTTTCGCCTGGGCGGTGAAACTCACGGTTGTGTCGCGAACCTTCGCTCGGGAGCCGCGATATTCACCGCCCAGGCGGGGCGGATTCGGGCGGTCAGCGCAACAGGAGGTCTTCGATGACCTCTGAGGGCTTAGCGTAG
>NZ_JBHSKD010000011.1:0-238660 GCF_042657275.1 Nocardioides taihuensis
GGACCAGCCACAAGACACACCCAACAATCGCAGGGTGTTGCACTCACCGATCAGGTCCGCCCCGTGAATTGCACCTACCCGGCCGCGAGGGCTCAGAGCGAACGGCGGACGGGCGTGCCCTGGAGCGGGTCCCAGCCCTCGCCGAGGCGGCGGCCGGTGAGGTCGTCCCAGCGCAGGCGCACCCACATGGAGCGGCTGCCGCCGGCCCAGGGCTGGGGCTCCCAGACCCGCCGGACCTCCTCGATCTCGTCCTCGTGCTTGATCACCTTGCTGGTGCCGCGCGCGAGCACGCTCCAGCCCCGGTGGTTGACGTAGTCGAACTGGTCGACCTCGAAGGCCATCGGGGTGTTGCGGGCGTGGGTGCCCAGCAGGCTGTACGGCGAGGTCCGGATCACGATCGCGTTGCCGACCACGGCGTAGTTGACCGGCACGATCACCGGCCGTCCGCCGTCCTCGACGAAGGCGACGCGCCCGGTCACGCCCGCGCGCAACAGTGCCTCGCACTCGGAGTACCGCAGCTCGTGCAGCTCAGGCATCGGGGCACCTCCGTCCCGGGAGTCACCGGCACCGGTGGTCTGGAACCGTGCCCTGATTCTTTCCGCCGGAGGGGTCCCACCCGCAGGGCCATTGGTCCCGACGTGCGGGTCCGGCGACCCTGACCTGCGGTTCCTCGCCGGCGCGACAGTGGAGCCACGAGGACCACACGGGGTCGACCACGGACCACAGGAGGACGCCATGACCACCGAGCAGAACAGGGAACGCGATCGGCACGGCGTCGTGCCCGGTTCGATCGTCGTCGGGGTCGACGGCTCGGAGTCCTCCGGACGGGCGATCGACTGGGCCATCGACCAGGCCGTCGCCGAGCACCGCCCGATCGCCCTCGCCCACGCCGTGGCGGGGCCGGTGGCGGTGTGGCACGACCCCAACGGCTCCGACCACCGGGTCGGTCTCGAGGGAGCCCGCACCGAGGCGCAGCAGGTGCTCGAGGACGCCCGCGCCGAGGTCGAGCGCCGCGCGCCCGGGCTCGAGGTGCATGAGGTGCAGCGCGTCGTCGACCCCCGCGACCTGCTGCTCGAGCTGTCCGCCGACGCGGCGATGGTCGTGCTCGGGTCCCGCGGCCGCGGGCCGGTGCGCAGCCTGCTCCTCGGCTCGGTCGGCGTCGCCGTCACCCGGCACGCGAAGTGCCCCGTCGTCGTCATGCGCCCCGGCAACCCCGGCCTGGTCCGTCAGGGGGTGGTGGTCGGCGCCGACGGCACCGAGCTCTCGCTCCCCACGCTGGAGTTCGCCTACCGCCAGGCCTCCCTGCGCGACCTGCCGCTGACCGTCCTCCACTGCGTATGGGACGCCGAGGCCGCCACCGCCGGCGCCCACATCGTCGCCGAGGGCGCGGGCCTCGAGGAGCAGCGGATGCTGCTCGCCGAGTCGATGAGCGGCATGACCGAGAAGTTCCCCGACGTCCGTGTGCGGTCCGAGATCGCGCGCGGCATGCCGGACGACTGCCTGGTGCGCCTCGGCGAGCGGATGAACCTCGTCGTCGTCGGCGCCCACCACGGCGGCGCCGCGTCGTCGGTGCTGTTCGGGTCGGTCGCCGCGTCGGTCGTCGAGCACGCGACCTGCCCGGTCGCGGTGGTGCCGCTCGCCCCGCAGCCGCAGGAGCAGCCCGTCTGACCGCTCCGGTCAGCCGACCGCGTCGACGTACACCCAGCGGCCACCGCGCCGCTCGAACCTGCTGCGCTCGTGCAGCACGCCGGTGCCGCCCGGGCCCTGGTGGTGCGCGCGGAACTCGACCTCGCCGCTCGCGTCGTCCGGTCCTCCGGCGACCGTGTCGAGCACCTCGAGGCCGGTCCACACGAGACCCGGCGAGGCTGCGGACAGGTCGGCCGGCCGGGTGCGCGGGTGCCAGGTCCGGAAGACGTACGCCGTCTCGCCGAGCGCGTACGCCGCGTACCGCGAGCGCATCAGGCGTTCGGCGGTCGCCGGGAGCCCGCGGCCGCGGTGGAGCGGGCCGCAGCAGGCGGCGTACAGGGTGCCGGAGCCGCACGGGCAGGCATCACCGAAGGCGGGGGAGCGCACCGGCCGAGCCTACGGTTGCCACCCAGCGCCCTTGACGGCGCTCCGTAGTGTGAATCCGTGACGCACTCTCCCGCTCCCACGCCTCGCACGCTCGGTGAGCTCCGCGCGGCAGGCCACGCGCCGAAGCCGCTGCGCCAGGAGCTCCGCGACAACCTGCTCACCAAGCTCGCCACCGGGGAGGACCCCTGGCCCGGCCTCCACGGCTTCGAGGACACCGTCGTCCCGCAGCTCGAGCGCGCGCTGATCGCCGGCCACGACGTCGTCCTGCTCGGCGAGCGCGGTCAGGGCAAGACCCGCCTGCTGCGCACCCTCGTCGGACTGCTCGACGAGTGGACGCCCGTCATCGACGGCTCCGACCTCGGCGAGCACCCCGAGGAGCCGATCACCGTCGAGAGCCAGCGCCGCGCCGCCGAGCTCGGCGACGACCTGCCGGTCGCCTGGCGCCACCGCGACGAGCGGTACGCCGAGAAGCTGGCCACCCCCGACACCTCCGTCGCCGACCTCATCGGTGACGTCGACCCGATGAAGGTGGCGGAGGGCCGCACCCTCGGCGACCCCGAGACCATCCACTTCGGGCTGATCCCGCGCAGCCACCGCGGCATCGTCGCGATCAACGAGCTGCCCGACCTCGCCGAGCGGATCCAGGTCGCGATGCTCAACGTGATGGAGGAGCGCGACATCCAGATCCGCGGCTACGTGCTGCGGCTGCCCCTCGACGTGCTCGTCGTCGCCAGCGCGAACCCCGAGGACTACACCAACCGCGGCCGGATCATCACCCCGCTCAAGGACCGCTTCGGCGCCGAGATCCGCACCCACTACCCCGTCGAGCTCGAGGACGAGATGGCGGTGATCCTGCAGGAGTCGCACCTCGTGGCCGAGGTGCCGCCGTACCTGCTGGAGATCCTGGCGCGCTTCACGCGCAACCTGCGCGAGTCGAGCGCGGTCGACCAGCGCAGCGGCGTCAGCGCCCGCTTCGCGATCGCCGGCGCGGAGACGATCGCCGCGGCGGCCCTCCACCGCGCCACCACCGAGGGCGAGGACGAGGCCGTGGCCCGCGTCGTCGACCTCGAGACCGCCGTCGACGTGCTCGGCGGCAAGGTCGAGTTCGAGACCGGCGAGGAGGGGCGCGAGCGCGAGATCCTCGACCACCTGCTGCGCACCGCGACCGCCGAGACCGTGCGGTCGCACTTCCGCGGCATCGACTTCGCGCTGCTCGTGGACGCGATCGAGAGCGGGATCATGGTGACCACCGGCGAGCAGGTCACCGCGCGCGACTTCCTCACCGGCCTGCCGGTGCTGGGGGAGTCGGAGCTCTACGACGAGGTCTGCGACCGGCTCGGCGCCACCACCGACGGCACTCGCGCCGGAGCGATCGAGCTCGCGCTCGAGGGGCTCTACCTCGCCCGCAAGATCAGCAAGGAGACGGGCGGCGGGGAGACCGTCTATGGCTGAACCGTTCCGCGTGCGGGCGACGGCCGGGAGCCTCCGCGGCGACCCGGCCGACGGGTTCGCCCTGCCCCACGCGTGGAGCGACGCAGGCGTGGTGGTCGAGGGCGCCGGCACCGGCGGTCACGTGCTGCACGCCGCGGTCGCGCTGTGCGTGCTCAACGACCTCTACCGCGAGGCCGACCGGCGCGGCCTGCCGCTGGTCGGCGTCGCCGTCGTCGCCGAGGGAGGCTTCGACGAGGGCTGGACGTCGACCGGGGTGCAGTACGACGTGGAGCTCGACGCCGAGCTGTCGGGCGACGACCGCGAGGCCCTGCTCGCCGCCGTCGACCAGGTGGCCGAGATCCCCCGCGCACTGCGTGCCGGGGTGCCCGTGGTGCGGCGATGACGCAGCACACCCGCCGGTCCCGCTACGGCCGCTACGACGGCGGCCCCGACCCGCTCGCGGCGCCCGTCGACCTCGCCGACGCGCTCGACGCCATCGGCGAGGACGTGATGGCGGGCTACAGCCCGGAGCGGGCGATGCGCGAGTTCCTGCGCCGCGGCGGCCAGAGCCAGACGGGCCTCGACGACCTCGCCCGCCAGGTGGCCGAGCGCCGCCGCGAGCTGCTGCAGCGCCACGACCTCGACGGCACCATGCGTGAGGTGCGCGAGCTGCTCGACCACGCGCTCCTCGAGGAGCGCGGCCAGCTCGCCCGCGACATCGACCTCGACGACGCCGACCGCGCCTTCCGCGAGATGCAGCTCGACAACCTGCCGGCCTCGACCGCCGCCGCGGTGAGCGAGCTGTCGTCGTACGACTGGCAGTCGCGGCAGGCGCGCGAGGACTTCGAGAAGATCAAGGACCTGCTCGGCCGCGAGATGCTCGACCAGCGGTTCGCCGGCATGAAGCAAGCGCTCGAGAACGCCACCGACGACGACCGCCGCCGCGTCAACGAGATGCTCGAGGACCTCAACGACCTGCTGGAGTCGCACGGCCGGGGCGAGGACACGACCGAGCAGTTCGAGCAGTTCATGGAGAAGCACGGCGACTTCTTCCCCGAGGGCCCGAGCAACGTCGACGAGCTGCTCGACTCTCTCGCGCAGCGCGCGGCCGCGGCCCAGCGGATGCGCAACTCGATGACCCAGGAGCAGCGCGACGAGCTCGACGCCCTGGCCTCGCAGGCCTTCGGGTCGCCGCAGCTGATGGAGTCGCTGTCGCGGCTCGACGGCAACCTCCAGTCGCTGCGCCCCGGCGAGGACTGGGGCGGCTCCGAGCGCTTCGACGGCGAGGAGGGCCTCGGTCTCGGCGACGGCACCGGCGTGCTGCAGGACCTCGCCGACCTCGACGCGCTCTCCGAGCAGCTCGCGCAGTCCTACGACGGCGCCCGGCTCGACGACGTCGACCTCGACAAGCTCGCCGAGCAGCTCGGTGACCGGGCGGCGGTCGACGCCCGCACCCTGCAGCGGCTCGAGCAGGCGCTGCGCGACACCGGCTACCTCAAGCGCGGCTCGGACGGCCAGCTGCGGCTGAGCCCGAAGGGCATGCGCCAGCTCGGCAAGGCCCTGCTGCGCGACGTCGCCCGGCGGATGTCGGGCCGACAGGGCCAGCGCGACCTGCGCCAGGCCGGCGCGGCCGGGGAGCCCTCGGGCGCGACGCGCGAGTGGACCTTCGGCGACACCGAGCCCTGGGACGTCACACGCACGCTGACCAACGCCGTACGCCGCACCGTCGCCGACGGCCGCGACCCCCGGGGCGGGTTCCGCCTCGACATCCGCGACGTCGAGGTGACCGAGACCGAGGCCCGCACCCAGGCGGCGGTGGCACTGCTCGTCGACACGTCGTTCTCGATGGCGATGGACGGGCGCTGGGTGCCGATGAAGCGCACCGCGCTCGCGCTGCACACCCTGATCCGCTCGCGCTTCCGCGGCGACCACCTGCAGCTGATCGGCTTCGGCCGGCACGCCGAGGTGATGGACATCGAGCAGCTCACCGCGCTCGACGCGATGTGGGACAAGGGCACCAACCTCCACCACGCGCTGCTGCTGGCCAACCGCCACTTCCGCAAGCACCCGAACGCGCAGCCGGTGCTGCTGATCGTGACCGACGGCGAGCCCACGTCACACCTCGAGCCGGACGGCGAGGTGTGGTTCTCCTACCCGCCCCACCCGCTGACCGTCGCCTACGCCGTGCGCGAGCTCGACAACGCGTTCCGCCTCGGCGCGCAGACGACGTTCTTCCGTCTCGGCGAGGACCCCGGCCTCGCCCGGTTCATCGACTCCATGGCCTCGCGCGTCGACGGGCGGGTCGTGGCACCGGAGCTCGACGACCTCGGCGCCGCCGTCGTCGGGTCCTACCTCGGCTCCCGGGGCCCCTCCGGCGGCGGGCCGGGCGGCCAGTACGGCGACTGGTTCGGTGGGCGCGGCTTCTGGGTTGGCGACTGAGGGTCCCGTCGCGCGGTGCCCCTCGGCCCTGCCGTGCGCTAGGCGTACATCGAGTCGAGCAGCGGCCGGTAGGCGTCCTCGACGACCCGGCGCTTGACCTTGAGGCTCGGCGTGAGCTCGCCCTTCTCCACCGACAGGTCGGCGTCGAGGATCCGGAAGTCCTTGACCGTCTCCCAGCGGTTGAGCCCGGCGTTGACCTCGTCGAGGCACTGCCGCACGTAGTCGCGCACCGCGGGGAAGCCGGCCATCGCCGCGACGTCGTCGTCGGGCAGGTCGTGCGCCCGGCACCACTGGGCCAGCGCCTCGGGGTCGAGGGCCACCAGCGCGGTCGCGTAGTTGCGACCGTCGCCGTGCACCAGGATCTGGCTGGAGATCGGGCAGGTCGCCTTGAACTGGACCTCGATCGGCTGCGGCGCGATGTACTTGCCGCCGGAGGTCTTGATCAAGTCCTTCTTGCGGTCGGTGATCCGCAGCCGGCCCCGGTCGTCGAGCTCGCCGATGTCGCCGGTGGCCAGCCAGCCGTCCTCGTCGAGCACCTCGGCCGTCTCCTCGGGCCGGTCGTGGTAGCCCCGCATCACGCTCGGGCCTCGGACGAGGATCTCGCCGTCGTCGGCCAGCCTCACCTCCGTGCCGGTGATCGGCGGCCCCACCCGACCGAACGCCGGGTCGGTGGGCCGCACGATGCAGGCGCCGGCGCTGGTCTCGGTCAGCCCGTAGCCCTCGAGCACCAGCAGGTCCGCGGCGCTGAACCAGGCGGCGACGTCCGCGGAGAGCGCGGCGCTGCCGGAGAGCAGGAAGCGGATCCGGCCCCCGAGCCGGTCGCGGATCTTCGCCAGCACGAGCCGGTCGGCCACGGCGTGCTGCAGCCGCGTCGCCGTCCCCGTCGGGCGACCCTCGAGGCGGGCCCGCGACACACGGTCACCGACGTCGAAGGCCCAGTCGAACAGGCGGCTCCGCGCCCCGCCCTCCTCCTCGATCGTCTGCACGATCTTCGCGTGGACCTTCTCGAAGATCCGCGGAGGCCCGGCCATGAACGTCGGGCGCACCTGGCCGAGGTTCTCCACGATCATGTCGAGCCGGCCGTCGACCGCGGTCGGGAAGCCGATCTGGAGCTGGACCGTCTCGAGCATCTTGCCGAACGAGTGCGACAGCGGTAGCCACAGGTACTGCAGGTCGTCGGGGGAGAGGAAGTTGAGCGACTCGGCCCCGGCGCCGATGTAGGTCCAGCAGCTGTGCGGCAGCTCGACGCCCTTGGGCCGGCCCGTGGTGCCCGAGGTGTAGATCAGCGTGGCGAGGTCCTCGGCGCGGACGCCGTCGACGGCCTCGTCGACCGCCGTCGGGTGCTCGGCCAGGTACTGCTCGCCCCGGGCCCGGAGGTCGTCGAGCCCCAGCACCCAGTCGCCGTCCGCCCCGCCGTCGAAGGTCACCACCCGCGCCAGGTCCGGCAGCCGGTCGCGCTGGCTCCGGAGCTTGGCGACCTGGGTGACGTCCTCCACGAAGGCCACCCGCGACCCGCTGTCGGCCAGGAGGTAGCCGACCTCCTCGGCGCCGGTCGTGGGGTAGACGGTCGTCGTCGCGGCGCCGGCGCAGGTGATCGCGAGGTCGGCGTAGATCCAGTCGACCCGGGTGTTGCTCGCGATCGCGACCCGGTCCTCGCGCTCGATGCCCAGGGACAGCAGCCCCGCGGCCAGCGGCCGGACGATCGCCTCGGTCTCGGCCCAGGTCACCGACGTCCACCCACCTGCGCGGGGATGGCGGTAGGCCTCGCGGTCGGGCGTGGCGCGGACGCGGTCGTAGAACATCCGGGCCACCGACTCGGCAGGCGCCGGAAAACTGGCACGGGGCTGTTCGAAGTGCGTGGGCACAGGCGACTCGCCTCTTCTGCTCGGGCGTGTCCAGCCTTGCCGCAGGCGACCGGCCGTGGCCAGAGGCCTAGGTCCCGCTCCCGGCCGCCGGGGGCAGCTCGTCGGGCAGGTCCACGGCGACGTCGATCCGGGCTCCGGCCGCCTCCTCGTGCGTCGGACCCAGCCGGCGCAGCATCTTCAGCGAGGCGGCGTTGTCGGTGGCGACGGTGGTGATGATCCGGGTCACTCCCACCGGGCGCTGCCTCAGCAGCTCCGCCAGGAGGGCGGTGGCCACGCCCCGGCCGTGCCACCGGTCGTGCACGGTGACCGCCACGTCGGCGGCGGTCGGGTTGTCGGCGTAGCGGATCATCCGGGCGACCCCCGCCGGGACTCCGGTGTGGTCGTCGCCGATCACCACCAGGGCGAGGGCCACGTGGTCGATCCCGTCGACGTCGTCGACGAGGTGGTCGAGCATCACCTCGGTCAGGTGCGGCACACTGGCGAGGAAGCGGCGCTCGCGCGACTCCGGCGACAGCTCCTCGAAGCCCGCCCGGACCGCCTCCCGGTCCTGGGGCGTCAGCGGCAGGATCAGCGTGGGCGTGCCGTCGCGCAGCCTGGCCTCCGTGATCACCCGCACCTCCACGCGCCAATCTAGGTCACGTCGCCGCCGCGCCCGCCGGGACCTCGGCCTCTGGCCGGGGCCGGACCGGGCTGGCAGGGTCGGGGGGTGGTCGCGGCCGAGGTGTGCCTGTACTGGCTCCCGCTGGGTGCGGGCGGCCGGTCGGTGCGTTGGAACGGCCGGGTCTTCGAGCGGCTCGTCGCGCTGCGTGAGCACCGGTCGCCCTGCGACCTCTACCACGCGGCGCTCACGCTCACGCTGGCCGAGCGCCGCTACGTCGTCGAGATGGCGCCGGAGTGGAGCGGTGACGGCGACCGCGGCGTCGTCCGGTCCGGGCCGGTCGGACTGGCCTGGCTCGGCCGGTCGCGGTGGTTCCGCTACGAGGTGCGGCTGTGGCGCGACGGCACCATCCCCGACCTCGACGAGGCCGTGGGCGGCCCGATGCACCTCGCGACCGACCCGGCCCGGCTGCGGCGGCTCTTCGAGGCCGCACCGCACGTGCCCGCCGCCACCTGGGGCCGCGACGAGCTCGGCCTCGGCGAGATGTGGAACTCCAACTCCGTGGTCTCCTGGCTGCTCGCGGTCAGTGGCCACCACGTCGACACCCTCGCCCCGCCGACCGGCGGCCGCGCCCCCGGCTGGGACGCTGGCCTCGCCCTCGCCCGCCAGTCCGGTGCCGGGTCGTGTGCCTGACACCACCCCCCGGGGTGCTCGCGGGCACACGACCCGATCAGCGTGACCTGGCGAGCGGGTGCAGCAGGAGGGCGAGCTCCTCGACGCCGTCGACGAGGCGGGTGCCGGGGCGGGCCCAGGCGGCGTTGGCGTCGACGGCGTGCACGGGTGTGCCGGTGGGCAGCACGCCCGAGGCCACCAGGTCGTCGGCGAGGGCCCGGGCTCCCGCGAGGTCGTAGCCGCAGGGCGCGACGACGACGGCGTCGGGAGCCGCGGCGTGCACCGCCTCCCACGTCACGCGCACCGACTTCTCGCCCGGCCGGCCGAGGACGGGCTCGCCGCCCGCCAGCGCGACCATCTCCGGCACCCAGTGCCCGGGGGCGTACGGCCGGTCGGTCCACTCCAGCAGCATCACCCGCGGCCGGGGCAGCCCGGCGACCCGCGCGGCGACGGCGGACAGCCGGTCCCGCTGCGACGCCACCAGCGCGACCGCCTCGGCCTCGTGACCCGTCGCCCGGCCGAGCGTCACGATCGAGTCCAGCACCTCGTCGAGCGTGTGCGGGTCGATCGTCAGCACCTCCGCGGTGCACCCGAGGTGTGCCAGTGCGTCGTCCACCACCGAGACGTCGACGGCGCAGACCGCGCACAGGTCCTGGGTCACCACGAGGTCGGCGTCGAGCCCGGCCAGGGCGCCCTCGTCGAGGTGGTAGAGGTCCTCGCCGCGGGCCATCGCCCCCGCCACGAACGCGTCGATCTCCGCTGCGGACAGCCCCTCGGGCATCGCAGACGTCGACACGATCGTGCGGCTGCGCGCCTCCGGCGGGAAGTCGCACTCGAAGGTCACCCCCACGACGTCGTCGCCCGCCCCGATCGCGAACAGGACCTCCGTGGTCGATGGCAGCAACGACACGATCCGCACCCCCTCACCCTAGGGTGACCGTCGATGGACGACCTCACCACGACCACCCTGGTCCTGCTGGCGCTCGCCGCGCTGACCGCCGGGTTCGTCGACGCCGTCGTCGGGGGCGGCGGGCTCGTCCAGCTCCCCGCGCTCCTCCTCGGCCTGCCCGGAGCAGCGCCCGTCGAGATCCTCGCCACCAACAAGCTCGCCTCGATCTGCGGCACCACGGTGAGCAGCGCGACGTACTACCGCCGGGTGCGTCCCGACCCCCGCACCTTCGGCCCGCTGATGGCGCTCGCCTTCGTCGGCTCGATGCTCGGCGCGCTGGTCGCGAGCCACATCCCCTCGTCGGTCTTCGACCCGCTGGTGCTGGTCGTGCTGGTCGTCGTCGGCACCTACGTCGTGCTCACCCCGACCCTCGGCGAGCGCACCGAGCTGCGGTTCTCGGGCCACCGCCACACGGCAGCCGCGATGGCCACCGGCCTGGCGATCGGCTTCTACGACGGCGCGCTCGGTCCCGGCACCGGCAGCTTCTTCGTCTTCACGCTGGTCGGGCTGCTCGGCTACAGCTTCCTCGAGGGCAGCGCCAAGGCCCGCCTGGCCAACTGGGCCACCAACCTCGCCGCGCTCTGCATCTTCGTGCCGCAGGGCGCGGTGCTCTGGAAGGTCGGCCTGCTCATGGGCGCCGCCAACCTCCTCGGCGGCTACGTCGGCGCCCGCACCGCCGTGCGCCGCGGCTCCCGCTTCGTGCGCGTCTTCTTCATCGTGGTCGTCGGCGCGTTCGTGCTGCGGATCGGCGGCGAGCTGCTCGGGTGGTGGGGGTGACCACGCGCTACCTCGTCGTCGCGCGCGACGCCGAGGCGGAGATCGAGGTGAAGCGTTCCCGCTTCCTGTGCACGGTCCGCCGTGTCGGCGACGAGCCGGCCGCGCGCGCCGTCGTCGAGCGGCTGCGGCGCGAGCACTGGGACGCACGCCACCACTGCTCGGCGTTCGTCCTCGGCCCCGACGCGCGCCTCGAGCGGTCGAGCGACGATGGCGAGCCGGCCGGCACCGCCGGGGCGCCGATGCTCGAGGTGCTCCGCGGCGCGGGGGTCAGCGACGTCGTCGCGGTGGTCACCCGCTGGTTCGGCGGCACGCTGCTCGGGGCCGGCGGGCTGGTCCGGGCGTACGGCGACGCCGTGCGCGCCGGCCTCGACGCGTCGGGCACCCGCGAGCGCCGCCTGGTGCACGAGCTCGACCTCGTCGTCGGCCACGCCGACGCCGGTCGGGTCGAGGGGGAGCTGCGGGCCCGGGGGGTCGTCGTCCTCGACACCGCCTACGCCGCCGAGGTGACGCTGCGCCTCGGCGTGGAGCCCGACGCCGAGGCTGCGCTGAACGCCGCCGTCGCCGAGCTGACCGGCGGCACCGCCGCCGCCAGACCGGTCGGGGAGCGGTGGGTGGACGGCCCGCTACGGTGAACCGCATGTTCTGGATCTCGGCGTTCCTGGACCTCCCGGCCGACGACCTCGCCGCCGCGGTCACCCACTGGGAGCGGGTGACCGGCTACCGCCGTTCCGCGTGGCGCGGCGAGCACGGCGAGTTCGCCACGCTGGTGCCGCCCGCCGGCGAGGACCACCTCCGGGTGCAGCGGCTCGACGACGGCGGCCCGCGGATCCACCTCGACCTCCACGTCGACGACGTCGCGGCGGCAGTGGCCGACGCCGGGACACACGGCGCGCGGGTCGTGGCGCACCACGGGAGCCACGTCGTGATGGCCTCGCCCGGGGACTTCACGTTCTGCTTCGTGCCCCACCCCCACCGCACGCCTCCGCCGCCGGCGGCGTGGCCCTCCGACGCGCCCGGCGGCCTGCACTCGGTGGTCGACCAGGTCTGCCTCGACATCCCGGCAGCGTCCTACGACGACGAGTGCGCCTTCTGGCAGGCGGTCACGGGCTGGGAGCTGCGGAGCTCGGCCGAGCACGCCGAGTTCCGGCGGCTGATCCGGCCCGAGGGGCAGCCGCTGCAGATCCTGCTCCAGCGGCTCGACGAGCCCGACGGTCCGGTCCGCGCTCACCTCGACCTCGCCACCGACGACCGCCACGCCGAGACCTGCCGCCACGTCGACCTCGGGGCCGAGGTGCTCCACGTCCGCTCGGGCTGGACCGTCCTCGCCGACCCCGCCGGCGCGCCGTACTGCATCACCGACCGGCGCCCCGATATCCGTGTGCTCGACCGGCCGGTCGCGGGCTAGGTTGCGGCCGTGACCACCGACAGTCGCGTCGACCCCGACCTGCGGGCGAGCGAGCACGACACCCTCAAGCAGTTCCTCGACTACCACCGCGACACGCTGCGGATGAAGACCGAGGGCCTGACCTCCGAGCAGCTCGGCGCCACCGTCGCGCCGTCCACGATGACGTTGGGCGGGATGCTCAAGCACCTCGCGCTGGTCGAGGACTACTGGTTCAGCGTGATCCTGCACGGCCGCGACGACGCCGCGCCGTGGCAGGGCGTCGACTGGGACGCCGACCGCGACTGGGACTGGCACTCCGCCGCCGACGACACCCCCGAGCAGCTGCGCGCCCTGCTCGACGACGCGATCGCCGCCTCCGACCGTTGCCTCGCCGAGGCGGTGGCCGACGGCGGTCTCGACCGGCTGTCCGTCCGTGAGAGCAGCCGCGGGGAGGGGCACTTCAGCCTGCGCTGGATCCTGGTCCACATGATCGAGGAGTACGCCCGCCACAACGGCCATGCCGACCTGCTGCGCGAGTCGATCGACGGGCAGACGGGGGAGTGAGGTGACAGGGCTCGTCCGCGAGGCCACCGACGCCGACTGGACCCGGATCTGGCCGTTCTTCTCGGCCATCGTCACCGCCGGCGAGACCTACGCCTTCCCCCTCGACCTCACCGAGGAGACCGGCCGCGACTGGTGGATGGAGCGGCCGCCCGGGCGCACCGTCGTCCTCGAGGACGGCGAGCAGGTCCTCGGGAGCGCGAAGATGGGCCCGAACCGCCCCGGCCGCGGCGACCACGTCGGCACGGCGTCGTTCATGGTGGCGCCCGAGGCCCGAGGACGCGGCGTCGGCCGCACCCTCGCCGAGCACGCCGTGCAGTGGCACCGCGACGCCGGCTACCGCGGCATCCAGTTCAACGCCGTCGTCGAGACCAACCTCGCCGCGATCCGGCTCTGGCAGTCGCTGGGCTTCGAGATCATCGGCACGGTCCCGGGCGCCTTCCGCTCCGCCTCCCGCGGGTACGTCGGCCTCCACGTGATGTACCTGTCCCTCGTCCCAACGCTGACCCGCCGTTAGTTAACGGCGGGTCAGCGTCAGGGCCCCGAGGCCGGCCGCACGGATAGTACGTCCGGGCGATGTGCGTGGTCGGCCAGAGGCGTAGCGTCGACCGGAGCGACGTCCGTCGCCCGTCGGGCGGGGTCGCCGGCATCGAGATGCTGGGGGTGGTGAGCGACGTGGATGACCCGTGCAGGGAGACCGCTGGCGAGCACGGTCCGGCGGCGAGCTCCCCGACCTCCCCTCCCGCTGCACGCCGGCACGCCCCTGCGACGGTTCCTCGCGGAGGGAGCTCGTCATGAGAAGCCACCCTGTTCGATGGGCTGCGGTCGCAGCCCTCGCCGTCGCCCTGCTCTCCGTGGGCGGCGCGCCCACCTCGGTGGGCGCGGTCGACGAGGCAGGCACCACCCGGGCCGCCCCGGCGACCGGCCGGCTCAGTGTCGTGGTCGTGCTGACGGACGACCAGACGATCGACGCGGCGGCGCAGATGCCCTACCTCAACAGCCGCACGGACTGGGTCACCTTCACCCGTGCCTTCGTCAACAACTCGCTGTGCTGCCCGTCGCGGGCCACGATCCTCAGCGGCCAGTACGACACGAAGACCGGCGTGATGAACAACAGCGCGGCCCAGGTCGGCCAGTTCCACGACGCCACCGCCCTGCCCGTGGCGCTGACCCGTGCCGGCTACCGCACCGGGCTCTTCGGGAAGTACCTCAACGGGTACCCGTGGGTGTTCAAGAAGGGGGGCACGTACATCCCTCCCGGCTGGAACACCTGGCAGGCGGCGTACGGCCCGAACATGTACACGCAGTACAACTACTCGCTCAACGACAACGGGGTGGCCCGCTCCTACGGTTCGGCCAGCGCCGACTACCAGGTCGACGTCATCCGCGACAAGCTCCTGTCGTTCATCCGCGGCACCCCGGCCACGCAGCCGTTCTTCGCCTACTTCGCACCGACGAGCACCCACACCCCGTGGACCGCCGCGCCCCGGCACGCGGGCATCTTCGACGGGACGCCGATGCCGCGGTTCCCCAACCAGGACGAGGCCGACGTCTCGGACAAGCCCGCCTGGGTGCGAGCGATGCCCCGGATCGACCTGAACCGGCAGGACTCCCTCGCCGTCAGTGGCGGGCGTCGCTGTCCGTGGACGACGCGGTGAAGTCCCTCTTCGCGACGCTGGGTGCGACCGGGCGCCTCGGCTCGACGGTCGTGATCTTCCTGTCCGACAACGGCTACTCCTTCGGGGCCCACCGGTGGCAGGTCAAGCGCTGCGAGTACGAGGAGTGCCACCACGTCCCGATGCAGGTGTACTGGCCCGGGGTCGCCGCACGGACCGAGACGCGGCTGGTCTCCAACGTCGACCTCGCGCCGACGATCGCGGACATCGCCGACGCGACGCCGCTGGTGACGCAGGACGGCCGGTCACTGGTGCCGATGATCACCGGCCAGGCGGTCAGCGGGTGGCGCACCGGCCTCCTCGAGCACTGGCCCGGAGGCGACGACGTGGGTCAGTGGCCGGTCAACGACGCGGTGCCGGCGTACTACGGTATCCGGACGGCCCGTTACCACTACGTGGAGCTCGGCACGGGCGAGGTGGAGCTCTACGACCTGAGGACCGATCCGTACGAGCTGGTCAACGTGGCGAGCGACCCGGCGTACGCGACGGCGCGCACCAACCTGCGGGCCCGGTTGGAGGCGCTGAAGGCGGGCTGATGCCTGGTCTCACGGCCCCGCGAAGCCGGGCAGGTACTCGCTGAGGATGGCGTTGAACGGCGCCTCGGCCTCGAGCTGCGAGAGCACGCCGATCCCGCCGAGCCAGGTGCGGTGGATGAGCAGGTACGACGGCGGAAGGTTCAGCTTCATCGCGATCGTGTACGTCGGCTCCTTGGGGTTGTTGATGCGCTCGAACTGGCTGCGCATCCACTCCCGGGAGAACCGGAACCGCTCGACCCGCGTCGGCTCCACGAACGGCGAGAGGTAGTCGAGCAGCAGCTCGGGGTCGATCCGGATGCCGTCCTTGACGAAGCCCTCGTCGCGCAGCCCCTGGAGCAGCTCCTCGTGGTCCTCGATCGCGGCGATGCGGATCAGCCGGCCCATGGCCTCGGGAAGACCGCGCTGCGGCAGCCGCGCGACGGCGCCGTAGTCGAGCACGCCGAGACGTCCGAGGCCGCCGTCCTCGGCCGGCAGGATGCGGTAGTTGCCGGGGTGCGGGTCGGCGTGGAGCATCCCGGTGCGGATCGGGCCGGAGAAGAGGAACCGCACGAACAGCTCGCCGTAGTAGTCGCGCTCCTCGGGGGTGCCCTCGGCGATCACCCGGGCCAGCGAGTAGGGGCTCTCGAGCCACTCGGTCACCAGCACGGTGTCGCCGTGCGCCACCACCTCCGGTACGACGATGTGGGGGTCGTCGCGGTACTCCTCGGCGAAGGCGGCCTGGGCCTGCGCCTCGAGCTGGTAGTCGAGCTCCTCGACCGCGCGGGCCTGCATCTCCTCGACCAGGGGCTTGATGTCGACGCCGGGTACCAGCGGCTGCACCGTTCGCGCCATCCGGGCCAGCTGGCGCAGGTCGGACCTCAGCGCGTCCCCGGCCCCGGGGTACTGCACCTTGACCGCGACCTCGCGGCCGTCGGCCCAGCGGCCCCGGTGCACCTGCCCGATGGACGCCGCGGCGGTCGGGCCACCGTCGAGCCAGACCAGCTGCTGCTGCCAGTCGGGGCCGAGGTCGCGGGCCAGGCTCTCGCGCACGGTCTGCGTCGGCATCGGCGGCGCGGAGTCCTGCAGGGCGGTGAGGTGCTCGCGGTAGGGGCCGGCGACCTCCTCGGGCAGCGCGGCCTCGAGCACCGACAGCGCCTGTCCGAACTTCATCGCGCCGCCCTTGAGCTCCCCAAGCGTGCGGAAGAGCTGCTCGGCGGTGCGCTGTTGGATCTCGGTCATCACCGCCTCGGCCGGCTTGCCGCCCAGCCGTTTGCCGAAGCCGATCGCGTGCCGCCCGGCGTACCCCACGGGCAGGGCTGCCAGCCGCGCTGTGCGCGCGGCAGCCTTGCGGGGCAGCTCGGTCACACGTGCCATTCTGCCGGACAGGCCCTGAGCAGTCGGCCGCGTGCACGGCGGCCCGACGTCGTGAGAGGCTCGGGGCATGGCCCTGACGGACCTCGTGTCGGCGCACCTGCGCTCGGGTCAGGTCTCACGCGTCGTGTACGGCTCGATCATCGGTCTCGCGCTGGTGCTGGCCCTGCAGGCTCACCCGCCGGAGCTCCGGTTCATCATCGGCAGTCTCTGGGCGACGGCCCTGGCCGTGGCGCTCGCCGAGTTCTACAGCGAGTGGGTCGGTGCCGCGACCCGGACCAGCATGGGGGTGGAAGCCGAGCACTGGAGGGTCAGCGCGGCCGACGCCGTGGGTGTCGCCTTCGGCATCGCCTTCCCGTCGGTCTTCTTCGTCGTCGCCGCCTTCGGCTGGATGGACGTCGACACGGCCTTCTCCTTCGCGATCTGGACCGGACTCCTGCTCATCACCGCCTACGGCTACATCGCCGCGCGCCTGTCCGGGGCCAACGTCGTCAAGGCGCTGTTCCAGGCGGCCACCATCGGGCTGATCGCCGCGGTGCTGATCGGCGTGAAGGCGCTGCTCCACTGACCGAACCGGACGCTCAGGACCGGCGATCCGCCCACTCGTGCTCGAGTACGGCGAACAGGTACTCGCTGCCCCACGCGCCCTTGAACCACACGTTCTCCAGGTAGTGGGCCTCACGCCGGAAGCCGACGCGCTCGAGCAGCGCGGCCGCGGGAGCGTTGAGCGCGTCGGTCACGGCGTGCACCCGGTGCAGGCCGTACGTCGGGAACGCGTGGTCGAGCAGGCCCGTGAGCGCCTCGGCGGCGTACCCGCGGCCCTGCGCGGCCGGCGCCAGGGTGAAGCCGACCTCCGCCAACCGCGGGTCGTCACCGTCCACGTGCAGGGCGAGGTCGCCGACGAGGAGGCCGTCGTCCGTGGCCTCGAGCGCGAGCTGGTACCACTCGCCGGGGGTGCCCGGCTCGAGGCCCTGCATCGAGGCGACCAGCGCCCGGCCCTCGGCCTCGCCGAAGTCGCTCCAGCTCTGGTAGCGCGCCACCTCCGGGTCGGCCCGGTAGGCCACGAAGGCCGCGACGTCGGTGTCGGTGAACGCACGCACGCGCAGCCGGGCGGTCTCGAAGAAGGGGGCGACGGGGTCGGTCACCGGGCCAGCATGGCAGGGACCGAGAGGTCGCGCAGCGCTAGTCTGCGGCGGTGACGACCGAGCCGGAGACGGCCGCGGAGGAGCGGCACGCCACCTGGGCGGAGCTCTTCTTCGACCTGGTGGCAGTGGCCGGGGTGGCCGCGCTGGCGCACGTGCTCCAGGGCGAGATCACGCTGGAGTCGCTCGGTCTCTACGCCCTGCTGTTCCTCGCCTTCTGGCTGTCGTGGACGACCTTCATGCTCTACGGCAACGTCGCCGGCGGCGACCTGCGGCTGGTGCGCCTGCTCGTCGCGATGTTCGGCATCGGCGTGATGGCGGCGGCGGTGCCCTCCGTCGCCCACACCCTGCTCGACGGCGGGCACGAGACCCGCATGCTGAGCGTCTTCGCGCTGGCCTACTTCCTGACGCGGGTGATCGGCGCCAACTCGTGGGGCCGCGACCAGGTGGTCGTGGACTTCCCCGTGGTGCAGCACACCGCGGGCGCCCTGCCGTGGCTGGCCTCGATCTGGGTCGACGAGCCGTGGAAGGTCGCCCTCTGGGTGCTCGGCATCGCCATCGACCTGTTCACCTTCGTGGTCTTCTCGGCGGACGACGCCCTGGACGCCGTGAGCGGCCGGGTCGAGGCCGTGCGGGCCCGCATCGAGAAGGAGCGTGCCCGCGACCCCGCGCGGGCGGAGCGCCACGCCCGGCGGATGGTCGACTTCACCGTGAAGGCGGCTCCGGTCGAGCGGGCGCACCTCGCCGAGCGGCTGGGGCTCTTCGTGATCATCGTCCTCGGCGAGGGCGTGGTGCAGGTCGTCACCACCGCGGGCGAGGCCGAGCCGCACCGTGCCCTGCTGCACGCCGGGGTGGCGTCGTTCGTGCTGCTGAGCGGGATGTTCGCGCTCTCGCTCCTCTACGGGTACGCCGGCATCCCGCACCTGCGCGCCGACCGGGTGCCGATGCGGGCCGCCCTCGGCCTGCACTGCCTGGTCACCGCGACGATCGCGGCCGTCGCCGTCGCCCTCGCCACCGTGATCGAGCACGGCGGGGAGCCGCTCGAGGCCTCGCAGCGGTGGCTGCTGTGCGGCGGCATGGCGACCTACTTCGGGCTCGGTGTCGTCGCCTCGCTGGCGGCCGGCGTCCGCTGGCCGCGCCTGGTCGGCGGCCTGGTCACCGGGGTGGGGGTCCCGCTGCTGCTGGGCGTCGTCGCGACCGGGACCGGCGGTGTCCTCCTCGTCTGGTACGTCGTGCTCGTGGTCGCCGGCCACCTGGTCGCCGAGTGGCGCGCCGAGCGGGCCTCCGCCCCCTGAGAGGGCGCACGGACCTTCCCTGGCCGGTGTGAACGTCTGCTCGACGGGTCGCCTCGATCCCTTCTCCACCACACGGGTGGTGGGCGTTCCGCGGCCGCCCGGGCGCCGAGGTGCGCCCGCCGTGCTGCACGGATCCCCCGCCCTCCACCAGGCGGCCCGGCCCCGGCGCCCGGTCAGTCCAGCTCGGCGGCCATCAGGAGGTTGCCGTCGGGTCGCGGAACGTCGCGAACAGCAGGCTCCCGATGTCCTCGATCCCGGACACGTCGGTCGCGCCGACCTCGCCGGCGTGGGCGACGGCCGCCCCGAGGGTCGTCGGTGAGGAAGAAGCAGCGCGCCGGTCCGGACGCCACGACGTCGGGCTGGTGGGCGTCGAGGCAGACGTACGGCGGGCCCCCGTCGGCAGGTCGAAGATGGTGTCCACATGGCCCGAGACCGGGGCGGTGGGCCAAGCCACCGCCCCGGTCCCTCGGGGCAGGGTCAGCCGGTCGTGGAGCCCGGCGAGCCCGGCTTGAACGGGCGGACCTCCTGCGGCCAGCCGCACGCCTCGGCGATCTTGCCGGCCCACACGCGCGCGGCCTGGTCGTCGGGCGCCTCGACGATCGTCAGCCCGCCGAGGTACTCCTTGGTCTCGGCGAAGGGCCCGTCGGTAAAGGTCAGCTCGCCGCTCGTCGCGTCGGCGCTGAAGGCCAGGTCGAGCTCCTCCTCCAGCCCACCGGCGTAGCGCAGCACGCCCGCCGCCTTCATCTCGTCGACCACGGCCCGGGCCAGCGGCCCGCGCCCGCGGAACCACTCCTCGTCGTGGTCGCCGACCCACTGCTGGTTGAAGTAGATGAGGTACTCGGTCACGTCGCTCCTCGGTGTCGGTTGCGGGCCCGGTGCCCGCTACGTCTACCCCACGAACGGGTCGAGGTCGATCCGACACCTCGCACGAAGAAGACTTCCCGCGCACCGGCGGGCCCGGTCAGTCCGTCGCCGACCGGGCGCCCGGCGGTCGGCGCAGCAGCCGCCGGGCGACGAGGGCGACCGCAGCGGTGGCGAGCAGGAGGTAGACGACGTTGGCGACGTCGTCGACGTGCCGCTCGACCAGGTGCCACCGGTCGCCGAGCTCGTAGCCGGCGCCGATCAGGGCGGCGTTCCACAGGAGGCTGCCCGCGGTCGTGCAGACGGTGAACGGCAGCAACGGCATCCGCTGGATCCCGGCCGGGATCGAGATCAGGCTGCGCACCCCGGGGACGAACCTGCCCAGGAAGACCGCCGCCCGACCGTGCCGGGCGAACCAGTCCACCGCCCGCTCGACGTCGCGCGCGTGCACGAGCGGCAGGCGGTCGGCCAGTCGGCACAGGCGTTCGACGCCCCAGGCCGCGCCCGCCCAGTAGAGGACGAACGCCCCGACGACCGACCCCGCGGTCGCCCAGGCGATCGCGGAGGCGACCGGGTAGTGCCCCTGGCTCGCGGTGAAGCCCGCCAGGGGGAGGACGACCTCCGAGGGGATCGGCGGGAACACCGTCTCGAGCGCGGTCGCCACGCCCACACCGGGCGCGCCGATCACGCGCATCAGCCCCACGACCCAGTCGACGACCGGCGTCACCGCCCGTGCTCCCCGCAGCTCGTGACGCCGGCTTCCGCGGCCCTCACGCGTCCGCGGGGAACCTCACGCCGGTGTTGGCGTGGCAGCGGTACCCGAACGGGTTCTTGGCCAGGTACTGCTGGTGGTGGTCCTCGGCGTAGTAGTAGGGCGTCTCGCTGGCGGGCCGGATCTCGGTGGTGATGTCGCCGAGACGGCGCCGGGCGAGCTCGTCGCCGTACACCTTGGTCAGCTCGCGCGCGGTCTGCTCCTGCTCGGGCGTGGTCCAGTAGATCGCGGAGCGGTACTGGGTGCCGATGTCGTTGCCCTGGCGCATGCCCTGGGTGGGGTCGTGGACCTCGAAGAACGTCTTGACCAGGGCGGCGTAGGACACGACCGTGGGGTCGAAGACGATGCGCACGGCCTCGGTGTGCCCGGTGCGGCCCGAGCAGACCTCCTCGTACGACGGGTGGGGGGTCGCGCCACCGGCGTAGCCGACCGAGGTCGACCACACGCCGGGCAGCTGCCAGTAGATCTCCTCGGCTCCCCAGAAGCAGCCGAGGCCGAAGATCGCGACCTCGAGGCCGTCGGGCACCTCGTCGGTGATCACGGGGGCGTCGAGCACGCGGTGCCGCTCGGCGACCGGGAAGGTGCGCTGGTCGCGGCCGGCGAGCGTCGCGCCGGGGGCGGGAAGGGTGGACGTGTGGCGTCCGAACACGGGCGGCTCCTTGGTCCGGGGGGTGGCTGTCACCAGTCTGCAACAGCGGCGGTGACCGATCCGTTCCCCGGATCGGGACCACGGGGCTGTGAGGACGTGGAGGAAGCCTGAGTAGCCTCGGGCGGGTGAGCGAGCAGCAGCACCGGCACAAGTCGGGATTCGAGACCCGGGCCATCCACGCCGGCTACGAGCCGGACCCCACCACGGGTGCGGTGATCCCGCCCATCTACGCGACGTCGACCTACAAGCAGGACGGTGTCGGCGGCCTCCGCGGCGGCTACGAGTACAGCCGTTCGGCCAACCCGACCCGCACCGCGCTGGAGGGTGCGCTGGCCGCGCTCGAGGAGGGGGAGCGCGGGTTCGCGTTCGCCTCCGGGCTCGCCGCCGAGGACACCCTGGTCCGGGCGGTCTGCCGTCCCGGCGAGCACGTCGTGATCCCCGACGACGCCTACGGCGGCACCTTCCGGCTCTTCGACAAGGTCGAGCAGGCCTGGGGGCTGGCGCACAGCCCGGCACCTGTCTCCGACGTCGACGCGGTCCGCGCCGCGATCCGGCCCGGGCAGACGAGGCTGGTGTGGGTCGAGACCCCGACCAACCCCCTGCTCAACATCGGTGACATCGAGGCGCTGGCGGCGGTGGCGCACGACGCCGGGGCGCTGCTCGTGGTCGACAACACCTTCGCCTCGCCGTACCTCCAGCAGCCGCTGACCCTCGGCGCCGACGTGGTGCTGCACTCCACGACCAAGTACGTCGGGGGCCACTCCGACGTGGTCGGCGGGGCGATCGTGGTCCGCGACCTCGCGCTCGCCGAGGCGGTCACCTTCCACCAGAACGCGATGGGCGCCGTGCCCGGCCCCTTCGACGCCTTCCTCACCCACCGCGGCATCAAGACGCTCGCCGTACGGATGGACCGCCACTGCGACAACGCCGAGCGCGTGGTGGAGTTCCTGGCCGGCCACCCGGCGGTGAGCCAGGTGATCTACCCCGGCCTCGAGGAGCACCCGGGCCACGCCGTCGCCTCCCGCCAGATGAAGCGGTACGGCGGCATGGTCTCCTTCCGCTGCACCGGCGGCGAGGCACAGGCGCTGCGGGTGTGCGAGGACGCCGAGGTCTTCACCCTCGGGGAGTCGCTCGGCGGCGTCGAGTCACTGATCGAGCACCCCGGGCGGATGACCCACGCCAGCGTCGCGGGCACCGACCTCGAGGTGCCCGCCGACCTCGTCCGGCTGAGCGTGGGCATCGAGAACGCCGACGACCTGATCGCGGACCTCGACCGTGCCCTCGGCTGACCGCACGGACGGGTCCACCGGGCCCGGGACCGACTACCGGTTCACGCTGGCCAACGAGCGCACCTTCCTCGCCTACGAGCGCACCGCGATCGGGCTGGTGGCGGCCGCCCTCGCGACGCTGCACCTGCTCGACGGCTCCTGGACCTACCAGCTGCTCGGCGTGCTGCTGCTCGTGGCGGGCTCGATCGCCGCGATCGGCGGCTACGTCCGGTTCCGCCGGGTGACCGCGGCCATCGACGCCGGCCGTCCGCTGCCCGCCAACCCGGCGGCGGACCTGCTCGCCGTCGCCGTCGTGCTCTGCCTGGTCGTCGCGGCGATCTCGGTGGTCGTGTGACCACGGTCGTCTGCGTCGACTTCGGCTCGACGTTCACCAAGGCCTCGCTGGTCGACCTCGACGCGGGCGACGTCGTGGCCGCCGCCTCCCACCCGACCACCATCGGCACCGACGTCCTCGACGGGTACGACGCGTGCCTCGCCGCCCTCGTCGGGCAGGACCCGCGCGCGGCGGACGCCCCCACGCTCGCCTGCTCGAGCGCCGGCGGCGGCCTGCGGATCGCGGTCGTGGGCAACGAGGAGCTGGTCACCGCCGAGGCCGGGCGCCGCGTCGCGCTCTCCAGCGGCGGCAAGGTCGTCGCGGTCGTCGCGCTGGCACCCGTCGGACCGGGTCGTGTGCCCGACACCACCCCCCTGGGTGCTCTCGGGCACACGACCCGGCCCGACGTGGTGCTGCTGACCGGCGGCACCGACGGCGGCAACACCGAGGTGCTGCTCGCGGGCGCCCGTGGCCTCGTCGAGCACGGCTGGACCGGTCCGGTCGTCGTGGCCGGCAACGCCGAGGCCCGCGACGAGGTGTCCGCGGTGCTGACGGACGTCCCGCACGTGCTCGCCGACAACGTGGTGCCCCGCATCGGCGTGCTCGCCCCGGAGTCGGCACGGGCGGCGATCCGCGAGATGTTCCTGGCGCACGTGATCGGCGGCAAGCACCTCTCGGCCCGCGGTGACTTCGTGGCGATGGTCCGCGGGGCCACGCCCGACGTCGTCCTCACCGGGGTGGAGGTGCTCGCCCGGGGCCTCGACGAGGAGCACCCCGGCGCCGGGGACGTCGTGGTCGTCGACGTCGGCGGGGCCACCACCGACGTGCACTCCGTGGTCGAGGTCGACCCCGAGACCGGCGACCTCGACCGGGGCGGCCTCTCCCGCGAGGTCGTCGCCACCACCCCGGTCACGCGCACCGTCGAGGGCGACCTCGGCATGCGCTGGTCCGCCCGCACGACCGTCGCCGCCGCCGGGCTCGACGAGCTCGCCGACGCCGCCGCCCGGCGTACCGACGACCCGTCCTTCCTGCCGACCACCGACGCCGAGCGCGACGACGACGAGGCGATCGCCCGGGCGGCGGTCGGCCTCGCCCTGCGCCGCCACGCCGGCCGTTCACGCGTGGTCGTCAGCCCGGAGGGCCGGGTCGTCGAGCGCACCGGCAAGGACCTCCGCGAGGTCGACCTGCTGGTCGGGTCCGGCGGGGTGCTGCGGCACGGCCGCCCCGGCGTCGCGGAGCGGGTCCTGGCCGGCAGCACGGGCGAGGTCGAGGGCGGCTGGCAGCTGCCCCGCGCCCCGCGGGTGGTGGTCGACACCGACTACGTGCTCGCGGCCGTCGGGCTGCTCGCAGCCGACCACCCCGAGGCGGCCCACCGGCTCGCCCGCACGCTCGCCGGGCCCGGCCCGGGGCGTGAGTAGCCTGTCCGCGTGAGCACGGAGGAGCGGCGTTCCGGCGAGGATGCCGACGACGCCGCAGCGGCCGCGGCCGCCGAGGAGCGCCGCGGCCTGGCACGGCTGATCGCGCGGGTCTCGGCGGACGACGAGCGGATCACCGACCGCATCGCGCACCAGTGGGCCGCGATCCGGGCCGAGCGCCGCGCCGAGCCCGAGCCGCCCGTCGTCGTGGCCGCCGGTCCGTCGAACTTCCGTCCGGCGCAGGTGCCGCACGGCGTCGACCTCGCCGCCGCCTGGGCCTGGCGCTTCCTGGTGATCTGCGCGGCCGGCTACCTGATCCTGCGGGTCCTCGACTTCTTCATGGTGATCGTGCTGCCGGTCGCGGTCGCGCTGCTGATCACTGCCCTCGTCAGTCCGGTCGTCCGGTGGATGAAGCGCACCGGTCTCCCCGCGGGCATCGGCGCCTTCCTCGTCGTCCTGGCCGGGCTGGTCCTCGTCGGCACGCTGCTGAGCCTCGCCGGCCAGCAGGTCGCCGCGGACGCCAGCAACCTCGGCGACCAGGTGGTCCAGGGCCTCGGCGAGATCAAGGACTGGCTCAAGACCGGCCCGCTCAACGCCAGCGACTCCCAGATCAACGACTACATCGAACGGGCGCAGACGGCGATCTCCGAGCGCACCGCTGACGGCGGTGCGCTGACCCAGGTGACCGAGGTCGGCACCGCCGTCGGCCACATCGTCGCCGGCTTCTTCATCGTGCTGTTCTCGACCTACTTCTTCCTCGCCGACGGCGCCCGGATCTGGGCCTGGTGCGTCCGCCTCGCCCCGCGCGCGGCGCGCGAGCACGTCGACACCTCCGGCAAGGTCGCCTGGGTCTCGGTCACCCAGTTCGTCCGCGCGACCGTGCTGGTGGCGGCCACGGACGCGCTCGGCGTCATGGTCGTCGCCGCCATCCTCGGCGTGCCGTTCGTCTTCGCGATCGGGGTGCTGGTCTTCCTCGGCGCCTTCGTGCCGATGATCGGCGCCACCATCGCCGGCACGGTCGCGGTGCTGGTCGCGCTGGTCGACCAGGGTCCGTTCGTGGCACTGCTGATGCTCGGCGGCGTGATCCTCGTGCAGCAGATCGAGGGCCACGTCCTCCAGCCCTTCCTCATGGGCCGCTTCGTCTCGGTGCACCCCCTGGGCGTGATCATCGCCATCGGCTGCGGCGTGCTGCTCGCCGGGATCGCCGGTGCGCTGCTCGCGGTGCCGTTCGCCGCCGCCGGCAACGCGGTGGTGCAGCACCTCGCGAGCCGGACCTCCGTCGGGGAGGACGACCCCGACGAGGCGCTCGAGGAGGACATCGAGGACGAGGACGCCGACGTACCACCGGTGCCGGACCCCGACAGCGACCCGGACGACGACCGCCACCGCCACCCCGACCCCGAGGCCAGCAAGGACGCCCCATGACCGACCACACCCTCGAGCGCTACGCGACCGGCCCGGCCGGACTGCCGGTCGTCGGCCTCGACGACATCCGCGAGGCGCGCGAGGTGCTCCGGGGCGTCGCGATCCACACCCCGATGGAGGAGTCGCGCTGGCTCTCCGCCTTCACGGGCGGACCGGTGCACCTCAAGGCCGAGAACCTCCAGCGCACCGGCTCGTTCAAGATCCGCGGCGCCTACCTCCGCATCTCCCGGCTGAGCGAGGAGGAGCGGGCGAACGGCGTGGTCGCGGCCTCGGCCGGCAACCACGCGCAGGGCGTCGCGCTGGCGGCGGGCCTGCTCGGCATCCGGTCCACGGTCTTCATGCCCGAGGGCGCGCCGATCCCCAAGGAGAACGCCACCCGGGGGTACGGCGCGGACGTCATCTTCCACGGCCGCTACCTCGAGGACGCGCTCGCCCGGGCGCGGGAGTTCGCCGACCAGACCGGCGCGGTCCTGATCCACCCCTTCGACCACCCCGACGTCGTCTGCGGCCAGGGCACCGCCGGCCTGGAGATCCTCGAGCAGGCACCCGACGTGCGCACCGTGCTGGTGCCGACCGGCGGTGGTGGCCTGCTGGCAGGGATCGCGATCGCGGTCAAGGCGCTGCGTCCCGACGTGCGCGTCGTCGGCGTGCAGGCCGAGGGCGCCGCGGCGTACCCCGCCTCGCTCGCGGCCGGCGCCCCGGTCGCCCTGACGTCGATGCAGACCATGGCCGACGGCATCGCGGTCGGGCGCCCCGGCGACCTGCCGTTCGCGGCGGTCCGAGACCACGTCGACGACATGCTGACGGTCTCGGAGGACTCCCTCTCGCGGGCGCTGCTCGCGCTCGTCGAGCGGGCCAAGCTGGTCGTCGAGCCCGCCGGCGCGGCTGCGGTGGCGGCGATCCTCGACGCCCCGCAGGCCTTCGAGACGCCCGCGGTGGCGGTGCTCTCCGGCGGCAACATCGACCCGGTCCTGCTGGGCAAGGTGATCCGGCAGGGCATGGCCGCGGCCGGTCGCTACCTCTACCTCCGCGTCTGCATCCCCGACCTGCCCGGCGGGCTGGCCACGCTGCTGAGCGAGATCGGCGACGCCGGGGCGAACATCCTCGAGGTCGCCCACGAGCGGATCTCGCCCTCGCTCACGCTGCACGAGGTCGAGGTGGGCATCCAGATGGAGACCCGGGGCGCCGCGCACGCCGCGCGGCTTGTCGAGCGGCTCCGCGAGCGCGGCTACCGGCTCGACCCCTGACCGACGGGCTCAGCCCTCGTAGGGGACCGCGTCGACGATCTCGATCTTCAGCTGCTTGCCGTTGGGAGCGGTGAAGTCGACGGTCTGCCCCTTCGCCGCGCCCACGAGCGCACTGCCGAGGGGCGACTGCGGGGAGATCACCTCGATGTCGCTCTCGTCGTCGGCGATGTCGCGGGCACCGAGGAGCAGCTGCTCGACCTCGTCGTCACCCGCGTAGCGGTAGCGGACGACCTTGCCGGGGCTGACCACGCCGTCGTCGAGGGAGGGCTCGGTGGAGGCGGAGCGCAGCATCTCCTCGAGCTGGCGGATCCGGGCCTCGTTCTTGCCCTGCTCGTCCTTGGCGGCGTGGTACCCGCCGTTCTCCTTGAGGTCACCCTCGTCGCGGGAGGAGGAGATGCGCTCGACCAGCTCGGCACGGACGGCTCCCGTCCTCTCCTCGAGCTCGCCCTGGAGGCGGTCGAAGGTCTTCCGGGTCAGCCAGATCGTGCTCTGGTCGCTCGACTGCGTCATCTCAGCTCCTGGTGCGGTGGTCGGGACACGGCGTGCCGTACCCACGAAACCGTCGGGATCTCGGGTCCGGTCCGGTCTTCTCGCGGTGCGCGAGTGCGGATCGCCGGGGTCCCGGCGTCCGGACAGATCGTCCAGCATAACAACAGGGCCACGTCCGGGGCCCCTGTGTGTACGGCGCGTGGTCCCGGCGGGGGCGGATCAGCGAGGTCGGGGCTGGTCGGGGGTGGTGCAGCCGATCGCCTCGACCGTGGTGGCCCGCCGCTCGGTGCGGATCTCGCGCTCGAGCACGTCGCCGCCCGTCAGGTCGTCGGCGGTGACCTCGAAGGACAGCTCGCCGACCGTCGTGTGGTCCTCGGCCGTGGCCCGCAGCACGCAGGTCGCCACGACGTCGTCGTCCCCGAGGCGGACCGCGATCCGCGCGGTCGTGTGGTGGTCGTCGACGACGTCGAAGGAGACGAGGTCGGAGCTGACGTCGGGGTCGCCCTGCACGAGCACCGTCCAGCCCAGCCACGTCAGGAACACGACGGCCACGACCACCGAACCGGCGATGACCGCCACGCGGGACCCGCGCGACGGCGAGCCGTAGCGCTCCTCGAGCGTGGGGGGTGCGGTCACGGGTCCCATCGTCCCACGGGGTCCGACCGGTTCTAGACTCGCCATCATGCCGCTCGACCGCGCCGGACTCCGGCTGATGCACGTGCACGCCCACCCCGACGACGAGTCGAGCAAGGGGGCGGCCTCGACGGCGCGCTACGTGGCCGAGGGCGTCGACGTGCACGTGGCCACCTGCACCGGCGGCGAGCGGGGCTCGATCCTCAACCCGAAGATGGACCGTCCCGAGATCCTGGCGAACATCTCCGAGGTGCGCCGGCAGGAGATGGAGCGGGCGCGCGACATCCTCGGCATCCGGCAGGACTGGCTCGGCTTCGTCGACTCCGGCTGGCCCGAGGGCGACCCCAAGCCGCCGCTGCCCGAGGGCTGCTTCGCCACCATCCCGGTCGAGGAGGCCGCCGAGCCGCTGGTGCGGCTGATGCGCAGCTTCCGCCCACACGTCGTCACGACGTACGACGAGCGGGGCGGCTACCCGCACCCGGACCACGTCATGTGCCACAAGATCTCGGTGCTCGCCTTCGAGGCGGCCGGCGACCCGGAGCGCTACCCCGACGCCGGGGAGCCGTGGCAGCCGCTCAAGCTCTACTACCACCACTCCTTCAACCGCCCGCGCATGCAGGCGATCCACGACGCGATGCTCGCCCACGGCCTCGAGTCGCCCTGGGCCGAGCGGTTGGAGGAGTGGAAGCCCGAGCCCGAGTGGGACGCCCGGATCACCACCCGGGTCCCGTGCTCGGACTACTTCGGCGTGCGCGACCAGGCCCTGCTCGCCCACGCCACGCAGATCGACCCCGACGGCTTCTGGTTCGCGGTCCCGCGCGAGATCCAGGAGCAGGTGTGGCCGACCGAGGACTTCGAGCTGGTCACCAGCCACGTGCCGTCGCAGGTGCCCGAGGACGACCTGTTCGCGGGCATCCCGCGGCCCTGACGCGTCCGCCGACCTGAGACACTGGGGTCATGCTCACCGTGCTGCTCACGCTCGCCGACACGCCTCCGGAGGACAACGACGTCGTCGCCGGCGGCTGGGGCGCCCTCGTGCTGGTCGGGCTGATCATCGCGGTCGTCCTCCTCGGCTTCAGCCTGTTCAAGCAGCTGCGCAAGGTGGAGGCCGCAGACAAGGCGGGGGTCTACGGCCGCGACGACGACCCCGTCGAGCCCGTCGACGCCCCTGCGGCCGACCAGAAGGCCGACGACCAGCAGTCCTGAGGCGTCCGGCCCCGGACGGACGGCCGACCGGGGCCGCCTCAGCCCCGGCGCACGACCCGCACCAGGCAGTCCCACGCCGTGCGGGTGTCCTCGCCGCCGTGGCCGTCGTCCCCGGTGACCTCGCGCGCGACCCGCTCGGCCCGCACCACGTCGTACGACGCGTCCCCGAGGTCGGCGAGCACGTCGCCGGCGGTGTAGAGCACGGTCGGGTCCTGGGGACCGCCGGTGCCCTCGGCGAGGTTGCTCGAGTCGTGCGCGACGACCAGCAACGTGCCGCCCGTCGCCAGCGCGCCGTAGGCGTGCCGCACCGCCGCCGCCCGCTCGGCGGGCGGCAGCTGGAGGTAGGCGAGCACCGCGAGGTCGAACGTCGCGCCCTCGGCCGCGGGGACCCAGGTGGTGGCGTCCTCGCACCGCCAGGTGACCGGGAGGTCGCCCGCCAGCGCGCGCCCCTTGTCCAGCGCGACCTGCGAGAAGTCGGACGCGACGACCCGCCAGCCCTGCCGGGCCAGCCAGATCGCGTTGCGGCCCTCGCCGCAGGCCAGGTCGAGCGCCTCGCCGGGCGTCAGCCCGGTGCACTCCTGCTCCACGAACTGGTTGGGGCCGGCCGCCCAGACCAGCTCGCTGGCGGCGTACCGCTCGTCCCACGCGCGTGCGTCCATCCGGCCTCCTCGGGTCGCTGGTGATTCAAGCACGCCCGGGGCGCCGGTGGCGGTGGACCGGGGGGACGAAGGTCCCGTGCGGCCGGCGACCCGCGACCCTGCTCCCCGGCCCTCACCCGCAGCAGGCTGGACGCACCCGCAGATGGAGGAGGCAACCATGTATGCCAAGGTCGGAGACCGCCTCGTGGTGCACAGCCAGCACCTGGACGGGCCCGTTCGCGACGGAGAGATCCTCGAGGTCGAGCACGCCGACGGCAGCCCGCCGTACCTCGTCCGCTGGGCCGACACCGGCCACGAGAGCCTGGTCTTCCCCGGACCCGACGCCACGGTCGAGCACTTCGAGACGACCTGATCCGCCATGGGTGGCGGCCCCGGCCGCGTGCCCGCGACCCCGACGCTGACCTTCCTCGGCGCGGCGGGCACGGTCACCGGCAGCAAGTTCCACCTCGAGCACGGGCCGGCCTCGCTGCTGGTGGAGGCGGGGCTCTACCAGGGGCTCGCCGAGCTGCGCCGGCGCAACTGGGAGCCGCTGCCGCTCGACGCGGCGGCCCTCGACGCCGTCCTGCTCACGCACGCGCACCTCGACCACTGCGGCTACCTGCCGCGCCTCGTCGCCGACGGCTTCCAGCGCGAGGTCGTGTGCAGCGCCGAGACCGCCGACCTCGCCGCGATCGTGCTCCGCGACAGTGCGCACCTGCAGGAGGAGGACGCCCGGTACGCCAACCAGGCCGGCTTCTCCAAGCACCGCCCGGCGCTGCCGCTCTACGGCGCGGCCGAGGTCGAGAAGACGCTCCCGCTCTTCCGGCCGACCGGCTTCGGCAGCGCCACCCAGGTCGCTCCCGGCGTGCACGCCACGCTGCGCCCGGCCGGCCACATCCTCGGCTCGGCCACCGTCGAGATCGAGACCGGCGGGCGGCGGGTGCTGTTCAGCGGCGACCTCGGTCGTGACGACCACCCGCTGCTGCGCGCCCCCGCTCCGCCGCCGGCGGTCGACGCGATCGTGGTGGAGTCGACCTACGGTGACCGCACGCACCCCCCGCGCGACCCCGACGTGCTGGCCGACGTCGTACGACGCACGGTGGCGCGCGGCGGCAGCGTGCTGGTGCCGGCGTTCGCGGTCGACCGCACCGAGCTGGTGCTGCTCGAGCTGCACCGGCTCAGGGTGAGCGGTGCGATCCCGCGGGTGCCGGTCTACGTCGACAGCCCGATGGCGCTGGCGGCGCTCGGCGTCTACCGCCGCGCGGTGCAGGGCTCCTCGCCGCAGCTGCGCCGGGAGGCCCGCGAGCTCGCCGCGGCCCTGGCCGGCCTCGACCTGCACGGCGTGGCCGACCCCGAGCACTCCCGCGACCTCAACAGCCCGACCTACCCGTGCATCGTGGTCTCCGCCTCGGGCATGGCCACCGGCGGGCGCGTGGTGCACCACCTCGCCCACCAGCTGCCCGACCCGCGCAACAGCGTGGTGCTCACCGGCTACCAGGCCGAGGGGACCCGCGGCCGCCAGCTGCTCGAGGGTGCGCGGCAGGTGAAGATGCACGGCCGCTACGTGCCGGTGCACGCCGAGGTCGTCCAGCTCGCCGACCTGTCGGTGCACGCCGACGCCGACGGCATCCTGGCCTGGCTCGCCCGGGCTCCGGAGCCGCCCCGGACCGTGTACGTCGTGCACGGTGAGGCCCGCGCGGCGCACGCGCTGGCCGCCCGGGTGCACGAGGAGCTCGGCTGGGTCGCGGTGGTGCCGCAGCAGGGCGAGCGGGTACGGCTCGACTGAGGTCCCGGCGCCCGGTGACCTTGGCCTCTGGCGGTCCTCGCGGCCCCCCTGCTGCGCTGGCAGCAGACGACGCGAGAGGAGTGAGGCTCCATGACGACGACCTCTCCCGACCACGGCACGGCGCCCGCCCGGCGGACGACACCGTCGCTGTTCTCGGAGCTGATGAGCTGGATGGGCGACCAGGCGCCGATCGGCCACGACTTCCGGATCGAGGAGCTCCACGAGGGCGACCGCCGGATCGTCAGGGCAGACCTGCCCGGGATCGACCCCGCCGCGGACCTCGAGGTGCTGCTCGAGGACGACGTGCTCACGATCCGCGCGCACCGGCGCGAGGAGACGGAGAGCGAGGACCGCCACGTGCACCGCACCGAGGTGCGCTACGGCAGTCTCGAGCGCTCCGTGCGCGTGCCGCCGGGCACGTCCGTCGACGACGTCACCGCGTCGTACGTCGACGGGGTGCTGACGGTCTCGATGCCGCTGCCGGTTCCGCCGGCGGCCCGCCGGATCCCCGTGGACCACCCCGAACCTCCGGGCGACTGAGCGCCCGCACGTCACCGGGACCCGCCACTCACGCAGGGGCGGGTCCCGATGACGTGCGGTGCCTCAGTCGGCGGCGGTGGAGGGGCGGTCGTGCAGGCTCGGGAAGGTGCCCGCTCCGGGGGCGGTGGCCAGCCAGGCCGCGAACGCCTCGGGGTCGCGGCGCTCCACCTCGTCCAGGATCAGGCCACGCGCCTCCGCCAGCACCAGCCAGCGGCGGGTGCTGTGCGTCTGGCGCAGGTCGCGGTCGGTGTCGGCCCAGGCGCGGGCCAGCGCGGACGCCGGCAGGTCGGCGAGCTGGAGCCGGAAGTCGGTGCCCCGCGGGTCGGGCGAGATCACCCGCGGGCGGTGCTCCTCGCGGCGGCGACCGAGGGTGCGCACCAGCGGTCCGACCACCCACGGCGAGGTCACCGCGATGACCAGCAGCAGCAGGCCGCCGTACGCGCCGAGGAGGTGGATCACCCCGATCATGCCGAGCGAGCACAGCGGGCCGGCCACGATGCCGGAGACCACGGGGTGCCGGGTGTCGGGGAACGCCTCGCCCCACAGGGCGCCGTACGTGCCGCCGATGAAGGCCATGGTGACCACGAGCGTCACCATGAATCCCCACTCGAGGACGGTCGTGGCCGAGGCCACGCCGATGGCGAGCACGATCACGACGACGGTGCGCCAGAGACGTGTCCAGGTGGTCGGTGTCGTGCCCATGCAGCAACGTTCCGGCCAGCCGGGGCGAACCGGTAGGGACGGAGGTCCATACCGGCCCGGGACCCCCGACCCGGACAGCTCTGCCACCTCGGTGCCACGGCGGCCCGCCCCGTGGTGCGCGGCGGCGTACCGCATCTGGCGCAAATGGGCCCCGCCGGCGCCGGTGCCCCGGGCGTCGCGCGTAGCCTCGCTGCGAACGGGGAGACGGGCCGAGCGGGGTGGAGGCAGGGCATGGCCGACCACGCACCGCAGGCGCCGCGGGCCGAGATCTCGCGCCGGTCGTTCCTCGCCGGGAGCGCCGGCATCGTCGCCCTCGGCGCCTCCGCCGGCATCCTGCGCCCGCAGTCGGCGTCCGCCGTCGCCTCCGCCGCCGAGCGGGCCTCGTCGGTGTCGACGGTCTCCATGGCGATGCACCTGCACGCCTCGTTCAGCGAGGGCATCGGATCGATGGCGGGGCACCTGTCCCAGGCCGTCGCGACCGGTGTCGACGTGGTGTGGTGGACCGAGCACGACTGGCGCATGCAGAGTCGGGGGTACGTGTCCGCGGTCGGGTTCGACGGCCTGACCGAGACCCGGGCCGGACAGCCGAAGGTGACGCTGAAGCCCGAGAGCTCCGGGAGCCTCTCGACCTACTCCGGGTCCTTCGTCACGAGCCCGGTGTCGGGCAACGACCCGGGCCGGGCGAGCGCACTCCGGCTCACGGCCACCTCGTCCGGGACCGCGCGTGCCTCGCGCCGCTACACCTTCGCCGCCGACAACAAGCGCCTCGTCGGCAACCTCGACGGCACGACCCTGCTCCTCGACGTGCTGTGCGTGAGGACCGGGGCCGGCGCCTGGGCCGAGCTCCGGATCCGGTCGTCGTACCTGCCGGCGACCGGCGGACGGTCGGCCGGGCAGTACGAGGTCGTCTACCTGATCGGCGGCAACGAGCCCGACGGCGCACTCACGACGTCCGGCCGCAACGCGACGGTGTTCCGCTCCGCGCCCGTCGGCCAGTGGACCACGCTCGTCCTCGACCCCGTCTCCGACCTCACCCGGGCCTTCGGCGGCGTCGACTTCCGCGACTCGTCGGGGTGCGTGCTGCAGGTGGGTGTCGCCAGCAGCAACAGGGTCCAGGCCGAGGCGGTCTTCGACTACCTGCGGATCGAGAGGGTCCGCAAGTCGGGTGACCAGCCCTTGGCGGTCCAGAGCGCGCTCATGGACAGCTACGCCGTGCGCTACCCCGGCGTCCTGCAGATGCCCGGGCTGGAGATCTCGTCGCGGTCGACCCACGTGAACGGGTTCGGGTCGGGTCTGAGCATCCCGGCCGAGGGCACGCCCGCGTCCGTCGACCCCGCCGGCATGGTGGCAGCCGTGCACTCCGTCGCCGGGGTGGCCTCCTACAACCACCCCTTCGGGACCTCCGGGCCGAGCCGCACGACCACCCAGCAGGACAACCTGAGGCGCACGGTGGCCACGGCCATGCTGAACGCGGACTTCTACGCCGCGGACGTGCTCGAGGTCGGCTTCCCCGGCGGCAAGGCCGGCATGTCCGCGGCCCAGTACTACGCGCTGTGGGACACCCTGTCGCGCAACCTCCTCTTCGCCACCGGCGTCGGGACCAGCGACGACCACACCGGCCGGACGTGGGCCACCCAGCAGTGGAACCACGTCACCCGCGTCCGGGCCGAGCTGGCCGAGGCCTCCCTGCTCGACGGCCTCCGCGCGGGCCGCGCCTGGTTCGGCCCGCCGAGCGGCTACCCCGGGGACCTCGACCTCGAGGCGGACGACGGCACGCCGATGGGGTCGGTCAGCGTCTCGACGGCGACGCAGCGCTCCGTGCGGGTCCTCGCGGACACCGTGCCGAACGGCGGCACCGTCACGGTCGTCCGCGGCGGCGTCGACGCGGCCGGGACCACCGACCCCAACCCGTCGGTCACCCGGCAGCAGTACGCCGCGGCGTCGGTGCAGAACGGCGAGCTGGCCGTGCCCGTGGACACGTCCTCCCCGGCCTTCGTGCGCGTCGAGGTCGCCGACTCGTCCGGCAACCTGGTGGCCGCCTCCAACCCGGTGTGGCTGCTGCGCGACCTCCCCGCCGGGGTGCCGGCGGCGCGGCTTCCCGTCTGACCCTGCCCGGTCAGGCCCGGCTGAGCGCCTCGATCGCGGCGGTCAGCCGGGTGCGGGCCTCGGCGGCCACCTCGTCGAGGGCGTCGGAGTCGACCAGGGCGGCCATCGCCGCCGGGTCGAAGGCCTCCACGACGACGGTGCCGGGCGCGACCTCGCGCACCACGACGTTGCACGGCAGCACGGCCGCGATCGAGGGCTCGGCCTGCAGGGCGGCGTGCGCGAGGGGCGGGCGGCAGGCGCCGAGGATCACCTGCGGCGCCACGTCGACGTCGAGCTTGGCCTTGAGCGTCGCCCGCAGGTCGATCTCGGTGAGCACGCCGAAGCCCTGGTCGGCCAGGGCCTGGCGCACCGCGGCGACCGCCTCGTCGTACGGCAGGGAGAGCGTCGTGCCCAGGGTGTACGACGGGGAGGTGGCGGCCATCAGGCGTCCTGGGCCCGCGCGGCGTCGGCCTCGGCCTCGCGGCGGGCCGCCTCGATGTCGAGGTCGCGCACGGCGCTCACCAGCTGCTCCAGCGCCTGCGGGGGCAGCGCGCCGGGCTGGGCGAAGACGAGGGTGCCGTCCTTGAAGGCCATCAGCGTCGGGATCGAGGTGATCTGCGCGGCCGCGGCCAGCGACTGCTCGGCCTCGGTGTCGACCTTGCCGAACACGATGTCGGGGTGGTCCTGCGAGGCCTGCTCGAAGACGGGGGCGAACTGGCGGCACGGACCGCACCAGGAGGCCCAGAAGTCGACCAGGACGATGTCGTTCCCGGTCACGGTGGACTCGAAGGTCTCGGCGGTCAGGGCGAGGGTGCTCACAGTGAGGTGCTCCTTGTCAGGGACTGGTTCGAACGATACCCCGGGGGGTGTTTTGGAATCAACGGCTATACCCCCTAGGGTATTCCCCGTCCCTCTCCCGACACCCTGAGGTCAGTGATGATCCCGAGCACCACCACCGAGCCCTCGGCCCCCACCGGCGGCCGGCACACCGGGTCCGCCCGCCCCGACTTCGACGGCTACCACCCCGGCCCGCTGGGCCGTCTGGGTGGTTGGGTCGTCGACCACGGCCGGCTCACGCTGGTCGTCTGGGCGCTGCTGGTCGTCGGCCTCGGCATCTTCGCGCCGCGGGTCGAGGCGGAGCTCTCCGGCGCCGGCTGGCAGGCCGACGGCTCCGAGTCCGTGGCCGTCCGCGAGCTGGCCCAGGAGCACTTCGGCGGCAACGCGAGCTCGGCCATCCAGGTCGTCGTGCACACCGACAGCGGGACCGTCACCTCGGGCGCCGGCGCGGCCGCCGTCGCGCGGGCCACGTCGCTGCTCGAGGCGGACCCGCGCATCGCCGAGGTCGTCGCGCCGCAACCGGGAGCGACCATCAGCGAGGACGGCCGCACGGCCGTCGTCCTGGCCGGGTCGGGCGCCGACACCAACGAGATGGTGCGGGCAGCCGACGACCTCTCCGGCCCCCTCGAGGCGCTCTCCGGGGACGGCGTGCAGGTCACGCCGACCGGCTCCTCGCAGCTCTGGGCCGACTTCAACAAGGCCAACCTCGACGCGATGCTGACCTCCGAGATGTACTCCTGGCCGGTGACCCTGGCGATCCTCGTGGTCGCGTTCGGCGCGCTGGTCGCAGCCGGCCTGCCGCTGGTGCTGACGCTCGCCGGGCTGGTGGCGTCGGCCGGGTCGCTGGTGCTGATCAACCAGCTCGTGCCCGTGTCGATCTGGGCGATGAACTTCGCGATGATGTTCGCCCTCGCGCTGGGCATCGACTACGCCCTCTTCCTCGTCGTCCGCTACCGCGCGGCGCGTCTGGGGTCGCACGAGAGTCCCCGGCGGGCCGTCGCGGAGACCATGGACACCGCCGGCAAGGCCGTGCTGCTGTCCGGCGCCACGGTGCTGGTCTCGCTGTCGGCCGTGATGCTCGTGCCCTCCCCGTCGTTCCGCTCGATGGCGGGCGGGATCATGCTCGCGGTGGCCTTCGTCCTCGCCGCCACCCTCACCCTGCTGCCGGTGGTCCTCGCCAAGCTCGACCTGCGGATCAACAAGCTCGCGCTGCCGTGGGTCCACGTCGGTGAGCACCGCTCGGCCCGGTTCGCGGCGTGGGGCGAGCGCCTCTGGCGCCGTCCCGTCGCCTTCGGGCTGGCCTCGCTGCTGGCGCTGCTCGTGCTCGCCCTGCCGATCGCCGGCCTCAGCACCGCGATGCCGTCGATCAAGGTGCTGCCCGAGGACTCCGCCGCACGGGTCGGGTACGACCGCGTGCAGGAGGCCTTCGGCGAGGGCGCCCCGGGCACCCTCCAGGTCGTGGTCGCCGCGGCGGACGCCGACGCGGCCGCCGCCGTGCTGGCCGACGACCCGGGCATCGCCGGGGCGATGCCGGCGCAGCCCGCGGCCGACGGGTCCGACCTCGCACTGATCTCCGCGGTGCCGACGGTCGACCCCTCCGACCCCGCTCTCGCCGACACGGTCGACCGGCTCCGGGACGACCTGCCCGACTCCGCGCAGGTGGGAGGGGCGGCGGTCGAGAACCTCGACCTCAAGACCCAGCTCGACGAGTCGACGCCCCTGGTGGTTGGGGTGGTGCTGGCGCTCGGGTTCCTGCTCCTGCTGGTGGCGCTGCGGGCGCCGCTCATCGCGCTGCTCGGCACGCTGGCGAGCCTGCTGTCCACGGCTGCGGCGTTCGGCGTCGCCCGCCTGGTCTTCCAGGACGGGTGGGGCGACAGCCTGCTCGGCTTCGAGTCGCAGGGCTTCCTCGACGCGTGGGCGCCGGTGTTCTTCTTCGCAATGATCTTCGCGATCGCGATGGACTACACCGTCTTCCTGCTGGCCTCGGCCAAGGAGCACTACGAGCGCTCCGGGGACCCGCACGAGGCGATGGTCGGTGCGGTGGCCCACTCGGGCCGGGTGATCTTCGCCGCCGGCGCGGTGATGGTCGCGGTGTTCTTCACCTTCGCGCTGTCCGGGCCGCTGCCGCCGAAGGAGATGGGCATCGTGCTCGGCCTGGCCGTCCTGCTCGACGCGTTCCTGGTGCGGCTCGTGCTGCTCCCGGTGCTGCTGCGGCTGACCGGCCACGCGGCCTGGTGGCTGCCGCGGTGGCTCGACCGGGCGCTGCCGGAGGTCCGGTTCGCGCACGACTGAGCAGGAACCAGGCGCGCGCGCCGTACGGACGTCGCTACCGACGGCTGACCTCCCGTCCGCGGTGGCGCCGTCGGCCGGGGTACAACTGGTGCGTGCCTCCCTACGCGGCCGAGACGCTCCGGGTGTTCCTCCTCGACGACCACGACCTGGTCCGGCGGGGGCTGCGCGACGTGCTGGCCCCGGCCCGCGACCTCCAGGTCGTCGGTGACTCCGCCTCCGCCCGGACCGGCGCGCAGACGATCCTCCGGCTCGACGTGGACGTGATGGTGCTCGACCTGCAGCTCCAGGACGGCACCGGCATCGAGGTCTGCCGCGCGGTGCGCGCGGAGGACCCCTCGGTGCGCGGGCTGCTGCTGACCTCCGCCGGCGACGACGAGGCCCTGGCCGCGTCCGTCCTCGCCGGGGCCGCGGGCTACCTGGTCAAGCTGAGCAACAGCATCGACGTGATCGACGCCGTCCGACGCGTGGGCGCCGGCCGGACGATCCTCGACCCGGCCGCCACCGCCGGCGCCGTGGCGGCCCTGCGGGGCCGCGCGTCGCGGCTCGACCCGCCGCTGACCCCCGACGAGCGGGGGGCCCTCGACGACGTGCTCGCCGGCCGTACCGACGCCGACGTCGCCGCCCGCACCGGCACCACGGTGGCTCAGGCGTCGGCCCTGGTCGCCGGTCTGGTGACGCGCCTGACCGGGCGCTGAGCGGCGCGCGGGGTTTCGGACCGCTCTCCCGGGGGCAGGACACGACGTGCGGGGCCATCTCGGGCGCCGCGCGCACCTGGAGGGTTCCATGACCCACACCGTCGAGCCGGAGACGTCGGGGCCCGCGCCCCGGAGCGGCGAGCTGCGCAAGGGGCTCAAGCAGCGCCACCTCACCATGATCGCCATCGGCGGCGTGATCGGTGCCGGCCTCTTCGTGGGCTCCGGCGCCGTGATCGGCGAGGCCGGACCGGCCGCGTTCGTCACCTACCTGGTCACCGGCGCCCTCATCGTCCTCGTGATGCGGATGCTCGGCGAGATGGCCACCGCGAACCCGTCCACCGGCTCGTTCGCCGACTACTCCCGGATGGCCCTGGGCGGATGGGCGGGCTTCTCGGTCGGGTGGCTCTACTGGTACTTCTGGGTCATCGTCGTCGGCTTCGAGGCCGTCGCCGGCGCGCAGATCATCACCTACTGGTTCGACGCGCCGCTGTGGCTGCTCTCCCTCGGCCTGATGGTGCTGATGACCGCCACCAACCTGGTCTCGGTGTCCTCCTACGGCGAGTTCGAGTACTGGTTCGCCAGCATCAAGGTCACCGCGATCGTGGTCTTCCTCGTGCTCGGGCTCCTGTTCGTGCTCGGCCTCTGGCCCGACCAGTCCTTCGACGTCAGCAACCTGACCGACCACGGCGGCTTCCTGCCGCACGGCCTCGGTGCGGTGTTCTCGAGCATCGTCGTCGTGGTGTTCTCGATGGTCGGGGCCGAGATCGCCACGGTCGCGGCCGCCGAGTCCCACGACCCCGAGAAGGCCATCGCCCGCGCCACCCAGTCGGTGATCGTGCGGGTGCTGACGTTCTACGTCGGCTCCGCCTTCCTGCTGGTGTGCATCCTGCCGTGGGACGACACCGAGCTCGGCGACTCGCCGTTCGTCGCGGCGTTCACCGAGATGGGCCTGCCCTACGCCGACGACGTGATGAACGCCGTCGTGCTGACCGCCGTCCTCTCCTGCCTCAACTCCGGGCTCTACACCGCCTCGCGCATGCTCTTCGTGCTCGGCGCGCGGCGGGAGGCGCCGCTCCGGCTGATCACGGTCAACAGCCGCGGTGTCCCGGTGTGGGCGATCCTGGCCTCGACCGTCGTGGGCTTCCTCAGCGTCATCGCCGCCTACGTCTCGCCCGACACCGTGTTCCTCTTCCTGCTCAACTCCTCCGGGGCGGTGATCCTGTTCGTCTACCTGCTGATCGCGATCTCCCAGTTCGTGCTGCGTCGCCGTACCGACGAGGCGGAGCTGACGGTGAAGATGTGGCTGTTCCCGTGGCTCACCATCGCCGCCGCGGTCGGCATCCTGCTGGTGCTGGGGCAGATGGCCTTCCACGCCGACACCCGCTCGCAGCTGCTGCTCAGCCTGCTCTCCTTCGGTGTCGTGCTCGTGCTCTACGCCGTCACCCGGTGGCGCGGCGGCTCGGTCTCGGCCGAGGAGGTGGCGGCGCGCGGCGCGGGCCCGGACGACCAGGAGGGGGCCCGCCGAGTCCTGGTGCTCGCCAACCGGACGCCGACGGCCGACGAGCTCGACGGCGCGCTGGAGCGGCTGCCCCGCGCCGAGTCCGCCGAGTTCCTCGTCGTCGTCCCCGCCAACCCGGTGGACACCGGCGAGGCGGGCCGCGAGGGGGCGGCGTTCGTCTGGGAGGCGACCCGCGCGGCCGCTGCCCGGCGGCTCGAGCAGACCACGGCGATGCTGCGCGACCGCGGGCTCAGGGTCGAGGGCGCGCTGGGCGACTACCGCCCGCTGGTGGCCCTCGAGCAGGCGAACGGCGACTTCGGCGCCGACCACGTGGTGATCACCACCCAGCCCGACGACCAGTCCACCCGGCTGCACCGCGACGTCGTCGACAGCGCGCGTCGACGACTCGACGTCCCGGTGCTCCACCTCGGCGCCGACCGGGAGTCGTCGGTGCGGCGCTGAGGTGACCGACCCACGCCGCCCACGCCCCGGCGTGCGCGGCCGGTGACCCGGTCAGGTGCCGGTGTGCCGCCGGGAGGTCTCGACGAGCGTCCTCGCGGTGAGGCCGGGATCCCGCCGCTCCAGCCGTGACGCCATCGCCAGGAAGATCTCGGCCGTGGTGAGCGCGTCGCCCAGGGCGTGGTGCGGGGTGTGGACGCACAGGCCCAGGCCGAGTGCCGAGTCCTCGAGGTCGGGCTCGTGACCCGTCCCGCTCGGGGCGGCTCCGGTGGCCCGCATCAGGGCCGCCGTGTCCACGACGACCGGTCGGGCACGACGCCACCCCGGCACTGCCCGGCCCAGGAACGCCTGCTCCACCCACGCCGCGTGGGCGACCAGGACCCGGCCTTCCAGCCGCTGCCGCAGCCGGTCCGCGACCTCCTCGATCCCCGGCGCCTCCGCCAGGTCCTGCGCGCGCAGGCCGTGGACCGTCATGGCGCTCTCGCTGATCGGTCTGCCGGGCCGGACGGGCTGGTACTCGCGCGTGCTCCACACCAGCCGGCCCTGCCTGACCAGCACGCTCCCGACGGAGATGATCACGTCGCTGCGCAGGTCGAGGCCCGTGGTCTCGAGGTCGACGACGCAGTACTCCGCCTCCCGCCAGGGGCCGTCGAGCCCGGCCACGGAGGAGGCCGACCGCGACCACCTCATGCGCCCACGCGGCGTGTCCAACCGGCCAGGACGCTCTCCTGCACGCTGGCCACGGCGCGGAACGTCTCCCGGAGGTGACGTCGGGTCAGGCTGTCCAGCTCGCGGGGGTCGAGGTACGTCGACGCGGTGCCGCCGACGGCCAGCGAGGCGAGGTCGCGGCGCAGGAGCAGGTCGTACACCTGGTCGAAGGCGGCGTCGAGGGTGTCAGCCTCGTCATGGGTGAGCAGGCCGGCCTCGCGTCCGCGACGGAGCCGGTCGAGCGTGCCGCCGCGGGCGTCCCCGGTGACCATGGCCACCCAGCGCCCGAGGGCGGCCACGGGCAGGAGGCCACCGCGCTTGAGGTCGAGCTGGCCGCGGTGGTGGCCGCCGTGGTCGACGACGAACTCGCGCACGAAGCCGCTGGGCGGCTTCACCGCCGTGCACTCGCGGACGAAGCGACCCAGGAACTCCGCGCCGGGCCGGTGACGCCGGATCGCGTCGGTCACCGTCCGGCCCAGGGCCACCCCGGCGACCGGTCGGCTGTCGATCACGATCGACGACAGCAGGAGCGTCTGCTCGCCCATCGGGTCGGCCAGCCAGCGGGCGACGGCGGCGTCCCACTCGTCCCGCGAGCGGGCGAACAGCGGGTTGGTGGCGTTGGCGCCGTTGTCGCACCGCGACAGCCCGCAGGTCTCGAGCGCCGAGAGCACCTGCTCGGCCCACCGGAGGCAGTCCTCTCGCTGGTGGTCGCCGGTCCCCGGCAGGACCAGCGCGGTGTCGACGTCGGAGTGGGGCAGGGGCTCGCGCCGCGCCAGCGATCCGAGGACCACCCACGCGGGGGCCGGGTCGGGCTGCTCGTCGTCGAGCAGCTCGAGCATCCGGCGGAGCACGGCGTCGATGATCGACGCGTGCAGGCTCCCGATCTGCGAGGCCGGCATCCCGCTCGCACCGAGCTCGATCAGGCTCGGGGCGAGCAGCCGGGCGGCGGCCTGCAGCGCGTCGAGGTCGCCGGCCCCGTCGATCAGGCCGCGCACCTGCAGGGGGTTGCGGATCTCGGCGGACGCGAAGTCGACCGCCCGGATGATGCCCTGCGGCGTGCCCCGGGAGTCGACGATCACGAGGTGGTGCACGCCCTGCGCGATCATCCGCGAGAAGGCCGCCGCCTGCGAGAAGTCCTCGCTGATGGTGATCGCCGGGAAGCTGGCCAGCTCGCCGACCGGCGCCGACAGCGGGACCTCGCCCGTCGCCACCCGCCCGCGGAAGTCGCGGTCGGTGACCACCCCCCACGCCGTGGGGCTCCGGACCAGGGCCGCGGAGTGGTTTCCCTCGGTGACCCGTCCGGCGACGACGCTCACCGGCTCGTCGTGCTCGGCCGTGATCAGCGGCCGCATCAGGCCACGCGCCGATCCGGGGGTGTGGTCGAGGTTGCCGGTGCTGGTGAGCCGTTCGCGGCTGATCATCGTGCCGAAGTGCGAGAACCGGAGGCGGCTGGCGTCGGTCAGCACCGACCGCGGGTCGGGAAGACGGAGGCACAGGCTGTCCTCGGCCGCGCGCACGGTCAGGGCGGGTGCCATCCCGGTCAGCACGGAGATGTGCCCGAAGGTGTCCCCGGGCACCAGGTGGTCGACGACCCTGCCGCGGTCGACGACCTCCACCAGGCCCGTCCGCACGACCCACAGGTGGTCGAGCGGCTCGCCGTCCGCCTGCACGATCGTCGTCCCCGCGGCGAAGAACTCCACCTCGAGCCCCTCGAGCAGCCGCTCGAGCTCGTCACCCGACAGCGCGTCGTACGGCGGCTGGCTGCCGAGGAAGTCGACGTACTCCTTCACCGACCCTCCTGCTGTCCTGTCCCCGGGAGGAGCGTCCCACGCGCGGCCGCCCTCACGTCGACTGGATGGCGTGTTCGGTGGAGGTGCCGGTGCCCAACCGCCGGGCGAGGACGTCTTCGCCGAGGTCCGCCGGCGCGGCGTCCCGGTGCTGCGCTCGGTCGGGTACGCCGCGTGTCACGGCGAGCCGACGTACCTGTCGCGAAGGGGCGGAGCATCCGCTCATGCTGCGGGCTCAGGCGCGCTCACCCCTTCTTCCCAGCACCTTGTTGAGGCGAGGGGCCAGTAGTCGTGGCCGAGGTCGGCCGCGACAAGGAGATCTCGCCAGTCCTTCGTGGGCCAGCCGGAGCATCCCCTGGAACTCCTGCCAATCGCCGCCCGTCGTAATCACGGGCGCAGCTTGGATTCGCGCTGGATCCTGGCCGCCGACGACAGACGCGGGAAGATTGCGGAGCTCGGAAGGCACGCGCTCGGAACTGTCCTCCGGAAACTCGCGACTGGCCCACTTGGTGAGTCGAGGTCCGACTCCCTTTGAGCCACATCGTTGCCTCATGCCACCGGCGTGTTCGAGACGGCCGCTGGACGGAAGCCGCGAGCGATCATCCAGACCGCCAGCACCATCTCCTGCACGGCCAGCGGCAGGCTGAACAGGTTCACCGTGGAGGAGTTGATGTCGACAACTCCGTACATCGCGAGCAGGTAGGCGGCGGCATAGAGCGGGACCGCGATGAGACCCCACGACGCGATCCAGCGGGGGACGATGCGCGACCTGTACAGCAGGACGTAGAACAGGGCGCCGCCGAAGCAGAACACCAGCGACATGATGGCGCTGGCGCCATCAGAGTCGATCACAAGGGTGCCCAGACGCACGCCGGCTGGTGAGGCCGTGCCCGGACCCGCCGCCATGGTGTCGGCCAGTGGCACGAGCAGCAGCCATGCGGTCGCGACGATGACGTAGGTGGTCGCCTCGACCGCACCCCGGATGATCAGGTAGCCCGTCGCCAGCACTTCGTCCAACTGGCGCAACATGGGGAAGAGCACCACGGGGACCATCGCGAGCGACAGGCCCATGACGAGCACGAGCAGTGCCCCCGTGGCGACGGCGCCAGAGTGGTCCGCTGCGTAGGCAAGCGGATCGTCCGCGTTGTGAACCGGGAGGTACGTGACGGCCTTGCTGAGAATGCCCGACGCTGTCCCGATGATGTACAGGATCCCCGCGGCGATGGCAGCAGCCCTGTGCTCACGCACGCCACGGCCGGGCCGAGAGTCGCCATGGACAAGTGGTGGGTACGACTTCGTGGATGACATGAGCGGTCCCTCCTTCGTGCGGCTCGCGCCAGGTCAGAACTTGCCCAGTGCGATCTCTGAGAGCAGCAAGGCCAGAGGAAGCAGTCCAAGCCCAGTGGCGAGCACCACCATCCAGGTCCGCTCGTGGTGACGGACGAGCGCGATGAGGCCGGAGACGAAGGCGGCGAACGCGCACGCCCAGATGCCCGCGCCCCACACGAGCTGTGCCCAGCTGTCGGCGTAGCTGCTGGCTGGTTCCACGACCTCGAGCGCGAACGAGAGCATCAACAGGGCGATGCCCAAGACGCTCAGCCCCGCGAACATGATCGCTCGCCGGCCGACGTGGGATTCCGGCCATCCCCGCTCGTCCTGACGCAGGCTCAAAGGCGTGGCCACGACTCGAGTCTCGTCGTAACGTGGCCCGTTCTCCAGAGGCCAAAGCCCCCCGAGGCTCCTCGTGGTGCTGGAACAGCTGAACCGGTAGGCATCCTGCGCGGCGACGCGGTCCCGACATGCCGCTGCGAGCCAGACGCGCGGTTGCGCCCGGTCATGCCTGCGGGCTCAGGCGGTCATCACAACAGCTCGGCCAGTGCTTGTGATGGTGTCTTGAAGCCGAGGGTCTGTCGAGGTCTGCCGTTGAGCCGGTCGCCGATGGCGTCGAGGTCGGTCTGGGTGAGGTGCGGAAGTCGAGGGTACGGGGCAGGTACTGGCAGCAGGCCGTTGGTGTTCTCGTTGCTGCCGCGCTGCCACGGGCTCTTGGGGTCGCAGAACGAGACCTCGATCCCCGGGGGCGCACGCATGGACGGAGTGCTTCGCGGGCGCGGGCTCGCGCGGGCTCGACCGCCAACGTCATACGTTTCGGCGGTCAGGACCGGCAGGTCGCATGACGTCCCCCAACGCACTCAACTGCCGGTGACAGTGATTGCCCCAGGAAGCAGCAGGCTCTTCTGCGTGAGAGCGTCCAAGCAGCCCGCGTGGTTGAGCGGACCTTCTCGATGCGCACCCCCGTGGCTCGCGACAAGGTGGAGTGTCATGGCTGGTAGGAGAAGAGGCCGGTGGCGGTGTAGTTGACCCCGTCCAGCCCTCTGCCGCCGATCTGGGTGACGGCCCCGACGGGCTTGCCGTTGAACGGGACCCGGTACAGCTTGCCGGAGGCGGAGTAGACGAGCTGTCCGGAGCTCATGGTCATGCCGCGCACCTTCGACCAGGGGACGCCGTCTCCGGTGCTGGCGACGAAGAGGTTGGCGCCGATGATGCGGCTCTGGGGTGTGAAGTAGCGGTAGTAGAGCCGGTTGTCCCCGGACACGGTGTAGTAGAGCCGTCCGTTGTCGAAGAACATGCCGGTGGTCTTGGCGAGCTGGGCGGAGAGGCTGGGGATCGCGGTCTTGGTGCCGGGGATCTTGAAAGTGGTCGGCGGGGCGACCTCAAGACCGTTCAGGCTGATCGGCGTCGGGGCTCCGACACTGGTGCCGTCGAAGTCGCGCACCGAGAAGGTGCCGTCGCTCCACCCCGTGTACAGCCTGCCGTTCAGCGCGAACGACCCCCGGGCCTGGCTCCAGTCCACGCCGGTGGGCACGACGGTGCCGGTCCCGGGCGTGGAGCCGTCGAAGGTACGCCGAACCAGGTTGCCGGTCGCGGCGTCGAGGCTGAACAGGTCAGCGGTGATCGGGTAGGGGTCGTTGGGCGGGACGCTGATCCCCCCGGCGAGGGGTAAGAACCCGAGCTTGGGGTGGGTCTCGCCACCGAGGACATCGGTGTCGCTGCCGACCCAGAGGCCATCGGCGGTGGCCAGGAAGCCGAAGACGCCCATGCCCCGGGTGCGTCCCGGGTCCCAGGTGAACGGGAGTCCGTTCACCGGGTCCAGGGCGGCGATGCCTTGGCGCGGGATCCCCCCGGGGCCGGGGCCGGGGCACACGCCGCACGCCTGGGCGATGTAGGGGTTGTTCATCCACTGCTGGTGCCCACCGGCGTACACGGCCGAGCCGGTGACGGCGACCGCCGTGAACGAGTCGCCGCCGCTCCAGGACACCCAGGTCGGCTGCTGCGCAGGTCCTCGCCCGGAGGTCTCCCACCGGGAGACGGTGTCGCAGAGGCGGGTGGCGCGGTTCGAGCCCGTGGTGGCGACCACGAAGTAGTTGCCGTCGGGTGCGAAGTCCACGTCGCGCATGTAGGAGTCGAAGGAAGTCGAGCACCACGAGGCGTTCAAGACGTTGGGGTTGTAGACGGGGAAGAGGTCGGTCTGCCAGTCCGCCACCGTGACCGGTGTGGTGGTGAGGTCGAGCATCGCGATCTGGATCCGGGACTGGCCGCCGACGAGGCTGAAGTTGCCGACCGCGACCAGGGTCGACCCGTCCGGGCTCACATCGACTTCGGGGACGCCCATCGTCCCGCGCGGCGGGGCCGTGAACGGCAGATCAAGGGCCGGGTCGACCGCGCCCGTCACAGGGTCCAACCGCGCCAGGCCGGAGCGGTTGCTGCCGTTGACGGTGGTGAACTTGCCGCCCGCGTACAGCCACCCGTCGCGCACCACGACCTCCTGGCCCAGGGAGTTGGCGTTGGCGGTGAAGCCGGTGTCGACCTGCCCGGTGGCGAGGTTGATCCTGGCGATGCGGCGCTTGGTGGCGCCGTTGACGGTGGTGAACCCGCCCGCGACGATCACCGCGGACCCGTCGGGCGCGACAGCGATGGACTCGACCTCGTCGTTCAGGACAGGTGCGAAGCCCGGGAGGACCTGGCCGGTGGTGGTGTCGACCGCGAACAGGTAGGCGCGGTCCAGCACGGTCGGTGAGCCGGCTTCCTGGACCTGGGTGAACGTGCCGCCGACCACGGCGGTGGCCCCGACCTGCACGATGGCGTTGACCTGCCCGTCGAGCACGTGCGGGGTCCAGTCGACGGGGTTCGCGCCGACGACCCGCGTCTGGTCGGTGAGCTGGGCCCGAGCAGGCGAGGTCAGAGTCCCGGCGACAAGGACCGCACCGAGAACCAGGGCGAGTACGCAGACGAGACCGAGGGGCCGGGCGCGGCGGCCAAGTGTGGTGGGCACGGGATCACTCCAGGGCTGCGTGGGACGAGCACGTGTGCTGCCGGTGGAGGGTGACGCTCCTGGGTCGACGGGGTCGCGGCCACCGTCGACCCAGGGAGTCACCCGTGGGAGGAGTGTCGGGTCAGTAGCCCGCGCACCCGGTGACCCAGAAGGTCTTGTACTTGGTGTCCTTGCCGATTGATCCGGGGGCGTTCACCTTGAGCTTGACGTGGTAGCCCTGGTTCGGGTGGGCCATGAACAGCTTCAACGCACCGGACAGGTCGTAGGTCCTCTGGGCATCCACGTCGGTGCCACCGCCGGCGGCATCCTCACCGATGAAGACCGTGTCGGTCAGCAGGGTGATGGACTTCCCGGTCGGCGGCTGCGCGGAGAACTTGACCGACGCGTTCAGGTCGCCCAGGTCGAAGCCGTAGAAGTCGACCTGGAACGTGCAACCGACGTGAGGCTCGTTGTCGGGGTACTGGTCGAACGCGACACCGTCGATCTTGACCGTGCCGTTGTTGCCGGGCGGGTCTGCTGAGGCGACACCGGCGGAGAGGAAGACGCCGAGCACGCCCACGAGCGCTACTCGGACAAGGGTGGACAGGAGTCTCATCGTTGGTACCTTCCGACTCGGATGGAACAAAAGTGGTGATCCGGTCGAGTCCACCCGCGAGATGGACCCCGAAGGCTCGGCCAGAACGAAGCCATGCATGTTTCCTGTCCGGCACAAGGTAGGTGCCACGGCCCAGACGCTGGCTGTCGGCCGATGAGATTCATCGATTCTGGTCACGGCCGCGCCAGCGCGCAGCGCTCGGAGTCCCCCCATCGAAGGAAGGCGCAGTCATCCGCTCATGCCGCAGAGTTCGCGCCTCTCGGACAAGGAGTGTGCCCCTGGCGCTGGCTGCCTGGCCGAACGGCCGCGACGCCGACGAGCCGGAGCTCGAGCCGTACGCCGCACGGCTGCACAGCCTCCAGGACGCGGTGTTCGCTCAGGAACGCGGAGAACGACGATGAACTCCAAGCCGACGGCCTCCTGATCCCTCAGCAGCCGTCGGTCGTGTCGATGCAGTAGGCGCGGTCTCCGCACTGACGTCGCTGGATACCGTGACGGCGAAGTTGCCGATGCCCAACCGCCTGGCCGGCGTGATCGGCTGGACTGCTGCCATCGCCGCCTTCGGACCGTTCTTCTTCGGCGTCGGCCTGACCCTGATGAGCCCGCAGGTGTTCTTCTGGATCGGCGCGGCGTTCGCGGTCATGTGCATCGCGATCACCTGGTTCCGCTACGCACGGCCGGGGGCACCCAAGCCCTCCTGAGGCCGGCCTGGCGGCCTTGGTGCCGGCCATGGACCCGTCCCTGACCGCGCCGCCTGACCGCGCTGCACCGCCGCCCCCGAGAGTCTCGAGGGCGGCGGTTCGCACGCCCCACCGCCAGCACGGGGCCACCGGGCCGACGAACGGACGGGACGAGCAGCAGCCGATAGCCGGCCGGTCCGCCACCCCCGACGCGGACCGAACGCTCCGACACCAGCCATCTCCGGCTGGCCCGGGGCTGCCCGTCAGAGGACGAGGTCACCGCACGCCCGGCCCGACCACGCTCCGCGGACGCCGCGACCTCGGCAGCATCGACTGCGACAACGCCCCGCACCTGGCCGCCGCCCCGGCCAGGCAGGTGTGGATCCACACCGAGGCGCCCCGCCCGGTCAACAACGCCACGACCGTGTCGTTGGCCAACCCGCACCAGATGCGGATGAGCCTGCTGCGCACGGTCCCCGCGCTCGAGGAGGTGCCGAGCCCGTTGAGCATCGTCGTCGAGGACCCCGACCGTCCCTCCGACTTCGACCTGATGGACAACGTCGTCGCCGTCGCCGCCGCAGTCGCCGGCTGACACCGCGCACTGCTCGCCCAGACCCCCCGAGGTCTGGGCGAGCAGTCACGTCCGACGGCCGAGTTCACGCACCGTCCGGGCGCGGACAAGGGCCCGTCAAGCGCCGCAAAGGCGTTCGATTCCGGTCGCAGGTCGGGTCGTGGCGCAACAAATCCAGTCGCCGACAGGCCCATCGAGGGTCACATCCGCACGGGGACTAGTGCTGTCTTGTCCGCCAACCCGCCGAGGAGGAACGTCCTTCGGAAGGCCTCGCGTGTCAGCCGCGATGCGCCATGGGGGACGCGTTCTGGGGGAGACCTTGCAGGTGCATGTCCGCAACCACGCAAGGAGACCGGCTGATGTCCGACCGTGCCTACCATCCACGCAAGATCCTCCGGCCGGTGCCGTGGGGCGCCGCGACCGCGCTGCTGTGCGCCGTCGTGCTCGCGTCCGCGGCAGCGGCCGCCCCGGCGAGCGGCTCGGGTGCCGCCACCTGGCCCACCGGCGGCCAGAACATCGACAACTCCCGCAACCAGCCGCTGGAGACGACCATCGGGGTCGGCAACGTCGCCCAGCTCGCGCCGAAGTCCGGCTGGGGAACCGCTGGCGCGTTCACCACCGGCGGCGGCGACGTGTCCGCCACCCCCGCCGTCGACGACACCCGGCTCTACTTCCCGGCCTCGAACGGCAAGCTGTTCGCCGTCAACCGCGCCACCGGCGCCACCGTCTGGAGCTCCGACATCGCCGACGCGACCGGCATCAAGCCCGCCAACGGCGCCACCGGCGTCGACTACGCCCGCGCCACCCCCGCCCTGGCCGGACAGACCCTCATCATCGGCACCCAGTCCGGCAAGTTCGAGACACCCGACTGGGCCGCGGACCACCCCGCCCTAGCGGGCGCGTACATCCTCGCCTACGACAAGGCGACCGGAGCCCTGCTGTGGAAGACGAAGATCGACTCCCACTTCTCCGCCATCGTCACCCAGTCCGCCCAGGTGTCCGGAACCACCGCCTACGTCGGCGTCGCCTCGAACGAGGAGGCGTTCGCCAACCAGGACCTCTCCGGCGGCATCCCGTACACCTGCTGCACGTTCCGCGGGAAGATGGTCGCCCTGGACATCAAGACCGGCCAGATCAAGTGGTCCACCTACATGGTGCCCGCTGACGCCGGCTACAGCGGCGCGTCCGTGTGGGGCAGCACGCCGGCCGTCGACACGCAGCGCAACGCCGTCTACGTGACGACCGGCAACAACTACTCGCTGCCGGCCGACCGGATCGACTGCGTCAACACCGCCACCACGTTCGAGGCGAAGCAGGCCTGCTTGCCCGGCGACTACTTCGACGCGATCGTGTCCCTGAACGCCAAGACCGGCGCCATCAACTGGGCCCACCGGGCACTCGCGTCCGACGCGTGGAACACCGACTGCGGCCTGCCCGGCTTCAGCCCGGGCGGCACGAACCCGGGCAACTGCCCCGAGGGCGCCGGACCCGACTACGACTTCGGTCAGGGCGCGATGCTGCTGCGCACCAAGATCGGCGGCAAGACGACCGACGTCGTCGGCGCCGGGGAGAAGAGCGGCGACTTCCTGCTGCTGAACCGTGACACCGGCGCCCTGCAGTGGAAGACCCACGTCGGGCCCGGAGGCCTGACCGGCGGCCTGCAGTGGGGGTCGGCCACCGACGGCAAGCGCATCTACGTCGCCGAGTCGAACTCCGCCGACCTCAGCACCAAGGGCTACTGGTCGGCCCTCGACCCGTCCACCGGTGCCGAGCTGTGGCGCACCTACGACCCCGGTGACGGCATCGGCAACGCCTCGTGCGACTTCATCTACCCCGGCTGCACCTGGAACCAGATTGGCATCGGGTTCGGCTACTCCGCCGAAGGACCGGTCAGCGTCGCCAACGGCGTCGTCTACGCCTGCTCGCTGAACCCGGTCGGGGCGAACATGGTCGCCATGGACGCCGCCACCGGAGCGATCAAGTGGACCTTCGCCAGCGGCTCCTCGTGCCTGGGCGGGGCCGCGATCGCCGGCGGCGCCGTCTACTGGGGCACCGGCTACCGGTCGTTCGCGCCGCTGACCACCGCCGGCGACAAGCTGTTCGCCTTCACCCTGAACGGAGGCTGACACCGCCTCGCCCCGACTCGGCCCCGGACGACTGCCCCCAGTCCCGGGGCCGGGTTCATGGCGCGCGACCGGCCTCATGTCGACTGGATAGCGTGTTCGGTGGAGGTGCCGATGCCCAACCGCCTGGCCGCCGCAACATCGCCGTACCTGCTCCAGCACGCCGACAACCCGGTCGACTGGTGGGAGTGGGGCGAGGACGCGTTCGCCGAGGCCCGCCGGCGCGGCGTGCCGGTGCTGCTCTCGGTCGGGTACGCCGCGTGCCACTGGTGCCACGAGGCTCCTCGGTTGGCGGCTGTTAGCGGATTCTGACGAAACCGCAGGTCAGAGCGGGTGTGGCGGGTCGTGCTGAGTTAGCGCGTATCGCCGTTGGACACCGATTCCGCGCCCTCGTGCATCACTCTCGTGCATCACTTCGGCCCCATCACTGGCGACCCAGTGGCAGCCGATCTCGACGTGTTGAAGGACCTGACACGTCTCGAAGACATGTTAGCTTTCGGGCCGATTCTTGACGTGTTGCGTATTTGCAACACTCTCGTAGACTGGTGGGCGTGGACCTGGCAGAACGCATCTCGACGCTGCGCCGAGTGAACGGGCTGAGTGCTCGTCAGCTCGCGGCGCTGGTCGACGTCGCCCCGACGACGATCACGCGGATCGAGTCCGGGGCGGTCAGTCCCTCGTTCGATCTGGCGCAGGAGATCCTGACGGTGCTGGGGGAGCCCATCGGCTTCACGGGCGCTGCGGATGTCGATGCGATCGCGACCGCTCGCCTTGCCCTCGACCCGAGGCTCGACGTCGCAGTGACGCCGGGCGTTGAGGTGTGGCGCCAGCGGTGGTCGCGGATCGGACTAGTGGACGGCAGTGGTCGGGTCGCCGCGGGGAAGGAAGGGGACCTGCTGTTCCGTGCCGGTCGCGCCGCCCGACTGACGCGGCGCCGTGGAGCGGTGGACTTCACCGCGGGGCTGTCTGCGGATGAGGTCGCTGACTTGCTTGGCGGGGCCAGCATCGACTACGCACTCACCGGTGATGCCGGAGCCAACCGGTACCGATCCAGCGCGGGGGAGGCCTGGCCGGTTCTCTACGTCGAAGACGTCGCTCGCGCCGCCGAAGCCGCCGGTCTCGCGCGCAAGGAGCCCGGCTCGTTCGGCATGCGGGTGACGCTGATCCCGTTCGACGGCGTGAGCGAGGTCGGCCGCGTCGACATCGCCGGCGTCACGGTCGTCGCTCGCGATCAGGTCATCATCGACGCCTACGGTGGCATCGACCGCATGGTGGAGCAGGCTGACATTCTCATGGGGAGGCGGGTCGCGTGACGGCCTACAAGGAGCCCCGCACCGAGATCGAGTGGAGCCGCCGCGCGATCATCAACGTCGTCGAGGTTCTCCAGGTCCACGCTGAGTCGCTGACCTTGATCGGCGCTCATGCAGTCCTACTGAGGACGATGGACCTCGATGTCCCCCGGATGCCGACCGGCGACGGCGACCTTGGCGTGACGCCGGGGCTGGTCGGCGACGTCCCGAGCATCGAGGCCCTCCTTGCCGACGCTGGCTACGAGCACCGCACAACAGCTCGTCCTGGACTGTGGGGCCGGACGGCCTACGACGAGGCCGACGGCACGCGATCGTTCCGCGAGAAGATCGATCTGCTCGCGCCGCACGGGCTGTCCGGCACCGCCAGCCGCAACAAGCGCGGAGTTCCGGCCTTGCAGCCCGCGCACGGCAAGCTCGCGGTCGGCAACGCGCTCGGCCTCGAACTCGCTGCCTTCAACCGATCGCTCGTGACGATCACCGACTTCGCCGACCCGCGGCTGACGGCTGACCTCCACGTCGCGGAGATCCCGGCGCTCATCCTGGCCAAGGGCTCGAAGATCGGCGAACGGCTGCGGGAGCCGCGCAAGGGACCAGTTCGAGACAAGGATCTCGGCGACCTCTGGCGGCTCATGGCCGTGACTGACCCGGGGGAGACTGCTCGGGTGATCGAGGAGTTCGTCAATCACGCCGAGGTCGGCGCCGACGTTTGTCAGAGCGTTGAGTGGACGATCGCTGTCCTGCGCGACCCCGTCAGCGCCGAGCGGGCGAAGCTCGCCTTCGACACGTTCGTCGACCCCGTCGAGATCGACAACGTGTTCGGCCTGTGGCGCGGGGTCCTCGTGGACTGATTCGACGAGGAACTGTCGGAACTCATGGCTAGTGTCAGAAGCCCGAGACTTGCTTACCCAAGGATGACCATGGCCAAGACCGTCTTCTACAGCTTTCACTACGAGCGCGACGTCCACCGCGTCCAACTCGTCAAGAACATCAATGCCCTCGAAGGGCAACCGGTGCTGAACTCTCAAGATTGGGAGAAGGTTCGCCAGGGCGGGGCCGCTGCCATCCAGAAGTGGATCGATGGGCAAATGGCCTACAAGCGTGTCGTGATCGTGCTCATTGGCAAGGAGACCGCCGGCAGGCCGTGGGTGAAGTACGAGATCGAGAAGGCGTGGTACGACAAGAAGCCACTCCTGGGAGTCCGGATCCATGGCCTGTCTTCCATGGGGACAGTTGACTCCACCGGAGGAAACCCGTTTACACACGCGGGGATCGCCGGGGTGCCGATCTTCGACCCCACTGCGACCGACTGGCAGAACAAGATCGACTCCCAAGCCACTTACGGCAACCTGGTCAGGAACATCGAGACATGGTCGGCCCAGGGAGTGATTCGACCGTGACTCAGGCCCAGTGCCCTTTCTGCGCCATCATCAACGGTGAAGATCCGAGTGCCAGGGTCGTCTACCAGGATCAGAACGTCACGGCGTTCTTCCCTCTCGTTCCGGCCACTCGCGGGCACACCCTGGTCGTACCCAACAGGCATGTGGTTGAGCACGCCGACCTCACAGCAGCTGAGAGCAGGCAGCTCGGAGAATCCGTGAGGCGCGCGGCCCGGGGTGTGCGCGCAGCGGTTTCGCCCGACGGCATGAACATCATCCAGTCCACAGGCGCCGCGGCCACCCAGACCGTCCCCCACGTTCACTTCCACGTCGTTCCCCGCTGGCACCACGATCGGGTGGAACTGCGGTGGCCAGACACGGAAGCGGAGGGCCAAGTCGAGCAGGACGCAACTCTCGAACTCGTCCGCTCGGTGCTGCCCGGACCGAGCGAGGATGTATCGCCGGAAGACCGGCGGCAGCACCTGTCCTTCATTCAGGCGGTCGTCACCCGGATGTCTCAGGCATCATCGTCATCGAAGTCGTGGCTGCTGCCGATCGTCACCATCACGTATGGCTATGCGGTCACTAAAGAGCAGCTCTGGGTCGCGATGCTGGGCATCGCTGCCGTCGCCATCTTTGGTCTACTCGACGCCAACTACCTCAAGCAGGAGCGAGCATTCCGCAAGCTCTACGACAAGGTCGCCGCCGGCGGAGACATTCCTAGCTTCTCGTTAAATCCAGCCCTTGCTGGTCCCGCCGGCTCCAAGATCAACTACTGGCCGGACTGGGAAGACATTCGGTCCTGGGCGGTTGCGCCCATCTATGGTCCCCTTCTCGTCGTCGGCGTCTCTATTGCGATCTGGGCGCACTGCCGGTAGCGCACAGCAGCCTCTGTTGATCAATGCGCCGCGCTACTGCACCTACGTCAGGCCCACGAAGGCTCCTCTGCCAGCGGCGAACGATTGAAGTCGTTCAGCTTGGCTTCGACTCGGTCGGATGACGTAGGGGCGGAGTCCGCTGCCATCTCGGACCTTCTCCAAGGTCTTGTAGAGGCCCAGATACTCCTCGCCGGTGTAGCTGCCCGTGCCGGTCGAGACCGGACATATCGCGACTCTGTCGGGGCCGTGGGTCCCATCGAAGAATCCGAGTTCCCACGGCATCCAGCGCGATGTTGAGGCGTTCTGGGATGTCGCATACACCAGGCTCGAGCAAGATCGCATCCGCTGACGCAACTGGGCTGCTGTGGCAGCGGTCACCTGACTCCTGTCGAGGCCGGCGTCCTCGATCCAGTCGACGTAGACGCTGAGCCCGTCGGACTCGAGCATTCGCTTCAACCCCAGGATGACCAAAGCGTCGCGGAAGCTGTGGCTCAGGAAGACGTCGAACTTCACGCCAACCGACTTCGCGACTCGTGAAAGCTCATGTTGTGCCGCGCTCGCCGTGATTCCGCCAGCGGATTGCCGCAACTCTGCTGCGCTGAAGTAGGTCATCCGGGATTCCTAACGTGCGAGAGGCCATTTGCCGCCTACGGCTGCTGGGTGTCGGGCCGCGATAGCAAAGAACCCTAGATGCAGGCACCGACACGATTTCGCATGCGACGGCGACAACTGTCACCCCGCCTGCCTTCGTTGCTTTGGCTGGGGCAGCAGCTTGCTGATGGTCGCCTCCTCCCGGTCCGGCACGACGAGCGCCTCCATCGCGGCCTCGGCCAGCTCCATTCGCTTCTCCTCCCAAGCCAGGAGCTGATCGAGCCGCCACCGGTCCGGGTGCGTCATCACCGGCGGCGGCACGAGCGAGCGGTCCTTGAGGTTCTGGTAGCCCTTCGTCTTGCCCCAGCCGTAGCGAGCCATCACGTCGTGCGCGTCGAGGAAGACGTGCCGCGGGTCGGTGTCGTCCGAGGCATCCGGCGGCCAGTGCATGGTCACACCGCCTTCGGCTTGCCGAGGACGGGCTGGGAGGCGAGGCGCTGCATCCGGATGAACGTCCGCAGGTCGCCAACCGTGGTGTAGAGGCGCCGGCCGATCTTGAAGAACTCCGGGCCGGTGCCCTCCTGGCGCCACCAGCGCACAGTGTTCACCGGGGTCCGCAGGATCTCGGCGACGTCGTCGAGCGTGAGGAGCTCGTCGTCGTGGCGGGCGTGGAACGGGACGTCGTGGGTGTTGCTGTTCATGGTTCCTCCTGTCAGGCGTTGACCCGCGAGGTTCGTGGGCGACAGGTAGGTGTGAGGGCCGTGCCGCGCAGAGCACCGAATACGTCCGATCGGATATCGTCGAGAAATGGATCGGGCGTACCTGCTCGAAGTCGCACGACGAGCCAGCGGCCTGACTCAGGCCGAGCTCGCCGCCAGATCCGGTACGTCGCAGGCGACAATGTCGGCGTACGAACGAGGCCTGAAGTCGCCGACGCTCAAGGTCGCCGCGCGGATCCTCGAGGCCGCGGGGTACGACCTCAACCTGCGCCGGCTCATCGACTGGGTCGAGCACGAAGCGCCCGGAGTCGGGCACTTCTGGGTGCCGAGCACTCTCTGGCACGTCGAGACGCCCGACTGCTTCGCCATCCTGGCGTTCCCTGACCTCGTCGGCGACGGCCCGATGCGCGAATGGGACATGCACGACCGCGCACAGCGCAAGAGCGTCTACGAGCAGCTGCTCCAAGGTGGCTCGCCCGAGGAGATGATTCGCTGGATCGACGGCCCCCTCCTGGTCGACGTGTGGGAGGAGCTCGAACTCCCGGACGCGGTCCGCGAGGCGTGGAAGTGGCCGATTGTGATCGCGCGGGGACCGACCCACCCGGACACCGCGCGGGTCCTGGGCCGAGGGGACGATTCGTTCACGGCTGAAGCGTGGGTCCGCGGACACGAAGCAGTGCCAAGGAGGGCGCCGGCTCCGGAGGAGCCGCGGGTGCGGTTCATCCGTACGCGCTTCGACCCGCGGCCGCCAGAGCCGACGGCTGACAGCGACGGGATCAAGCCGGCAGCGACCGTCGCCAAGATCGCCGAACGCCTCGCCACTCAGTTGGCGACGTCGCGGCACCCCTCCGCACCGGCAACGTGGAACGCTGGAGTCGCGTTCGCGCGGAGGTGGGCGGACTTGGGCAACGGCCACACCGTTGTGCTTGCACCGAGCGGACCCGGGTGCGTCGTCGGCGTCACGGTCGAGCCCTATGACGACCGGCTCGACGTCGGTCACCAGCTGATCACGCTCTGGCGGTCGGGCTGAGCTCGAACGACTTCCTCCGGCTACGGGTACTCCAGCAGCTGCTGTGCGCTGATGGCGCTTCAGAATCCGATGCCCGAGCCTGATGACGACGGCGCGGGGCGTCGGTGGTCGAATTCCGGCGGACGGCTCGGAATCGGCCGTTGCTTGCGAGCCTTCGGTCCGTAGCGCTCGATCGCCTCGGCCGCCGCCTCCCGTGCGTGCGCCGGCCCCAGGTCGGCACGATCGCGCGCGAACACATCGCACCACTGCTTGCGCGCATCCTCGAGGGACTCAGCGACGAGATGAGCGACGTTTCGCTCGCGGCCGCGTGTCATCCCGACGTACGCCGACGCGGCTCCGCTGTGCTCGCCGACCAGCACATGGCTCTCGGTGACAGTGGCGCCTTGCGCGCCGTAGGCGGTCGTGGCGTAGGCGAGCTCGACATCGCGGCGTACGTAGTCAGGCGGCAACACACGAGTCCCCGCCTCGCCCCTGACGGTGAGCGCGCCGCGATCGCACGAGACGACGGTCCACAACTCGCGGTTCGCGACATCGGCATCGCGGTCGTTGCGCCGGGTCGCGATGGTGTCGCCGACGCCGATCCGCTCACCCGCCGAGGTCAGCACCTGCTCGTCGACCTCACGGGTCGCCTTGCGGATCCGGTGCGCGAAGGTGTTGATCTGGCCCACCTGCTCGCGGGTGTCGGCGATGACGAGCTTGCCGACGCTGGCTTCAGCGGCAAGGCGTCGGGTCCGCTCGACGTCGCTTCCGTGGATGACGATGTCGCCGCGGGCGAGGAGCGCATCAAATACCTCGCCAGGCGCGGTGCCCGTCCGCATCCGCACCGACAGCTCGGCATAGTGGGGGTCCTTGAAGCGGCGTACGCCGTCGAGCTGTTGCACCCGATCGGGTGCGTACCTGATCGCGAGGTCCAGGACCCCGCCACGGCCGACGGCGGGGAGCTGATGGCGGTCGCCGACCAGCATCACGAGTGCCTGGGTCTCGTCGGCCAGGCGGAGTAGCGCACGGGCAGTGTCCTGGCCGACCATGCCCGCCTCGTCGACGACGAGCAGGTCGCCTCGACGTAGTCGGGCGCTGACGTCGGGCACGGAGTCGACGCGACTCCACCGACCGTCCTCGTCCCAGCGGAAGCCGTGCTGGTGGAGCAGCCAGGCTGCGGAGTACGACGCCGAGCCGATCGAGCCCTCTGCGACCTGGGCCGCCTTGAGAGTCGGTGTCACCACGACCATCCGACGCCCGGCGGCGATCGCGCGCTCGCGGGTTGCCGCGAGACGGGCGGTCTTGCCAGCCCCGGCCGCGCCCTCGATCACGGTGATCGTCTTGGCCTCGGCACGAGTCGCAAGTCGGTCGACGATCTCGTGTTCGACGGCCAGCACGTCGACCGACGTGAACGAACGCACGTGCTCGGGCACGTCCGATCGGGGGAGTAGCGGGCGTGAGGCGGCGATGACGCGAGCGGTCAGATCCTCTGCCAACTCACGGCGCACGGCCCCGTCAACCACGCCTCCGCCGGAGGCGATGATTCGCTCGACCTCACCCCGGGCGTCGGCCGCGTTCCACGCCGAGCGACGTGAGCCCAGCCGGACGAGAGCCAGCTCGACGACGCCGTCGCGGTCGACAGCGCCGGCCCGCAAGGTGCCAAGGGGAGCGCCCCGGGCCGGGGCGACGTAGCCGAGCTCGTTCAGCTCCTCGATCCACCGGTGACGCAGATCATCGCCGCTGGTCGGTACGACCTTTTCGGGTCGGGCGTCGGCCCATGCTCGCCGGTCCCACGCCTGCCGCAACGCCGGTCCGGGTTCCTCGCCCGGATGGTCGGCCCGCCACTCGGCCTCGTAGGTGTCGATGTTCGCCTCGATCTGCTTGGCGCGGGCGCTGAACGCTCCTGAGTACGCCGCTAGCTCGACGACCTCGCCCGTCTCGGCGTCAAGTGTGAATCCGTGCCTCGCGAGCGCCTCTCGGAACCTCTGGTTGGTCATCACCGCCCCGTGCCCGATCCCGTTGACCGCCTCCAGGCTGTCGCGTACGCCGACCGTGTGGAGTCCTCGCCAGGCGCCGGCAGCGATAACTCGGGAGTTGACCTGGAGGTGCAGGTGTCGATGAGGGTCGCCGGCCCGGGAGGTGAAATGGCGTACGACGGCCGCCTCGACCTCCTCGACAGGAACCTGCACCTGCCGATCGCGCGGCCCGACGCGCGTCGTCGTGTGGGTGGCGAGCCACCCGATGATCTCCTCGGCCGCAGCCATCTGCGCCGCGTCGTACGCCTCGGCGATCTCGGGGTGCAGGGCGGCCGCGAGCGACCAGGTCTTCGGCCCGTTCACGGTGACCTCGACGAACCGGACGCCCTTCTCGTCCTTCCGTAACCGCCCCTTCGCGAGGCCGGTGTCGACCTCGTATCCGGCCACCCACCGCTCGTATGTCTCGCCGTCCATGTCAGCCCATCGCTCGACCCGGACCCGTTGGTCGAGCTTGTCGAGACCCGCAGCGAAGTGCATCGCGATCCCGCCGCCCTCGGCGAGGTAGTAGTCGTCCGCCCGGGCCCGATCGGCCTCCACGTAGTGTCGAGCGGCGGCTGGTGCACCGCGGTAGATCTTCATGCCGCCATGCATCGAAATCACCTCCGTCATCAGCCATCAACAACCGTGAAACCGCAGGTCAGCGGCCACATCGGCGCCCGCCCACTACGGAACTTCGTAGCATGCGTGCCGCTGGTTGACGGGTTGAAGAGGGTGGCGAGTAGGGCGGATATCGAAGCCGTTAACGATTGTCGGTGGCGGCGATGGCGGGGTGTCGACGGCGGCGGAGCTTCAAGGGTCAATGTTTGGGGGGCCGTGAGAGCCGGGGAGATCGGAATGCGGAGCGCTTGGCCTGAGAGCGGGGACGCTCGGCGTCTCTACACGATCGGCGCGACGTCCATCTGCTTTATGACGAGCGATCCGGCCCAGTGGCGCATCCTGCGGGCCGCGCTCGCCAGTTCGACGCCAAACCGTCGGTAGACCTCGATAGGTTCAGGGCGATGAAGCGACGCCATTGCGGAGGAGACTGATGCCGGACATCTTCGACAATCTGAAGACTGAGTCTGCGATCGGTCCCGCACTCAAGTCTGCATTGACCGCCTTCGACACTTGCGACGTCGCGACCGGGTATCTCGATCTGCGCGGGTGGAGCACCTTCGCCGACATCGTCGATGCCAAGAGTGGAGCTCGGCAGGACGGCGACCCGGCAATCGTTCGCGTCTTGGTCGGCATGGTCATGCCGGCTGACTCGGCCGCAATGCTCTCGGCGCTGCAAGACGTCGTTCAGCCCCCGCCTTACGGCTCCGACATCAACGACATGCCCAAGGCGCAGGCGGCCAAGGAGTCGCTGGTCAAGCACCTGCGCACACAGCTCATGCGCGGGCTGCCCTCGGAGGCTGAGCAGAAGACCCTCCAGCAGCTCAAGGCGCACCTCACGTCGGGCGCCGTCGAGATGAAGGTCTTCACCACCGCGCCGCTGCACGGAAAGACCTACATCTTCCACGCACCAGGCAACGCCTTCGCGCAACGGCGTGCGTACGTCGGGTCGTCGAACATGACGAACGCAGGCTTCTACAGGAACCTCGAACTCAACATCGACGTCACTGACAACGACGCTACCGAGAAGCTCTCCAACTGGTTCACGGACCGCTGGGACGACGTCTTCTCCCTCCAGATCACCAAGGAGATCATCGAGCTCATCGAGGAGTCCTGGGCATCGGAGGCCCAGCCAACTCCTTACGAGGTCTACCTCAAGGTCTGCCACGCGCTCTCTGAGGACGCGCGTGAGGGGATGGGCTACGTCCTGCCGCCGTCGATCGAGAATCTCCTCCTTGACTACCAGACCACAGCAGTCCGCACCCTCGCCCGCCGGATCGTCCGCCGGGGCGGCACGATGCTCGGCGACGTGGTCGGTCTCGGCAAGACCCTCACCGCGATCGCCACCGCCCTGATGCTCGAAGCCGCGGAGGACTACACGACCCTCGTGCTGTGCCCCAAGAACCTGCAGCACATGTGGGAGGAGCACCTGGAGAGGTACGGCCTCGTGGGCGCACGCGTCATTCCCTACTCGATGGCAGACAAGAACCTCCCGGAGCTCAAGCGCTTCCACCTCGTGATCTGCGACGAGTCGCACAACCTGCGGAACAACACCACCAAGGCGTCCGAGGCGATCAAGGACTACATCCGCCGCAACGGCTCCAAGGTCCTGCTGCTCACCGCGACTCCCTACAACCTCGCCTTCGCCGACGTCGCCAACCAGATCGGCCTCTACATCGAAGACGACGACGACCTCGGCATCCAGCCCACGGCCGCGATGGCGAAGGACCCGACGCTGATCGACAAGGTTGACGGCAAGATCACGACCCTTGCCGCCTTCCGTCGCTCGGAGGAACCAGAGGACTGGAAGCGCCTGATGAGCGACCACCTGGTCCGACGCACCCGCTCGTTCATCAAGCGCACTGCGAAGAAGGAGCCGGTCACACTCCCGAACGGCAAGGTCATCGAGCGTGAGTACCTGGAGTTCGCGAACGGCACACGGTTCCACTTCCCGACGCGTGTGCCCAGCCCTCTGTGGCATGAGTTCGCCGACGACGACCCCGCCCGTCTCATGGAGGACGAGACCACTCTCGACGCGATACGAGACCTCACGCTGCCGCGCTACCGCCTCGCCGACTATGACGACCCGAAGGCGCCGCACAGCGACTCCGACACCAAGATCCTCGCCGACATCCGGTCCGGTCGCGGCAACGTCAGCGGATTCGTCCGGATCGGCCTCTTCAAGCGCCTGTCATCGTCAGGGCACTCCTTCATCCTGAGCCTCCAGCGCCAGCGGGCCCGCAACGAGCTCTTCATCCATGCGATCGACAACGGTCTCGACGTGCCACTCGGCAGCTTCAGCGATCACCAGTTCATGGTCACCGACGAGGACGTGGAAGAGGACCAGGACGGTTTCGGGAGTCTGGAGTCGCAGTACAAGGAGCTCAAGCGCCGTCTACCTGCATCGACGAAGTGGCTGGGAACCCAAGTCTTCAAGAAGACGCTGCGCAAGGACCTCGAAAGAGACAACCGGATCATCAGCGACCTGCTCGACAGCTTCGGCACCTGGGACCCGGCCAAGGACTCCAAGATCGACGCCCTCGTCGACCTGCTCCGCGGCAAGCACAAGGGCGACAAGGTCCTGGTCTTCACCGAGTACGCCGACACCGCTGTCTACGTCGCCGACGCACTGAGAACCGCCGGTATCGCCAACGTCGGGCTGGCCTCCGGTGACTCCGAAGACCCGTCGGCGCTCGCTCGTCGGTTCTCGCCCGAGAGCAACAAGCTCCCCGGCGACGAGGAGGACGTAACGCCGGTCGACGATCCCATCGACGTCCTCATCGCCACCGACGTTCTGTCCGAGGGCCAGAACCTCCAGGACTCACACGTCGTGGTCAACTACGACCTGCCGTGGGCGATCATCCGGATCATCCAGCGAGCCGGCCGCGTCGACCGCGTCGGCCAGAAGTCCGACACCGTCAACATCTACCTGATCTCGCACAAGAAGGTGGAGGACGCGATCCAGCTGCGCCAGCGGATCCGGCGCCGCCTTGGCGACAACGCGGCAGCCTTCGGCTCTGACGAGCGATTCTTCGGCGACGACAAGGAAGTCAATCTCCTCGACGACCTCTACAAGGGCGTCGTACCGGGCGAGGAAGAGCTCGAACAGGATGAAGGCGAGGCCGACGCGGTGAGCGAGGCATGGCTCGTCTGGTCGAGCGTCAAGGAGCACAAGCCCGGCCTCGCTGGCCGGGTGCTCAAAATGCAGGACATGCTCCACAGCACCCGTGACCCGTACGACCACGAGACCAAGTCCGGCATCGCCACTTTCGCCAGCACCACCTCCGGCATCGACGCGTTCGCTGCATCGTTCGACGACGGCGATGGCGCCCCCGCCGAGCGGCTGCTCACTCCGCTGGAGGCCCTGCGCATCTTCCGAGCCCAGGAGTCGACGCCAACCGCGCCGCTGCGCGAGGATCACTTCGCTCGCGAGGTGAAGCTAGTCAAGGAGAAGCTGACCGCCGAGATCGTCACGGCCGGCAACCTCAAGGGCGCGCGCAAGTGGGCCGTCGAACGCCTTGGCGGAACGATTTTCGGGGCTGACGCCAGCGATGCACTCGCTGCCATGAACGATCGGCCTCTCACGGAGTACGCGAACATCCGGCTCCGCCAGGCCCGCCGAGCCAAGTACACAGACCAGGACCTCGCCGATCTGGTCAAGCAGTTGCATGACGAGGAGCGCCTCGTCATCGGAACCACGGAGAAGGATGAGATCAAGATCGTGTGCTCGATCGGGGTGACTCCGCGATGACCAACAGGCTCATCGGGAGGGCAGAGGAAGGCAAGTACGGCGACCTGTTCCGCCTCGACCTGTTCTGGGGGGCGCCGAACCACCCGCCCATCGAGGTCGACCTGGGAGACGGGTTGAAGCTCACCGCGACCAACATCTCCTCCTACCAAGGCGTCCGCGTCTGGGAGGTCCCGGCGCTCCCCGGGTCCGCCGGGGAGGCCAAAATCGACCAGGCCATCTCGAAGACCTCGACTAACCGACTCGTGATCTTCCACGACGGAGACAAGCAGGTCTGGCGCTGGCCCTCGCGCACAACCAGAGGTTCCGGCGTCATCTCGCGACCCGCCCGTCACGTCCACAAGGCGGGCAGCAACGACCCCAAGTTCGTTGCGAAGCTTGATGCCATCCGGCTCCCCACCGACGTCCAGATCGACGTCAACGAGTTGCTGTCCCGCGTCCGGGGCGCTTTCGACGTCGAGACTAAGAACGAGTCCAAGCGCGCATCGAAGCTCATGGCTCAGATGTACGCCGCCGTCGAGAAGGGCTACGCGCCGGCCGTCGACCCGAAGAAGCGCGATCACGAGATCTCGGCGACCATGGCCCGAGTCCTCTTCTTGCTCTTCGGTGATGACACCGAGATGTGGAAGGACTCGTCGGGCGAGCCCATGCCTGACCTCTTCCAGGATTTCATCAAGGACCACACCGAGCGTGACGGTTCCGACATCGCCGCCCGACTCAACGCACTCTTCCGTGCCCTCGACACAGCGCCCAATCAACGCAAGGGTCTCGCGCCAGAGTTGGCGGCTTTCCCGTACGTCAACGGCGGCATCTTCGACGAGAAGATCAACCTGCCCGACCTCGACAACGACTTCCGCAAGGCCATCCTTGATGCCTGCGCGGTCGACTGGTCGACCATCAGCCCGGCAATCTTCGGCTCAATGTTCCAGTCCGTTCGTGACGCGCAGACGCGACGTGAGCTCGGTGAGCACTACACGTCTGAGGAGAACATCCTCAAGACACTAAATCCGCTGTTCCTCGACGATCTGCGGGCCGAGTTCGACGCCGCGCTTGCGCGGGACACTGACAAGAAGAAGGAGAACGCTCTCAACGCCCTGTGGGCGAAGCTTGGCAACATCCGCTACATGGACCCCGCGTGTGGCTGCGGCAACTTCATCATCGTGGCCTACCGCGAGCTGCGCGATCTGGAACTGCGGATCATGGAGGCGCTTCAGGACCTGAGTGGTTACGCCCAACTTGCGTTTGATCCCACACTCAGTCTCCGGGTGACGCTCGATCACTTCTACGGCATCGAGATCGACGAGTGGCCGGCGCGCATCGCGGAGACCGCGATGTTCCTGATCGACCGGCAGTCGGACCTGAAGATGAAGGAGCGGTTTGGCGTTGCTCCCGAACGGCTGCCGATTCAACGTGCGGCGCGGATCATCGTTGGCAACGCGATGAAGTTGGACTGGGCAGAGGTTTGTCCGGCTGCGGAGCGAGTGATCGTCGCTGGTAATCCCCCTTTCCTGGGACATGCGACCCGATCCGAGGTTCAGGCTGAGGAACTGCGAGCCGCCTGGGGTCGAGATGACATCAGTCGACTCGACTACGTCACGGGCTGGCACGCGAAAGCCCTTCGCTACTTCGAGAACCGCAACGGTGAATGGGCATTTGTGACTACCAACTCGATCACTCAGGGTGATCCCGTGCCGCTCCTCTTTGGACCAATCTTTGATGCTGGCTGGCGAATCAAGTTCGCGCATCGAACCTTTCCGTGGACCTCTGACGCAGCGGGGAAGGCGGCCGTGCATTGCGTCATCGTCGGATTCGGACGCGATGTGAAGAACCCGGTCTTGTTCGATGAGCCGAGTGCGGGCGGGGGCGTCCGCGCGGTGAAGTCGATCAACGCGTATCTCGCCGATGCGCCCAACGCGTTCATTGTGAAGCGAATGACGCCGTTGGGCGTCGGACTCCCTGAGACCACCTTCGGCAACATGCCGCGCGACGATGGGAATCTCATCGTGACGGCTGACGAGCTTGCTGACGTGCGGTCCGACCCAATCGCTTCGAAGTATTTGCGCCCGTTCATCGGGGCGGACGAGTTGCTCAACGGTCGCGAGAGATGGTGTCTGTGGCTAGTTGGGGCAGAAGAGGACATCCCCCGTAGCGATGTTCTCTCAAGGCGAGTTGAAGCTGTTCGGGAGTTCCGCAAGAAGAGCACGGCCGCCAGCACGCGGCAGATGGCTGAGACTGCGCACCTATTTGGGCAGCGCCCCGGGCTTCACTCCCAGCCGTACGTCGTTATACCGCGCGTTTCCAGCGATCGGCGCCCGTACTTCGCGGCGATGCATGTGACACCGGATGTGATTGCGAGCGATGCGACGTTCACGGCTTCTGACCCAGACGGCTTCTTGTTCGGAATCATCAGCTCTGCGATTTTCGTCGCATGGCAGCGGGCGGTTGGCGGACGCCTGAAATCAGATCTTCGTTTCTCCAACACGATTGTGTGGAACAACCTGCCACTTCCTCCTGTGAACCCGGACCTGCGGCGTCAGATCGCAGACGCGGGGCGCGCTGTTCAACAAGTGCGCGAATCTAGGCCGGGCCTGACGCTTGCCCAGCAGTACCTGCCCGAGAACTTCACTGGTGATCTTGTTGAAGCACACGTTGAACTCGACAGACTGGTGGATCGAGTGTGGAGTGGAAGGCGCGTGCTTGCAACGGAGCAAGAACGTCAGAGCGTGCTCTTCGAGGCCTACGTGCGGGAGACGAAGGGGCTCCTCTGACGCCTAGCCGAAGACCCCCCAGCGCCTACCGCTACTCATGGAGAAGCTCGTGCCCTGCTTCTTTGAAGCGTTGCGCCAAGCTCGAGCGCCCGCATCGGAACGAGCAGTGAGAACGAAATGGAGGGCATCGCCACGAGCGGCCTTCGTGAAGAGCAGCACCCGATCGTTGTAGGACGTCGGCCACGGTGATGCGGGGACCGGCAGGCTGATGACATCCATTGAGTTATGGCTGAACCGGATCGGAGCGGTAGTCGACGTTGTCTGGTCCTGCGGGTGCTCGATGGTGACGGTCACGATCGGCGAGTTTCTTGCAACGTGTTCGGCGGATCCGCCGAAGAAGACCCGCATCAGTGCAGACATGTTGAGCTGATTGCCGGGACGAGATGGCCCACGGTTCAGACTTATCCCTCCCTTGCCCTCGATCCAAAAGTTGGTCGCGGACGTTAGCGCAGCGAGCTGCTCGGCTGTGAGCCCGCGTCGAGCGCCAACCCGACCGGAGGCATCTGCGACATCGTCGTTTCGTGCAAGTTCAGTCTTGGGCAGGGCAGCGAATCCGCGCTGGTACCGGCCGAGGATGCCGGACAGGGGGGTGGCGGCAGGCCAGGCGGTCTCGAACCAAGCCTCGCCGTCGCGAATCGCTGAGTCGACCGCGTTCTCGGTTTTGTTGGACGGCTTGCGAACGATCTGTAGCGTGCCGGCTTCGTTCCCAGACACGAGGCCGTTTCTCGACAGGTTTCCTGACCCGACGAGATGGCCTCTCGCTGACGATCCGCGCATTGAGAACCACTTCGGGTGCCAGGGCACGAAGGGGACGCAGCCCGGTCGATCGACGACTCGACTGCCGTCGTGAACTCGGACCTCGGATGGCAGTGCCGCAAGGCGCTCGAGTGCGGTGGGATCCGAGCGGTACCAGTCGATGCTGACCAAGAACCTCTTCTTGACGGCAGCCCACTCGCTGGCAACGCCGCTCGAGGCGATGGTGGAAAGCAGCGCGTCCACGCCGCTGTCCGTGACGTACGCGACTGCCGCGTCGAACTCGAGAGCGCCAGCGCGAACGAGGTCCACGATCGCGTCCACGTTCCGAACTGGGGCTCCGGACGTTCCCGGTTGGCCGATCATCCGCTGCTCGATCATCACGTTTTCTCCGTCTCGGTAGTGCCGTTGGAGCGTACGGCCTGCCGGAATGTCGCGTGCCGGTTTCGGCAAGACCCTCCGGAGCGGTCCGCAGCCCGGGCCGGAACACGCCGATGAAGCAACACAGTGCCGTATTGGGGATTTGCTGAAGCGAGATGGTACGGTTCTCGCATTCCGCCTGAAGGGAGTGCCAGATGGACGAGGGTCGTCGCTGGGCCATTGAGACGTTCGGGGCGAACGGCGTCTACGTCCGCGAGCGGGTGTCGCTCGAGGTTCGTGCGGAGCACATCGCGTCCGCAGATGCTCAGGAGGCCTCGGGGCACCGCAGTCTCGGTGTCTATGGCGAGTTCTGGCGCGGCATCCTCGAGCGGTTCGAGGCCTTCGGCAAGCTGCCCGGAGCCACGCTGTTCCGCCCGGGAGAGGCGCCGTACAACATCCCCGTGATCAACGGGGTCGCGATGTTCCCCTGGAGGTATGGCAGGAGTCGTGACCGTGAGCTGGCAAGCACGCCGTTCACTACCTCCCCGGCGCGGGAGGCCATGTTCGATCTGGGCGGGCTTGAACTGCAGGGCGAGTTCGACCTTGGCGTCCGTCGTCCAGAGCTGACCGACGAGGAGCAAGAGCTCGTCAACCTGGTCGAGAAGGCCCGCGAGTCCGAGATCGTCACTAGCGGCAAGCTCGTGGTCGTCGCGATCTCCAGCTCTCCGAGTGGCCTCCACGAGGTCCGCTGGGGCGATGTTTCCCTTACGGGCGACGGGTGTCTGACATTCGGCTTCAGCGAGAGCCTCCTTAACCTGAAGGCGGCCGCTGCACCGAAGCCGTACGCCGTTCCTGACGGCGACTGGACATTCACGAGCGGCGATCTGCCCGAGAAGAACATCGGTCTTCCGGGTGACGAGGACGACGAGATCACCTCCGACGACTCCAGCGATGGCTGACGAGAAGCAAGGTCAGTTCGAACTCTTCTCGTCGACGTCTGGTCGCCGTAACGTCGATGTCGCGAGGGCTTTCGAGCCTGCCCGTCTGACCCAGGCGCGGGTGCTCCGGGAGTGGACGAAGGCGGAATTGGCCGAGGAGATTCACGTGTCGCCGGCGGCTGTCGGGCAGTACGAAGCCGGTGCTTCGACACCGCGTGCTGAGCTGCTGCCGATCCTGGCTGCCAAGCTGAAGGTGCCCGTCGAGTTCTTTGCGGCCGGGCGACCGCTCGGCCGACTGGATGCGGCGAACGCTCACTTCCGAAGCCTGCGCTCCACCAGGGCCAAAGATCGCGCCAAGGCGGCGACACACGCTGAGCAAGTCTGGGAGCTGACGTATGCCCTGGAGAAGCGCGTGCGCCTGCCCGGAGTGCGACTCCCGAGCATGCCTGATGACACCTCTCCCTCCGAAGCGGCAGGCATCTTGCGTCAGGCGTGGAACATCGGTCCGGGGCCGTTCCCGCATCTCGCCGCCACGATCGAAGCGCACGGCATCGTGATCACCTTGATCCCGATGACCAACGAGGCGGTCACACGTGTCAGCGCATACTCGACGGATGCCCTCGGCCGCCCGCTGATCATCGTGACGCCGGAGCGCGCCGCGTCGGTGTCGCGATACCGCTTCACCTGCGCGCACGAGATCGGGCATTTGCTGCTCCATCCGAATCCCTTGCCGGGGGATCGCCAGCAGGAGCGCGAGGCCGATGAGTTCGCGGCCGAACTGCTCACTCCCAAGGCGGAGATCGAACCTTTGCTGCCACGCACGATGCGTCTGGCCTCGCTGGAGAAGCTCAGCCGGTCGTGGGGCGTGTCCATAGAGTCGCTCGTCCGACGCATGGCTGAGCTCCGCGTGGTGTCGGAAATCTCGATGCGGCGGGCGTACCAGCGACTCAACAACCTTGCGGAGTTTCGCCGAGATGATCCGGTGGCGATGTACCCCGGCGAGATGCCCTCGTTACTTCGAGAAGGACTCGCGCTTGCCGAGCAGCATGGGCTCACGCGGGCGGCCTTGGCCGAGGAGCTGTGCTGGACGACAGCACACCTCAGCGAGGTGCTGGGTGAGGTCGACTCTCGGCCGGAGCTGCGGATCGTGCGGGATTAGGCCACGGGCCGGCTCACGTACAGAGCCCAGTCGCCGCGGATTCCGTCTGCATGGTCGACAAGCTCCCAGCCTCCGAGCGAGGCCCAGAAGCCGACGGCGCTGTCGGTGGAGGCAATCAGGCGAGCGTCACTGAACTCGGCTTCAAGCCAGCCCACGATCTCCGTGCCGAGCCCTTGCCCAACGTGGGCGCGGCTCACCTCGAGGTAGTGGATCTCGCGGACGAGGCCGAGGTGGGACGCTCCCTGGCTCGAAGCCAGGTGGGGTACGCGATCTATCTCGATACGGGCGAGTTCCACACCGTTGACCTCGACGCTGAGCAGGCGGGATGTGTCGAGGAAGTTCCGCTCAGACCACCAACGGGCGTTGAAGTTCGGATCTGACCTGCGCCCGTCGCCGAACGGCCGCCACAGGTACGCGGGGCCAGGCGGTCGCTGGTGCTCGATGAAGTCGAAGTGCACGACACCATCTTGGCGAACACGAAAGCCGGCGCCTCGCTCTCCCTAGACTTCCGGCATGCCGATGTCCCGACCGCCGAGTGCAGTGACTGAGCGCGCCGGTGTGTTCGCGGTGGGCGGGATCGTGAATGGCTTCGGATGGGTCTTCCGCGAGCAGCCCACAGACGACTACGGCATCGATGCTCAGGCGGAGGTCTTCGAGCCGGGCGGCACCGCCACCGGCAAGCTCATCGCCTTGCAGATCAAGTCGGGTCGAGCGAAGTACTTCGCCAGTGAGAAGGGCAACGGCTGGACGCACTACGTCGATAGCAAGCACGCCGAGTACTGGCTCAAGCACTCACTGCCCGTCGTCGTCGTGCTCTACGACGAGATCGACGGCAAGGCGTATTGGCAGCGGGTCACCAGGGCGACGCTCGACGCGACCCCGAACAACTTCAAGATCTTCGTGCCCAGATCCCAGGAGTTGGACGCCGCTTCCGTCGTGCCCCTACGTGAGTTCGCTGAGGGTGATCCGTACAGCGTTCGTCTCCGACGGCTGCAGCTCGCGCTCCCGTGGATGGAGCTGCTCAGAGCTGGCCGACGAATCCTCATTGAGGCTGACGAGTGGGTCAACAAGTCATCGGGCCGTGGTGAGATTACGATCGCTTCAGTCGATGGAGCCAACGAGGATCGCGAACTGCTCGGAACCTGGATGATCATGGCGCCGGGGTGGTCTTACGACACCGTGTTGCCGTCACTGGTGCCGTGGGCCGACGTGGTAATCCATGAGGAGACCTACGACGAAGCGGAGTACGACGCGTGGGAGGCCGAGTGTGTCTACTACGACAACGAGGGCGACCGGATCGTCACTGAGGACTACGACGAGTGGCGAGGCGAACGTGGGGTGGAAGGCCTGCGGCCGTACGCCAACAGCGCGGGGGAAGTTGACAGTTGGCGCCTGGAACTCAAGTTGAACCAGCTCGGCGACGCTTTCCTGTTGGTCAATGAGTTCGCCGAGGGCACTGGCTTGTTCCTGGCGCCGGATGCCAACTAGCGCACTCTGGCGGAGGCGTCGGCTACATCGACGCCAGTCTGCTCACGGAGTCGCGGAGGGCGTCTTCGCCGGCGCGGACGTAGTGGTTGAGGACGGTGGTGAGCTTGTCACCGAGGTACTGGGCGACGACCTCCCAGGGCTCGCCGAGCTCCTCGTGGAACCACTTCGTCGCGGCGTGGTGGCGGAGGTTGCGGTAGACGATCGTGCGCGGCCACGCGTTGTCGGGGTCGTTCACCTCGACCCACGTGCGGACGCGGTGCCAGCGCTCGTTGTGCATCTCGGGCTTCACGGGCAGGCCGGTGACGGTGTCGACGAAGAGCCATAGCTCGTCCTCGGGAGGGACGGGGTAGTTCCACCAGGTGAGGTTCTTGTCCTTCGTACGCGCGGCCAGGGCTGCTCGCCGCTGGCGCTCAGCCTCTTGGGCGTTGATGACCTGCTGGAGCGAGGCATTCGCCGGTAGGTCGAGCAGTTCCTTGACGCGAGGGAGGAGCTCGTTGTGCATGAGGGACCTTGGCAGCGGCACCTCGTGGATCGTGTGATTCTTCACCGGGCCACGGAAGCCGGGCTGCTTGCGTGGGGTGATCCAGGAGCCGTTGACGTGGACGTAGCCGTGCTCGAAGAACCCGTCGATCGCACGCAGTGCGTTCTGCTCGCCGAGGCGCAGGCCGCCGAAACCGGCGACGCGGATTTTCGTCCCAAACAGCGGGAGGCGGGTCATCAACGGGTCAGTGCCCTCGGGGCCACAGAGCTTGTCGGCGGCTGCGGCCATCGCACGCACCTGACGGGTCTCCGGGCGCAGGCGGGGGTCGACGTACTGCGCCGTCGCTCCGTGCAACACGTTGGCTCGCCCGATCTCCAAGCCGTCCAGCGGGTCGATGCTGCGGTCGAGCCAGCCCAAGCGCCACGCGAGCTTGCGCATCGCGGCGAGCTGGCCGCGCAGATCCTCGCGGCCGCGCTGGGAGAAGAGCGTCTTGCTCCCCTTCTCCATCACCTTGCGACTGTGCTCGACCCGCCACTTCGTCACGGGCACGTCGCCGATGGTGGGGAGGATGTGGGCGTTGAGCCGGGACTCGCGTCCCTCCATCGTCCGGTGTTGCTTTCCTCGCTCGATGCTGTCGGCGATGTACTCCTCACCGAGCATCCGGATCGTCCTGGAGGCCCGGATGTCGGCGCCCGCCGGCGTCTCCGACTCGGTGTCGAGCGCGGCCTCCGCTTGCGCGAAGATCTTGCGTGCCTCCTCCTCGGAGGCGGCGCGGCGCAACACCCGCTTCCACGGCTCGCCCTCGCCGGCGGGCGCCTTGAAGTACACCTGGTACTTGTTGCTGCCCGGTGCGGGTGCGTAGAGACGCACCCGCCACGGCCGCGTGCTGCCGCCGAGGGTGCGCGGCTTGCCCTGCGCGAGCAGCTTCGGCTGAGAACGCGTCGCCACGAGACCTCCTACGCTGGAAGAACCATCGTACGCTGTTTTCGTGCATCACTCTCGTGCATCACCCAGGGGCAAAGTGATGCACGTGCCACTCGTCAGGAGTCACAGGAATGGCCAACCGCCTCGCCTCGGCAACGAGCCCGTATCTGCTACAACACGCTGAGAATCCGGTGGATTGGTGGGAGTGGGGCCCTGAAGCGTTCGCCGAGGCGAAGCGCCGTGATGCACCAGTTCTGCTGTCCGTCGGGTACGCCGCCTGCCACTGGTGCCACGTGATGGCGTACGAGTCGTTCGAGGACGACGCGACCGCGGCGTACCTCAACGAGCACTTCGTGAGCGTCAAGGTCGACCGGGAGGAGCGTCCCGACGTCGACGCCGTCTACATGCAGGCCACCACGTCGATGACCGGCCACGGGGGCTGGCCGATGACGGTGGTGCTCGACCACGACGGCAATCCCTTCTTCGCCGGCACCTACTTCCCCGACCGCCCCCGGCACGGGCAGCCGGCGTTCCGGCAGGTGCTGGAGGCGCTGGTGGAGGCGTGGACCGCCCGGCCCGACGACGTACGACGGGTGGCGGCGACGCTCCGCGACCACCTCGCGCGACCGCTCGCGACCGCGCCCGCGCCCATCGGCGCCGGGGAGATCGACGACGCGGTCGCCCAGCTCGCCCGCGACTACGACGGCGTGCACGGTGGGTTCGGCGGTGCCCCGAAGTTCCCGCCGTCGATGGTGCTCGAGCTCCTCCACCGCCACGGCGGCGAGCGCGCCACCGCGATGCTCGACGGGACGCTCGAGGCGATGGCGCGCGGCGGCATGTACGACCAGCTCGGCGGCGGCTTCGCGCGCTACAGCGTCGACGCCGGCTGGGTGGTGCCGCACTTCGAGAAGATGCTCTACGACAACGGACTGCTCCTCGGCGTCTACGCCCGTCGCGGCGGGCCGCTGGGGGAGCGGGTGGCGCGCGAGACCGCCGACTTCCTGCTCCGAGAGCTGCGCACCGCCGAGGGCGGCTTCGCCTCGGCGCTCGACGCCGACAGCGAGGGCGTGGAGGGCAAGTTCTACGCCTGGACCCCCGAGCAGCTGGTCGAGGTGCTCGGCCCCGAGGACGGCGCCTGGGCCGCGCAGGTCTTCGAGGTGACCGCGGCCGGGACGTTCGAGCACGGGGCCTCCACGCTGCAGCGTCGCCTCGACCCCGAGGGTCCCGGCGGCGCCCGCCTCGAACGGGTGCGCGCGGCGCTGCTGGCCGCCCGCGAGCAGCGGGTCCGCCCGGTGCGTGACGACAAGGTCGTCGCGGCGTGGAACGGTCTGGCGGTCAGCGGCCTGTGTGCCGCCGGCACGCTGCTGCACGAGCCGCGGTACGTCGAGGCTGCCGTCGCCGCGGGCGAGCTGCTGGCCACGCTGCACACGGTCGACGGCCGACTGCGCCGGGTCTCGAGGGCGGGCGAGGTCGGGCGCCACGCCGCCGTGCTGGAGGACCTCGGCTGCGTCGCGTCGGGCTACCTCGCGCTGCTGCAGGCCACCGGCGACCCGGCGTGGCTGACTCGTGCCGAGGCCCTGCTCGACGACGCGCTGTCACGCTTCCGCGCCGACGACGGCGGCTTCTTCGACACCGCCGACGACGCCGAGACCCTGGTCGCGCGGCCCCGCGACCCCTCCGACAACGCGAGCCCCTCGGGCCTCTCCGCCACCGTGCACGCGCTGGCCGAGCACGCCGCCCTCACCGGCTCGGGGCGGCACCGCGAGGCGGCCGAGCAGGCACTGGCCACGGTGGCCTCGCTGGCCCGCCAGGCGCCCCGCTTCGCCGGCTGGTCGCTCGCGGCGGCCCAGGCGATGATCGACGGTCCGCTCGAGGTCGCCGTCGTCGGTGCGCCCGGACCCGACCGTGACGCCCTCGCCGACCGCGCCCGCCGCACCCCCGGTGCCGTCGTCCTCGTCGCCGACACCCCGTCCGACGCCGTCCCCCTGCTCACCGGCCGCACCCCCGTCGACGGCCGCCCCGCGGCGTACGTCTGCCGCCACCAGGTCTGCGAGCGCCCCGTCACCACCCTCCCCGACCTCGAGACCGCCCTCTCCTCCTGACCGCCGAGGTGGGAGAAAGGGCGACGCCAGGTGGGAGAAATGGCGAGGCCAGGTGGGAGAAAGGGTGGTCGTGGGTGCCACGATGACGCCATGACCGACCCCGCGGCGTACGACGCATACCTCGCCGCCCTGCCCGCCGAGCAGCGCGCCGCCCTGGAGGACCTGGCCAGGGCGATCGCGGCGGCGGCCCCCGACGCCGAGCGGGGCACCAGCTACGGCGCGCCGGCGTACCTCCTCGGTGGCCGACCTCTCGCCGGTTTCTCGGCGGCGAAGGCCCACCTCAGCTACCTGCCGTTCAGCCCCGCGGTGATCACCGCGCACGCCGCCGACCTCGCCGCGTGGCACACCTCGAGGGGCGCGATCAGGTTCACGCCTGACCACCCGCTGCCGGCGGAGCTCGTCGCGGCGCTGGTCGCGACCAGGCGTGCCGAGCTGTAGCCGGTAGGCAACCGCCGGACCACCATTCTCCGACGCCACCGACGGTCGTTCGGCAACCCCGCGTCACCGGAGCCCGCCCGGCACCACAATTCGGCGACTGCGAACCCTCAATCTGGTTCGGGATGACCCCGAGTCGCGTCGCATTCGTTGACTTGCCGAGGGGCGTGACTACTGTCCCAGACAGCGGCACGGCGGCACCAGTTCGCCGGTCGTCAAGGGGGCATGACCATGCGTGGACGCTTGATCGCCATCATCACCACCCTGCTGCTCGGCGGGGCTCTGGCCGTCGTCGACGCGCCGCCCAGCTCGGCCGGTGCGTCCGGCGTCCCGTTCGGCGCGCTCGTGCAGATCCGCTCCGGTGAGACCTTCGCGCAGGCGATCGCGCGCCAGGACGCCGCCTACGGCACGCCCACGCCCATGCCGATCAGCCGGGTCTTCTACAGCGGTGCGCCGCAGGCGTGGCCCGGGTTCGCCGGCATGAGCGGCCGCCCGGTCGTCGTCTCGTTCCGCTACAAGCCGCTGGACGTGCTCGCGGGCCGCTACGACGCGGCGCTGCGTACCTGGTTCGCGACCGCGCCGTCCTACGACGTCTACTGGTCCTACAGCCACGAGCCGGAGGACAACATCGCGCGCGGCGAGTTCACCGCGTCCGACTACCGCGCCGCCTGGCAGCGCATCTCGGACATCGCCGCCCAGGCCGCTCCGGACGCCACCAACCTGCACAGCACCTTGATCCTGATGTGCTACACGATGAACCCGGCGTCGGGCCGCAACTGGCTCAACTACTACGTCTCGACGGCGCAGTCGATGATCGCCTTCGACTGCTACAACCACGCGGGCAAGCGCAACGCCTACGGCAGTCCTGACAACATCTTCAAGCCGATCGTCAACTGGTCCGCCGCCCACCCCACCATCCCCTGGGGCATCTCGGAGGTCGGCAGCGTCAAGGCCACCAGCGACCCCGACGGGTCGTTGCGGGCCGCCTGGCTGCGCTCGGTCGGGGCGTGGCTGGTCAACAAGCACGCGGCCAACCCTGCGGTCAACGCGCTCTTCGGCATCTACTTCGACGTGGTCGGCCCCAAGGGGACCGACTACCGCCTGCTCGACGCGAACAGCCAGGCGGCCTGGCGCGACGTCGTCCAGAACTACTGAGGCCCGGTACCGGGGCCGGGGAGGCACCATGCTGCGTCGCGGCTCGCTCGTCCTCGGGGTGACCGTGGCAGCGCTGGCGTGCGTCGGCTCGGCCGGTGCGGCAGTCCAGCCGACCGCCAGGGACGTCGCGTCGACGGCCGGGATCGCCGCCAACGTCAACGACCTGTACGGCAGCCCGCTGGTGCTCGACTACGACAACGACGGCGTCAGCGACCTGCTGCTCAGCCGCCACCAGGTGGCCGGTGCCCAGCTCTTCCACGGCAGCGCCGACGGCTCGTTCGCGCTGGTCCAGACGCTGCCGGTGGCCGACCGGCACGGCTGCGGCGCCGGTGACTTCGACGGCGACGGGTACGCCGACATCTACTGCGCGCTGGGGGCCGACGACGGCACCAGCGCCACGAAGGCCAACGAGCTGTGGCTCCAGGACCCTCAGTCGACGGGGGCGCCCTTCGCCCTGGTGGACGGCGCCTGGGGAGCGGTCGACCCCACCGGGCGCGGACGTGTGGTGTCGGCCTTCGACGCCAACGAGGACGGACTGACCGACCTCTTCGTGGGCAACGCGGTCAAGAACGTCTACCCGAGCCCCAACCGGCTCTACCTCAACACGGGCACGAGGTTCGTCGAGGTCGTCAGCAGCGTCATCAACAAGTCACGCGGCCTGTGTGCCGCACCCGCCGACTACGACGAGGACGGCGACATGGACTTCTTCGCGTGCGGGACGCCGAACCACCTCTACCGGCAGAACGCCGACGGCGGCTGGACCGACCTCGGCAAGGCGCTCGGGCTGAGCCCCGAGCAGCCGAGCCGCGACGCCGACTGGGTGGACATCGATCGTGACGGCGACCTCGACCTCGTGCAGACCTCGGTGAAGACCCTGCGCATCTTCTACTCCGACGGCGCAGGTGGCTTCTCGCTCGGCCTCGCGCGCACCGTGGTGGCGGGTCGGGCGGCCTCGCTCGCCGACGTGGACGCCGACGGGGACGACGACCTCTACGTCGTGCAGAGCAAGAGCAACACCGCGTCCAACATGCCCGACATCCTGATGATGAACAGCGGCGACGGACGCACGTTCACCGACTACGTCGGCCTCCCTCGGGCGACGACCGGCTCCGGTTCGAGCGTCGAGACGATGGACTACCTCGGCCGACCGGCCTTCGTGGTGACCAACGGTGGGGCCGCGTCGGTCAACGGCCCGCGGCAGCTGATCGTCTTCGACCCCCCGCCGACCGGCTGACGCCCGGCCCGGAGGGCCGGCCCCTACCGCAACGAGTAGGTGGCCAGTGAGACGCCGACGTAGTGCGTGGCGAAGGCCAGCACGGTGAAGGTGTGGAAGACCTCGTGGAAGCCGAAGTGGCGGGGCCAGGGGTCGGGGCGCTTGAAGCCGTAGACGACCCCGCCCATCGTGTAGAGCAGACCCCCGACCGCGACCAGCACGAGCGCGGCGATGCCGATGCCGACACCGGTGTACGACACGCCGGCGGCGAACTGCGGGATGAAGAAGACCGCCGCCCAGCCCAGCGCGATGTAGATCGGGGTGTAGAGCCAGCGCGGCGCGTCGGTCCAGAAGACGCGGAACAGCACACCGAGCACGGCACCGCTCCACACGACCGAGAGCAGCACCACCCGCGGCGTGCCGTGGAGGAAGATCAGTGCGAACGGCGTGTAGGAGCCGGCGATGAGCAGGAAGATGTTCGAGTGGTCCATGCGGCGCAGCACCGACCACGTGCGCGGCGACCAGCTCCCGCGGTGGTAGAGCGCCGACACGCCGAAGAGCACCAGCGCGGAGACCACGAACACCGTCGACCCCACCCGGGTGGTGGTCGTCGGCGACAGCACGATGAGCACGATGCCGGCCGCGAGCGCCAGCGGCACGGTCCCGAGATGGAGCCAGCCGCGCAGCTTGGGCTTCACGTCGGCGACGGTCTCGGCGACCGACTCACGCACGTTCTCGACCAGGTGGTCGAGGGAGTGGCGCACGGTGTCGGTCATTCCACGACAGTACCCGCCGTTCGAAGTCCTGAACGAAGAACGGACGCCGTGACCGTCCCCACACCGGGGGAGCGGCGGCGCTAGCCTAGATCAGGTGAGGGACTGGAAGCAGGGAGTGCGGCGGCTGCTCTACCCCGCGTACGAGTCCCGGATGGTCAAGGCCCTGCCGTCCGACCGGATCCCGAAGCACGTCGGCGTGATGCTCGACGGCAACCGCCGCTGGGCCCGTGCGGTCGGCGCGGACACCGCCCACGGCTACCGCGCCGGCGCCGCCAACATCGAGCCGCTGCTCGGCTGGTGCGAGGAGGTCGGCGTCGAGGTGGTCACGCTGTGGCTGCTCTCCACCGACAACCTCAACCGTCCCTCCGAGCAGCTCACCGGGCTGCTCGGCATCATCGAGGGGGCGGTCGCGACGCTGGCCGAGGAGCGCCGCTGGCGGCTCCACCCGGTCGGCGCCCTCGACCTGCTGCCCGCCTCGACCGCCCAGCACCTCAAGGACGCCGAGGACGCCACCCGCGACGTCGACGGCATGCTGGTCAACATCGCCGTCGGGTACGGCGGCCGGCGCGAGATCGCCGACGCCGTGCGCTCGCTGCTCGTCGAGCAGGCCGAGCAGGGCACCACGCTCGAGGAGCTGGCCGAGGTGATCGACGTGGAGCACATCGCCGAGCACCTCTACACGAAGGGCCAGCCCGACCCCGACCTGGTGATCCGCACCTCGGGCGAGCAGCGCCTCGGCGGCTTCCTCCTCTGGCAGAGCGCCCAGAGCGAGTTCTACTTCTGCGAGGCCTACTGGCCCGACTTCCGCCGGGTCGACTTCCTGCGCGCGATCCGGGCCTACGCCCAGCGCGAGCGCCGCTACGGCGGCTGAGCCCGGGCACCGCCGCCCCCCGGCCGTGCCCGGGGCGCCCCCACGGCGTCACCCGACCGTCACCCCCCGTTCGGGCGTGTCGGCCCGGACTTGCCCCGCCCCCGGCGTACTTTCCCGGTAACGACGGGTGGGGAAGCCCGTCGCCATCGGGAGGCTGAAGCTCGTGAGAACTCACGACGAGGGAGCACGGTCGGCAGGCCGCGCCCCCAGGGGGCGGCACTCCTGCCCTCCAGCGTGTCCCCGGTCCGACCACGCGAGCTAGAAGGGCCGGGCGTGGAGTGCGCGCACGGTCCCGTGAGGGGTGACCCGTGCCGACCACCACGGCCAAGAAGTCGCAGCGCTCCGCCTCCACCACCCGCGCCCGGGGCTCCGCCGCACCTGCGGCGCGGACCTTCGTGCTCGACACCAGCGTCCTGCTCGCCGACCCGGGGGCGCTCAAGCGGTTCCGGGAGCACGAGGTGGTGCTGCCGGTCGTCGTGATCACCGAGCTCGAGGGCAAGCGGCACCACCCGGAGCTCGGGTTCTTCGCGCGCACCGCGCTGCGGATGCTCGACGAGCTGCGAATCCGGCACGGCCGCCTCGACGAGCCGGTCCCGGTGGGCGACGAGGGCGGCTCGGTGCGGGTCGAGCTCAACCACACCGACCCGGCGTCCCTGCCCTCGGGCTTCCGCCTCGGCGACAACGACACCCGGATCCTCGCCGTGGCGCGCAACCTGGCCAACGAGGGGCACGCCGTCACCCTGGTCTCCAAGGACCTCCCGCTGCGGATCAAGGCCTCGGCCGTCGGGCTCGACGCCGAGGAGTACCGCGCCGAGGCCATCAGCGACTCCGAGACCGGGTACACCGGCATGGCCGAGCTCGACGTCACCTCCGCCGACCTCGACGAGCTCTACGACGACGGCCGCATCGACCTCGACGCGGCCCGCGACCTGCCCTGCCACACCGGGCTGGTGCTGCTCTCCGACCGGGGTACGGCGCTGGGCCGGGTGGGCGCGGACAAGCAGGTCCACCTCGTGCGCGGCGACCGCGACGCCTTCGGCATCCACGGCCGCTCGGCCGAGCAGCGGATCGCGCTGGAGATGCTGCTCGACCCCGAGGTCGGGATCGTCTCGCTCGGCGGCCGCGCCGGCACCGGCAAGTCCGCGATGGCGCTGTGCGCCGGCCTCGAGGCGACGCTCGAGCGGCGCCAGCACCAGAAGGTCGTCGTGTTCCGCCCGCTCTTCGCCGTCGGCGGCCAGGAGCTCGGCTACCTGCCCGGCTCGGAGTCCGAGAAGATGTCGCCCTGGGCCCAGGCGGTCTTCGACACCCTCGGGGCGCTCACCTCGCGCGACGTGATCGAGGAGGTCCTCGACCGCGGGATGCTCGAGGTGCTGCCGCTGACGCACATCCGTGGCCGCTCGCTGCACGACGCCTTCGTGATCGTCGACGAGGCCCAGTCGCTCGAGCGCAACGTGCTGCTGACGGTCCTCTCCCGGATCGGGGCCAACTCCAAGGTCGTGCTGACCCACGACGTCGCCCAGCGCGACAACCTGCGGGTCGGCCGGCACGACGGCGTGGTCGCGGTGGTCGAGAAGCTCAAGGGCCACCCGCTGTTCGCCCACGTCACGCTGACCCGCTCCGAGCGCTCGCCGATCGCCGCGCTGGTCACCGAGATGCTCGAGGACGTCACCCTCTGAGCCCTCGACGACCCACCCGCCGGACCGTGCGTCCGGCACGTTTGGCCCGCCCCTGACGGGGTAGGAGCGACCGTGCCGGACGCCGCGACGCGGGCGCAGGGGGAGTCCGGGAGCACCAGGCCGACTGGCCCGCAGGGGCCAGGCCCTGACGACCTGTGACCCGGATCGCGTACCAGATCGTGGGGTTCGGTTTGCACGAGGTCGTCGGGTCCTGCATGGTGGCTCGTGATCGTTTCGTGACCAGCGCCCACGGGCCGGGTCACGGAGGTCGACGCAGGCAGGCCGGACCGGTCGCCCGTGCGAGATCCAGAGCAGGACCCCCGAGCAGATCCCTCCGGACCCGTCAGGAGCCCCGCAGGACCGAGTACGACATCCCGGGAGACCCCCGTGCTGTCCGTCCCCGACCCCCGAGAACCCCCGTATGCCACCTTCTGCGAACAAGTACGTCCCCAAGCACCGCGGCCCGTCGGCCGCCCACGTCGCCCGGAGCGCCCCGAAGAAGGTGTTGCGCTCCACGGTGCTCTTCTCCTCCGTGGCCGTCGCGGCCACGGCCGGCGTGGTCTCCACCGGCGTGGCCGCCAGCCCGATGTCGATCAGCAACGCCGCCGAGGAGACCGCCCAGGGCCTCACCGGCCAGGTGACCGGTGTCGAGGGTGCGGTCTCCGACGCCGAGCTGGCCGACCGCGTCGAGCGCGCCTCGGGCGTCTCGCGCTCCGACCAGCGCGAGGCGACCGACCCGGCCAAGGAGGAGGCGCTCGCGCCGTCCGAGAGCCGGGCGGTCACCCGCACCGAGGACCTCTCCTCGGCCGACCCGCGCGACATCGGGCGCGCGCTGCTGCCGGAGTTCGGCTTCGCCGAGTCCGAGTTCGGCTGCCTCGACGCGCTCTACATGAGCGAGAGCGGCTGGCGCGTGGACGCCGACAACCCGACCTCCTCGGCGTACGGCATCCCGCAGGCCCTACCCGGCGAGAAGATGGCCTCGGCCGGTGCCGACTGGGCGACCAACCCGGTCACCCAGATCCGCTGGGGCCTCGGCTACATCCAGGACAGCTACGGCTCGCCGTGCAGCGCCTGGGCGTTCAAGCAGAGCAACGGCTGGTACTGAGAGCTCCCGCCGGGTTCACCCACCAGCCGGTGTCGTGCGTGCCATGCTGCGCCGGTGACGACGCCGCGCCGCCGCCCCCGGGTCCCGTGGGCGGCCCTCGTGGTCCTCGCTCCGGCGCTGGTCGCGTGCGGTGTGGACGACGCGCTGCGGACCACCGAGGAGTGCCCCTCGTTCGACGACGTCCGCGACCGGACGAGCACCGATGGCCTCCACGTCGCACCGGAGCACCCCGAGCCCGGAGGCCCCTTGACCGTGGGACGCACCGATGACCTCGCCGTGCATCCCGGCCCGCTCTGGCTCTACGGCGACGCGGATGCCGGGTGCCGGGTCTACGTCCTGATGCCGGGAGGCGACGGCCCGCCCTGGCAGGACGTGACCGGCGAGGACGATGTCGCGCTCCTCCTCGTGGAGGGTTCGCGGGCCACCGCCGCGTCCTACACGGTGCCCGACGTCGCGGACGCAGGGACCTACCTGCTCTGCGGACTCACCGACGAGGTCGGGGAGGAGCAGCGCTGCCGCCTCCTGACGCTGTAGGAGCGGCTGGCTAGGGGTGGGTCATGCCCTCCAGGTCGAGGGCCGCGTCGAGCTCCGCCTCGGTGATCTCCCCGCGCTCGACGTAGCCGAGCGCGACGACGGTGTCGCGGATGGTCGCGCCGTCGGCGAGCGCCTGCTTGGCGATCCTCGCCGCGGCCTCGTAGCCGAGGTGGCGGTTGAGCGGCGTGACCACCGACGGGGAGGACGCGGCGTAGGCGCGCATCCGCTCGGCGTCGCCGGTGATGCCGTCGACGCAGCGCTCGGCGAGCACGGTGGTCGACGTCGACAGCAGCCGCACCGACTCGAGCAGGTTGCGGGCCATCACCGGCATCATCACGTTGAGCTCGAAGTTGCCGGCGGCCCCCGCCCAGGCGACCGTGGCGTCGTTGCCCACGACCTGCGCGCACACCATGAGCGTCGCCTCCGGGAGCACCGGGTTGACCTTGCCGGGCATGATGCTCGAGCCCGGCTGGAGGTCGGGGAGGTGGATCTCGGCGAGGCCGGTCGTGGGGCCGCTGGCCATCCAGCGCAGGTCGTTGCAGATCTTGGTCAGGCCGACCGCGACCGTGCGCAGCACGCCGCTCAGCTCGACCAGCGAGTCGCGGGTGCCCTGGGCCTCGAAGTGGTCGCGGGCCTCGGTGAAGGGCTGACCCGTGAGCTCCGCCAGCCGGGCGATCACACGGGCGGCGAAGCCCTCCGGGGTGTTGATGCCGGTGCCGACGGCGGTGCCCCCCAGTGGCAGCTCACGCACCCGCGGGAGCACCGACTCGAGCCGCTCGCGCGCCAGCCGCAGGGTCGCGGCGTACCCGCCGAGCTCCTGGCCGAGAGTCACGGGCGTGGCGTCCATGAGGTGGGTGCGCCCGGACTTCACCAGGCCGGAGAACTCCTCGGCCTTGGCCGCCAGGCTGCGCTCGAGGGTGCCCAGCGCCGGGAGCAGGTCGTCGGTGACGGCCAGGGCGGCCGCCACGTGGATCGACGTCGGGAAGGTGTCGTTGCTCGACTGGCTGGCGTTGACGTGGTCGTTGGGGTGCACCTCGGTGCCCGCGGCCGTGGCCAGCGAGGCGAGCACCTCGTTCATGTTCATGTTGGAGCTGGTGCCCGAGCCGGTCTGGAAGACGTCGACCGGGAATTGGTCGCGGTGCCGCCCGTCGGCCACCTCGCGGGCGGCCGCCGCGATCGCGGCGGCCTGCTGGGGGTCGAGGACGCCGAGCTCGCCGTTCACCTCGGCCGCCGCGGCCTTCACGAGCGCCAGCGCCCTCACGTGGGCGGGCTCGAGCGTGGTGCCGCTGATCGGGAAGTTCTCGAAGGCCCGCTGGGTCTGCGCCCGCCACAGCGCGGCGGCGGGCACCTGCACCTCCCCGAGGGAGTCGTGCTCGGTGCGGGTCTCCTGCGGCTCCTCGCTCATCCGGCCGAGGCTACCCGGGCCAGGTGCAGCCAGTACTGCTCGTCGCGCTCCTGGAGGCGCACGTCGTGGGCCACCGTCTCGGAGCCGCCGAACACCTCGGTCAGGGCCCGCTCGAGGTCCCGCGATGCCTCGGCCGACCACACGACGAGGACGCCGCCGGGCCGCAGCGACCGTTGCACCTCGCGCAGGAACGGCGCGCGGTAGAGCGCCTCGTTGGTCGCGTGGACGAGCTGCTCGGGGCCGTTGTCGACGTCGAGCAGCACGAGGTCGTACGACGCGTCGGGGGCCTCGGCGACGGCGTCGGCGACGTCCGCGACCACCAGGCGGGCGCGCTCGTCGGCGAGCAGCGCGGGGCCGTGGGGGATCGTGCCGTCACGCATCCACTCGGCCAGGACCGGCTCGATCTCGATCACCGAGCAGCGCTCGACGCGGGAGTCGGCCAGCACCTGGTGCATCGTGAAGCCCAGCCCCAGTCCGCCGACGAGCACCTCGCGCGGCTGCTCGACCACCGCCAGTGCGGCGTCGGCGAGCGCCAGCTCGGTGCTGGTCTCGACGGTGTCCATGACGAACACGCCGTTGGCCCGCAGCTCCAGCGCGCCGGGGGCGCCGTCCTCGCGGCGCTCGCGCAGCACCAGCTCGCCGCGCTCGGTCTCGGCCCGCGCCACCTCGACGTACTCCATGGGGTCTTGGTACCCGGTCGGCGCCGGTGGAGACAAACACGTCCGCCGTTCGGCGCCGACAGACCGGGCGCGGACGCGTCGAGCGACTTCGGGGCTGACGCGCCCGCGCCCGGCGCGGGCGGCTGTCGGTGGTGGGGGGGATCCGCCGACGGCCGGTCTCGAGGGGGGTCGTGCCTCGAGGGTCCTCAGGTGCTCAGCACCAGGGGTAGACGAACAGGCTGTTGTCACCGGCCCGGTGGTCGGCGAGCAGCACGCTCAGCGGAACCGGGTCCGGGACGCCGGAGATGTCGGCGCCGGGTCGCACGGTCACGCCCACCTCGGGGGAGGTGGCAAGGCTGAGCGGCAGACCGCTCTTGGCCACGGTCGGGAGCAGGCCGGCGTCCTTGAGCACGGCGATGCCGGCGCGCATGCAGCTCGTGTCGGGCGCCGCCGAGGCGGGGGCAGCCGGGGCGATCAGCGCGGTCGCGGCCAGGGTCGAGAGACCGGCGAGGGCGAGGGCGGGTCGGGCGAGGTGTGGCATGGGGTCCTCCTGCATCGGGATGTCCAACGTTTGTCCGACGTTGCCGAGTCTGCCGCAACAGCGACATGTTGTCCATACTTTGTCGCATGTTTGTCCAAGGAATGTCCTAGGATGGGTCCCATGTCGAGCGAGCCGGCCGCCCCGGGCTACACGGTCAAGCACGTCGCGGCGCTCACCGGTCTGAGCCCCGACACCGTGCGGATGTGGGAGCGCCGCTATGCCGTCGTCAGCCCGAGCCGGAGCGCGAGCGGCTACCGGGTGTACGACGAGGCAGCGGTGCAGCGCCTCACCGCGATGCGGGCCCTCGTCGACGGCGGGTGCCCGCCCCGCGAGGCCGCCGCCCGCGTCACCTCGGGCACCACGCTCGGGCCCGTGCCCGCCGCGGGGTCTCCCGACCCGGCCGCGGGCGACGTGCCGGCCGCCCCCGCCCCGGGGGCCCTGACCCAGGCGGCCCGCGCCCTCGACGCCGCCGCGCTCGACGCCGTGCTCGACCAGGCCTTCGCAGCCGGGCCCTTCGAGGAGGTCGTCGACGACTGGCTGATGCCGCAGCTGGCGCTCCTCGGCACGGCCTGGCGGGCCGGGGAGGTGTCGGTCGGCGGCGAGCACTTCGTCAGCGCGGCCGTGCAGCGGCGGGTCGCGGCCGCCTACGAGGCCGCGGTCGTGCTCCCAGGTGCGCCGCGGGTGCTCGTGGGCCTGGCGCGCGGGTCGCGGCACGAGATCGGCGTGCTCGTCTTCGCCGCCGCCCTGCGACGGGCCGGGGTGGGCGTCGTCTACCTCGGTGCCGACGTGCCTCCCGAGAGCTGGGTGGTGCTTGTCTCCGGCGGTCCGGTCGCGGCCGTGGTGCTGGGCGTCCCGACGCCGGAGGACGAGCCGGCCGCCCGCGAGACGCTGGCAGCGCTCGGCGCGGCGTACCCCCGCCTGCGTCTCTGCGTCGGCGGAGGTCGCCAGGACCAGCTCGCCGACCTGGGGAGCGCGCTCGGGCACCGGATCACGGACGCCGTGCCCGAGCTGACCCGGATCCTGTTCCCCTCGTCCTGACGGCCGGGCCGCCCGACCGCTCTAGGCTGACGGCATGGCGGCTTCCACCTCGGGGGCGACGGTCGGCCACTCGGTCCGGCAGGTCGCGGCGCTCACGGGCATCCCGCCCGACACGCTGCGGGCCTGGGAGCGGCGCTACGGAGTGGTGACGCCCGGTCGCAGCGCCAGCGGCTACCGGGTGTACGACGACGCGGCAGTGCGCCGCCTGGCCGCGATGCGGGCGCTGGTCGAGGCCGGGTGCCCGCCGCGCGAGGCCGCCCAGCGGGTGTCGTCGGGCACCACCGTCGGCCCGGTGACCGACAGTGCCGACGGGGCCCGGGCAGCCGGCGCGCGGGGCCCCGGTGGCGAGCTGGCGGGCCTGGCGACCGGTGTCGACGTCGCGGCGCTCGGCTCGGTCCTCGACGCGGCCTTCGCGGCGCCCTTCGAGGAGGTCGTCGACGACTGGCTGATGCCCGAGCTCGAACGGCTGGGCGAGGCGTGGGCCGCCGGCCGGGTGCCGGTGGGGGGCGAGCACTTCGTCAGCGCCGCGGTGCAGCGCCGCGTCTCCGGCGTGCTGGAGACGGCGCAGGTGCCCCCGGGCGCGCCGCGGGTGGTCGTGGGCCTGGCCGGCGGTTGTCGTCACGAGCTGGGCGTGCTCAGCTTCGCCGCCCTGCTGCGCCGGCGGGGCGTCGACGCGATCTATCTCGCCGGCGACCTGCCGCCGGAGAGCTGGGTCGTCACGGTCCCCGGCCCGTCCGTCGCCGCGGTCGTGCTGGGGGTGCCGATGGCCGAGGACGCGCCGGCCACGCGGGAGGCCCTCGCCGCGCTGGCCGCGGCGTACCCCGGTCTGCCGCTCCACGCCGGTGGTCGGCACCAGGACGCAGTCGCCGACCTCGCCCACCCGCTCGGGCACCACCTGGCCACCGCCGCACGCGAGCTGGTCGCGAGCCTGCACGCCACGCCCTGACGGCGCCGCGCCGGGGCTGCCGGTCAGGGGCGGGCGCCGCCAGAAGTGCGGTCGACACGCCCGACCCGCGGGCGGGCATGCATGGGTCCCGACGCAACGGGCACGGGACGGGCTGACGGGGGTCGAACCGGGTGCCGGGCGGGCGGTCGACGGGGGCGGCGCCCGCCCGGCACCCCCCGGCCGGGGGTACCCGGCTACTCGGCCGAGCGCACCCGGATCCCGCTCAGCGGCACCGTGACCGCGCCCGACGGGTCGGTGAAGAAGTCGTTGCCCTTGTCGTCGACCACGATGAAGGCCGGGAAGTCCTCGACCTCGATCTTCCACACCGCCTCCATGCCGAGCTCGGGGTACTCGAGCACCTCGACCGATCGGATGCAGTCCTGCGCGAGCCGCGCAGCCGGGCCGCCGATGGAGCCGAGGTAGAAGCCGCCGTGCGCGGCGCACGCCTCGGTCACCTGCTTGCTGCGGTTGCCCTTGGCCAGCATCACCATCGAGCCGCCCGCGGCCTGGAACTGCTCGACGTAGGAGTCCATGCGTCCGGCGGTGGTCGGCCCGAAGGAGCCCGACGCCATGCCCTCGGGGGTCTTCGCCGGCCCGGCGTAGTAGACCGGGTGGTCCCGGAGGTACGACGGCATCGGCTCACCCGCGTCGAGCCGCTCCTTGATCTTGGCGTGCGCGATGTCGCGCGCGACCACGAGCGGGCCGGTCAGCGACAACCGCGTCTTCACCGGGTGTCGCGTGAGCTCGGCCAGGATCTCCTCCATCGGCCGGGTCAGGTCGATCCGCACCACGTCACCCGACTCCGCGAGGTGCTGCGTCTCGGTGTCGGGCAGGTAGTGGGCCGGGTCGGTCTCGAGCTGCTCGAGGAAGACGCCGTCGGCAGTGATCTTGCCGAGCGCCTGCCGGTCGGCCGAGCACGAGACGGCGATCGCGACCGGGCACGACGCGCCGTGCCGCGGCAGCCGCACCACGCGCACGTCGTGGCAGAAGTACTTCCCGCCGAACTGCGCGCCGATCCCGAAGCCCTGGGTCAGCTCGAAGACCTGCTGCTCGAGCTCGAGGTCGCGGAAGCCGTGCGCGTCCATCGACCCCGCGGTCGGCAGGTGGTCGAGGTAGTGCGCCGAGGCGAGCTTGGCCGTCTTGAGCGCGTACTCCGCCGAGGTGCCGCCGATGACCACGGCGAGGTGGTACGGCGGGCAGGCGGCGGTGCCGAGCGAGCGGATCTTCTCGTCGAGGAAGGTCAGCATCCGCTGGGGGTTCAGGACGGCCTTGGTCTCCTGGTAGAGGAACGACTTGTTGGCCGAGCCGCCACCCTTGGCCATGAAGAGGAACTTGTACTCCGGCTTCCCGGAGGTCTGCGGGGTCGAGTAGATCTCGACCTGGGCCGGCAGGTTGGTGCCGGTGTTCTTCTCCTCGTAGGTCGTCAGCGGCGCGAGCTGGCTGTAGCGCAGGTTGAGCTTCGTGTACGCGTCGTACACGCCGCGGCTGACGGCCTCGGCGTCGTCGGCGCCGGTGAGCACGCCCTCGGACTTCTTGCCCATCACGATCGCGGTGCCGGTGTCCTGGCACATCGGCAGCACGCCGCCGGCGGAGATGTTGACGTTCTTCAGCAGGTCGAGCGCGACGAAGCGGTCGTTGCCCGACGACTCGGGGTCGTCGATGATCCGCCGCAGCTGCGCGAGGTGCGCGGGCCGCAGGTAGTGCGCGATGTCGTGCATCGCCTCGGCGGTGAGCCGCTGGATCGCCTCGGGCGCGACCCGCAGGAAGGTCTGCCCGTCGGCCTCGAACGTCGAGACCCCCTCGGTGGTGACCAGGCGGTACGACGTGTCGTCGGCGCCGAGGGGGAGCAGGTCGGAGTAGCGGAAGTCGGGTCCCGCGTCGTTCGCGTCAGCCACGCCAGAAGGCTAGTGCCGCGGCTACCCTGAGCCCATGGAGGGGCCACTCGAACGCCGCCCGGAGCCCGGTCCGGACCTGATCCGCGTCTCCGACGCGGACCGCTTCCGGGTCGCCGAGGTGCTGCGCGAGGCGGCCGGCGAGGGCCGCCTCGACCTCGACGAGCTCGACCAGCGGCTGGAGGCGGCGTACGCCGCGAAGACCTACGCCGACCTGGTGCCGCTGACCGCCGACCTGCCGGTGACCGGCGCGGCGCAGGCGCCGGTGCCGCGGCCGGCCGGCCCGCCCGTGCCCCTGCCGACGCACGACCGGACGATCGCCGTGATGAGCGGCAGCCAACGCGTGGGCCCGTGGTCGGTCGGCGCGACGCACACCGCGGTCGCCGTGATGGGCGGCATCACCCTCGACCTGCGCGAGGCGCGCCTGACCGCGCCGGAGACCGTGATCACCGCGAACGCCTTCATGGGCGGGATCGAGGTCATCGTCGGCCCCGGCGTGCACCTCGTCGTCGAGGGGTCGGGCTTCATGGGCGGCTTCGAACACGCCCGCGACAAGGTCGCCGCCGACCTGCGCCCCGACTCGCCCGTGGTCCGGGTGCGCGGGTTCGCGGTGATGGCCGGCGTCACCGTCCAGCGACGTCGCGTCCGCCCACCCTCCGGCGACCTCGCCCTCGAGGACTGAGACGGTTCGGCGTCAGGGGCGCGGGGGAGGAGGGGCGGTGGAGGTCCGCACGACGAGGTGGGCGTCCACCAGCAGCTGCGGGGTCTCGGGCTGCTGGCCCGCGAGCAGCCCGATCACCATCTCGCCGGCGGCGCGGGCCTGGTCCACGACGTGCTGGTCGATGGTGGTGATGCCGAACAGCATCCCGAGGTCGTGGCCGTCGACGCCGATCAGCGAGACGTCCTCGGGCACCCGCAGCCCGCGCTCGAGCAGGGCGTGGCGGGCGCTGACCGCGATGTCGTCGGAGTAGCAGAAGATCGCGGTCGGCGGGTCGTCGAGCTCGAGGAGCTCGCGCACGCCCTCGACGCCCGCCCGCACGCCGTACGGCCCGGTGACGATGAGGCCGGGTTCGGGGCCGAGCCCGTGGGCGGCCATGGCGGCGATGTAGCCCTCGCGGCGGTGCCGGTCGCTGGCGTAGCCGGCACCCTCGGTGTCGCTGGTGCGGATCATCCCGATCCGGGTGTGGCCGAGCCCGATCAGGTGCTCGGTCGCCACCCGGCCGATGTCCACGTCGTCGACGGCGACCGAGGGGAAGTCGCGCAGCCGGGAGCCGGCAACCACGACCTCCACGCCCATCAGGTCGAGGCGCTCCTCCTCCTCGACCGACATCGGCAGCGCCACGAGGTAGACCGCGTCGACCTTGCGCCGGGCCGGCAGCTCGCGGAAGAAACGGGTGCGCGCGTGCCGGTCGCCGACCTGGTAGAGCAGCACGTCGAGGTCGGCCGCGCGGAGCGTGGTCTGCGCCGTGGCCAGCATGGTCGAGGAGAACCAGCTGTCGAGGCGGGGGAGCACCACGGCGACCCGCCGGGTCGCGCCGCGCAGCGCGGATGCGGCCGGCGAGACGACGTAGTCGAGCTCCTCGACGATGCCGAGCACCCGGTCGCGGGTGCCGGGGCTGACGCCCGGCAGGCCGCGTACGGCGCGGGACACGGTGGCGATGGAGACCCCGGCTCGCCGGGCGACGTCCTCCATGTTCACGGGCGGACGCGGCACGTGGACGTCGTTCATCGCGCACCTCGCCCGGGCCTGCCTAGGGTGGGCCCATGGCCAGCGACAACACCGACCAGCCGCTCGTCCTCGGGGTGGCCACCGCCTCTTACCAGATCGAGGGCGCCGTCGACGAGGACGGCCGCGGCACCTCCGTCTGGGACACCTTCACCGCCCTGCCCGGCCACGTCAGGAACGGCGACGACGGGTCGCTCGCCTGCGACTCCTACCACCGCGTCGACGACGACGTGCGGCTCGTCCGGGAGCTCGGCGCCGACTGCTACCGGTTCTCGATCGCCTGGCCGCGGGTGCTGCCCGAGGGCCGCGGCCGGGTCGAGCAGCGCGGCCTCGACTACTACGACCGCCTCGTCGACGCGCTCGCCGCGGCGGGGGTCGAGCCGGCGGCCACGCTCTACCACTGGGACCTGCCCCAGCCCCTCGAGGACGCCGGCGGCTGGCCCGAGCGGGCGACCGCCGAGGCGTTCGTGGAGTACGCCGGGGTGGTGCACGCGCGCCTCGGCGACCGGGTGCGGCTCTGGGCGACCCACAACGAGCCGTGGTGCGCGGCGTACCTCGGCTACGCCGCCGGCGTCCACGCGCCGGGCCGGCGCGAGGGCGGTGCGGCGCACAAGGCCGCGCACCACCTGATGCTCGGCCACGCCTGGGCGCGCGAGGCGCTGCCCGGCCGCGACGCCGGCCAGGCCGTGGGCATCGTGCTCAACCTCGCCCCGATCTGGCCCGAGGACGACGCCAGCCGCGAGCTCGCCGACCGGATCGACGCGACCCGCAACCGGGTCTGGCTCGACCCCCTCGTCGACGGGGCGTACGACGACCGCCTGCTCGCCGTGGCCCCCGAGCTCGCCGACACCTCCGTCGTACGCGACGGCGACCTGGCGTCCATCCACGGCTCGGCGGACTGGCTCGGCATCAACTACTACACGCCGGTCCGCCCCCGGCTCGGCGGCGACGGACCGCCCCACCCCGAGCAGGGCGCCTACCCCGGCGTCGAGGGGCTCGACCTCGTGGTCCGCGAGCCCCGGACCGACATCGGGTGGGAGGTCGAGGCGCGCGGCCTCGAGGAGCTGCTGGTCGACACGCACCGGCGTACCGGCCTCCCCCTGCTGATCACCGAGAACGGCGCGGCGTACGCCGACGAGCGCGTCGTCGACGGGCCGCACGGCCGGATGGTCGACGACCAGGACCGCATCGACTACCTGCGCGACCACCTCGTCGCCGTCGACCGCGCGCGGGCGGCCGGCGCCGACGTGCGCGGCTACCTGGTGTGGACCCTGCTCGACAACTTCGAGTGGGCCGAGGGCTACGCCAAGAAGTTCGGCCTGGTCCACGTCGACCGCTCCTCTCCCGACCTGACGCGGACGCCCAAGGCGTCGTACCACTGGCTGAGGGAGCAGTGGGCGGCGCCCGCCCGACAGGCCGGCGCCGCCCACCTGCTCATCCCTTGACGCTGCCCGCGAGCAGGCCGCGGACGAAGTAGCGCTGCAGGGACAGGAACACGACCAGCGGGATCACGAGCGAGACGAACGCACCGGCGGAGAGCAGGTGCCAGTCCTCGCCGCGCTGGCCGGCCAGGGCCGCGAGGCGCACCGTGAGTGGTGACACCTCGGGGTTGCCGCCCGCGAACACCAGCGCCACGAGCAGGTCGTTCCAGACCCACAGGAACTGGAAGATCGCGAACGCGGCGATGGCGGGTGCCATCAGCGGCAGCATGATCTTCATGAAGGTCTGCACGTGCCCGGCCCCGTCGACGCGCGCCGACTCCATCAGCTCACCGGGGATCTCCCGCATGAAGTTGTGGAGCAGGAAGATCGCCAGCGGCAGGGCGAAGATCGTGTGCGAGAGCCACACGGTGTAGAAACCGCCACCTGGCGCGTCGTTGCCCGCCAACGGCTGCAGGTTGAACGGCGGGGAGACGTAGAACTTCAGCAGCGGGATCATCGTGATCTGGATCGGGACGATCTGCAGGGCGAACACCGAGATGAACAGGATGTTGCGCCCGCGGAACGGGATCCAGGCAAAGGCGTAGGCCGCCATCACCGCGAGGCTGATCGGGATCAGCACCGAGGGGATGGTGATCACGATCGAGTTGATCAGGTACGACGAGAAGTCGAGGTCGGCCCCGTTGATCACCTGGTCGTAGCTGTTGAGCGTCCACTGCCCGTCGCCGAACGCCGTCCACCACCCGGTCGTCTTGACCTGCTCCTCCGGTCGGAACGACGTGATGAGGAGCCCGAAGGTGGGCAGCGTCCAGAGCGCGGCGATCACCAGTGCGGCGACCGACGCCCAGCGGTTGGAGAGGGCGTTCTTGGCGACCTCGGAGTTCGACTTGCGCGGCTTCCGGCTGGTGTCCTCGACCTTCTCCTCAGCCCAGGTCGCGGTGTTGCTGCTGCTCATCGTGCCTCCAGTCGTCGCATCTGACGGACGTTGTAGACGACGATCGGCGTCACCAGGACGAAGATCAGCGTCGCCAGGGCAGCGCCGAGCCCGAAGTTGAACGAGCGGAAGCTCTGCACGTAGAACTCGTAGGCCAGGACGCTGGTGCCGAAGTTTCCGCCGGTGGCCGTCCGCACGATGTCGAAGACCTTCAGCGTCGTGATGCTGATCGTGGTGAGCACGACGATCAGCGAGGGCCGGATGCTCGGCACCGTGATGTACCGGAACATCTTGAGGCCGTTGACGCCGTCGAGGCGGGCGGCCTCGATGATGTCGTCGGGGATCGCCTTGATGGCCGCCGAGAGCACGGTCATCGCGAAGCCCGACTGCACCCAGATCATGATCACGATCAGGAAGATCGTGTTCCACGGCTCCGTGAGCAGGAACCGGTAGGTGTCGAGCCCCACGCCCTTGAGGATGGCGTTGAGGATGCCGATCTGCTCCTGGTCGGTGCCCTTGTAGTCGTACACGAACTTCCAGATGATCGAGGCGCCCACCAGCGAGATCGCCATCGGCAGGAAGATCAGGGCCTTGGCGACCTTCTCGAACCGCGCCCGGTCGACGAGCACGGCGTACACGAGGCCGACACCCGTGGCGAAGAGCGGGGTCAGGATGACCCAGATCGCGGTGTTGCGGAGGACCTTGAGCTGGTTCTCGTCGGTGAAGATCTGCTGGTAGTTGTCGAAGCCCACGAAGCCCGAGCCACTGGGGCCCATGAAGGACTGGTAGACGGTCTTGATGGCCGGGTAGAGCAAGCCGAACCCGATCAGGAGGATCGCGGGGCCGACGAAGGCGACGGCCTGGATGCGCTCCCCGTTGCGCGAGCGGAGCCGCGCCGTGAGCAGGAGGATGACGGCCACCACGGCGAAGAACAGCAGCACCGCGATGACCATCTGGATGAGCTTGTCGGTCGTCGTCATCATGTGAGGACCCCTTGGGTGGTGGTGGACGACGGGGCGCCCGGAGATGTTCCGGACGCCCCGTCGTCGCTGCTCAGTTGCTCGGCCAGGAGCTCTCGATGTTGTCGAGCGTGGTCTGCGTGTCCTGACCCGTGATCCACTTGGTCATCTCGGTCCAGAAGGAGCCGGCGCCCACGGCACCCGGCATCTGGTCGGAACCGTCGAAGCGGAAGACGGCGTCGGGGTCCTGCAGGATCTCCGCTGACAGCTTGTCGATCGGGCTGTTGAGGTTGGCGATGTCGAGCCCGGTGTTCGCGCTCACCCACCCGCCGTTCGGCGTGGCCTTGGCCTTCTCGTTGGCCCAGACGTCGCTGGACAGGTAGGTCTGGAAGGCCTGGACCTCCGGAGCGTCGCGGAACGCCGCCACGAACTCGCCGCCGCCGAGGACCGGCTTGCCGAACTCCTCACTGGTGACGGGCAGGTAGAAGGCGAAGACGTCGCCGTTCTCCGAGACGTCGGTGCCCTCGGGCCACTGGGCCGCGTAGAACGAGGCCTGGCGGTGCAGGGCGCAGTCACCGTCGAGGATCGGCAGACCACCCTCCTGGAATGCGGTGGTGGCGATCGACTTGACGTCGCCGATGCCGCCGTTCACGTAGTCCTCGTTCTTGAGGATGTTCCCGACCTGGTCGAGCGAGTCGACGACGACCTGGTCGTTGAACGGGATCTCGTGGTTGACCCACTGGTCGTAGACGTCGGGCCCGGCGTTGCGGAGAATCACGTCCTCGAGCCAGTCGGTGGTGGGCCAGCCGGTGCCGTCACCGGACTCGATGCCGGCGCACCACGGCTTGATGCCGCTCTGGGCGATCTTGTCGGAGAGGGCGATCATGTCGTCCCACGTCTCCGGGACCTCCCAGCCGTTCTCCTGGAACATCTTCGGGGAGTACCAGACGAACGACTTCACGTTCGCACCCAGCGGCGCGGCGTAGAAGGTGTCGTCGACCGTGCCGTAGGTCTTCCAGTCCTCGCCGAACCACTCGTCGACGTTGTCCGACACGGCCTGCGGCGGCTCGACGACCTTGCCGGTGTCCTGGACCAGGGTCTGCAGGAGGCCGGGCTGGGGCACGTAGGCGACGTCGGGGGCGTTGCCGCCCTGGACGCGGACGACGAGCTGGGCCTCGAACTCCGAGGAGCCCTCGTAGTTGACCGTCGCGCCGGTGCAGTCCTCGAAGACCTTGTAGGAGGCCTTCTGGGCGGCGTCCTCGGGCGCGATGATCGAGGTGTAGACGCTGACCTCCTTGCCGGTCAGGTCGCCGAACTGCTCGAGCTGCTGGCACTCGGGCTGGCCCGCGCCCGGCGCGGTGCCGCTGACTTCGCCGCCCCCGTCGCTGTCGTCGGCGCAGCCGGCGAGGCCGAGCCCGGCCACCGCCAGGACGGTGAGCGCCGCGGCTCCCCGTCGGGTCCGAATTGATCTCATGGGCGCATTCCCTCTCGTGTCTGCGGCCCGAGATGACCCGGGGCCGCCCCGGTGGCTACCTGATGACGGCGAGCGGTGTGACTGCCGTCACGGTGTTGCAAACGTTTACGCAAACGTCAGTGCGCCGTCAAGGTGGCGCGGGGTCACGAATGGGTAACGAGACGGCGGGCTGGTCAACCGGCCCTGAAGTGCGGCAGAGTGCCCGGGTGTGAGCACGGTCACGCCGTGGTCACACCTTCCTTTCACGACGGATCGTCCGGCACGTACCTGCCGGTGAAGGAGCTGTTCAGTCATGGCAACAGTGAGGTTCGAGAAGGCCCAGCGCTGGTACCCCGGGGCCGACAAGCCCGCCGTACCCGGCATCGACCTGGAGATCGGCGACGGAGAGTTCATGGTCCTCGTCGGGCCCTCCGGCTGCGGCAAGTCCACCACCCTGCGGATGCTCGCCGGGCTGGAGGAGGTCAACGAGGGCAAGATCTTCATCGGTGACCGCGAGGTCACGCACATCCCGCCCAAGGACCGCGACATCGCGATGGTCTTCCAGAACTACGCGCTCTACCCCCACATGAGCGTGGGCGAGAACATGGCGTTCTCGCTGAAGATGGCCAAGGTCAAGGAGGACGAGCGCAAGAAGCGCGTCGCCGAGGCCGCGAAGATCCTCGGACTGACCGAGTACCTCGAGCGCAAGCCCAAGGCCCTGTCCGGTGGTCAGCGCCAGCGCGTGGCGATGGGTCGCGCGATCGTGCGCAACCCGCAGGTCTTCTGCATGGACGAGCCGCTGTCCAACCTCGACGCGAAGATGCGCGTGCAGACGCGCACCGACATCGCCAAGCTCCAGGCCGACCTCGGCGTCACCACGGTCTACGTCACCCACGACCAGATCGAGGCGATGACGATGGGCGACCGGGTCGCGGTCATGAAGGACGGCATCCTCCAGCAGGTCGACACCCCGCTGAAGCTCTACGACAAGCCGATCAACCTCTTCGTCGCCGGCTTCATCGGCTCGCCGCAGATGAACCTGCTCGAGGCCACCGCCAAGGACGGCCAGGCCCAGATCGGCCAGTACCTCGTGCCGGTCGACCCGACCTCGTCCAAGCAGCTCGGCGACCAGCACGCCCGCATCACCGTCGGGGTGCGACCCGAGGCCTGGCGCGTGGTCACCGAGGCCGAGGGTGGCCTGCCGGTCCGCGTGACCGTGGTCGAGGAGCTCGGCGCCGACGCCTTCGTCTACGGCACCAGCGGCATCGAGGGCGCGCCCAACAACATCATCGTCCGGGTCTCCGGGCGCGACCACGTGCACAAGGGCGAGACCCTGTACGTGACCACCGATCCGCGCGACGTCCACGTGTTCGACACCGACACCGGGGAGCGCCTGAGCGACTGAGCGACCCCCACGCTGACCCGCCGTTAGTTAACGGCGGGTCAGCGTGATGTCTGCCCGGGGCTGTGGACAGACGCGCGGTCGGCGGTCCGCCGGATGGCGTCGGCGAAAGTGCCGAAGAGCTGGGGTGGCAGGTCGTGGCCCATCCCCTCGATGACGAGCAGCTCGGCGCCCGGGACGGCCCGGGCGGTGGCGCGCCCGCCCGAGACGTGGACCATCTTGTCCGCGGCGCCGTGCACCACCAGCGTGGGCACCCTGACCGCGCGCAGGCGGGCACCACGGTCGGGCTGGGTCAGCACCGCGACCATCTGCCGGATCACGCCGCTGCGGCTCACGCCGCGCTCCCAGGTCTCGACCGCCCGGGCCGTGACCGCGCCCTCGGGCTGGGGGTAGCCGGGGGAGCCGATCAGCTTCCACACCGCCTCGCTGCCGGCGACGTACTCGTCGCGCCCCGGGCCGCGCGACCGCAGCAGTGCGGGCAGCAGCGCCGGGTGCTGCCAGCCGACCGTGCGCTTCCCGGTCGTCGACATGATGCTGGTGAGCGACCGGACCCGGTCGGGGTGCTCGATGGCCAGGGTCTGCACGATCATCCCGCCCATGGAGACGCCCACGATGTGCGCGGCGTCGATGCCGAGGTGGTCGAGCAGCCCGACGGCGTCGCGGGCCAGGTCGCTCATCGAGTACGCCGCGCGGACCGGCGCGCCGGCGAAGGCCCGGACCAGCGTCGACCGGCCGATCCGGGCCGAGCCCCGCGAGGAGCGCCCGGTGTCGCGGTTGTCGTAGCGGACGACGTAGAACCCGTGGCCGGCCAGCAGTTCGCAGAAGGCGGGGTCCCACCAGGTCATCGGCCCGCCGAGGCCCATCACGAGGAGCAGCGGGTCGTCGCCCGGGTCGCCGAAGGTCTGGTAGCACAGCTCGATGTCGGCGCTGACGGGGGCGAAGAGCTCCTCGGACGCCGCGACGGCGTGCTCGGCGGGTTCCTGCATGTCCCCATCCTCCCTCACCGGGACCGGCGCCGGGCCGGCTCCCCGACCTCCGGTCCGGGCGCCTCCGGTCCGGACCACAGCAGATCAGCGGCAGATCACCGCACCATCAATTCGGGGCAGATCGGCGCGGGAGCCGGGCGGGGACGAGCCGATCTGTCGTACCTTCGGGGGATGAGCGGGACCCTGGGTTCCTTCCTGTTGCCGGACGGGTTCGAACGGCCGAGGATGCACGCCGTCCTCCGGGAGGGCAGCCTCGTGCCCGAGGCGGGGCGCTACGTCGTCCGGCGGCTCGACGAGCGCAAGGAACGCCGTGAGACGGCCTGGGCCGGGCGGGTGGCCCCGCGCCACCACGACCCGGTGGTGCTGGTCCCGGGGTTCCTCGCCGGCGACGGCACGCTGCGGCTGATGGCGCGCTCGCTGCGCGACGAGGGCTTCCGCACCTACCGCTCCCTGATCCGGGCCAACGTCGGCTGCACGCTCAACGCCGCCGCCCAGCTCGAGATGCGGCTCGAGTCGATCGCGCAGCGCCGCGGCACCCGGGTGCAGGTGGTGGGGCACAGCCTCGGCGGCATGCTCGCCCGCGGGCTCGCCGTACGCCGCCCCGACCTGATCTCGGGCATCGTCACCATGGGCAGCCCGATGCTCGCGCCGGGTGCCCACCACGTCTCACTCACCCGCAGCGTCGACCTGCTGGTGCGACTGAGCCGGGCCGGCCTGCCGGGCCTGATGTCGGAGGAGTGCGTGGCCGGGGTGTGCGCGCGCGAGAGCTTCGACGAGAGCCAGCAGCCGGTGCCCGCGGGCGTCGCCTTCACCGCGATCTACAGCAAGCGCGACGGCATCGTGGACTGGCGGGCCTGCGTGGACCCCCAGGGCGAGAAGGTCGAGGTCACGACCTCGCACGTCGGGATGGCGATCGACCCCCGCGTGATCGACCACGTCGCCACCGCGCTGGCGCGGCAGCGCACGCAGTCACTTGTCGAAGTCGATCGCAGCGAAACCGCGTAGCTTGCTCAGCTGGTGCTCCGAGGTGATGGAGCGGATGGTGCCGCTGCGCGCCCGCATCACCAGCGAGTGGGTGGTGCAGCCGCCGGCGCGGTAGCGCACGCCGCGCATCAGCTCGCCGTCGGTGATGCCGGTGGCCACGAAGAAGCAGTCCTCGCCCGAGACCAGGTCGTCGGTGTCGAGCACGAAGTCCGGGTCGAGGTTGTGCCCGGCCGCCAGCGCGCGCTCGCGCTCCGCGTCGTCGACCGGGGCGAGCTGGCCCTGGATCGTGCCGCCGAGCGACTTCATCGCGCAGGCGGCGATGATGCCCTCGGGGGTGCCGCCGGTGCCGAGCAGCAGGTCGATGCCGGTGTCGGAGCGGGCCGCCATGATCGCGCCGGCCACGTCGCCGTCGGTGATGAACTTGATCCGGGCTCCGGTCGCCCGGATCTCCTCGGCGAGCTGCTCGTGCCGGGGCCGGTCGAGCAGCACCACGGTCACGTCCGCCGGGCGCGAGCCCTTGGCCTTGGCGACCTGGTGGATGTTCTCGGCGACCGGGTAGCGGATGTCGACCACGCTGGCCGCCTCCGGACCCGTGACCAGCTTGCGCATGTAGAAGACCGCGGAGGGGTCGAACATCGCCCCGCGCGGGGCGACCGCCAGCACCGCGATCGCGTTGCTCATGCCCTTGGCCGTCAACGTCGTGCCGTCGATGGGGTCGACCGCGACGTCGCACTCGGGGCCGGTGCCGTCGCCGACCTGCTCGCCGTTGTAGAGCATCGGGGCGTTGTCCTTCTCGCCCTCGCCGATCACCACGGTGCCGTTCATGCTGACGGTGGAGATCATCACGCGCATCGCGTTGACCGCGACGCCGTCGGCGCCGTTCTTGTCGCCGCGGCCGACCCAGCGCCCCGCGGCCATGGCCGCTGCCTCGGTCACCCGGACCAGCTCCATGGCGAGGTTGCGGTCGGCGGGCGGGGTGTTCAGCTCACTGGGAGGCATGCGGTGATGGTAACGGTCACGGAGCCGTTCCCTGCCGATCGTCCGGTCAGGCCGTCAGTGCCAGCATCCCGACCGCGGCGACCACCGCCAGCGGCGTGGCGACCAGCGAGAGCCGGTGGAAGTCGGCGAGTCCGGGATCCTGCCCCTGTCGCACGAGCGACCGGCGCCAGAGCAGGTTGGCCAGCGAGCCGGTGTAGGTGAGCCCGGCGCCGACGTTGAGCCCGACCAGGGCGGCCAGGACGGCTGTCGTGCCGAGGGGGGCGACGAGCGGGACGAGGAGCAGCGTGGCCGAGAGGTTGGTCAGCAGGTTGGCGAGCACGGTCGCGAGCACCGCCACACCGAGCAGCGCGGCGAACGACGTGGCGGACGACGGCAGCAGGTCGCGCACCTCCCCGACCATGGCGCCCTCGGAGACCGCCTCCACCACGATGCCCAGGCACAGGACGAACAGCGCGAACGCCGGGTGGGCGGCGTGCAGCGCCCGGTGGGGCCCGCCGTACCCCCGGCGCCACGCCCAGAGCACCAGCACCACGGCGGTGACCCCGGCCACCCATGCCGGCTCGACGCCGAACGGCGAGAGCGCCGCGAAGCCGACCAGCATCAGCGCCAGCGCGGTCACGGGTACGACGGGCAGCCGGCCGGGCGTGGGTCGCGGTGCGCGGCTGGCCGGGACGGCGAGGTCCGCACGGTGCAGCACGCGCAGCACGACGTACTCCACGACCAGCACGGCGGCGAGCACCGGCGCCATCGCCCGGGCGAACCCGGCAAAGGTCAGGTCGAGGTAGGGCATCGCCAGCAGCGTGGTCAGGTTGGAGACCGGCAGCAGCAGCGAGGCGGAGTTGGCCATCCGCACGCAGGCCTGCGCGCCGGGCCGGGTGGGCACCCCCAGGGCGACGGCGGCCCCGACGACGACCGGCGCGAGCAGCACCACGGTCGCGTCGAGGCTGAGCACCGTGGTCACCAGCGCCGCGAGCAGGAAGACGCCGGTGAGCAGGCGGACCGGCCGGCCCCGGCTCGCGCGGACGACCCGGTCCGCGGCCGCGGTGAAGACCCCGGCGCGGGCGCACACGTCGGCCACCACGAGGATCGCGCAGAGGAAGGCGACGACGGGTGCCAGCCCCCCCAGCACGTCGATCACCTCGCCGGTGTCGAGGACGCCCGTGGCGAGCACCACGGCGGCCGCGAGCAGCCCGACCGCCGCCTCGACCCGGGCCCGCGGGTGCCGGTAGGCGGTCACCAGCAGGGCCAGCAGCGCGAGCGCCGGGACCAGCCCGTCGACCGCGGGCGCGAGCGCGACCAGCGGCGCGGGAGACGGGGTCGGCACAGCGACGTTCCTACCCCACTGGAAAACTGGGCGCGTGAGTGAGCAGGCGGGGCGCTACCAGCGCAGCTTCGGCGGGCTGATCGGGGCGATGGTCGTGATCCTGCTGGCCATCGGCGCGTTCGTCGCGTTCCGGGCGGTCAACCGCGACGTGCCGGACGGTGGCCCGGACCCCATCGACTACCTCGAGCAGGTCGGCTACGCCCAGGAGGCCGACCTCGACGTCGTCTACCCGTCGTCGCTGCCCGAGGGGTGGTACGCCACCAGCGTCACCCTCGGCCAGGAGACACCGCCGGCGTGGGGGATCGGGATGCTCACGGACACCGGCTCGTTCGTCGGGATCCGCCAGGAGCAGGACGACGTCGAGGACCTGCTCGCGACGTACGTCGACGAGGAGCACGTCGACGAGGCCCCGGCGATCACGGTCGAGGGCTCGATCGCGCCGGAGTGGCAGGGCTGGACCGACGACGGCGGCGACCGGGCGTACGCCGCCGAGGTCGACGGCGAGACCGTGCTGGTCTACGGCTCGGCGTCGGAGGACGACCTGCGGACGGTGGTCGAGCGGCTGACCACCGAGCCCGTGCCGAACGACTGACGAGCCGGCGGCGGGGTCACTCCTCGTCGTCGTCGTCGCCCGCCATGGCGGCGTCGAGCCGCTCGCGGGCGCCGTCGAGCCAGCCCTGGCAGATCGCGGCGAGCTCCTCGCCGCGCTCCCAGAGCGCGAGCGACTCCTCGAGCGTGGTGCCGCCGGCCTCGAGGCGGCGGACGACGTCCACCAGCTCCTCGCGCGCCTGCTCGTAGGGGATCGGTGCCTGCTCAGCCATCGGGCTCCTCGTCGGGGGAGGGGGTCTCGGTCGTGGTGTCGAGGCGCTCGACGCCGGTGGTGGTGGCCAGGACGCGGCCGTCGGCGACGCGCACGCGGACGTCGGTGCCCGCGGGGACGTCGGCGACGCTGGAGAGCACGGCGCCGGCGTCGTCCTGCAGCACGGCGTAGCCGCGGCGCAGGGTCTCGAGCGGGGAGAGTGCCCGCGCGCGGGCCCGGTGGTGGCCGATCTCGTCGGCGGCGCGCTCGAGCCGGTGGTGCAGGCTGCGGCGGGCGCGGTGGCGCAGGTCGTGCACCTCGTCGGCCCGGGCGTCGACCAGCCAGCGCGGGTCGGCCAGCGCCGGGCGCGAACGGAGCTGGTCGAGGGCGCGCTGCTCGCGCTCGACCCAGCCACCGACAGCGGCGCGCAGGCGGTCGCGGGCGGCGGAGACGCGCTGCCGCTCCTCGGCGACGTCGGGGACGACGAGCTTGGCGGCGTCGGTCGGGGTGGAGGCGCGGACGTCGGCGACGAGGTCGAGCAGCGGGGTGTCGGGCTCGTGGCCGATCGCCGAGACCACCGGGGTGCGCACGGCGTGCACCGCGCGGACCAGCCCCTCGTCGGAGAACGGGAGGAGGTCCTCGACCGACCCGCCGCCGCGCGCCACGACGATGACGTCGACGCCCGGGTCGCGGTCGAGGCGCTCGACGGCCTCGATCACCTCCAGCGCCGCCCGGGTGCCCTGCATCGCGGCGTACCGCACCTCGAAGCGCACCGCGGGCCAGCGGCGGCGGGCGTTCTCGAGGACGTCGCGCTCGGCGGCCGAGCCGTGGGCGGTGACCAGCCCCACCGTGCCGGGGAGGAACGGCAGCGGTCGCTTGAGCTCGGCGGCGAACAGCCCCTCGGCGGCCAGCAGCTGGCGGCGGCGCTCGAGGCGGGCCAGCAGCTCACCGAGGCCGACCATGCGGATCTCGCGCGCGGCCAGGGACAGCGTGCCGCGGTTGGCGTAGTAGGACGGCTTGGCGTGCACCACGACGCTCGCACCCTCGACCAGCGGCGGGTTGAGCCCGTCGAAGTAGGTGCGCGCGCAGGTGACCGGCACCGAGATGTCGGCGACCGCGTCGCGCAGGGTCAGGAACACCGTGGCCATGCCCGGCCGCCGGCTCACCTGGGCGACCTGGCCCTCGACCCAGATCGCCCCCAGCCGGTCGATCCAGCCCGAGATGGCGTTGGCGACCTGCCGGACCGGCGCGGGCGCCTCGGGGCTGGTCTGCATCGCCATGCGCCGACCCTAGGGGACCGCGCCGACGGGGTGTGACCGGTAGTCCCCGACGAGTTGGCCCCCCCTACTGGCGGGTAGGGGGGCCAACTCGTCGGGGACTACTGCCCGGGCCCGCTCCGCGCCGGTTCGGAGGCACGACCCCTCCGCTCCTAGACTGGCGGGCATGTCGACCGATCTGGGCAACCCGCTGGTGCTCTCGCCCGAGGAGGCGGAGCGGGCCGTGCTGCTCGCCGCGCCGCGGGGCTACTGCGCGGGGGTGGACCGGGCGGTGGTGACCGTGGAGCAGGCGCTCGACCTGTACGGCGCGCCGGTCTACGTGCGCAAGCAGATCGTGCACAACAAGCACGTGGTGGCCGACCTCGAGGCCCGCGGGGCCGTCTTCGTCGAGGAGCTCGACGAGGTGCCGGAGGGCCAGACCGTGGTGTTCTCCGCCCACGGGGTCTCGCCGGCGGTGCACGCGCAGGCCGAGGAGCGCGGGCTCAAGACCATCGACGCGACCTGCCCGCTGGTGACCAAGGTCCACCACGAGGCCAAGCGGTTCGCCGGTGAGGACTACGACATCCTGCTGATCGGCCACGAGGGCCACGAGGAGGTCGAGGGCACCGCCGGCGAGGCACCCGAGCACATCCAGCTCGTGCAGGGCCCCGAGGACGTCGCGGACATCGTGGTCCGCGACCCCGCGAAGGTCGCCTGGCTCTCGCAGACCACCCTGTCGGTCGACGAGACGCTCGAGACGGTCGCCGCGATCCGCGAACGCTTCCCGCAGCTGCTCGACCCCCCGAGCGACGACATCTGCTACGCCACCCAGAACCGCCAGCTCGCGGTCAAGGAGATCGCCCGCGACGCCGACCTCGTGATCGTCGTCGGGTCGGGGAACTCCTCGAACTCGGTCCGCCTGGTCGAGGTCGCCCTCGAGGCCGGCGCCGGCGCGGCGTACCGCGTGGACGACGCCTCCGAGATCGACGAGGCCTGGCTCGAGGGGGTCCGCACCGTGAGCGTGACCTCCGGTGCGAGCGTGCCCGAGGCGCTCGTGCAGGGCGTGCTGTCGTTCCTCGCCGAGCGGGGCTACCCCGACGCCCGGGCCGTGCACAGCGCCGAGGAGTCGCTGATCTTCGCGCTCCCCAAGGAGCTGCGCCGCGACCTCAAGGCGGCCGCCGCCGGCACCGGCCCCGACGGTCGCTGACCCGCCCGAGCCGACGCACCCCGTGGCCCGCTACCTCGACCTCCACCCCGACAACCCGCAGCCTCGCGGGCTGGCCCAGCTCGTCGACGCGCTGCGCGACGACGCGCTGATCGCCTACCCGACCGACTCGGGCTACGCGCTCGGCTGCCGGGTGGGCAACCGCGAGGGCCGCGAGCGGATCCTGCGCATCCGCGGCCTCGACGAGCGGCACCACTTCACGCTGGTCTGCGCCGACTTCGCCCAGCTCGGCCAGCTCGCGCACGTCGACAACGCGGCGTTCCGGGCGATCCGCGCCGCGACGCCGGGGCCCTACACGTTCATCCTCCCGGCGACCCCCGAGGTGCCGCGCCGCCTGCTCCACCCCAAGAAGCGCACCGTGGGTGTCCGGATCCCCGACCACACGTTCGTCCAGGCGCTGCTCGCCGAGCTCGGCGAGCCGCTGCTGTCGAGCACCCTGATCCTCCCCGGCGAGGAGGAGGCCCGGACGTCGGGCTGGGAGATCAAGGAGGAGCTCGACCACGTGGTCGACATCGTGGTCGAGGCCGGGGAGACCAGCGCGACGCCGACCACGGTCGTTGACTGGTCGCAGGGCGCGCCCGAGGTGCTGCGGTACGGCGCGGGGGACCCCACCCGCTTCGAGTGAGTCTCAGGTGAGCGCGGGCGATCGGGCTGCGTCCCCGGCCGCAGCACGGCGCCCGGCGGCAGTCCAGGGCAGCGTGATCAGGGCCCAGACCGCGCTCACCAGCACCACCTCCGACACGACGTACCAGGGCCAGGGGCCCAGCAGGTCCAGGAGCGAGCCGCTGCCGGGCTTGCCGTTGAGGTAGCCGTAGTTGGTGCCCGTCGTGACGTTGAACGCCATCACCGCGACCATCCACCCGATGGTCAGTCCGATGGTCGATCCGAAGAGCCGCCACGAGGGACGGACGCGGAGGGCAGCGGTCAGGTAGAGGGCGGCCCACACGACCAGCACGTGCATCGTCCAGTAGCCGATGAACCGCGGGTGCGGGAACGCCTGGGACAGCGAGGGCGTGACCAGCGCCTGGGAGGTCAGCGTCAGGCCCCAGTAGCAGGTGAGGGCGCACGCCCAGGGTCGGCGCGTCCACAGGGCGTACGCCGTCACCACCCAGGCCAGGTCGCACAGGTGCAGGGGCAACGACGTGTCGAGGCTCCAGTCGCCGGGGAGGAGCTGGAGCACCTGCAGGGGCAGCGCGGTCGCGATGATCGCGATCGAGAAGACACGCCGCGAGCGCTCTTCTGCGGAGGTGCCGCGCACCCGTCGCCCCTGCCGGATGAGCACCGGGATGCCCGCCACGAACAGGGCCAGCATGAGGTAGTGGCTGGTGCTGAAGGCCTCGAACCGGTCGTCCATCAGCGCAACGGTGGCCGCGCGCGCCTGCCCCGGCATCCGCTCGCGTACTCATCCGGGCTGGTCGGCCGTGCCCGGTCGAACCTGTGCCCTCAGCTGCGGGCGACCCGCTGGCGCACCGCCAGGGTGCCCAGGCACAGCACGTAGCCGGCGACGAGGGCCGCGCTGTGGTGGGAGAGCCCGGTGACCACGGCCTGCACCGGGGAGTCGTCCGGGTCGGCGATCGACCCGGGCTCGGTCAGGGCGAGCAGCACGAAGACCCCGAGCATGATCAGCGGGGGCAGGACGCCCACCACGAAGAAGTCGCTGGGCCGCACCGCGAGCGCCAGCCCGAAGCACAGCGCCACGAAGCAGAGGTCGAAGAACAGGCTGACCCGCCCGACGAGGAGCACGTCGAGCACGACGACCGACAGCGTGACGGCGACGCCGAGCGCCACCACCTGGCGGCCCGGCTCGCGGCCCTCCTCCCAGAGGGTGCGCGCGTGGGTCACGCCATCACCGTAGGGCCGCGTCACGGCTCGCCGGAGGCGGCGCGCCGTTCGGCGGCCCCGGCGGGTCCGGGCGGATCGAGGCTGGTGAGCCGGGCCCGCTCGCCGGTGCCGACGCTGCGGGTCGTCGCCTCGACCTGGCGCGGCGAGGCCAGGTCGTCGGAGACCACGGAGAGGTCGGTGAACCGTCGCGCCGCGACCAGCACCCGCGACTCGTAGGAGCCGACGGCCTGGTTGTAGTGGCCCACCGCGGCGCCCAGCGACCGCCCGACGGCGTCGAGGTGCTGCGTGAGCACGCCGAGCCGGTCGTGGAGGTCGCGCCCCAGAAGGTGGATGTCGCGGGCGCGGTCGGCCAGCGCCTCGTGGCTCCAGCCGTGGGCCACGGTGCGCAGCAGCGCGATCAGGGTGGTGGGCGAGGCGAGCACGACCTGGCGGTCGGCGGCGTGCTCGATCAGGCCCGGGTCGGCCTCGAGCGCGGCCGCCAGGCACGACTCGGCGGGCACGAAGAGCACCACGAACTCCGGTGTCTCGGGCAGCGAGCGCCAGTAGGCCTTGCCGCCGAGCGCGTCGACGTGCGCACGCACCTGGCGCGCGTGGCGGACCAGCGCGTCGCGACGCAGCGCCTCGTCGTCGTGGGACGTGGCGTCGAGGTAGGCGTCGAGCGGCACCTTGGCGTCGACGACCACCGAGCGGCCGCCCACGAGGTGGACGACGAGGTCGGGGCGCCGCGCCCCGTCCTCGAGCCGCACCTGCTCGCTGAAGTCGCACCGCTCGACCAGCCCGGCCAGCTCGACGGCCCGGCGGAGGTGGAGCTCGCCCCAGCGCCCGCGCACCTGCGGGCGGCGCAGCGCCGTCGACAGCGAGCGCGTCTCGCGGCGCAGGTCGTCGACCTGCTCGTGGAAGCGCCCCTGCCAGGTCGCCCGCTGCTCCTCGAGGTGGCGGACCTGGTCGCTGAGCCGGTCGAGCCCCTCGAGCAGCTCGGCGCGGTCGTCGGGCTCCGCCACCGCCCCCGCGGGCCGCGAGCGCGCCCAGAGCACGCCGACGAGACAGCCCAGCACCAGGCCGGCGGCCAGGCCGAGGACGAGCGTGAGGGTCTCCATGTCCACGAGCATGGACGAGACCACCGACAACCGGCGGCGGCGACACCCGCCACCGGGCCGTCGCCGCACCCGGCATGGGGCAGAATCGCCCGCGATGAGGTCCAGGTCGCGCTCGACGAGCCTGCTCGCCGTCGGCTCGGTGGCCAGCGGCCTCGGCGCCTACCTCTTCTTCTCCCTCACCACCCACGCGCTCGGCGCCACCGACGCCGCGCCGGTGTCGGTGCTGTGGGCCTGGTGGTCGTTCGCGGGCGCCGCGCTCACCTTCCCGGTGCAGCACTGGGCCATCCGTGCCCTGGCCGCGGACGGGGACGAGCGCCGGGTCCGCGCGACCACGCCGTGGCTCCTCGTGGCGGCCGTGGTGCTGGCGGGGCTCTCGTCGCTGGTCGCGTGGTTGCTCCGCGACCCGCTCTTCGCCGGCCACTCCGGAGTGTTCCCGCTGCTGATGGGGCTGGTGGTGCTCGGCAGCGTGGCCAACGGGCTGGTCCGCGGCCTGCTCACCGGCCGGCAGCGCATCGGCACGGTGGGGGCCAGCCTGTTCGGCGAGAACGCCCTGCGCTGCGTGTACGCCGCGGTGCTCTTCGCCGCCGGCGTGACCGACCCCGCGGCCTACGGCTGGAGCCTGATCGGCGGCTACCTCGTGCTGGCGTTCTGGCCCGGGGCGCTGTGGGCACGCGGGGGCACCGGCCCGCTGCCCCCGGCCGAGCCGCTGCTGCGCTTCCTGGGCCCGGCCTCCGGCGGCCAGCTGCTCGCGCAGGGCGTGCTGACCGGTGGTCCGGTGCTGCTGGCGCTGGCGGGCGGCTCGCCGGCCGAGGTGACGAGCCTGTTCGCGGCCCTCGCGCTCTTCCGCGCGCCGTACACCCTCGGCACGAGCATGGTCGCCCTGCTCACCGGCCGCTTCACCCGCTTGCTGGTGGCCGGCCGCCACGACCTCGTCCGCAGGGCCGGCTGGCAGCTGGTCGGGGTGACCGCGGTGACGCTGCCGCTCGCGGCGGCGTTCGCGTGGACGTTCGGGCCGGCGCTCCTGGAGGTCGTCTTCGGCGAGGGCATCGACCTCTCGCGCGGGCTCACCACGCTCGTCGCCGTCGGCAACGTGCTCGCGGTGGCCGGTCTCGTCGCCACCACGACCCTCCTCGCCGCCGGACGGGCGGTCCACCTCGTGGCCTTCTGGGTGGGGGCGATCGCCGTGGGGTCCGCCTGGTGGGTGGCCGTGCGGCCCGGGCCGCTGCCGGGCACCGTCGGCTGGTTCGTGGTCGTCGAGACGGTCGCGGCCGCGATGCTGCTCACGACCGCGGTGCGCTCCGCCCGCCGGGTCGCCGGGTAGCGGTCAGGGCTTCCGCGCCGCCACGAAGACCGAGGACCCGAACGGTAGGTCGTGCTTCTCCAGCCAGCGCGCCTCGCGCCGGCTCACCCCGGTCAGCAGGCGGTCGACGACGGGGGAGGGCTGGGGCAGCCGGGCGGCGTCGCCGGGACGGCCGGGCCGCACCCGACGCACGAGACGCTCTGCGGCGAACGCCGGGAAGACGCCCGCGAAGCCGTACGTCGCGCGCTGCACCTCGAGCCCGACCCGCTCGACGGCGGACACGATCCGCGGCCGCGTGTAGCGGCGGTGGTGCCCGGCCTGCACGTCGTGGTCGCTCCACGCCCACTGGTAGGCCGGCACCGACAGCAGCAGCCGCCCGCCGGGCACCAGCACCCGGGCGAGCTCGCCGAGGGCGCGCCCCTCGGGCTCGCAGTGCTCGACGACGTCGAAGGCGCCGACCACGTCGAACGACGCGTCCGCGAACGGCAGGGCCAGCGCGCTGGCGCAGACCCCGCGCCCCGCCGGCAGCCCCCGCGGGTCGAGGTCGGTCGGGACGTGCAGGGCCGTCGCGCGCAGCCAGCCCACGCTCGGGCCGTCGGCGCTGCCGACGTCGAGCACGCGGGCCGGCTCACCGAGGTGGGCGGCGAGCGCGGAGTGGAGCAGGGCGGTGCGGGCGCGGTACCACCAGTACTCCGGCTGCTCGATCGACGAGGAGCCCTGCTGCTTGACCGGACGACCCGTGCGCTGGCTCACCGCGCACCCTCCCGGAGCACCGCGACCAGCGTGTCGACGACACGCGTCGTGTCGGCGGGGGTGAGCTGCTGGTGGAAGGGCAGGCGCAGGAGCCGCGCGCTCACGTCGCTGGTCACCGGGCAGTCCGTCTCGCGGGCGGCGAACCGGCGCCCACCCTCGGAGTCGTGCAGCGGCACGTAGTGGAAGGTCGCCTGCACCCCGTGCTCGCGCAGCCGCTCCACGACGACGGGCCGGGTCCCGGCGGTCGGCAGCAGCACGTGGAACAGGTGCCACGCCGGCTCGCGGTCGGCGGGCACGGTGGGGAGTGTCAGCCCCAGCTCCTCGGCGTACGGCGCCAGCCCCGCGGCGTACGCCTCGAAGACCTGGCGGCGGGTGGCCTGGATGCGGGCGCGCTCCTCGAGCTGACCGAGCAGGAAGGCCGCCAGCAGGTCGCTCAGCGCGAACGACGAGCCGGTGTCGCGCCAGCTGTACTTGTCGACCTGGCCCTCGAGGAAGGCCTTGCGGTCGGTGCCCTTCTCGTAGAGCACCCAGGCCCGCGCCACGTCCGCCGGGTCGTTGAGCAGCAGCGCCCCGCCCTCGCCGCAGACGATGTTCTTGGTGTCGTGGAAGCTCAGCGTCGCCATCCGGCCCAGGCTGCCGAGCGGCTCGCCGCGCCAGCGGCCGAAGAGCCCGTGCGCGTTGTCCTCGACCACGGCGACGTCGGGCCGGTCGCGCAGCACCTCGCGCAGCCCGGCGACGTCGCAGGCGATCCCGGCGTAGTGCACGACCACGACCGCCCGCACCGTGTCGTCGAGCAGCGCCGCGACGCTGGCGGGATCGACGCCCAGCGTCTCGCGCTCGATGTCGCAGAACAGCAGCTTCGCACCAGTGCGGGCGAACGCGAGCGCGGTGGTGGAGAACGTGAACGACGGCACGATCACCGTGTCACCGGGACCGAGGTCGAGCAGGAGCGCCGAGAGCTCGAGAGCCGTGGTGCAGCTCGTCGTCAGCAGCGCCTCGACCGCTCCGGTCTCCTCGCGCAGGACCGCGGAGGCCCGGCGCGTGAAGGGGCCGCCCGAGCGCAGGTGCCCGCCCGCCAGCGCCTCGGCCAGGTGGGCCTGCTCACGCCCGTAGGTCGTGACGGCGTGGAAGGGCACCGGCCGCGCGGAGTCGGCGTCGCGGGGCTCGTGGCGGGTGTCCGTCACGGGGTGCGGCTCCTCTCGGTGGTGGTGGCCCAGGGCGGCGTGCGCCCGAGCAGCGAGGTCAGGGCGCGGTCGCTGTCTGCAAAGTACCCCCGGAGCCGGTGCCGCAGACCTGCCGGTAGCTCCGGGACGGGCGCACCGTCGCGAGCGGAGTTGACGGCCGTGCCCCAGCCGGCGGGCTCGTGGTCGGGATCGACACCCAGGAAGCGGTAGACCTCGCCGAGCACGCCGCGGTCGTCGCCGACCTCCTCCAGGAAGGTCACGTGCAGCCGGTCGCCCATCGCCTCCCGCCAGGGAGCGAGCTCGTCGGCGTAGCGTCCGCGGGCGAGGTAGCGGTACGGCGAGACCGACGTGCGCTGCTGGTCCCACGCCCGCACCTCGCCGTCGAGCTCGGCGGCGAGCGCCTCGTCGAGCGGTCGCTCCTCGAGCCCGCCGGCGGTGCTGAACGCCCAGTTCGAGATCGCCCGCTCGACCGGGTCGCGCAGCTGCACGAGCACGAGCGGGTCGTCGAGCACGGAGGCCGCGCGCGCGATGGCGTCGGGCCGCTCGAGGTAGCTGGTGCTCTTCTCGCCGAGCACCCGCGTCGCGTCGGTCGCGTGGCCGAACCACGTCGCGTCGTACCACCCGACGCCGCGCTCGACGACCTCGTCGGAGAGGAAGACCTTGGGCTCGGGGCGCGCCGGGCGGGCCATCGCGACCTGCGGGTGGTCGGCCAGCAGGTCGTGCAGGTAGGTCGTGCCGCAGCGCTGGGCGCCGATCACGAGCAGGTGGCGGGGCGACCCGCTCACGTCCGGCCCCGGCCGACCCGGTTGACGACGTGGTAGCTGTCCTCGGTGCTGACGGTGTTGAGCGTGCGGACGATGTACTCCCCGAGCATCGACATCAGCGCGATCGTGAAGCCGTTGAAGAGCGAGAGCAGCACGACGGTCGTCGTCCAGCCCTTCACCACGGTGTTGCCGAGCAGGCCCTGCAGCAGGAACCACCCGCCGAGCAGCAGGCTGGCGAAGGAGATCAGGAAGCCGACGAACGCCAGCGCCCGCAGGGGGAACGACGAGTAGCTGAAGAGGATCGTCAGCACCAGTCGCAGGATCCGCAGCGTGCTGTAGGTGCTCCGGCCCACCGGCCGCGGGTCGTGCCGCACGGGCACGTGCGTGCGGTCGTGGGAGTAGAGCAGCGCCTGGCCGGTGATGTAGGGGTACGCGGTGCGCGAGGCGCAGATCCGGTCGACGACGTCGCGGCGGATGATCCGGTAGTTGGAGACCGACAGGTCGGATGGCTGGCCGAAGATCCGCCGGTTGAGCAGATCGATCATCTTGCTGCCGAACCGGCGGTAGGGCGCCGCCTGCTTGCGGATGAACTCGCCGAACACGAGGTCGTGCCCGCGCATCGCCGCGTCGATGAGCTTCAGGGCCTCCTCGGGCGGGTTCTGGAGGTCGTCGTCCATCGTGATCACGTAGTCGCCGTGCGACTCGCGCAGACCGGCCAGGTTGGCGTGGTGCTGGCCGTAGTTGTGCAGCAGGTCGAGCGCGACCACCTGCGGGTACTGCTCGGCCTTGGCGCGGATGACGTCCCAGCTGCGGTCGGGGCTGCCGTCGTTGACGAGGATCAGCTCGAGGTCGAGACCGGCCTCGGTGAACACCTCGACGACGCGGTCGACGGTCGTGCCGACGACCTTCTCGCTGTTGAAGACCGGGATCACCACGGAGTAGGTGAAGGAGGTACGGTCCAGCTCCCCGTCGGGCTGCCCGGGGTCGGCCGGTCCGGTCATGCCTCGCATCCTGTCACAGCCGAGGTGACGGCTGCGGGCCCCGGGTCGGGCCCGGTTCAGCCCGCCGGCGTGTAGTCGAGCGCGGCCTGCAGCTCGGCGATCTTCTCCTCGCCGACGTCGTTGCGGACGTACCAGTAGAACTGGTCGGAGGCGCCGATCATCGTGTAGTGCTGGGCGATCTCGTCGTTGATGAACGGGTACCAGGTCGGGTGGTCCATGGTGATGAAGGTCGGCTGCGCGGCCTCCACGTCGTCCACGAACCCCTCGATGCCGCCCGGCCAGGTGTCGTCGACGTAGTCGGTGAGGCCGGTCAGGAACATCTGGTGGCGGAACGGGTTCGTGCGTCCGGTCAGCACCAGCGGCTGCGGAGCGCCGATCGAGACGACCGTGGCGTCGTCGGGGACGAGCGCGAACACCGCCTCCACGTCGGCGCGCTGCTGGTCGAGGGTGTCGACGCGGGTGGTGAGCGCGGTGACGACGCTGACCAGGATGCCGCCGGTGATCAGGGCGAGCACCAGCCCGTCGGCGAGCCGCGGTCGCCGGGGCAGCAGCACCCGCCGCGTCAGGGCGACGAGCCCGCCGAAGCCGAGGGCCGCCACCGGGAGGAAGACCATCAGGTCGCCCCACCCGTTGAACGCGCGCAGCGACCAGAGCGCGGAGCCGACGCCCCCGGCGGCCACGGCCATCAGCGAGGGCTCGGCGAGGTCGCGCCGGCGTACGGCGGGCACGAGCCACAGCAGGGACACCAGGGCGAGCAGGCCGAGGCCCACCACGACCAGCCAGGTCGTCCAGCCGAAGCCCTCGGTGATGATCGTCGGCTCCACGCGCAGCGACTCGAGGATCCCGGGCTGGTCGGTGTAGCTGGAGTTGATGCCCACGAAGCCCTCGTAGAGCTCGTCCAGGGCGCCCCAGACCCAGAACACCACGATGCACCCGACGGACACGGCGATCCCGCCGAGGGCGAAGCGCACCAGGTCGCGGAACCACCGGCTCCGGTCCAGGGCCAGCGTGCCGCCGAGCGCCGCCGCGGCGCCGAGGAAGAGCGCCGGCTGCCACGTGAGCGTGGCCAGGGCGGTCAGCGCGCCGGCGGTCGCCCAGCGGCTGCGCGTGGTGGCGAGGAGCGCGAGCGTCACGAGCAGCACCATCGTGGTCTTCTCGCGTGGCCCGCCGGTGGCGTAGAGGACGAAGCCCTCGAAGGCGAGCAGGGCCACGGCGGACGTGGCGCCGGCCAGCCGCGAGCGGTAGACGTCACGACCGAGGAGGTAGAGCACCCAGACGCAGGCGATCGAGAGCACCATGAAGAGCACGCGCATGCCGGTGAGCTCGTCGGCGCCGACCGCGCGCGCCCCGAGGACGCCGACCGCCGGGACGAGGTGGGCCAGCGGGCCGGCGCGGTTGAGCACGGCCACGTACGGCGCGACGCCGTCCGCGGCCTGCTGACCGGCGTACGCGTAGAGCGCGAGGTCGCGCGACAGCGCGCCTCCGAAGCCGTGCAGCAGGAAGACGACGAGGGCCAGCAGCGCGAGCGCCACCCCCCAGAGGTCGAGGCGGAGGCCGCGCCACCGCCCGGTGCGCGCGGGCATCAGTCGGGCACGCCGTCGGCGCCCGGGGCCAGGTCGACCAGCACCGGGGCGTGGTCGGAGGCGCCGGTGCCCGCGCGCTCGTCGCGGTCGATGTGCGCTCCCGTCACCCGCGCTGCAAGCGACGGCGAGCCGAGCACGAAGTCGATCCGCATGCCGCGGTTGCGCTCGAAGCGCTGCCGGTAGTAGTCCCAGTAGGTGTAGACGCCCGGGCCGGGGGCGTGCGGCCGGACGACGTCGACCCAGCCGGCGTCGAGGAACGCCTGGAAGGCGGCGCGCTCGGGCGGCGTGACGTGGGTGTCCTTGGCGAAGGCCGCGATGTCGAAGACGTCGTCGTCCTGGGGCGCGATGTTCCAGTCGCCGACCAGGGCGGTGTCGGTGCCCGCCCACCCCTCGGCCGCCTCGCGCAGTCGGGCGAGCCACTCGAGCTTGTAGACGTAGTGCGGGTCGTCGACCTTGCGGCCGTTGGGCACGTAGAGCGACCAGACCCGGACGCCGCCGCAGGTCGCGCCGATGGCCCGCGACTCCGGAGCCACCGGGTCGCCCCACCCCGGCATGCCGGGGAACCCGACCTCGACGTCAGCGATGCCGACCCGGCTCACGATGGCGACGCCGTTCCACTGGTTCGTGCCCGCTGCGGCGACGTCGTACCCCAGGGACTGCAGGCCCATGAGCGGGAGCTGGTCCTCGCGGGCCTTGGTCTCCTGCAGCGCCAGCACGTCCACGTCGTGACGCTCGAGGAAGGCCTCGACGCGGTCGATGCGTGAGCGGAGCGAGTTCACGTTCCAGGTGGCGATGCGCACGCAGGGAGGCTAGCGCGGCCACCTCGACCCCCAGCACTGCAGGTTGGTGAGCTGCCGCTGCTCCGGATCCGGTGCCCGGATCCCCCTGCCCGGGACGGGTTGCACTGCTGGTGCCGTCGGCGGACTCAGGGCGCCAGGGCGCTGATTGGGAGGGCCACGGGCCGGCGACCTAGACTCGCCGCCCGTGGCCCTCACCATCGGCATCGTCGGTCTGCCCAACGCGGGCAAGTCGACCCTCTTCAACGCCCTGACCAAGAACGACGTGCTCGCGGCGAACTACCCGTTCGCGACGATCGAGCCCAACGTCGGCGTGGTCGGGGTGCCCGATCCGCGGCTCCCGCGGCTCGCCGAGCTGTTCGGCTCGGCCAAGGTGCTGCCGGCCACCGTCGAGTTCGTCGACATCGCCGGCATCGTGCGTGGCGCGTCGGAGGGCGAGGGCCTCGGCAACAAGTTCCTCTCCCACATCCGCGAGTCGGCCGCCATCTGCCAGGTGACCCGGGTCTTCCGCGACGAGGACGTCACCCACGTCGACGGCGAGGTCAACCCCGCCAACGACATCTCCACGATCCAGACCGAGCTGATCCTCGCCGACCTGCAGACGCTCGAGAAGGCGATCCCGCGGCTGGAGAAGGAGGCCCGCGGCAACAAGTCGCTCGTCGCCAACCTCGACGCCGCCAAGGAGGCCCTGGGCCACCTCGAGCGCGGCACGCCGGTCACCGCCACCACGGTCGACCGTGCGCTGGTCCGCGAGCTGTCGCTGCTCACCGCCAAGCCGTTCATCTACGTCTTCAACTGCGACGCCGACGAGCTCGGCGACGAGGACCTCAAGGAGCGGATGCGCGCGCTCGTGGCGCCGTCCGAGGCGATCTTCCTCGACGCGAAGTTCGAGGCCGAGCTGGTCGAGCTCGACGACGACGAGGAGGCCCGCGAGATGCTGGCCGAGCTCGGCGTCACCGAGCCGGGCCTCGAGGTGCTCGCGCGCGTCGGCTTCGAGACCCTCGGCCTGCAGACCTACCTGACGGCCGGCCCCAAGGAGACCCGGGCCTGGACGATCCGCCGGGGCGCCACCGCCCCCGAGGCCGCCGGCGTCATCCACACCGACTTCCAGCGCGGCTTCATCAAGGCCGAGATCGTCAGCTTCGACGACCTCATGGAGTCGGGCTCGATGCTCAAGGCCAAGGAGCGCGGGCTGGTGCGCATGGAGGGCAAGGACTACGTCATGCAGGACGGCGACGTGGTCGAGTTCCGCTTCAACGTCTGAAACAGGGTCGTTTCCGCAGGTCAGAGCGTTGTGCCCCCCGCTTGGGGCGCCGACGGGGCACACGAGGCCCACGCAGTGTCGATCGCGCGGCGTGTCCGGTCCTCGGAATCCGGCATCAGGTGGCCGTACGTCGACAGCACCAGCGAGGCGTTGTGGTGCCCCAGCCGCTCCGCCACCGCCACGACCGACTCGCCCTGTGCCAGCAGGACCGACGCGTAGTGGTGTCGGAGGTCGTGGGAGGTCGTCGAGGGCGGCAGGCCGGCCCTGGCCACGGCCTCGGCGAAGATTCTCGTGCCGTAGTAGTCGTGCCGGTACGGCGTCCCGAACCTCGTCGTGAAGACCGTGCCGTCCTCGCCCGCCCCGAAGTCCTCGATGTGCCTGGACAGTGCCTCGGCCACCACCTGGGGCAGGGGCACCGTCCGCGTCGAGCGCCTCGTCTTCGGAGCGCTGCGCACCTTCTGCCCGGGGGCCAGCTGCCACTCGACCCGCACCGCCCGCCGCATGAAGTCGATGTCCTGCACCCTGAGGCTCAGGAGCTCACCGATACGCAGCCCCAGACCCGCCTGGGCGATGACCATCGCCCGGTTGCGGTGAGGCATGGCCTCGGCGAGATCCGCCACCTGCGCCACCGAGAGCGGCACGACCCTTTCGCGATGGGTGCCCGGGAGCGACAGCCGGACGACGGGCGACGTTGCGACGAGACGGTCGAGAACTGCTGAGGCGTAGACCGACCGGAGCAGGCTGACGAGGTTGCGCAGGGTCGTCGGAGCCAGCACCTGTGCACGGTCGGAAGCCCAGGCCTGCACCTCGGACGGCGTCACGCTGGCCAGTCGGCGAGCCCCCAGGGCCGTGCCCGCGATGTGCGTGTCGATCATGCTGGCCACCCGTCTCGAGGTGGTTGGACGATGTATCCGCGCCGCCGCCCACCTGCGCGAGTACTCGAGCACCGTCGTCCGGTCGGACGGGTCGACGTACTGACCACGCAGCAGGTCGGCCTCGATCTGCGTCACGAAGCGCTGGGCATCGATCTTCCGGCTGAAGGACCGCTTGCGTTGCCGTCCCGCGTCGTCTCGCCAGCGCGCCAGCCAGGTGACCTTGCCCTCCCGATCGCGCTTCTCCACACTGGCCATCTCAGCCAGCCGACTCTCGGAGCCACGCGCGGACCCGGTCCGGATCGAACCGCAGCTGCCGGCCGAGCTTGAAGGCCGGCGGCCCTTCACCTCTGACGCGCCACTGGTACAACGTTCCGATCGGGACGCCCAGGAACGCCGACACGTCGCGGAGGCTCCAAAGCCTCTCGCACCTGATGTCGTCATCGCTCGCTGGAGGGCGATCCGGCTCCCTGTCTCTGGTGCTGCTCATGGTCATTCCGTCCTTCCTTGCTGGTTGTCGCGCGGTCCGTGGGCATCCCTGCGGCGCTCTGCCTTCCATCGCTCGTGTTCGCGGGCACGGGCAGCTGCTGCCGTAGCCAGGACGGTCTGTGCCTCGGTCGGCCAGCCGGTGCCGAGGTAGGTCCAGGAACCGATGACGAGGGTGGTCTCGTGGTCGTCGTCGGCGAGGAGGTCGGCCTCGAGGGCGGCGAGGTCGAGCGGCTTGCCCTGCGCCCGGGACTGGTTGATGAGGGTCTGGGCGCGGCGACGAGCTCGGCGTAGCGCGGTGAGGGTGATCGAGTAGCGGCGGGACTTGGTGCCGAAGTGGCCGCGGAAGCCGAGCATGTGGGTCCACTCGCCGAGCTTGGCGTAGGCCTCGTCGCCGGTGGCCTGCTGGTGGGCGTCCGCGCGGTCGGCGAGGTCGCGGACCACGGCGCGGAGCCGGCGGTGGTGCGGATCGCTGCTCACATCGGTGCCAGTGTCGTGGTCGTCGGCGGCCTTGGTGGCGTACTTGGCGAGGTAGCCGGCGACCTGGCCGGGGGTGAGGCTCCGGTCGGGGTCGTCGGGACGGGCGCGGGTGGTGACGGGTCGGGTGTCGACCTGGGCTCCAAAGGCGAGGGTGCGGGCGGGGTCGTCGCGGTCGACGCCGGTGACGGTGAGCCGCACCCCGGCGGCCGCGTCCTTGATGAGTTCGGCCAGCTGCGGGGCGTCGAGCCGGTCGGGGGCGGGGGCGAAGCCGTCGGGGGTGGTGGGTCCGTCGAGGCGGATCAGGGCGTGGAAGTGGATCACGCCGCGGCGCTGGTACTCCGCGACCTTGGCGTACTGCACGGTCGCGACCTCCTCGAGCCGGGTGGCCGGCACGCCCAGGGCCTTGGCGACCGAGCGGCGCAGGGCGATGCTGAACCGCTTCCACAGCTCCGGTGCCCACCACTGCCAGACCAGGTGGGAGGCGTGGTCGTAGCAGCCCGGGCACAGCGGCCGCCCCACCAGCGGATCGTTCTCACCGTGTCGCGCCGCGCAGGTGGCGGGCAGGCCGTGCCGACACCGTGGCGCACCTTTACGACCGGCGTGGGGTCGGCAGGGTCGGCCATCCCGGTGGCCGTGGACGTGGCCAAAGGAGGGCGCAGTCAACGTGGCGAAAACCAGAGGGTTCTCGGCGACGGTGGGCGGGACAGTCTTCCCGCCGACGATCCCGGCCCGGATCAGCTGGTAGGTGTCGGCGGCGTAGACCCGCGAGCAGGACGGGCACACCGAGGCGCGGCGGTTCCCGCACCGCACGTGCGTCACACCCAGGGGCTCCTCGGTGCTGGAGTAGGAGGACAGGACCTCCCCGGTCGCGGCGTCGAGCGTGGTGGAGTGACCGTGGAGGCGGACCGGGTGCGCGCAGTTCCCCACCCGCGCCAGCGCCTGGGCCCAGTCGTCGAACCCGGGGGAGACGACCAGGTCGGCCAGCTGCGCCTCGAGCCGCGGCGACAGGTTCGGCAGGTCGAGCGGGGCGTGCTCCCCGTGACCGGGGAACCGGGCCTCCGACAGCCCGGCGACAGGCGCCAGGGAGCTCTGGTTGTGCATCGGCCTCACCACCCGGGGGTGTGCCACGCGGCTAGTGCGACCCGCCGCGCGGCACACCCGGCATCGGGAGGGCCACGACCACTTGGTGGAGAAGACGTCTGGACACCGGGGTCGCGCAGCGCCGAGACCAGACCTACGGTTCGCGGACGATTCGCATTGAGTCTTCGTGTCAGTAGCGGCGCGCTGTGTGTATGGCCTCTGGCCGGGGTGGGGAGCCGACCCCCAGGGGAATGTGCCCGATTTGATTTCAGAGTGTGGAGTTGTCCGCTGCCATCGAGCATGACACCGGCCACCGACAACCCCAAGGGCCCGCACCCGAATCGCCGAAATCTGTGGAGAAGCAGCGCATCAGATGGTCACACCGACCGCGTCAGAAGGTCGAAAGGCCCAGAGAAGAAGCTTCCGCTCATGCGGACGAAGCGTTCGGACCCTAGAGACTCAGCAGCAGGTGCAGCCCTCGGCACCAGCCGCAGGCAGGCGACGAGGTAGCGACGCCGAGACGGGTGCGCTGCAGTTGTCGCCACGCCATGCGGCACGGCCCTCCTTGACGGTGACCGCTGCGATCGCGACGGCGGCGATCGGGTCAGCCCATCACCATCCCAAGGTCGTTGAGGATCGCCCCATCAGGAGCACTGCTGAGAGGTAGGTACACAGAACCGCCTGAGTGCCGTCGGCGACAACGAATGGTGACGTGAGCCTCTGGCTGTTCGGCGTTGTGGCCCTGTATGGCGACGTGTACGCCCAGCCGCATGACTACAACAAGTGGAAGCGGCAACTGCTTGCCGACCAGCAGGCCGCTGCGGGAGGCGGGTTCTGAGGACTCCGCCGCCGCACCTCCATGGGCAGGGTGCCGGCGGCGGGCACTACTCGATGCCCTCGATGTGCTTGACCAACAGGCGGACGGCCTCCGCGAGCTGCGCCTGGTGCATCAGGGTGCGCCCAACGAAGTCCTCGAGCACGAACCCGCTGCCGTACTGAAAGGCGATGGCCTGGCTGTCGACGTAGGTGACGATCCGTTCCATAGCCTCAATCAGACCCTCGGCGTCGTATCGCTCTTCCATGCCCACATTCTCCGGTTTCGTCGGCGCTTTGGTTGCCCATTCCCGATGCGTTCCCATTCGAGGCCTGCGGCGTCGTAGAAGCTGACGGCCGCCTGTAGTTCTCCCGGAACCTGCAAGGTGATGCGCTTCTCCTCGTCGTCGATCCACTCAATGGGGATCTTGAAGGTGTCACCCGGTTTGATGACGCTGGTGGCCGGCTGTGCGCCGAAGATGGTCGGGGGAACTCGCCAACTGTTGAGTGTTTGAGCGGCGTCGACCCATCGAGCAGCGTCGAGCTCGAGGCCGATGACCGGGCCTTGGCTGAGATTGATCACATGAACCTGGACGACGTCTCCGGACGCCATCTCGGGGGGCGCGATGGTGACAAGGCGCGCCTGCGCAGCGTCTCTATCGCGAGCCTCTCGCCAGTGGGCGTAGCGCTCTACGCCGAGTGCTAGGAAGGCCACCCCCACTGCAGCGCAGGTACCGACCGCGCCCACGGCAGTCCACTCGTCAGGCGTCAACTGGAGATGCATGCCCCGGACCGTGCCACATCACGCCGACACGCAAACACAACAGGCCGCCATGGGCGGCTGGAGCCTATCCGCCCGATGAGGAACGGGCGGTTCCTGTCGTGTACGTCCCAGCGGCGGGGGAGTGAATGTAGGACTGTCGGTGGGGTACATGCCCACGGTTGCTCGGGGGAGCAGCACAGGCGCCCGCGACAACGCCACCCGAGAGTCGCGGGCGCCACCCAATCGGCTTCTACGTGGGGTCTGGACCTTAGGTAACGGAGCGGCCAAGCGCCTGGAGCTTCGGAGTAGCCGTCCCGCCGCGTGATGTCCGGCACCGCGGGAGGGCCATTCCCCCCAGATTCCCCCGCTACTGCCTCTCGGTATACGCCCGATTGACAGCTGGCGGCAATGCCTAATGTTCCCGAACTTCGGTGACGACAGATTCGGGCTCGGAGAGGGACTGTTGAGGAAGAGGTAGTGCGCCCGACACGGTGGCTTTGAAGACCCTTCCCGTCCAACCCGTGTGCCGGACGTGCCGGGCGACACACCTCGCCACGATGCGTGTGGCGCCCGTACCCACGTCGGGGCGACTGTGGGCACGGGGGCCACACGCCAAGAGACCCCAGAGCCGCCCCGGCACCCACTTGCCGAGGCGGCTCTGTCATCTGTCCGCCACTTTGGCGAACTTCCGCCAGCCTGCTGACCGACGAGTCAGGAACGGCTAATGTCTAGTGCGACTGCTATCTCCCGAGCAGGAGAAACCCCCGCCGTCTTCCAAGTACGGCGGGGGCTTTCGCTTCGTTCAGGCGGAGCGGACCGGGGACTTGCGGGGCAGAGGACGACCCATGCTCGGCGCCATCGCCCAGCCATCCTCGAAACGCCCGCTGCTGGAGTCCCTCGAGAGTCTTGGGGAGCGTCAGGCGCGGCCACTCGGGCAGGGTGTGGTTGTGCTCGTCGAGCCAGTCGCCGAACGCGTTCCAGAGGTGCTGGCGGAGGTTCATGCTGACACCGCCCCGGACGTCGCCGCGTACTGACGGACACGCTGAGCTGCCTCCACGAGCCGCGCAGCCAACGCCTCAGCCTGACTGGACCAGAACGCCAGCCCCAGGTCAGCGGAGCACGACGGGAACCCGCGCCCACCCGCCCACCGATTGGGCCTCACGCACAGCAGGCCGGTCGGGGGCGGGGTCGATCGATGTCGTGGCACGGAGCAGCTCGGTGGTAAGGACGCGTAGCTCCATCAGTGTCAGGGCGCGGCCGGGGCAAGCATGTGGCCCGATGCCGAACACCAGGTTCGCCTCCGCGTTCGCCGCGGGGTCGTACCCATCCGGGTCGTCGAAGACCCGAGGATCGCGGTTGGCCGCGGTCCAGTTGAGGACGACCAGCGCGCCTGCCTCGACCTGCTCGCCGCCGAGCCTGGTAGCGGCGGTGGCCCTGCGGCGGTTGGAGACGAAGGGGTCGTCGATGCGCAGGATCTCCTCCAGCGCCGCCTCGACCGCTCTGGTGTCGTGGGCCAAGACCAGTTCCCGAACCTCACTCTGCACCGCCGGCCGCGCCGCCAGGAAGTGGACGATGACCCCCACCGACATGGCCAGGGAACCCAGGTCGCCCGCGGTCCAGTTCCGCAGGATCGACACGGTCTCATCGTCCTTCAGCGCGCGGCCGTGGATCGTCTCCCGCATGAGCTCGCCGGTCAGGTCGCGAGCCGGTCCGCACCTGCGGGCATCGAGCAGGCTGCGGACAATCTGGTCGAACTGCTCGGCGACTGCCGCGGTCCTGCGTCGGTCACCGGACCGCGTGGCGGCTTGGTTCTCGTGGATCCATGCGACCAGCGTCGGCTCCAGGTCCGACGGCCAGCCCAGCCAGGTGGACTGGGTGCGGACGGCGAAGGGAAGGCCGATCTGCGCGATCGTCTTGACCGTGACCCCGCGCGGCAGTGCCTCCACGATCTGGGCGGCCCCCGCACGTGCCTGCGGCTCGAGGTCTGCGACGCGCTCGGGCGTCAGGTACCGATCGACCAGCGCCCGGTAGGCGTGGTGCTCGTCGCCATCGAGGCTGTTGGGGATAGCGCGGCGAGCGGTCACGGCGCTGGAGTACGTCGCCGGGTCGGTCGCGGCCGAGGCCACCTCGCGGTGCCCGAGCACCATCCAGCGGTCCCCGTCGCGTGCCACCGGACATCGGGCCCGCAGGTCGTCGTGATCGGCGCGCCGGTCCTCACCGGTTCGAGCGTGGGCATCGGCGGGTTCGACCCGCGGTCCGGCCGTGGGTTCGTCCATCGAGGCACCCTTTCTCAGGCGGCCCGGGGGCCGCGTGCTCAGCCAGGCCGGGGCGCTCCCTTGCGGGCGTAGCGGAACCAGGTGATGACCACGCACATCGCTGCCCATGCGATTCCGATGGTGAAGAAGGCGGTCGCGCCGATGGTGGTGATCCCGACGCCGAAGAAGAACGGGCCGAATGCGGCGATGGCAGCCGTCCAGCCGATCACACCGCCGGCTTGGCGTCGTTCGAAGATCATCGGCATCTGCTTGAAGGTGGAGGCGTTCCCGATGCCGGCGAACAAGAAGATGGCGAGCATGCCCCAGAGGAACTGGTCGAAGTCCGACTCCAGGCTGGCTGCCGAGCTCAGGTCCGGGGTAAGGGCAGGGATGGTGTACGCGATGGAGGCGATCAGTCCGATGCCGGAGATCAGCGTCCAGATGGCGCCGCCCATCCGGTCGGTCAGTGGCGCGAAGCCAATGCGAGCTGCGGCGCCGATGAGCGGACCGAGGAAGACGAATTTGACCGGGTCGGGCACGGCGTACCCGTCGATGAGAAGGGTCGCCGTGGCCCCGGCGCCGCTGACGATGTCGTCGTTGCCGGAGCCGTAGAGGTTCGACATCAGGAGCCCGAACTGGGCGGCCAGGCCGGAGAACGTGCCGAACGTCATGATGTAGAGCAGCGTCATCAGCCACGTGTCGGTGTTGTTGAAGATGTCGAACTGCTGCCTCAGGTTGGCCTTGACCGGCACGGACTTGAGCATCGTCCACGCGAGCACTGCGCCGATCACCATCAGGGGAATCCACACGAACGCGGCGTTCTGGTACCAGACCTCCTTCGAAGGCTTCCCCGCCACGGTGAGCTCCTGGCTTCCGCCGAGGAACGCGAAGAAGGAGACCGCGATCAAGTAGGGGGTCAGGAGCTGGACGAGCGAGACACCGAAGTTCCCGAGGCCCGCCTGGAGGCCCAATGCGGTGCCCTGCTTGCTGCGCGGGAAGAAGTAGGAGGTGCTGGGCATGAAGCCGGAGAACGCCCCGCCGCCGATGCCGGCAAGGAGCGCCAGCACCATGAGCTCCCAGTAGGGGGCGGTGGGGGACTGGACGCGCACGCCCCACCCGAGGGTGGAGGCGATGAGCAGCAGGCTCGTCAGTGTGACCATCTTGCGGGTGCCGAGTATCGGAGGCAGCGTCATCCATACCAGCCGGAACAGGCCGGCCGAGAGACCCGGCATGGCGGCCATCCAGTACAGCTGGGAGTCGCTGAAGGAGTACCCGAGGGCATTGAGCTTGGGGATGATTGCGCTGGGTAGGAACCAGGCCACGAACGCCAGCAGCAGGCAGAAGGTGGTGATCCACAGCGTCCGCCAGGCGAGTTTGGAGTCCCAGGAGGCCTCGTCCTCGGGGTCCCAGGATTCCAGCCATTCTCCCGAACGGCTTGATGTCGTGGAGCTCATACCAGTTCCTCCTCATGGGCCTCGCTGGGCCGTTCGATAGGTCGCGCGAGTCCCGACGACTCGGTGTGCAGCATGTGGACGGCCGTCGAGTGCATCCACAGGAGACAAATGACGGTGAGAACGAAGAACACGAAGTCGGTGCTCGACGGGAATCCGGACCGGACCTTGGTGTGGGCGAACAGCACTGGGAGGGAGAACCGACCCAAGTCGCCGGGCTGGACCTCAATGAGGCCGAACTCCGCGCTGACCGGCTTGCCCAGGATGCCGAACATCAGCCGCACCGCGAACATCAGCGTGAAGGCCGAGGTGGACAGCACCAGAACCCGCGTCACGCCGCTCTCGGCGGTCGGCTGCGGCTCGTCCTGTTGGCGAGGCGGTTCCTCGATCGTGCGGAGCAGACTCAGGGACGCCATGGCGCTCCTTTCGAGCAACCTGGTCGGGGATCCGAGCGGTGCGTTTCGGCATGCTCCTGCATTTCCCCATCCGCGAGGTGCGCGGACTACGTTCCGGAGTCCTCTCAATCCGGGCCTTTAGGCCTATTGTTGATCCGTCGAATACGGATGATTGTGAGGACGTGAATCCCGCGCAGGCCTCCAGCGTCAAGCGGATCGGCGCTGACCTGCTCGCATCGCCGACCAGGCGAGCCATCTTCGATGCGCTCCAGCGCTACCGTCCCCACGAGGACGAGGTCGACCCCGGCGGAATGACCGCGGGCCAGCTCGCGGAGGCACTCGGGTTGCATCCCACCACGGTGCGGTTCCACACCGACCAACTCGAGGCGGCCGGTATCGTCCGGTCACACCTCACCACCCAGTTCGGGGTCGGTCGCCCCCGCAAGGTGTATGCCGCAGCCCCCGCTGTGGTCGAGAACGACCACGCCGGGTACTTGCTGCGCCTGCTGGAGCTGATGACCGAGTCCTTCAACGAAGGTGGCACTCCGGAAGAGGCTGGCGAGCGTTGGGCGCAACGCCACCTGGTGCTGGCGCCGACGAGCCCGGCGGCGTCGCCGGGAACTTGGCTGGGCAAGGTCGGCCCGCTGGTCGACGTGCTCCAGGACTGGGGCTACTCCCCGGCGCTGACCACAGCGGACGGCGGGCGGACGTGTCACATCACCCTGGCCGACTGCCCCTTCATGGGGCTGGCGCGTGAGAACCCTGACGTGGTCTGCGGTATCCACGAGGGTCTCGTGCGCGGCGCCCTTCGTCAGGTAGGCGAGGACGATGTGGCGGTCGTTGTGACGCCGTTCGTTCGACCGAACCTGTGCCATGTCCAGATCACGACCCGTCAATCGTTCGACAAACACCATGAGGAGTCGGTGGATGAGTCTCGACAGCCCGATGCAGAGGGCCCTGATCTCGGGCCGACGGTTCTTCACCAAGGCTGAGGTGTCGCCTGACGACCGGGCGTTGTACAAACGGGGGGGTCGTGATGGTGACGTCTTCTACCGCGACCGTTGGAGCCACGACAAGGTGGTGCGCTCCACGCACGGGGTGAACTGCACGGGGTCGTGCTCGTGGAAGGTCTACGTCAAGGACGGGATCATCACCTGGGAGGCGCAGCAAACCGACTACCCCAGCGCGGGGGCCGACCGTCCTGAGTACGAACCGCGCGGCTGCCCGCGGGGCGCGGCGTTCTCGTGGTACACCTACAGCCCCACCAGGGTCCGCTACCCCTACGTGCGTGGGGTGCTGCTCGACCTCTACCGCGCCGCGAAGCAGAAGTACGGCGACCCGGTGGTTGCCTGGGGATCGATCGTGCAAGACGAGGAGCAGGCGCGGGCCTACAAGCGGGCGCGGGGCAAGGGCGGGCTGGTGCGCGCCAGCTGGGACGAGGCCGCCGAGATGATCGCTGCGGCCCACGTCTACACCGTCAAGCGGTGGGGTCCGGACCGGATCGCCGGCTTCAGCCCGATCCCGGCCATGTCGCCGGTGTCCTACGCCTCCGGGTCGCGCTTCCTGGAACTGATCGGCGCGCCGATGTTGTCGTTCTACGACTGGTACGCCGACCTGCCCAACGCCTCCCCTCAGATGTTCGGCGACCAGACCGACGTCCCGGAGTCGGGCGACTGGTGGGACGCCGGGTACCTGTTCATGTGGGGCTCCAACGTCCCGATGACCCGCACACCGGACGCCCACTGGATGACCGAGGCCCGGTACCGCGGCCAGAAGGTGGTGGCGGTCGCGCCCGACTACGCCGAGAACGTCAAGTTCGCCGACGAGTGGGTCAGCCCCGCGCCCGGCACCGACGGCGCGTTGGCGATGGCGATGGGCCACGTGATCCTCAAGGAGTACTTCGTCGACTCCCTGACGCCTTTCTTCGCCGAGTACGACAAGCGGTTCACCGACCTGCCGTACCTGGTCTGCCTGGAGCCCCGAGGTGACGGCACCTACCGCCCCGGCAAGTACCTCGTGGCCGGGGACATCGGCCACCCCGAGGGCGGTCATGAGAACCAGATGTGGAAGCCCGCCCTGATCGACGCCGCGACCGGGCAGGTCCGCATCCCGCGCGGTGCCATCGGCCACCGCTACGGCGACGAGGGCCTCGGCCAGTGGAACCTCGACCTCGGCGACATCGACCCCGCCCTCACCATGTACGCAGACCACCAGGGTGGCACCGGTGAGGCGGTGGAGGTGGAGCTGCCGCGTTTCGACGACGCCGACGGCAAGGTGGTCCGTGAGCGCCGCGGGGTGCCGGTCGCGCGGGTCGGGGACCGCCTCGTGACCACGGTGCTCGACCTGATGCTCGCCCAGTACGGCGTGGCGCGCGCCGGCCTGCCCGGCACCTGGCCCACGTCGTACGACGACCCCACGATCCCCGCGACACCCGCGTGGCAGGAGCAGCACACCGGCGTGCCCGCCGCGCAGGTGACGCGGTTGGCGCGGGAGTGGGCGCAGAACGCCATCGACACCGAGGGCCGCGGCATGATCCTGCTCGGCGCGGGGGTCAACCACTGGTTCCACTCCGACCAGATCTACCGCGCGATCCTGCTGCTCACCACGATCACCGGCACCCAGGGCCGCAACGGCGGGGGATGGGCGCACTACGTGGGGCAGGAGAAGATCCGCCCCATCATGGGCTTCCAGCACATGGCCTTTGCCCTGGACTGGCAGCGCCCGCCGCGGCACATGAACCAGACCGCCTACTGGTATGTCAACACCTCCCAGTACCGCTACGACACGTTCACCGCCGACGACCTCGACCTCGACACCGGCACCGGCGCCTTCGCCGGCAAGACGGTGATGGACCTGCTCGCCCAGTCGGTCCGGCTGGGCTGGACCCCGAGCTACCCCACCTTCGACCGCAGCTCTCTGACGCTCGCGGACGATGCCGAGGCGGCGGGCATGGCGGCGCCCGACTTCGTCGCCCGGGAGCTGAAGGAGGGCCGCCTGAAGTTCGCGGTCGAGGACCCCGAGGCCGAGGAGAACCACCCCCGGGTGCTGTCGCTGTGGCGCTCGAACCTGCTGGGGAGCTCGGCCAAGGGCAACGAGTACTTCCTGCGGCACCTGCTCGGCACCGACAGCGCCGCGACGGCCCAGGAGGCCAGCCCTGACCAGCGACCCTCCTCGGTCCGGTGGGCTGAGGAGGCCCCGGAGGGCAAGCTGGACCTGCTGATGACGATCGACTTCCGGATGACCAGCAGCACCATCTTCAGTGACGTCGTGCTGCCCGCCGCGACCTGGTACGAGAAGCACGACCTGTCGACCACCGACATGCACCCCTTCGTGCACTCCTTCAACCCCGCGATCGCGCCGCCGTGGCAGACGCGGTCGGACTGGGAGGCGTGGAAGACGATCGCGCAACGGTTCAGCGAGCTCGCCGAGGACCACCTCGGCACCCGCCAGGACGTGGTCGCCAAGCCGCTGTGGCACGACACCCCTGAAGCCATGGCGACCGAGCACGGCGTGGTCAAGGACTGGCGGCTAGGCGCCGATCATCCAGACGGCTGCGAGCCGGTTCCGGGCAAGACGATGCCGGTGATCGCGGTGGCCGAGCGGGACTACACCGCGATCTACGAGAAGATGACCTCGATCGGGCCGCTGATGGAGAAAGTCGGCATGCTCACCAAGGGGGTGGCCTACGACGTCAAGCGGGAGATCGACATCCTGCGGCACCGCAACGGCGTCCAGCACGGGGGCGCGGGCGACGGCCAGCCCAAGGTCGAGACCGACGTGCAGATGGCCGACGCGATCCTGCACCTGGCCGGCGTCTCCAACGGCCATCTGGCCACGCACGGGTTCCGGTTCCTGGAGAAACGCACCGGCACCCAGCTGCACGACCTCGCCGCCGAGCACGAGGGCAAGCAGATCACCTTCGCCGACACCCAGGTCGCGCCGGTGCCCGTCATCACCTCACCGGAGTGGTCCGGCTCGGAGTCCGGCGGCCGCCGCTACTCGCCGTTCACGATCAACATCGAGCGACTCAAGCCCTTCCACACCCTCACCGGGCGCCAGCAGTTCTACATCGACCACGACTGGTTCCTCGGGACGGGCGAGATGCTCCCGGTCTACCGCCCACCGCTCAACATGACGACCCTGTTCGGGGAAGCGCCCATCGGCGAGCAGAGCGAGCTCGGTGTCTCCGTCCGCTACCTCACGCCCCACAACAAGTGGTCGATCCACTCCGAGTACCAGGACAACCTCTTCATGCTCTCGCTCTCGCGTGGCGGGCAGTCGGTCTGGGTCTCCGACCGCGACGCCGACAAGATCGGCATCAAGGACAACGACTGGATCGAGATGGTCAACCGCAACGGCGTCGTCGCCGCCCGCGCCATCGTCAGCCACCGGATGCCCGAGGGCACCGTCTACATGCACCACGCCCAGGACCGGCTGATCGACGTCCCACTCACCGAGCGCGACCGCAAGCGAGGCGGCATCCACAACAGCCTGACCCGGATCCTGATGAAGCCCAACCACATGGTCGGCGGGTATGCCCAGCTTGCCTACTTCTTCAACTACATCGGACCGATCGGCACCAACCGCGACGAAGTGACCACCATCCGCAAGCGGACCACGAAGGTGGAGTACTGACATGCGCGTGATGGCTCAAATGGCGATGGTGATGAACCTCGACAAGTGCATCGGGTGCCACACCTGCTCGGTCACCTGCAAACAGGCGTGGACCAACCGCACCGGCACCGAGTACGTCTGGTTCAACAACGTCGAGACCCGACCCGGGCTCGGCTACCCGCGCACCTACGAGGACCAGGAGACCTGGCAGGGCGGCTGGGTCCGCAAGCCCAACGGCCGGCTCGCGCTCAAGGCCGGCGGCCGGGTGAAGAAACTGCTCAACATCTTCTCCAATCCCAAGCTGCCCTCGATCCACGACTACTACGAACCGTGGACCTACGACTACGAGACCCTGACCAGCTCACCGCAGACGGACACCTTCCCAGTCGCCCGGCCCAAGTCGTTGATCTCGGGCAAGGACATGAACGTCGAGTGGTCGGCCAACTGGGACGACGACCTCGGTGGGTCGGGCGAGCACGCGGCGCGCGACGTGATGCTCAAGGGCATCGAGGACAAGGTCAAGCTCGAGTTCGAGCAGACCTTCATGTTCTACCTGCCCCGCATCTGCGAGCACTGCCTCAACCCGTCGTGCGCGGCCTCCTGCCCCAGCGGCGCCATCTACAAGCGCGCGGAGGACGGCATCGTCCTCGTCGACCAGGACCGCTGCCGCGGCTGGCGCATGTGCGTCTCCGGCTGCCCCTACAAGAAGGTCTACTTCAACCACAAGACCGGCAAAGCCGAGAAGTGCACCTTCTGCTACCCGCGGGTCGAGGTCGGCATCCCAACGGTCTGCTCGGAGACCTGCGTCGGCCGGCTGCGCTACATCGGACTCGTCCTCTACGACGCCGACAAGGTCCTCGAGGCTGCCTCGGTCGAGGACGAGCACGAGCTCTACGACGCCCAGCGGGCCTGCTTCCTCGATCCCGAGGACCCCCAGGTCCAGCGAGCAGCCGAGGCCGCGGGGATCCCGGGAGACTGGATCGAGGCCGCGAAGAAGTCCCCGGTGTGGGCCCTGATCAACCGGTTCCAGGTGGCGCTGCCCCTGCACCCGGAGTACCGGACCATGCCCATGGTCTGGTACATCCCGCCCCTCTCGCCGGTTGTCGACGTGATCAAGGAGACCGGCCACGACGCCGAGGATCGCGGCAACCTCTTCGCCGCCATCGAGGCCCTGCGCATCCCGGTGGAGTACCTCGCCAACCTGTTCACCGCCGGCGACACAGCCCCCGTCGACCAGGTGCTGCGCAAGCTCGCCGCGATGCGCTCCTACATGCGCGACATCAACCTCGGCCGCGAGCCCGACGAGGCCATCCCCGCGGCGGTCGGCATGACGGGGGAGCAGATGTACGACATGTTCCGTCTGCTCGCCATCGCCAAGTACAGCGAGCGCTACGTCATCCCCACCGCCCACGCCGAGCAGGCCCACGCGCTCGAGGAGCTCGCCACCGACTGCCCCGTCAGCGACTACGGCGGCGGCCAGCAGGACCTCTTCGGCGAGGGATCGGGCTACCCGACCCCCGTGGCCGTGGAGAACCTCCGGATGCTCCAGGACCGCCAGACCTCCGACGCCAACGACGAGCTCGTCGGCGGCCGTAGCAAAGCGGGACGAGTCAACCTCCTGAACTGGGACGGCCGAGGGACGCCCGAGGGGATGTTTCCCCCCCGCTCCACCGACTCCGGAGGCGAGAACTGATGCGTCTGACGCAGCGTAGAGAGCGTGCCCGAGAGGTGGAGGTGCGGCACACCTGGGCGGCCTGCTCGACCCTCCTGGACTACCCGACGGCCGAGCTGCTGGACAACCTGGACCACATCGAAGCGCTGACGCCCGGCAACGCCCAGCTCGCCGGCCTCGTGTCCTACCTGCGCTCACGCGACCTCCGGGCCCTCCAGGAGGAGTACGTGGAGACCTTCGACCACACCCGCAAGTGCGCCCTCCACCTCACCTACTACGCCTACGGCGACACACGCCGTCGCGGCGCCGCGCTCGTGAGCTTCAAGGGGGCCTACCGCGCTGGCGGCGTCGCGTGGGACGAGTCCAGCGGCGAGCTCCCCGACCACCTGTGCGCCGTGCTCCAGTACGGCGCCACCGTCGACGCCGAGGTGGCCAGGAAGCTGCTCGACGACCACCGCGCCGGCGTCGAGCTGCTCCGCATCGCGCTGGCCGGCTGGCGCAACCCCGACGGCAGCACCGGCTCGCCCTGGCACGGCGCCGTCCGTGCCCTGTGCGACACCCTGCCCGAGCTCGCCGGTGACGAGGCCGACGCCGTACGACGACTCATCGAGCAGGGCCCACCGGCCGAAGAAGTCGGCCTGGCCGGCTACGGCGGCGATCCTGCCCTGGCCTCCGCCCCCACCCTGATCGCCGGATCGAGCATCCCCGTAGGAGCACCGCGATGAGTATCTTCCTGTGGGTCATCGTCCCCTACCTGTGCCTGGCAACGTTCGTGGTAGGGCACATGTGGCGCTACCGCTACGACAAGTTCGGCTGGACCACCCGCTCCTCGCAGCTCTACGAGGACCGCCTCCTGCGGCTCGGCTCGCCGCTCTTCCACTTCGGCATGCTCGGCGTGGTCGGAGGCCACGTCATCGGGCTGCTGGTCCCTCGCAGGTGGACCGAAGCCGTCGGAATCGACGACCACCGCTACCACCTGACCGCCGTCGTCGGCGGACTCATCGCCGGGCTGATGGCCCTGGTCGGGATGGCCATCCTGATCTACCGTCGCCGCACCGTCGGCCCGGTCTTCAGCGCCACCACCCCGATGGACAAGGTGATGTACGCCTTCCTCGGCGCCGTGATCGTGCTCGGCATGTGGAACACGATCGCCGGCTCGATCTTCTCCCTCGGCGGTGAGTACAACTACCGCGAAGGAGTATCGGTCTGGTACCGGTCGTTCCTCGCCTTCGACCCCCAGCCAGAGCTCATGGCCGAGGCACCGCTCGGCTTCCAGCTGCACGCCCTGGTCGCGTTCGGCTTGTTCGCACTCTGGCCGTTCACCCGTCTGGTGCATGTCTTCTCCGCACCGGTGGGTTACCTGACCCGCCCCTATATCGTCTACAGGTCGCGCGACGACCAGCTGGGCAGTCGTCCGAGCCGCCGCGGCTGGGAACGGGTCTAGCCCTGAGCCATCGGGAGGCCGTCGGTGCCGCAGCGCCGCACATGACGCGGCCGAGAGATCAGTCGAGGTTTGCCCGCGTGAATGGGAGATCAACCTATCCCCAGCGTCACGGCGCCACGTCCCTCTCCACCTACATCAACTGGCACCCCAACCGCCGGGACCGGGCCGCGTGGCCATCACCCGGGGACGGCTACGAGGGCTGTCGTGGGCTGGTGACGGCCGGCCCAGTCGCTCACTCTCGGGTGGCGCCACGGGGTCGGTCGACCGCTCGCTCGTGGGCCGGGTGCGCGGCTCGGGCGGCCACGTCGGCGTCGCTGCAGAAACTCCACGACAGGGAGACTCAGGCTTGGCGCAACCGCCTAGCTGGTGGTGAGCCATTTCCGGCCGCCCACCGCGACGTCGAAGCAGCAGTGAGATCAGGCCGTGAACTCGCCCGCCTGCGCAAGGCCGAGCACTACGTCGCCGGGACCGGTCAGGAGCGCCTGGCCCAGTAATGGCCCAAGGGCGATGGCGTCGCCATGATTTCTCCGTCTCCTTGAGCCAGTCAACGGGGGCGCTCGAGGGGAGACAGCAGAATTGCCCCGGTGGCATCCACGGGCCGGGGCGATTCTCTTCTGTCGCAGGGCCTTGGCCAGTTCCCGAATTTCGGCAACGCAGGCCAGTCCCGCTCCGCCCACGCTATTCACATCTGCACCTCGGTACGTCGGCTTGAGCGGAAGTTTCGAGCGCGGCCGGTGTCGCAGATCAACTGGCGCAGGTGTGTCGCATATCAGGCGGCACAGGACACTGACCTGATTCGCGATCGGTTACAACTTTCCTTACTGGTTCAAGGCGCCGGCTTCGCCGGCGCGCTCCCGGGGGCCCGCGCTGCGGGCGGCGCTGGCGCGCCGTCCTCGCGCACCCCGTCCGCTGGGTGCGAACCGCAGCCCCGACCCCCTGACGGATGACCGTCCGGTCGGCGACCGCTGCCTCAAGGGCGCTGCGCGTCGCTTCGCGATCGAGCAAGCTCGACCCTTGACCCACCGACCGCCGACCCGGTGCGGGCTGGTTGTCAGGGGGTCGGGGGAACTGTGGCCACCGCCGGGGCGCACACGGGGCACACGGCTACTTCATCCAGAGGCAATCCGTGATAGACGTCAGCCATGCATCAGGCCCCTGGCCAGCGCAAACGACGTGCATGCACTGCTACGCACGCCCCGGTCGCAGTTCCGCTTCAACGTCTGACCTGCCGACACCGGTCTCTCCGGGTCGTGTGCCCGAGGACACCCCCTGGGGTGGTGCCAGGCACACGACCCGTCAGGCGGAGGCTCGCGGCAGCAGGACCGTCACCGTCATCGCCGGGCCGTGCTCGCAGGGCACCCCGCTCGCCACGCCGTACGACGTGTGCTCGCCGCCGCAGCACAGGCGCAGCTCGCCGCCGGAGCGGGCGACCAGCTGCTCGACCAGCGACAGCCCGAGCCCCGCGCCGGGCCGGGAGCGGGCCTCGTCGGAGCGGGTGAAACGGCCGGTCGCCGACTGCAGCAGCGCGGGCGGCATGCCCGGCCCGGCGTCGGACACCTCGACGACCACCCGGTCCGCGCGGCTCGCGACCGTCAACCGCACCGGCGGTGCCCCGTGCAGCGCGGCATTGCCGAGGAGGTTGGCGACGACGCGCTCGAGGGCGGTCACGCCGATCCGCGCCGAGAGCGGCTCCACCGGCAGGGAGACGTCGAGCCCGGTCGCCGCCTCGGGGTGGGCGAGCCGGTGCCGCTCGACCACGCCCGCGACGACCGGGCCGACGTCGACCGGCCCGTCGTCCGGGTCGGCCCCCGAGCCGAGCTCCAGCAGGTCCTCGGCCAGCTCCGCCAGCCGGGCCACGTCGACGCTCAGCTCGTCGAGGATCCGCTCGTGCTCCTCGACCGTCCGGTGCCGTCGCCGCGCCAGCTGCAGCCGGCTCGAGAGCAGCGTCAGCGGGGTGCGCAGCTCGTGGCTGGCGTCGTCGACGAACCGCCGCTCGTGCGCCAGGGCCGCGTCGAGCGCGGCGAGCATGTCGTTGAGCGTGTGGCCGAGGCGGGTGATCTCGTCGTCGCGGCCCTCGGGCACGTCGAGCCGCCAGCCGTCGGCCCCGCCGGCGATCTCCGAGGCCCGCCGTCGGTACTCCTCGACCGGGCGCAGCGCCGCCCGCGCCAGGCGGTCACCCACCACGGCCGCCACGGCGAGCGCGCCCAGCCCGGCCAGGGTGAGCTGCAGCAGCAGCTCGCGCAGCGCCTCGTCGCGGTGGTCGCGCCGCACGCCCACGAGCAGGTAGGCGGCCGGGCCGTCCTCGAGCGCGGTCACCTGCAGCCGGTAGGGGCGGCTGGTGACCGGCAGCAGCGTGCCGAGCTCGAGGGTCCGCGACCCGCCGTCGACGCGGTCGAGGGCGCTCGCCGGCACCAGCGGCGTCTCCCCGGCCGCGCCGCCGGCGTCGAGCACGGTGCCGTCCGGGCCCAGCACCTGCCACACCGCTCCCGTGGCGTCGGCCGCCTCCGGGTTGGTCACGCGTCCGGTCGGCCCGACCAGCGGCTCGATCGTCGCGCTCGCCGAGGCCAGCTCGTCGTCGAGGCCGCGGTCGAGCGCGTACTCAACGCGCCAGTAGACGAAGGCGCCCGCCGCGACCAGCAGCACCAGCATCGCGACCACGAAGCCGGCGACGAGCCGGGTGCGCAGCGGCAGCCGGGCGAGCCGGTCCTTCACCAGGCACTCACGACGTGACGGGTGCGGGGGCGTCCGCGCGGTAGCCGGCGCCGCGCACCGTGGTGATCGTGCTGGTCCCGAACGGCCGGTCGATCTTGGCCCGGATCGCGGCGAGGTGCACGTCGATGACGTTGCTGCGCAGGTCGGTCTCGCCGTCCCAGACCTCGTCGAGGATCGTGAACCTCGACACCACCTTCCCGGCGCGCGAGACCAGGAGGTGGAGGATGTCGAACTCGCGTGCCGACAGCTCGATCTCCACGTCCCCGCGGGTCACCCGGCGCGACCCGGCGTCCACGGTCAGGTCGCCGAGGCGCACCACCCCCGTCTCGTCGTACGACGCGCGGCGGTGCAGCGCCCGCAACCGGGCCAGCAACTCGTCGAGGTCGAACGGCTTGGCGAGGTAGTCGTCGGCGCCGGCGTCGAGCCCGGCGACCCGGTCGCGCACCTGACCGCGCGCGGTCAGCACCAGCACCGGAGTCGTCACGCCCGCCTCGCGCAGGCGCCGGCAGGCCGTCAGCCCGTCGGTGCCGGGCAGCATCCAGTCGAGGAGGAGGACGTCGTAGTCGAGGCCGCCCGGCAGCGCCCGTCCGTACGCCGCGCGGCCGTCGTGGACGACCTCGACCTCCCAGCCGGCCTCGCCCAGCGACTCGGCGAGGAGCGCAGCGAGGCGCTGGTCGTCCTCCGCGACGAGGATCCGCACGTGTGCTCCTCCCTGGCCCGTCGGCGCCGGTGCCGACGGGGTCAACTGTGCACCCAGCCTCCACCCCGTGGGCGGGGTTCATCCTCCCTTCATGCGGCGCTGCCTACGGTCCGGGCATGACCGTGCTCGCTGTCGACGCCGAGGGCGTCACCAAGACGTTCGGTCCCGTCCGCGCCGTCGACGAGATCTCCCTCCGGGTCGCCCCGGGTGAGGTCTACGGCGTGCTCGGGCCCAACGGGGCCGGCAAGACCACCTTCCTGCGGATGCTCTTCGGGCTGATCCGCCCCGACGCCGGCACCGTCCGCGTCTTCGGCCGGACGTGGGCCGAGGACGACGTGGCGGTGCTCGACGGCGTCGCGGGCTTCATCGAGAGCCCGAAGTTCTACCCCTACCTGACCGGGCGGCAGAACCTCGAGGGCCTCGCGCTCCTCGACGGCGGCGTGCGTCCCGGCCTCGTCGAGGAGGTGCTCGGGGTCGTGGACCTCGCGGACCGCGCCGACGACCGGGTGAGCGGCTACTCCTACGGCATGCGCCAGCGGCTCGGGGTCGCCGCGAGCCTGCTGCGCGAGCCGCGGCTGCTGGTGCTCGACGAGCCGGCCAACGGCCTCGACCCGGCCGGAATCCGCGACATGCGCGCCCTGGTCAAGCGCCTCGCGGCGAGCGGCCTCACCGTGCTGCTGAGCTCGCACCACATGGACGAGGTCGAGGAGATCTGCGACCACGTCACGATCATGCGCAGGGGGAGCGTCGCCTTCCACGGCTCGCTCGACGAGTTGCGCTCCATGGCACCCGACCCCGGTCACGCGTTGACGACCACGGACGACGTGCGCGCGATGGCGATGGCGCGCTCGACCCCCGAGGTCCGGGCCGAACGCGTGGCCGGGGGAGGGCTCACGGTCACCGGGCCGGCCCACGAGGTCTCGGCGTACGTCGGGTCGCTGGTGCGGGCGGGTATCGACCTGCGCGGCTTCACCGCCACCCGCACCCCGCTGCAGCAGCTGTTCTTCATGCTCACCGAGACCGACGTCGACGACGTCCCCGACCCCGTCCTGGAGGGCACCAGATGACCACCACCGAGGCCGCCCCGGCACCGGCGCGGCCCGCGGCACCGCCCGCGCCGAGCCGCCGGGGCGTCCTCGCTGACGCCCTGCGGTGGGAGGTCCGCAAGCTGCGCCGGCAGTACCGCGCCCGGGTCGCGCTGCTCGGCGCGCTCGTCGGCCCGGTGCTGGTCGTGGTGGTCGTGCACGGCCAGTCGCGTCCGCCCAAGGACACGCTCTTCGGTCGCTACGCCCTCGACAACGGCTTCGCGCTCTCGTTGCTCGTGCTCGGCTTCGCCACCCAGTGGGTGCTGCCGCTGCTGACCGCGCTGGTCGCCGGCGACATCTTCGCGAGCGAGGACCACCACGGCACCTGGAAGACCGTGCTCACCCGGTCGACCGGCCGCGGCACGGTGTTCTGGGCCAAGACACTGGCCGCGGCCGGGTTCGCCGTGCTCGTGGTGCTCGTCCTCGGGGCCTCGACGATCACGTCGTCGCTGCTCATCGTCGGGCACCAGCCGCTCACGGGTCTCACCGGCCAGCTGACCGCGCCGTCCGAGGCGCTGCGGCTGGTGTCGCTGAGCTGGGTCAGCGTGCTCGCGCCCACGCTCGGGTTCACCTGCCTGGCCCTGCTGCTCTCGGTGTGGTCGCGCAACCCCGCCGTCGGCATCGCGGCCCCGGTCGTGATCGCCATGGTCATGCAGCTCGTCGGCGCGCTCGGGGGCGTCGAGCCGCTCCGGCCGTTCCTGCTGAGCACCCCGTTCGAGTCCTGGCACGGGCTGCTCGCCGACCCCCGGTTCACCGGGCCGCTGCTGGGCGGGCTGGTGACCAGTGCGGTCTGGTGCGCCGTCTGTCTCGGGCTCGGCCACCTCGTGCTCCGCCGTCGCGACATCACCGGAGGCTGATCGTGCGCCGTACCGTCCTCATCGTCCTCGCCGCCGTCGCGGCGGTCGTCGCCCTCGGCGCGGTCGCCGTCGCCGCGGGTGGCGGCAGCAGCGTGACCCGCCCACGGCTCGAGCGCGCCCTGCCGGCGACGTTCGCCCACCTCTACGTCCAGCAGGCCGACCTCCTCGGCAAGGAGGGCATCACTCCGGAGTCGATGAAGGCCACCGCCATGTGCGACAAGGGCGGCCCGCACGGCGCCGACGTCGGCCCTGGCGGCGACTGGGTGTGCCTGATGAGCTGGCACGACCCGTCGGTGCCCATGCCGACCGAGGGCTACGGCAAGTTCGAGCTCAACGTGCACAGCAACGACTGCTTCACCGCGAGCGGGCCCTCCAAGCTGACCGGCTTCATGACGCTGACCGACCAGCACGGGCACGAGGTGCCCAACCCGCTCTTCGAGTTCGACGGGTGCTTCGATCCCAGCGGTGACAACAGCCCCACGGGCGTGGAGTTCCCCTCGCTGCTCTCGACCACCGCGATCACGGTGACGCCCGACGCCCAGGGCCGGGTCGCCTTCCCGGTGGCCTGCGGCACCGGCGCCGAGGGCTGCGCGGGCACCGTCACCGCGGTGTCGGGTGGGACCCGGCTCGGCCGGGTGCCCTTCGACCTCGTCGAGGAGTCGACCGCCGCGCTGACCCTGCCGGAGCCGCTGCCGGCCGGGGCGATGGACGTGGAGTTCACGGTGCACGCGACCACCGGGGTCGCCCCGACCAGCCCGGTCACGCTGACCGTGCAGCAGCGCGGGAGCTGAGTGGCGTCAGGGGCGGGGCCCGGCCTGTGGTCAGGAGACGATGGCGTCGGTCGACATGGGGCTCCAGACAGGTGGGACGAGGACGTCCCCGTTCCTACCCGGGCCCGTGTGGCGCATGCTCGGCGGCGAGGAGGGCCGGACCACGCCCGAGGCGATCGGCAGGGACCTGCGCTGAGTGGTCCGGACGGGCTGAGGCGCTCTCAGAAAGCTCTCAGCCGCGGCCGGGACAATCGTCACATCCCCGACCCCCGGAGCCCCTGTGTCCGTGTCCGTGACCTCGCCCGCCCCCCGCGTCCACGCGGTGCTCGACCGCCTCGACGCCTGGGGTGACCGCAGCACGGCGCGTGCCTGGGCCAAGCGGGTCGCCGTCACGGTGACCGGCCCCCTCGTCGTGCTGGTGGGTGTCGCGATGCTCGTGCTGCCGGGCCCGGGCCTGGTCGTGATGGGTGTCGGGATGGCGCTGCTGGCCGTGGAGTACCCCTGGGCGCGCCGCGTCGTGGGTGCCGCGGGTCGCGGCCTGGCCCGACTGCGCGAGCTGGTGCTGCCGCGCGGCGCCGGCGCCGGCCGTCGCGCGCTCGGTGGCGTGGCCGTCGCGGCGTTCGGCGTCGCCGGGTTCGTGGCCACGACCGCGATCACGGCGTTCCTCGGCGCGCACACCCTGCTGTAGGAAGCTCCTCGCTCCCACGTGGTGAGGGTCGTGTGCTCGACGACGTGACGTCAGACCTGCTCCGCCTGCCAGGCCTGGTACGCCGCGACGGCGGTCGGGAGCGTCGGGAAGATCCGCTGCTCGCCGATCTCCTCGAGCAGCCCGCTGGGCGCCAGAGCGGTGCGCAGGTCCTGCTTGACCCGGGCCAGCCCCAGCTCGCAGCCGCTCGCGTCGAGGTGCTCCTTGAGCTGCCGGAGGCTGTCGACCCCGGTGACGTCCACCTCGCTGACCGCCTCGGCGTTGAGGACGAACCAGTGCACCGGCTCCTGTGCGGACTCGAACGCCGCGAGCGCGCGCTGCCGGAAGTCCTCGGCGTTGGCGAAGAACAGCGGTGAGTCGTAGCGGTAGACCACGAGCCCGGGCAGCACGGCGGCGGTCGGGTAGTCGTCGACGTCGTGCATGCCGGCGAGGTCGGGTACGAAACCCTGCACGGCGTCGTGCGGCCGGGCCACCCGGCGCATCAGGTCGGCGACCGACAGCCCGATCGCCACCAGCACGCCGGGCAGGACGCCGACGACGAGCACGGCGCCGGTGGTCGCCAGCGCGATCAGCAGCTCGCTGCGGCGGAACCGGCCGATCCGCCGGAACTCCGGCACGTCGACGAGACGGACGGCGGCGTAGACCACGACCGCGCCGAGCGCGGCCTGGGGGAAGGCGGCCAGCAGCGGCCCGAGGGCGAAGACCGCGACCACGGTGCTCAGCAAGGTGCAGACACCCGCCAGCTGCGTGCGACCGCCGACGGCGTCGACGATCGCGGTCCGGCTGCCGCTGCTGCTGACCGGGAACCCCTGCATCAGGCCGGAGAAGAGGTTGGCGCCTCCCAGCGCGAGCAGCTCGCGCTTGGCGTCCACCCGGTCGTGCTGGCGGGTCGCGAACGCGCGGGCGGTCAGGATGTTGTCGGTGAAGCCGACGAAGGCGACGCCGAGGGCGGCCGGCAGGATCTCGACCACCCCGTCGAGGCTCACCGACGGCAGCGAGGGCAGGGGCAGGCCCGCCGGGATCTCGCCGATCACGGCGACGCCGCGGTCCTGCAGGTCGAGCAGCGCGACCGCGGCGGCCGCACCGACCATGCCGATCAGCGCCATCGGGGCCCGCGGCCACACCGCGCTGCCGGCCAGCATCACCGCCAGGGTGACCAGCGCCAGCACCAGGGTCGGCAGCTGGACCTGGTCGAGGTGTTGCAGCACGTAGCCGATCTCCTGCACGAAGCCGTCGGCGTCGACCTCGATGCCGGTGATCTTGCCGAGCTGCGAGACGACCATGATCCCGGCGACGCCGGCCATGTAGCCGACCAGCACCGGACGCGACAGCAGATCCGCCAGGAAGGCCAGGCCCCCGATCCACCCGAGCACGCACAGGCCGGCCACCAGCAGGGCCAGGGCCGCGGCCAGGTCCGCGTACCCGGCGGTGCCGGACACCGCGACGGCACCGATCGCGGCGGCCGTCATCAGCGCCGTCGTCGACTCGGGGCCGACCGACAGCTGGCGGGAGGAGCCGAGCAGGGCGTACGCCGCGAGCGAGGCCACCGCAGCCCAGAGCCCCGCCACCGCCGGGAGGCCGGCCACCTCGGCGTACGCCATCACCTGGGGGATCAGGTAGGCGGTCACGGTCACCCCCGCCAGCACGTCGCCGCGCAGGAAGGCTCGTCGGTAACCGGCCACCCACGACGGGAACGCGGACGCCATGGGGTCAAGGTAGGGGAGCGGGAATCCTCCGTGGAGAGCCGTTGGTCCCGTCCGGAGTCACACCCGGTAGACCGCGACCTCGCTCGCCTTCACCACGAAGCAGACCCGCTGCCCGGGGGCAAGGGCCAGGTCGGCGACCGCCGAGGGGGTGACGTCGGCGCTGACCTGCTCGCGCGTGCGGACCCGCACCCGGTCGCCGAGGGGCTCGAGCTCGGTCACCGTCACCTCGAGCACGTTGCGCGGGCTGCCTCCCGGGGGTCGGGGGAAGACCGCGACCGCGCTCGGGCTGAAGACGGCGACCGCGTCGCCCGAGGGCGCCCCGGGTTCCTCGACCCGACCCTCGACGGCGAGGCCGTCGGCGGCGGTGACGGCGGTGCCGTGCAGCCGGCCGCGCACCATGTTCAGCCCGGCGATCCGGGCCGCGAAGCGGCTGCGCGGCCGGGCCAGCACCTCGCTCGTGGGGCCCTGCTCGGCCACCCGGCCGTCCTCGAGCACCACCACCCGGTCGGCGAGCAGCAGGGGGTCGAGCACGTCGTGGGTCACCAGCACGGCCGAGCGGCCCGCCAGCACCCGGCGCAGCACCTGGCGCAACGCCGGGGCGACCGCCACGTCGAGGGCGGCCATGGGCTCGTCGAGCAGCAGCAGCGTCGGCTCGACCGCGAGCGCCCGCGCCAGCGCCACCCGCTGGGCCTGGCCGCCCGAGAGCTCCGGGGGACGCCGGTCCCCGAGGTCGGCGGCGTCGACCTCGGCGAGCCAGTGCTCGGCGGCACGCCGCGCCTCGGCGCGCCCGCGCCCGGCGCTGCGCGGGCCGAAGGCGACGTTGTCGCGGGCGTTGAGGTGGGGGAAGAGCAGGGCGTCCTGGGCGAGCAGCGCGACCCCACGGTCGTGGGGAGCCACCCAGGCGCCGGAGTCGTCGAAGAGCACCCGGCCGTCGAGCACCACCCGGCCCCGGTCGGGACGCAGCAGGCCTGCCACGACCGACAGCAGGGTGGACTTGCCGGCGCCGTTGGGCCCCAGGACGGCGACCACCTCGCCGTCGGCGACGTCGAGGGCGACCTCGACGTCGCGGTCGGTGAGCGCCGCCTCGACGTGCAGGGTCACGAGGCCGTCCGCCCGCCCCGGGCGAGCCCGATCACGAGCACCGCCACCGCGACCAGGACCAGCGACAGCGCCACGGCCGCGTCGGGGTCGGTCTCCCGCTGGAGGTAGATCTGCAGCGGCAGCGTGCGCGTGACGCCCTCGAGGCTACCGGCGAAGGTGATGGTGGCGCCGAACTCCCCCAGCGCCCGCGCGAACGAGAGCACGGCGCCCGAGGCGAGGCCGGGCAGCACCAGCGGCAGGGTCACCCGGCGGAACACGGTGGTGGGGCGGGCCCCGAGCGTCGCCGCGACCGCTTCGTAGCGGTCACCGGCCGTGCGCAGCGCGCCCTCGAGCGAGACGACGAGGAAGGGCAGGGCCACGAACGTCTGGGCCATCACCACGGCGGTCGTCGAGAAGGCGACCTGGAGGCCGAGCACGTCGAGCTCCTCGCCGAGCAGCCCGCGCCGGCCGAAGGTGTAGAGCAGGGCGATGCCGCCCACGACCGGAGGGAGGACCAGCGGCAGCAGCACCAGCGAGCGCAGCACGCCCTGGCCGGGGAAGCTCGTCCGCGCCAGCACGAGGGCCATCGGGACGCCGAGCACGACGCACAGGACGGTCGCGGCGAGCGAGGTGCGCAGGCTGAGCAGCAGCGCCTCCCGCGCCGAGGGCGAGGTCACCAGCGACGGGAAGTCCGCCCAGTCGACCCGCATGATCATCGCGACCAGCGGCAGCACGATGAACAGCGCGCCGAGGGCGGCCGGCAGGACCACCCACCGGGGGAGCCCGACGGTGGTGGCGCGGCGGGCTGCCGCGGTCACGAGCCCGGGGGCGGTCCGAAGCCGAAGTCGGCGAGCACCGCCTGCCCGTCGGCCCCCGCGACGAGCTCCAGGAACTGGTCGGCCAGGTCCTTCTGCTCGCTGCCGTCCAGCACCGCCACGGGGTAGCTGTTGACCACGTTGACGTCGTCGGGCACCTCGATGCCGGTCACGTCGTCCCCGGCGGCCTCCACGTCGGTGACGTAGACCAGCCCGGCGTCGGCCTCGCCCGAGGACACCTTGCCGAGCACGTCGGTCACCGACTGCTCCTCGCTCACCGGCCTGATGTCGATCCCGGCGTTCTTCTCGACCTCGACCGCGGCGGCTCCGCAGGGCACCTCGGGCGCGCAGAGCACGACCGTGACGTCGGAGGAGGCCAGGTCGTCGAGCCCCTGCACGTCGGCGGGGTTGTCCGGCGGCACCGCGATCTCGAGGGTGTTGGTCGCGAACGGCACCGGGTCGCCGTCGACGAGGTCGTCGCCCGTCGCCCTGTCCATGTTCGCCTGGTCGGCCGTGGCGAGGACGTCGGCCGGCGCGCCCTGCTGGACCTGGGCGACGAGGTCGCTGGAGCCGGCGAAGTTGAAGGTCACGGTCACCCCGGGGTGGTTCTCCTCGAACTGCGTGCCGAGCTCGGTGAAGGCGCCGGTGAGCGACGACGCGGCGTACACCGTGATCGTCTTCCCCGCCGCACCGGAGTCGCTGCTGCCGTCGGACGAGCACGCGGCCAGCGGTACGACGAGCAGGGCGGCGAGGCCGCCGGCCAGCAGGCGGGTCACGACTCTCCCTGGGGGGTCTCGACGATCACGGTGGTGGACTTCACGACGGCGACCGCGACGGAGCCGAGCTCGAGGCCGAGGTCGTCCACGGCCTCGCTGCTCATCAGCGAGACCACGCGGTGCGGCCCGCACTGGAGCTCGACCTGGGCCATGACCTTGTCCTGGCGGATGTCGGTGACCAGGCCGACGAAGCGGTTGCGGGCCGAGCTGGCGACCCCCAGCGGGTCCGGCGCGCTGCGCGCCTGCTCGCGCGCGAGCCGGGCGAGCTCGAGGCCGTCGACCACCTTGCGCCCGGCCTCGTCGGTCGCCGCGGTGAGGTCGCCGTGGTCGATCCACCGGCGCACGGTGTCGTCGCTGACGCCGAGCAGGGCGGCTGCATCACGGATCCTCAGGTGCGGCACATTGGACAGTTTACGTCCGCAAGTGCGGTCATGTCATCCTGCTCGTCCCGCACCTGCGGGGATGTTCAGTGGGCCGGGGCCGGCACCCAGCGCTCGAGGGCGGCGTCGAGCGCCTTCAGCGAGACCGGCTTGGCGACGTAGTCGTTCATGCCGGCCGCGAGGCAGCGCTCCATGTCGCCCTCGATCGCACCGGCGGTCAGCGCGATCACGGGCACGTGCTGCACGTCGCCGCCGAGCCGGCGGATCTCTCCGGTGGCCTGGTAGCCGTCCATCTCCGGCATCCGGCAGTCCATGAGGATCGCGTCGAAGGCCGACCGCCGGACGGCCGCCAGGGCCTCGAGCCCGTTCCCGGCGACCTCGGTGGTGTAGCCGAGGTGCTCGAGCATCCCGACGGCGACCATCTGATTGGTGGGGCTGTCCTCCACGACGAGGACGTGACCGCGGGAGGGGCCGCCCTGCGGCGCGGAGGCGACTGCCGCGGCCCGGGCTGCCTCGCGATCGGCGGCGGCCTTGGTGCGGAGCACGTCCTGCAGGGCCGCGTGCAGGTGGTTGAGGTGCACCGGCTTGGTGAGCGTCGAGGAGATCCCCGCGGCGCGGGCCTCGGTCGGGGTGACCTCGGGGCTCGAGGTCAGCAGCACGGCAGGCGTGGACGGCACGTCGGGCAGGGCGCGCATCCTCCGGGACAGCTCGAGACCGTCCATGCCGGGCATGCACATGTCGAGCACGGCCAGGTTGTACGGCGTGCCGGCGGCGGCCTGCGCGGTGAGGCGCGCCAGCGCGGTCTCGCCGTCCTCGACCGCGTCGACCTCGACACCCCACGCGCCGAGCTGCTCGGTGAGCACCAGCCGGTTGGTCGCGTTGTCGTCCACCGCCAGCACCCGCACCCCGGTGAGGTCGGCACTGCGGTAGCTGGTCGGGGCCGGGTGCTGCGCGGGCTCGAGGGGCAGCGAGAACCAGAACGTGCTGCCCTGACCGGGCGTGCTCTCGACGCCGAGCTCGCCGCCCATGGCCCCGACCAGCTGTCGGCAGATCGCCAGCCCGAGACCGGTGCCGCCGTAGCGCCGCGTGGTGGAGGAGTCGGCCTGTGAGAAGGCCTCGAAGAGCCGGGCGGAGTCCGCGGCCTCGATGCCGACCCCGGTGTCGGTCACCTCGAAGCGGGCGACGACCCCGGCGCCGTCGGGTGCCGGGCCCTCGACGGAGGCACGCAGCACGACCTCCCCGGACTCGGTGAACTTGATCGCGTTGGCGGTCAGGTTGAGCAGCACCTGCCGCAGCCGGGCAGGGTCACCGCGCAGCATCTCGGGCAGCTCGGGCGAGCAGTAGGCGAGCAGCTCGAGGCCCTTGTTCTGCGCGGTGTCCGCCACGAGCTCGGCGGCCTCCTCGACCACCTGCACCGGGCTGAAGTCCACGATCTCGAGCTCGAGCTTGCCGGCCTCGACCTTGGAGAAGTCGAGGATGTCGTTGATGAGCGTGAGCAGCGCCTCGCCCGCGCCGCGCACCCCCTCGGCGTACTGCTGCTGCCGGGGGTCGAGGTCGGTCCTGAGCAGGAGGCCGGTCAGCCCGATGACGCCGTTCATCGGCGTGCGGATCTCGTGGCTCATGGTCGCCAGGAAGGCCGACTTGGCGCGCGACCCGGCCAGGGCCGCGTCCCGGGCGGCGGCGAGGCTGCGTCGCGCCTCGCGCTCGGAGCGCAGCAGGCGTGCGGTGCGCACGAAGGCCAGCACCGCCAGGATCGTCATGCCGACCGCGAGCTGGCCCGGCTGCACGCCGCGGCCTGTCCACACGTCGACCAGCACCAGCATCGGCGGCACCAGCAGCGGCAGGATCGCGATCAGCAGCGTGACCAGCTCGGACTCGTGCTCCTCCGACTCGGCGTCCTGGGCGAGGTCGACCTGCGCGGGGCGGAAGGGGCGCGCCATCAGGATCGCGCCGAGCATCCAGAGGGTGTTCTCCCAGGCCTCGTTGGGGTCGTTGAGCGGGAGGGTGAGGAAGCCGAGGTCGGCGACCAGCCAGCTGATCACACCGACGGCGAACCACTTGTCCGTCGCGGCCCGCGCCCGCCGGTTGGTCAGCAGCCGGATCACTAGGGCGAGCAGCAGCGCGTCGGCGATCGGGTAGATCGACCAGACCACCTTCACCCCGGGCGACAGCGAGGGGTCGCCGGCGATCGCGTCGATGGAGAGGTTCCAGAGGATCAGCACGCTGACCGTGACGATCGTCAGCGCGTCGATGACCGAGTCGACGTCGTACCTGCTGCCGGGCTCGCGCGAGCGCCACAGGGTGACCACCAGTGCGCCGCCGAGGAAGACGTAGGCGACCAGCCAGCCGACGTCGGCGAGCGACACGTCGGTCTCGGCGTTGCCGTTGATCAGGGTGTACCAGGCCAGCTCTCCGAGCACGTTCGAGGTCAGGCCGGCTGCGACGAGCATGTTCGGCAGGCGCTGCTCGCGCGGGGCGCGGAAGCCGTTGCCCCAGGCGACGAGGGCCGCTCCCGCCTCGATGCCGATGAAGGCGATGGCCACCGCGAGGTCGGAGGGTCGGTAGACGTGCACGAGCACCGCTGCCACGAAGCCCGTGACCACGACGGCGCGCCACAGCCAGCGCCACACCGCGAGGCGGCGGTGCGGCGCTACGGGCGGCCTCCCGGGCATGTCACCCCGTTCCACCGGCCGGAGCCGGTTCCCATCGCGCTGTCTGCCTTCGGATTTCCCCCGGAACATTGTGGCGCGTGGTGAGCCGGATCACGGGGACTTCGCCGGATTCGTGTCCGTAGGCTGCCGAGGTGCCCGAAGCCCCTGCCGAGCCCGAGTTCGACCGCGACATCCGTCTCGACGCCGCGGGGGAGGGACGCTTCGCGCTCGACCTCGCGCCGGGGTGGGTCGTCGGCGGCGGCGTGAACGGCGGCTACCTCCTCGCGGTGGTCGGCAACGCGCTGCGCCGCACGCGGCCGCAGCGGCCGGACCCGATCGTGGTCAGCGCCTACTACCTGTCGGCCTCCCTGCCGGGGCGGGCCACGGTGACCACGCGGGTGCTGCGCGACGGCGGCAGCATCGCGACCATGGCTGCCGACCTCGCGCAGGACGGCTCGGCGCGGCTCACCGCCCTCGCGACGTACGGCGACCTGGCGGCGCTGCCGAGCGACGTGCGCACCACCGCCGAGGAGCCGAGCATGCCCCCACCGGAGGAGTGCGTGCCCAGCAGCATGGCGCCGCCCGAGGTGCTCGCTGCGGCGCCGCTGCTCCAGCGCTTCGACATGCGCTTCGACCCGGCCTCGATCGGCTGGGCGGTGGGGGAGCCGAGCGGGAACGGCCACCTGCGGGCCTGGTTCCGGCTGGCCGACGGCCGCGACCCCGACCCCCTGTCGTTGCTGATGGTGGTCGACGCGCTGCCGCCGGTCACCTTCGACCTCGGGATGCCCGGCTGGGCGCCGACGCTCGAGCTGACCGCGCACGTGCGGGCGGTGCCCGCTCCGGGCTGGCTCCGGGTGCACCACGCCACCCGCAACCTCGCCGGGGGCATGTTCGAGGAGGACTGCGAGGTCTGGGACAGCGCCGGCCGCCTGGTCGCCCAGAGCCGGCAGCTGGCCCGGCAGCCGCGCTAGCTCGTCCGCTGTGCCGCGGCCGGTGCCAGCACGTGGTCGTGGATCGCCGGCCCGTGCGCGACCCACCACCGCGAGCCTCGTCGCACGGCGTCGGAGCCGTGGTCGACGAGTGTCGTGAGCTCCTCGGCTCCGGACATGCCGAGCGCGAAGAGCGCGCCGTGCCGCACCGGCACCTGCTCGGCCTCGGCCCGCAGACCGGCGATGATCGCCCGGGCCTCGCCGGGTGAGATGGGTTCAGGGTTGAGTCCGAGGTTGACCAGGGCCCGGCCGCGCAACGCGGGGCGTCCTTCGCTCAGCGCACGCAGTGCGATCTCGGAGCGGCGGCCGGCGTGCCCGACGCGCATGAGCACCGTCCAGGCGCGCGCGGCGAGGAAGGAGTTGTCCCCCCCTGTCATGGTGTGGCATGCGCGTGAGACGGCGTGCCGGTAGGGGCTGGCGCCGAGCAGCACGGCGGCGTGATGGCGGCGGGGCTTGTGGGGGTGCAGCAGCGCCTCGCGCACCAGGCGGCGCAGCATCGGGTCGGGCTCCGCGTTCTCACCGGTCGCGTCGGCCTGGATGCAGGCCACGGCTTCGGCGACCACACGGGCTGCTTGGGGCGCCGCCACGAGCTCGCTGGTGGCCCGAGCGCCCTGGAGCTGGGCGCGCACCCGCCGATCGCCGATCGACTCCAGCACCGTGGTGAACGACGCCGCGGGCAGCTGGGTCGCCAGGTCAAGGGCGTCGAGGCCCCCCTCGAGCGGGTCCTCGTGGCGGAGCCGGTGGCAGGCGTGCTCCTCCAGGAGCGCCAGTGACGACGGCCCGAAGTGACCGCGTCGCAGCTTGTCCGCCGCCACGGAGGCGGCTGCCCGCCGCAGCGGCATCCGCTCGGTGTGGAGCAGCCGGAGCACGAGGTCGCTGGCCTGCTGCTCGTAGACCTCGCACAGCAGGTTGAGCACCGGCGCCAGCACCTGGGCGTCGGGGTCGATGACGTAGGTGCCCAGGGCCCGCGACATCGGGCTGCTGGACGAGGGGTGCCGCAGCAGGGTCACGGCCGCCTCGAAGCGTCGCACGTAGCTGATGCCGACGGCCCGGGCGAGCTCGTCGACCAGGCGGGTCGCGAGCTCCTCCCACTCGCCGTGGCGCAGGAAGACCCGGCCGTGCCGTGTCAGGGTGGTGGCCATGCGCTGCCAGGCCACTCCCGTCGGGCGCTCGCTCGTGACCTCGTCCAGCAGCGACTCGAGATCGCCGCTGTCGTCGATCGGGACCTGCTCACGGAGCACCACCTGGCTTCCGAAGGCGCGCCGCATGCCGACCGTCACCGCACTCAGGGAGCCCGCGCTGAGCCCCAGGATCTGCTCGTACGCCGCGCTGACCTGCGGCTGCACGGGGTGCGAGCCGGACTCCCAGCGCGAGATGCGGGTGGGGTCGGCCGGGATCCCGCGGGCGCGCAGCTCCTCGACGAACCGGGCGCGCGCGACGAGCTCCTGGTCGGGGTGCATCAACCGCGAGGTCGCCAGCAGCCAGGCGGCCCGCTGGTCGCACCCCACGTGCCGACTCGCGTAGGGCGTCGGGTCCTCGGGCAGGCGCTGTGGACGCCCGCGCCTCCTCGTGGGCGCCATTCCCCCGTGAACTTGCATGTGTACGTTCGTCCCCCCCGAGCACGAATCGACCTCCGCCCAGACTAGACCAGTCCGCGCGCGTCCATCTGCATCTGACCGGCTGACCGCGGCGGCCGCTTCGAAGTTGCGCGCATTTCTGCGTCCTGCAACATCTCGGCACCTCAAGATCGGCGCAACCTAACGTCACCCCAGGCACACACGGGGGATCTGTCCATGCCTGATGGGACCGCCCCCGCATGCGTCCAGACGATGGCCCGAGGGCCACCAGTCGGTCGGGGGTTACTCGGCCGGATCACCATCCGGAAGGAATCATCAATGAAGAGCAGCGGCATGAAGCGTGGGTTGGCGGCAGTAGCCGTCTCCGCGCTCGCAGTGGTGGGGGCTCCGTTCCTCGCCACGTCCGCGTCGGCTACGCCACTCGCGGACCAGATCGACACCTCGCTCGGATCGGACCAGGTCGTGCTGTACACCCCGTACGGCTGCTGCGTCTCGATCAAGGACGACGGGCAGAACACGACCGCGTCCCTCCTGGCCAGTGCCGGCAGCGACGTGACCTCGGTCGTGTTCCAGTACTCCACCGACTCCGGTACGACCTGGACCGACATCGGCTCGCCCGTGGCGCGCAACGCCGACGGCGTCTTCGGCGCCGAGTGGGCCAACCCGCCGGCGAACCTGACCCACGTGCGTGCGGTCGGAGGCCCCGGTGGTGACACCGCGCAGGTCGCCATCCCCTTCGTGCCGGACGCCAGCGATGCCGTGGAGATGTCCTCCGAGGGCAACCTCGGTGTCTTCCAGGCGCCCTACACCGGCCACGACGGCGACTACGTCGGCATCCGGGGCACGGTGTCCGACGGCGGTGACGTGTTCGCCACCTGGAACATGAGCGACGGCCATCCTGCCTTCCCCGGTGTCAACGCCACCGAGCACGCCCAGACCGGCGCGGACTCGTGGGACGCGGTCCTCGACATCACCGGCTACCCGTACTCCGCGGGTGCAGAGGTCAACCAGGTCGTCTTCGGCTCCTACACCAACCAGTCGCACGACGCCGAGGGCTCCACGCTGTACGTGCAGGAGATCGGCTCGATCACGGCGACGCCGAGTTCCGTCGAGGTGGCGAACGACGCGGCCACGTCGACGACGCTGACCGTCAAGGACACCACCGGCAAGCCGGTGGCGGGTGCGGAGGTCGGCCTGGCCGACCTCGACACCGACGGCGCTGGTCCCGACACCGACGGTCCCGACACCATCGTGGGCTACACCGACGGCAACGGCGAGATCGTCGCCGACGTGCCGTCGCCGAGCTCCGGTACCTACACCTACTTCGTGAACACCACGGACAACGACGAGTACCAGTCCGCCGTCGACAAGGCGACGACCTTCACCGTCACCAGCTACACCCCGGTGCTCGACAAGGTCGACATCGTCAACAACTGGGGCCGCTCCAACGTCGACATCGACGAGCTGAGCGACGGCGACGACTTCACGGTCGTCACCCTCGACCAGCGCGGCAACGGGCTCAACGAGGACCTCGCCGGCAACGACGTCGAGTACCGCTGGGTCTTCGACCCGAGCGGCGCCGGCGCCACGACCACCACGGCGTGGTTCGGCGGCGAGACCAACGCCGACGGCGAGTTCGACGTCCCGGCTCCGACCGACGCGATGGCGGGCGGTCAGCTCCCCGAGGGTGACTACACCCTGGAGGCGCGTCGTCCGAACGTCGGCGGTGCCGGCCTGAAGAACGCCGTGCCCGAGACCTTCGCGGCCTCCGAGTCGGAGATCTCCTACCAGGAGGACGCCTCCGCCAACGCTCCGGTCAACGGCAGCTTCACCGTCAACGCCAACCTGGCCAACGACGGCGGTGGCCTGGGTGGCCGCGAGGTGCACCTCACCTACAGCCCGGACGCGGACTCGGCGTTCGCGCCGCAGGCCTCGCAGCCGGCCGGCGTCACCCGTATCGACGCCACCCACGCGACCGTGATCACGGACGCGGACGGTGACTTCTCCGTCGCGCTGAAGGACCCGGCCGTGCCGCCGAACGTGACCCCCACCCCGGAAGACGGCACGCTCAACGCGCTGGCCTACGAGGGCAAGGGTGACGGCACGTCGCTCCAGGGTGACCTCGGTCCGAACGACCCGACCGATGCCAACCAGCCGGCGAATGCCGAGCAGGACCTGGCGATCCACTTCATCGTGCAGCCCGAGGCGACCGACATCACGGTCGACACCGACGCGCTGTACACCGAGGGTGGTGGACAGTACGGTCCGGGTCGTCCCGCCGACCTCGACATCACCGTCTTCGGTGCTGACGGGCCGGACGCCGGGACCGATCCCGACGAGCTGCAGGACTTCCCGGTCACCGTCTCGGTCGACAAGGGCTTCCTGTCGCCCAACGCCGAGTCGGCGGGCGACCTGGTCCTGGCCGACGGCCACGACGCGGCCGGCGACCTCTGGGGCTTCTTCGAGAACCTCGGCACCGAGGTGCAGACCTCGACCGGTGACGACGCCGAGGCCGGCGCCGTGGCCGCGATCGAGCGGGACCCCGGCTTCGACGCCGACGGCCTCTCGCAGATGACCGTGACCGTCAAGGCCGGTGACGTGACCAAGACCGTCACGCTCGACCTGGACGCCCGCGACCCGATCAACACGCCCGAGATCGCTCTCGACCGCGCGGACGGCGAGCCGACGGGCAAGGTCACGGTGGGCAAGGACCTGGAGTTCAACCTCTGGGCCCACGACCAGTACGGCAACGTGGTCGGTGACCAGTTCGCCCGGATCAGCGACGACTCGACGGTGGCGGACTTCGACACCGACGAGGACTTCGACCAGACCCTGTCGGACTTCACCACCTCGACCCCGGGCATCGTCGCCTTCTCCGACGCCCCGGCCACGCAGGTGCTGACCGCCGAGATGCAGCAGCAGAAGACGGTCGTCGACGATGCTGGTGACCCCACCGACACCTACCCGACGACGATGACCGACTCCGCCCCCATCACGTGGGTGAAGAAGACCATCGAGGTCCAGCTCAAGGGCAAGGACAACGGCGGCAAGGACGACGTCCTCACCGTCGACGGGCCGAAGTCCGCTGCTGGTGCCACCGTGAAGCTGTACAAGGTCAAGGCTGACGGCAGCAAGAAGCTGCTGAAGACCTCGACCCTGAACGGCAAGGGCAACAAGCAGTTCACGGTGAACGACAAGAACGGCAACGACAAGACGAAGTACGTTGCCAAGGTCTCCGCGACCGACACCACCAAGAAGGCCACGAGCAACAAGAAGTCGGTTCGCTGACCTTCTGACGCAACAGCCACGAGGGTCCCGGGGCGGTTCACCGCCCCGGGACCCCCGCAGGACGGGAGGAGGTCTTCTTCCTCTCCGTCTCCCCGGGGATGACGGGTCCCCGCCCGCAGACGCGGTCCGGACTGTTCTTGCCGCCGCTGCGCGGGAACGGTCCGGACCGCCCGTCACGAAGGCGCCGCTCCCGAGTGGCGCCTTCCGGCACGTCCGGGGCGGTCAGCCCCGAGGCGCGGGCGCCGGCGGGCGGTCGTGGATCGCGGGGCCGGTGTCGAGCCACCACCGGGAGCCGCGCCGTACGGCGTCGCAGCGGTGGTGGAGCAGGCCGTCGAGCTCCTCGGCGCCGGACATGCCGAGCGCGAACATCGCGCCGTGCCGCACCGGGACGTCCTCGCACTCGGCCTCCAACCCCGCCACGATCGCCCGGGCCTCGTCGCGCGAGACCGGCTCGGGGTCGAGGCCGAGGTTGACCAGGGCCCGGCCGCGCAGCGCCGGGCGGTCCTCGGTGAGCGCCCGCTCCGCCAGCTCGGAGCGCTCGCCGCCGTGGCCCACGCGCATCAGCACGGTCCAGGCGCGCGCGGCGAGGAAGTGGTTGGAGGCGCCCGTGAGCTCCTGGCACGCGTGGGCGACGGCGTCGCCGTAGGGGCTGGCGCCGAGCAGCACGGCGGCGTGGTGGCGCCGCGGCTTGTGCGAGTGCAGCAGCGCCTCACGCAGCAGCCGGCGCAGCATGAGGTCGGGCTCCCCGCGGTCGGTGCCGGTGGCCTCCACCTGCACGCGGGACGCCATCTCGCCGACCACACGAACCGCCTGGGGTCGCGGGACCAGCTCGTGGTGGGTCCGGGCCCGCTGCAGCTGGACGCGCAGCCGCCGATCGAGTCCACGATCCGGCTGTAGGGGCCGGTCGGGAGCTGGGTGGCGAGGTCGAGCGCGTCGAGGCCGCCGTCGAGCGCATCCTCGTGGTGCAGCCTCAGCCGTGCGTGCTCCTCCAGCGCCGGCAGCAGGTGGAGGTCGAAGTGCCCGCGGCGGACCTTGTCGGCGGCCACCGACGCGGCGGCCCGGCGCAGCGGGACGCGATCGGAGCCCAGCAGGCGCAGCACCAGCTCGCTCGTGTGCTTCTCCCCCCGCTCCGCGAGCAGGTTCAGCACGGGGCCCAGGACCTGCGCGTCGGGGTCCATCACGTAGCTGCCCAGGGCCCGCGACAGCGGTCCGCTCGACGACGGGTGACGCAGCAGGACCACGGCCGCCTCGAAGCGGCCGACGTAGCCGAGGCCGACCGACCGGCCGAGCTCGTCGACGAGCCGGTGCGCGAGGTCGTCCCACTCGCTGCGGCGCAGGAAGACCCGGCCGTGCCGCGTCAGCGAGCCGGCCACCCGCTCCCAGGAGAGCGCGCTGCCCCGGCCCGACTGCACCTCGTCGAGCAGAGTCTCGAGGTCCCTGCTGTCGTCGCGCACCACCTGGTCGCGGGCCGGGACGTGGGTGCCGAAGGCGCGGCGCATGCCGACCGTGACCGCGCTGATGGTGCCGGGACGCACCCCCAGGATGTCCTCGTACGCCGCGATGACGTGCGGCTGTGCCGGGTGGGCGCCTGACTCCCACCGCGAGATGCGGGGCGGGTCGGCCGGCACGTCCCGGGCCCGCAGCGCCTCGACGAACCAGGTGCGCGACCGCACCGCCGGGTCGGGGTGCAGGATCCGGGAGCTGGCCAGCAACCAGGCGGCGCGCTGCTCGCACCCGACGTGCCGCCCCGTATAGGGGGTCGGGTCGTCGGGCAGGCGCTGAGGACGTCCCCGCTGGTGTGCGGGCACGTCTCCCCCGTGCATCGGCACTGGTGCTCCCCCGAACTCGACCGAACTGCTCGGCGGGAAACGTAACGCGGCCCGGGACAGGCCCGGCAGAGGCGAACGTCCTGTTCTGGGGGTAGTTGGCTTGTTTCCTTCCCTGCACATCTCGCCGTCGCGCCACGCCTTCCGGCCCCTAGCGTCGCAATCGGCAACACGGGGGACGTGTGCCCGCCCAGAGCGGACGACATGCACCCTCCGTCGAGTCGAGCTGCTGGCTCCTCGGAGCCGGCAGTCGGTCGGGGGCAGCTCCGACCGGACAACCGAATTCCGGAAGGAACAAACATGAATAGCAGCGGCATGAAGCGCGGCTTCGCGGCAGTAGCCGTCTCCGCGCTCGCAGTGGCGGGGGCTCCGTTCCTCGCCGGCTCCGCGTCGGCCATTCCGATCGCGGACACGCTCCCCGCCAACGCGGTGAGCCTCTACGTCCCTGAGGGCTCAGCGGACATCTCCACGGAGGACGACGGCACCAACACGAGCGTCTCGCTCGTGGCAGGTGGCGGCGCGAGCGTCACGAGCGTCCTGTTCCAGTACTCGACCGACGCGGGTGCCAACTGGACCGACATCCCCGGAGGCCTGGTCGCCCGCAACGCCAACGGCGCCTTCCAGGTCGACTGGTCGACAGTCCCGGCGCCCGGTACCAGCGTGACACTGCGCGCGGTTCCGAACACCGGTGTCGCCAACGCTGACACCTTCGTCGCCACCGTCCTCTCGGCGGCGGGCGGCAACACGGTCGAGATGGCCACCGAGGGCAGCCTCGGCGTGTTCCAGTCGCCGTACACCGAAGCCGGCCACGCCGGTGAGTACGTGGGTGTCACCGGCACCGTCTCCGACGGCACGACCGAGGTCACCACCTGGGCCCCCAGCAACGAGCTGTTCAACCAGGATGCGACAGTCGACCCGGCGTCCGACACCTTCATGATCAGCTACGACATCGCGGGCTACCCGTACTCGGCGGGAGCCGAGCCGAACCAGATCGTGCTCGCGTCGTTCACGAACATCCCGTGGACCGAGGACGCCGAGGCGTCGACGCTGTACGTGCAGCAGATCGGCGCGATCACCGCCACGCCGGCGACCCAGGAGCGGGCCAACCCGGCCGACTCCGTGATCACCCTCAAGGTGACCGACACGACCGGCAAGGCCGTCGCAGGCGCCCAGGTCGGGCTCTTCGACGACCAGGGAACTCCGGCGACCGGCGACGACGTCAGCACCATCCTCGGCTACACCAATGCCAAGGGTGAGTACGTCGACAGCAGCCAGACCACGGCAGGCACGTTCACCTACTTCGTGAACACCACCGACACCAACGTCTACCAGTCCGGCACCGACAAGGTCACGACCGCCGCGGTGACGACCTACACGCCTGCCCTGCAGACCGTGGACATCGTCAACAACTGGAACCGGACCAACTTCGACATCGACGAGCTGAGCGACGGCGACGAGTTCTCGATCGCCACCCTCGACCAGCGCGGCAACCCGATCGACGAGAACCTGACCGGCAGCGACGTCGAGTACCGCTGGACCTTCGCGGGCGCACAGACTCCGTGGTACGGCGGCGAGACCAACGCCCAGGGCGTGTTCAACGTCCCGGCTCCGAACGACGGGATGGTGGCCGGTGGGCTCCCGCAGGGTGACTACACCCTCGACGCCCGTCGTCCCAACGTCGCCGGCGTGGGCCTGACCAACGCGACCCCCGAGACCTTCGCGGCCTCCGAGTCCGAGATCACCTACACCGACGGCCTCTCGGCCATCGCTCCGATCAACGGGTCCTACACCGTGACCGGCAAGCTGGCCAACGCCAAGGGCGCCCTGGCAGGGCGCGAGATCCGGATGCACTTCACCCCGGGCATCGACTCCGCCTTCGCTCCGCAGGCAGCCCAGCCCGCCGGCGTGACCGTCGTCGACGCGGACCACGCGACCTTCGTGACCGGCGCCGACGGTGCCTTCACGGTGGCGCTGAAGGACCCGCCCGTGCCGTCGAACGTGACTCCGGTTCCCGAGACCAGCGTGCTCAACGCGCTGGCCTACGAGGCGAAGAACCACGCCACGGTGCTCCAGGGCAACCTCGGTCCGGATGACCCGACCGCTGCCAACCAGCCGGCGAACGCCGAGCAGGACCTGTCGGTCCACTTCATCGTGCCGCCGGAGGTGTCGGACGTCATCATCGACACCGACGCGCTGTACGGCTCGTGGTACGGCCCCGGACGCCCGGCTGACCTCGACATCGTGGTCACCGGCAAGGACGGCGACACCAACCCGAACAACGACCCGGTGCTGGAGGACTACCCGGTCACCGTCTCCGTCGACAAGGGCTTCCTGTCGCCGAACGCCGAGTCGGTGGGCGACCTGACCCTGGCCGACGGTCACGACGCGGCCGGCGACCTCTGGGGCTTCTTCAAGAGCCTCGGAACCACCGCCGACATCTCGACCGGTGACTCGGCCGAGGCCGGCATCGTGGCCGCCATCGAGCGCGACGAAGCGTTCGACGCCGACGGTCTCGACACGATGGTCGTCACCGTCAAGGCCGGAGCCGTGACCAAGACCGTCACGCTGGCTCTTGACGCGACCGCGCCGATCAACTCGCCCGAGATCTCTCTCGAGCGGGCGGCCGGCGAGCCGACCGGTGACGTCGTGATGGGCAACGACCTCGAGTTCAACCTCTGGGTCAAGGACCAGTACGGCAACCTGATCGGCGACCAGCTCGCCCGGATCAGCGACGACTCGACGGTGGCGGACTTCGACACCGACGAGGACTTCGACCAGACGCTGTCCGACTTCACGACCTCGACCCCGGGCATCATGGCCTTCTCGGCCGACCCGGCGACCCAGGTGCTGACCGCCGAGATGGCGCAGCAGCACACGGTCGTGAACGGTGCTGGTGACCCCAGTGCGACCACCCCGACCACGATGACCGACTCCGACCCGATCACCTGGGCCAAGAAGGCCATCACGGTCGAGCTCCAGGGCGAGAACAACGGTGCCCAGGACGACGTCCTCACCGCTGACGCCCCGAAGGCCGCCGCTGGTGCCACGGTCAAGCTGTACAAGGTCAAGGGCGACGGCAGCCTCAAGCTGCTCAAGACCTCGACCCTCGGCAGCAAGGGGAACCACAAGTTCACCGTGGCCGACAACAACGGCAAGGACAAGACGAAGTACCAGGTGAAGGTCCTCGCGACCGACACCACCAAGAAGGCCGAGGACACCAAGACGGTCCGCTGACCTTCTGACGCAGGAGCCAGGCGGGTCCCGGGGCGGACGTCCACCCCGGGACCCACCGCCAAGGCGGGGAGGAGCGACCCTCCTCCCCGTCGCCCCGAAGATCGAACGGAACCAGCCCACAGACGCGGTCCGGGCCATCACCTGTCAGCCGCTGCGCGGGATTGGTCCGGACCGCCCGACCGGAGGCGCCGCTCGCAGGCGGCGCCTCCCCATGTCCGAGGGCCGGAGGTGGGGAAATGCAGGCGGCCCGGGCCACCCCACCGGTGATGCCGCTGCGTGGAAATGGTCCCGGACCGCGACCTCACCCTAGGGCATCGGACCCTCGGCTGCGGGCCATCGCGAACACCCAGCGGCGGCGTGGGTGCTCGCTCACCGACCACAGACGGTCGTCCGCCGGTGACCAGCTGAGGTCCTCCGGACCCATCGGCGCGGCCCACCGGCGCCGGCGCAGGGCACCGGGTCTCCCGGCGTACAGCGAGCCGGGGTGCCAGGGGCCGTGGGAGACCGTGGCGTGGTAGCCACCGCCCGCCCAGACCGCACCCTGCATCCGTGCCGGTCCGGCGGGGTCGAGGAGCTCGGGACGGACGGCGCCGTCGGAGTCGGCGACGAACGTCCCGTCGGCCGCGAGCGCGTAGCGGACCAGGCGGCGCGACTGCTTGCTGCTGCCGTACTCGCCGGCGAGCAGTCCGGGCTCGGGCGTCGAGCGGTCGAGGGAGAGGAAGGAGTAGCGCAGCCGCTCGACCCCCTCGTCGGTGCGGGCCTCGTAGCCCCGCCGCACGGGTAGCAGGTAGCGGTGGCCGTGGGTCGGGAGCAGGTCGGCGAGGCCGTCGGGCACCCGGAGCACGTCGCCGGCGCGGCAGGTCAGGACCCCCCGCGCGGTGGCCGCGACGTGCACGTGGTCGCCCCGCCACACGATGCCGCCGGCGTGCACCTTGAGCGGGCGCAGCACGGGCCCGCCCGCGTCGTCGACGCCCGGCACGACGAGCAGCACGTGCTCGTAGGCGCGCGTCGCGAGGTCGACGACGGAGAGACGGCTCCCCGGCTCGCTGCCGTCGGCACCCCGCTTGGCGTACCACGACACGAGCAGCAGCCGCCGGCCGTCGGCGCGCGGTGCGTCGGTGGCGTCGTGCGACCCGGTGATGCCCTGCGGCCACCACTGTCGGTCGGCCCGGTCCCGGGCGTCCCACGTCAGCGCCCGGCGTACGGCGAGGCCGGGCGCGAGCCCGCGCCTGCCGCGGCGCCGGAGGTCGTCGAGCACCCCGTCGAGCCCGACCGGTTCGCCGAGCAGCCCGGTCAGGGCCTCCACGTCGTCGTGCTCGTCCTCGCCCCGCACCAGGTGTACGCCCTCGAGGTACGCCATGCGCCCACGCTAGCCGGGGCGTTGACGTGCCGACCTTGCCCTCGGCACGGGGCGGCGCCTTGGTGGGGGAAGCGCCGAGGTCGTAGCGTGCCCGCGTGGCCGAGGACGCCGGACGGGTGCAGGTGGTGGGCGCCGCGCTCGTGCGCGACGGTCGGGTGCTCGCCGCGCGGCGCACCCGCCCCGCGGCCGCCGCCGGTCGCTGGGAGCTGCCCGGCGGCAAGGTCGAGCCCGGGGAGTCGGCGGCTCAGGCGCTGGTCCGCGAGCTGCACGAGGAGCTCGGGTGCACGGTCGAGGTGGTCGGGTGGCTCGACGGGGCCGCGCCCATCGGCGGGACCCACGAGCTGACGGTCGCCCACGCGCGACTGCTCGAGGGCGAGCCCGCGATCCGCGAGGACGGCCACGACGCCGTCCGCTGGCTCTGCGTCGACGAGCTCGGCGAGGTCGACTGGCTGGAGCCGGACCGGCCCTTCCTGCCCGAGCTCGCCGACCTCCTCGACGGAGCGGGAGGAGCGGCGCGGTGCGGCTGATCGTGTTCGACGAGGACGCGGCCGGGCGGGCGGCGTCCCGTCTCCGGCGGGAGGGGTACGACGCGCACGTGCGCCGCGAGCGCCTGGCGGGGGAGGACGACGACGAGGACCACCCCTGGGCCGTGCTCAGCGACGCCCCGGAGCCGGTGCTCGACCTGCTCGCCGACGAGCTCGACGGGTGGCTCGACACCGACGAGCCCGCCGGCCCGGCCACGCCCCCGCTCCCGCCGCCCGACCTGCCGACCGCGCCTCGGCGCCTGAAGCGTGACCAGCCGCCGGGTGGCGCGGGGGCGCCGGAATAGGCTCGGGCCATGCCCGAGACCCCGGAGCAGCGGCTGCTGCTCGTGCACGCCCACCCCGACGACGAGACGATCAACCAGGGCGCCACCATGGCTCGCTACGTCGCCGAGGGCCGGGGCGTCACGCTGGTCACCTGCACGGCCGGCGAGATGGGGGAGGTGCTGGTGCCCGACCTCGAGCACCTCGCCGCCCACCGCGAGGACGCCCTCGGCGAGCACCGGCGCGGTGAGCTCGCCGAGGCGATGGAGGTGCTCGGCGTGACCGACCACCGGTTCCTCGGCGGCTTCGGCGCCTACCGCGACTCCGGCATGAAGTGGCACGAGGACGGCCACGCGATCCCCGCGGACGAGGTGCACGACAACGCGTTCTGGCACGCCGATCTCACCGAGGCCGCCGACCACCTCGTCCGGGTGGTGCGCGAGGTGCGCCCGCAGGTGCTGGTGACCTACGACCAGTTCGGCGGCTACGGACACCCCGACCACATCCAGGCCCACCGGGTGGCCATGTACGGCATGCTGCTGGCCGGGGTCTCGTCCTACCGACTCGACCTCGGGGAGCCGTGGGAGATCACCAAGGCCTACTGGGGCGCGATGTCGGAGAGCCGGATGCGCGAGAGCCTGCGTGCGATCCGGGCGACCGGCGACACCGAGACCTTCGCCGGCATGGACCCCGACGGCGACCTGCCGCCGTTCATCACCCCCGACGACCTGATCACCGCGCGGGTCGACGGCTCGTCGCACGTCGAGCAGAAGATGCACGCGCTCAAGCAGCACCGCACCCAGGTGGAGGTGGACGGGCCGTTCTTCTCCGGCGCGGAGAGCGGGCACGCCTTCTGGGCCGAGGAGTCGTTCCGGATCGTGCGCGGCACTCCGGCGCCGGGACCCGAGGGTTACGAGACCGACCTCTTCGCGGGTCTCTGACCCCACCGGTGCGCACGCTGCTGCACGTCCTGGTGGCCCTCGGGCTGCTCGTGGTCGGCGTCGTGACCGCCGTCGCCGTGGTGGCGCTGCACCAGCTGTGGTGGGGGCTCGTGCTCGGCCTCGCGGCGACCCTGACGACCCTGGTGGCGCTGCCGCCGGGGTGGTGGACCCGGCTCGCCTTCGCCGTCGGGTGGGTGGGCCTCGTCGCGTACGTCGTGCCGGCGCGGCCCTCGGGCAGCTACCTCGTGCCGGGCAACGCGGCCGGCTACCTGCTCCTGGGCGCGGGCCTCGTGGTGCTGCTGCTCGCCGTCGCGACGGTCCGCCCCGCCCGGCGCGATGAGCCGGACGACGGCCTCCCCGCTCCCTAGAATCGGCGCCGTGAGGCACCCCGACCGCGAGCGCGAGGGCGGTGTCGTCGTCCTGGTGCTGCTGGCCGGGCTGGTGGTGCTGCTCGGCGGCGCTTACGCCGCGGCGTACCTCGTCGCCGGTGACAACGTCCCACGCGGCACGACCGTGGCCGGCGTGCCGATCGGCGGGCACAGCCCGGCCGTCGCACGGGAGCTCCTGGCCGAGCAGCTCGGCCCACGCGCCACCGCGCCGCTCACCCTCGTCGTCGACGGCCGCGAGGTCACCGTCGAGCCCGTGGAGGCCGGTCTCGACGTCGACTACGGCGCCACCGTCGACGCGGCCGGCGGTGCGCGGTCGTGGGCCCCCGAGCGGCTCTGGGCCTACTTCACGGGCGGCGAGGACGTCGCGCCCGTGGTCCGGATCGACGACGAGGCGCTGCACGCGGCGCTCGTCGACCTCACCGAGCAGGTCGGCTCGCCGGCCCGCGACGGCGACCTGGTCTTCGACGCGGGCGGGGTGCGGTCGGTGCCGCCGAGCGCCGGCCGCGCCGTCGACCCCACGACCGCGACCGCCGCGATCGAGGCGGCGTACCTCGCCGACGACGGCACCCCGCCCCCGGAGATCACCACGGTGCCCACCCGGCCCGACATCGACGAGGCGGACGTGCAGCGGGCGCTCGACACCTTCGGCAACCCCGCGATGTCGGGTCCGGTGACCCTGGTCGTCGACCGGGCGTCGGTGCGCCTGTCGCCCCAGCAGTTCGGTCCCGCGCTCGACGTCGCGGCCGAGGACGGCCGGCTGGTGCCCCAGGTCGACGAGGACCGCCTGATGCGGCTGGTCGAGCAGGCGGTCAGCCGCCGCACCGATCCCGTGGACGCGTCGTTCCGGATCGCCGACGGCGCACCGGTCGTGGTGCCTGCGCGCCCGGGCGTGCGCTTCGGGCCGGCCGCGGTCGCCGACGCCTTCCTCGCCGCGGCGCGCGGTGAGGGCGACGAGCGCCGTCGCGCCGTCGCGACCCGCTCGGAGCCGGCCGCGCTCACCACGCGCGACGCCCGCGGCCTCGGCGTCACGGAGCGCGTCGCCACGTCCACCAGCCGCTACCCCCGCAGCGACGCGATCGACGCCGGCGTGATCGAGGCCGCCGGGTTGCTCGACGGCACCCTGCTCGAGCCGGGGGAGTCGCTCTCCTTCGACGCGGTGGTCGGCGACGTCCTCGACTCCGACGCCGCCTCCCAGGTGGCGAGCACGCTGTTCGACGCGGCGTACCTCGCAGGACTCGAGGACGTCGAGCGCGTCGCGCACCCCACCTGGCTGGCGCGGTTCCCCGAGGGCCGCGACGCGGCGGTGGGGCCGGGGGTCGGCGACCTGCGCCTCCGCAACGACACGCGCCACGGCGTCTTCGTCACCGCCGCCGTCACGCCGAGCGCCCGGTCGCGCCCCGGTGAGGTGTACGTGAGCGTGTGGTCCACGCGCGCCTGGGACGTCGACGTGCAGACCTCGCCGCGCCACGACGTGCGCCCGCCAGCCACCACCGTGCTGCACGGACCGGCGTGCACGCCGAGCCCCGGCACGCCGGGCTTCACCGTCGACGTCACGCGGACCGTCCGACGCGCGGGGGAGTCGGCGGTGGACCACACCGATGTGCTGACCACCTCCTACGCCCCGGTCGACCGGGTCGTGTGCCGGTAGGTCAGGCGCCGACCGGCGCGCCCTCCGGGGCCGCGACGTCGACCGGGTAGCGCACGACCGCGGCGAAGAAGTAGCCGTCCTCGTTGTCGGCCGCCTCGTCGGGCTGGGTGCGGCCGTCGGTGTCGGTGGCACGGACCCGCAGCTCGTGGGTGCCGTTGCGCTCGGGGGTCCAGATCGCCTCCCAGGAGGTCCACGACGAGGTCTCGTTGGGGCCGGTGAGGGTGGCGGGCCGCCAGGTGCGGCCGCCGTCGGCGCTCACCTCGACCGCGGCGATCGCCGCGTCGCCCGACCAGGCACGCCCCCGCAGCACGGCGGGGCGTCCGACCACGGGCACCTGGCCGGCGACACCGTCCACGACGGCGACGTCGAGCACGCTCTTGACCGGCATCCGGTCGAGCTCGGCGGCGCGACCGCGCCAGCCCTTGCCGTGCATCCGGTACCACAGGGTGTTCCAGGGCGAGTCCTCCACACGCGTGGTGACCCGCAGCTCGCCGAGCCACTTGATGCTCGCGATGCCCACCCAGCCGGGCACGACCAGCCGGGCCGGGAACCCGTGGTCGCGGGGCAGCGGGGCGTCGTTCATGTCGAGGGCGACCATGACGTCGTCGAGCGCCTTGGTGAGCGGCAGCGGCCGCCGCACCCGCCCGTGGTCGACGCCGTCCACGACGTACGACGCGTCGAGCCCGACCGGCGTGACGCAGACGGCCTCGGGCCGCAGGCCGGCGTGGTGGAGCAGGGAGCTCAGCGGCACCCCGCTCCATCGCGCCACGCCGATCGCGCCGTGCCGCCACTGGGTCCCCGGGCGGTGGGTCCCCTGCTGGGTCTCGAACAGGCTGCGCCCGTTGCCGGTGCACTCCAGCGCCCGCTCGTAGGTGGCGCTGGTGAAGGCGCGCAGGTCGGCGAGCGAGTAGGTGACGTCGCGGATCACGCCGTCGCCGGAGACCAGCAGGCGCCATCCTGCGGGGTCGATCTCCGGCGCCTCCGTGTGGTTGCGCACGTAGAACCGGTCGGTGGGGGTCAGGTGGGGGACCGGCCCCTCCCAGACGGTCTCGACGTCGGTGCCGTGGTGCAGCCAGTGGTCACCGACAGGGCGGTCGTGGGCGTCGCGCAGCATGATCGAATACTACTGAATCACTAGGTTTTGACGGCAATCGGGGTCGGCCACGCCGGCTCCTCACGGGGTGAGGCGGTTCAGGTCGCGCGGGAAGAGCGTGACCTCGCGGACATTCTGGGCCCCGGTGAGCCGCCCGGTCCACCGCTCCAGACCGATCGCGAAGCCGCCGTGCGGCGGCATGCCGTGCTCGAAGGCCTGGAGGTAGGAGGCGTACGACGCGGGGTCCTCGCCCCGGGCGCGGATCGCGGCGTCGTACTCAGAGGGCTGGTGCAGCCGCTGCCCGCCGGTGACCAGCTCGAGCCCGCGGAAGAGCAGGTCGAAGCTGTTGGACCAGCGCGCCGGGTCGTCGGCCGGCCCCGACCAGGGGTGGGTGTAGAACGGCCGCTTGGCCATCGGGTACCCCTCGACGGCCACGAAGTCGCTGTCGTGCTCCTCTCGCGCCCACGCCCCGAGCGCCCGCTCGTGCTCGGGGGCCAGGTCGGGCTCGTCGTCGGGCGCGCCCACCAGCGCGAGCGCGTCGCGGAAGTGGATCACCGGGATCTCCTCGGGCACGACCGGCACGTCGGCGCCGGTCAGTGCCACCGCCTCCCCCGCCCGCTCGTGCACCGCCGCGACCATCCCGGCCAGCACCTCGCGCAGCACCGTGAGCACGTCGCGGTGGTCGCGCACGAAGCCGAGCTCGGCGTCCAGCGAGACGTACTCGGCGAGGTGGCGCACCGTGTCGTGCGGCTCGGCGCGGAACACCGGCCCGACCTCGTAGACCCGCTCGAAGACGCCGACCATCTGCTGCTTGTAGAACTGCGGGCTCTGCGCGAGGTAGGCCGGCCGGCCGAAGTAGTCGACCTCGAACACGTTGGCGCCCGACTCGGTCGCCGAGGCCACGAACTTGGGCGTCTGGATCTCGGTGAAGTCGAGGCCGTCGAGCGTGCTGCGGAAGCCCTGCAGCGACGCCGCGGCCAGCTGCCAGCGCGCCTTCTGCGCCGGGTGCCGCCAGGTCACCGGCGCGTGGTCGAGCAGGGTCGGCAGGCTCGCGGTGAGCGCGGGCCGCCACAGCTCGACCGGCGGCGTGGCGGCCGGCTCCGTGAGCAGGGTGATGGTCGGGCCCGTCACCTCGACGCCCCCGGGCGCCTGGGCGTTGGCGGTGGCGGTGCCGACCACCTCGACGGTGGTCTCCTCCGGCGGCACCTCGCTCCCCGCGGGCAGCACCACCTGGGCCAGCCCGCTGCGGTCGCGCAGCACGAGGAAGGTGACCGCCGAGAGCTCGCGGCGGCGGTGGACCCATCCCTGCAGCCGGACCGTCGAGCCGGGCTCGGCGGCGGGGAGGGCGGAGCAGAGGGTGCGGGGCGTGGCCCCGGGTGTGTCAGTGGTCATCGTGTCCTCCAGTGGCGTGGAGCCCTGGAGGTGTGGGCGGGGGCCAGGTCGCGGTGCCACCACACCTTCGCCGAGGATCTCGGCCTCTCGTCGGTACGCCGGGACGCGCGGACCGCGCTGTCACGAGGGTCGTCACTCCTCACGCGGTCGCGGAGATCCTACCCGGGCCCTGGCTCTCGGACCGCATCGTTTCCGGTGCTGGCGGCGGATCCCATGCGTCACTTCAGCCACTCAAAACGCGGGTTGACCCGTGAATTGGTCACTGTCTGATGGTTGTTTCGGTGCGAAGGAGACCAATTCGCTGGTTGACCCGCGATTTGTCCCGACCCGACCCGACCCGCCGCCGCCTCGCCGGCCCCCGAGCGGCGCGAGCCTGTCGAGCCCACGGCGGGCCGGGTCCTAGCCTGACCTCGTGCTGACCCACCTCCGGCTGACCGTGCCCGCCGACCTCACCGAGCGGGTGCAGCAGCTGCTGCTCGACCACGAGTGCACCACCAACGTCACGCTCCAGACGGGCGTCGTGCTCCAGCCGGAGGGCGACCTGGTCGAGTGCGACGTGGCCCGCGAGCAGGCCGAGCAGGTGCTCCGGGCCCTCGACGACCTCGGCCTCGACGAGCGGGGCGGCATCGTCGTCGAGTCCCCGACCGGCACGCCGTTCGCCGCCGCCCGCCGGCTCGAGGCCGCGGCGCCCGGTCACCCCGACGACGCGGTGATCTGGGAGTCGGTCGAGTCGCAGGCGTACGCCGGGGCGGTGCCGACGGTGTCGTTCCTGCTCTTCCTGGTCTTCGCGGTGCTGCTCGCCGCGATCGCGGTGATCACCGACTCCGCGATCCTGGTGGTCGGCGCCATGGTCGTGGGCCCGGAGTTCGCCGCGATCGCCGCGATCTCGGCCGGCATCGTGCTGCTCCGCTGGGGGCTGGTGTGGCGCAGCCTGCGGATGCTCGTGCTGTCGTTCGCCTTCGCGGTGGGCGTGGTCACCCTGATCGCGCTGTTCTGGAAGTGGATCGGGTGGATCACCCCCGAGCTCGTCACGAAGGCCCGCCCCAACACCGGCTTCATCTGGCACCCCGACAAGTGGTCGTTCATCGTGGCCCTGGTCGCGGGCGCCGCCGGCGCGCTCGCCCTCGCGATCCAGAAGACCGCGACCATGGTCGGCGTCTTCATCTCCGTGACCACGGTGCCGGCGGCCGGCAACCTCGCGCTGGGCCTGGCGGTCTGGGAGCCCAGCGAGATCATCGGCTCGCTGGAGCAGCTCGGCGCCAACGTCGCCGGCATGGTCATCTCCGGCACCCTGCTGCTGCTCGTGGTGCGCACGTCGTGGCCGTGGATCACCAGCAGCACCGAGCGCGTGCTCGGCTACCGCCCCGGTGGCGCGAGGTAGCGGTAGGCGTGGTGGGTGGTGAAGCCCAGGCCGGCGTAGAGCGCGCGGGCAGGCGCGTTGTCGGCCAGCACCTGGAGGTACGCCGTGGTCGCGCCCTGCTCGGCCCCCCAGTCCAGGAGGGCGTCCATGACCGCCAGCCCGAGCCTGCGCCGGCGAGCTTCGGGCCGCACCTCGATGCTGCGGAACCCGACCCAGTCCTCGTCGTACGCCGCGATGCCGGAGGCGAGGTCGCCCAGCCGCGCCTCGACCACGCCGGGGTGGGTCCCGACGAGCTCGACGTCCACCGGCGCGGCCTGCGGCCTCGAGCGCAGCGCGCGCCGGACGGTCGCGACGCCGGCCAGCTGGAAGAGCGTGTCGTCGTCGTTGCTCTCGGCCACCCACCCGTGCCCCCGGAACAGCGCGTCCTCGGCGGAGTCCGGCAGGACCGCCGCTATGGGCCGGTCGTAGAACGCGACCACCCGGGCGTACGCCGCGTCGTCGCCACCCGCGACCCCGGACGGGCCGAAGGCCAGCACCGAGTTGGCCCGGCGCGCGGTCGCGGTGGGGGAGCGGCGCAGCACCCAGTCGCCGAGCACCTCGGTCTCGAGGTCGGGCCACAGCGCGAGCGCGCGCACCTGCGCGGCGCGCGGCTCGATCCGCAGCCGGGCCGAGGGGCGCGGGGGCACCGGCTTGCCCGAGACGATGTCGGCGATCCGGATCTCGACCGGCGCACGGTCGGCCGCTCCGGGCCCGTCGGGCGCGACCACGCACACGCCGTCGCCCCACGACAGGCAGGTGCCGAGCACGTCGGTCATCGCCGGGCCGCCGGACGGCCCGGTCTCGCCGGGCAGCACGCGGCGCACCACGACGCGCAGCCCGACGACGTGGGGGCCCAGACCGTGGCCTTCCGGGGGTGACGGCACGCCGGGATACTAGGCTGTCCGTCGTCCCGCAGCCGATGTGTCTACAGGAGGTACTGGTGACCTACGTCATCGCCCAGCCGTGCGTCGACCTCAAGGACCGGGCGTGCGTCGACGAGTGTCCCGTGGACTGCATCTACGAGGGCAAGCGGATGCTCTACATCCACCCCGACGAGTGCGTCGACTGTGGCGCCTGCGAGCCGGTGTGCCCGGTCGAGGCGATCTTCTACGAGGACGACACCCCGGAGGAGTGGAAGGAGTACTACACGGCCAACGTGGGCTTCTTCGACGACCTCGGCTCGCCGGGTGGCGCCGCGAAGATGGGCGTCATCGACAAGGACCACCCCTTCATCGAGGCCCTCCCGCCGCAGAACCAGGACCACTGAGCCCCCTCCCGCCCCGGCCGGCGGTCTCCTCGCGCCTGCCGGACTTCCCGTGGGACCGCCTGACGTCGTACGCCGCGCGGGCGCGCGCGCACGCCGGCGGCATCGTCGACCTGTCGATCGGCACGCCGGTCGACCCGACGCCGCAGGTCGTGCAGGACGCGCTGCGTGCGGCAGCCGACTCGCCGGGCTACCCGGTGACCGTCGGCCGGGTCGAGACCCGGCAGGCGTGCCTGGACTGGCTGGCCCGTCGCACGGGCGCCACCGGTCTCGGGCTCGACGCCGTGCTGCCGGTGATCGGCACCAAGGAGCTGATCGCTTCCCTGCCCCTGCACCTCGGGCTCGGCTCGGGTGACCTGGTCGTCTGGCCCGAGCTGGCCTACCCGACCTACGAGGTGGGCGCGGCGCTGGTCGGCGCCCGCGGCATCGCCGCCGACTCCCTGACGGCGCTCGGCCCGCAGCGACCCGCGCTGCTGTGGCTGAACTCGCCGTCCAACCCGACCGGCCGGGTGCTCCCCACCGCGCACCTGAAGAAGGTCGTGGACTGGTGCCGCGACCGCGGCACGCTGCTGGTCTCCGACGAGTGCTACGTCGAGTGCGCGTGGGAGGCCGAGCCGGTCTCGGTGCTCCACCCCGACGTCTGCGGCGGCACGACCGAGGGCATCCTCGCCGTCCACTCGCTCTCCAAGCGCTCCAACCTCGCCGGCTACCGGTGCGGCTTCGTCGCCGGCGACCCGGCGCTCGTCGCCGAGCTGCTCGCCGTCCGCAAGAACCTCGGCCTGATGGTGCCCGGGCCGCAGCAGGTCGCGATGGTGGCCGCCCTCGAGGACGATGCGCACGTGCGCGAGCAGCACGCGCTCTACGACCGCCGCCGCCGCTGGCTGCGCGACGCGCTCGTCGGCGCGGGCTTCCGCATCGACCACTCCGAGGCCTCGCTCTACCTGTGGGCGACCCGCGACGAGGACTGCTGGGACACCGTCTCCGCGCTCGCCGACCTCGGCGTCCTCGTCGCGCCCGGTGCCTTCTACGGCCCCGCCGGCTCCCGTCACGTCCGGGTCGCCTTCACCGCCACCGACGAGCGGGTCGGCGCCGCCGTCGACCGCCTCGCCACGCTGGCCTGACGACGCGCCCCGGGCCATCGCCGGCCGACCGCGGCACTACTCCGATCGGGACCTCCGCCCCTGTGATCGGGCCTCGGCCCTCGCGCAGGCTTGGAGGGGAGAGGGAGGAGCAGGCATGCCGTCCATGGACATGGAGCACAGCCTCGAGGCGTCCTACCGGGCCCGCCGCACACCGGCCTGGGTCGGGCCGCCGTCGGGCCAGTTCCTCATGGTCGACGGCCGCGGCGACCCCAACACCGTGCCGGAGTACGCCGCGAGCATCGGCGCGCTCTACCCGCTGGCCTACGGCCTGCGCTTCGCCCTGAAGAGGGCCGGCACCGTGGACGCCAAGGTGCTGCCGCTGGAGGGGCTCTGGTCGCTCGCGGACGGACGCCACCACTGGGCCGCGGCGGACCGGGCCGCCTGGTGCTGGACGATGATGATCCGGGTCCCCGACCAGGTCACGGCCGAGCTCCTGGAGCAGGTCCGCGAGCAGGCCGGCCGCAAGGCGGACGTGTCCCCGAGGCTCGCGGACGTCCGCCTCGACCGCTACCACGAGGGGTTGTGCGCGCAGGTCCTGCACGTCGGGCCCTACGACCAGGAGGGCCCCACGATCGAGGGCCTGCACGCCTTCATCGAGGCGGCCGGCCGGCACCTGTCCGGCGACCACCACGAGATCTACCTCAGCGACCCCGGTCGCACGGCTCCGGAGCGGCTGCGCACCATCCTGCGCCAGCCCGTCCGCTGACCCGGGCGAGGTCGCAGGCTCACTCGAACACGTCGACGTGCACGTGGTCGCGGTGCTCGAGCACCGCCCGGTCGCCCTGCTCTGAGGGTGGGTCGTAGTCGCGCCACCCGTCGCCGGAGCGGCTGCCGGAGGTCCAGATCCGGGCGTCGAAGATGACGTTCTGGATCCCCAGCCGGTCGGCCTGCGAGACCAGGTACGACGCGATCGCCCAGCCGCGCCGGTTGTTCTCCTCCGAGACCGGCCGCACGAAGACGTCGAGCGCCCGGCCGTCGTAGTGGGTGGAGCCCTCCATGTGGCCGCTGCTCACGCCGCCCGGCGCGAAGCCCCCGAGCGGCAGCGGCCCGAAGGCCGCCTCCAGGTCGCGGCGCACGAGGTCCGCGCGCGGCGTGAGGCCGGAGGGCCGGAGCCTGTCCGAAGCGGGCTCCGCGTCGCCGTCGAGCGTGCACGAGAAGACGTGGGGCGAGTACCCGGTCAGCGCCGAGGCGAGCACCCGGGCGTCGGGCTCGTGCTCGGCGTACGCCTCGGGGTAGCCCGAGCGCTGCACCTCCTGCGCGGCCTCGGTGATCTCCATCGTGTCGTAGCCGTCGACCTCCTCGAGCGCGTCGTAGAAGGTGTTGATCGAGTAGTACGGGTCGAGGATCTCGCGGGGCGTGCCCCAGCCCTGCGAGGGCCGCTGCTGGAACAGCCCCAGCGAGTCGCGGTCCCCGGACTCGAGGTTGTAGAGCTTCGACTCCTGCATCGAGGTCGCGACCGCGATCGTCACCGCCCGCGCGGGCAGGCCGCGGCGCACGGCGATCGCGCCCATCAGTCCCGCGTTCCCGGCCTGCTCCGGCGTGAGCGCGACCGACTCCCCGTCGATCTCCGCGGTGCACCGCTCGGAGTGCAGGTACGGCGACACCTGGTCGTAGAAGTGCGAGCCGACCCCGACCGCTGCCACCACCAGCACGCCAGCTCCCACGAGGACGACCGGCCAGCGTCTGCCCACCGGAGCTAGTTGGCGTGCAGGTCGGCGTTGAGCGCGATGCCCTCGCGCTTCCACGGCACGGCCTCGACCGTGCCGGTGACCGAGTTGCGCCGGAAGAGGACGTTGCTGGCGCCCGAGAGCTCGCGTGCCTTGATCACCTTCGGCTTGTGGTCCATGTCGAGCACGGTCACCTTGGTGCCGGCGGTGACGTAGCAGCCGGCCTCCACCACGCAGTCGTCGCCGAGGGAGATGCCGATGCCGGCGTTGGCGCCGAGCAGGCAGCGCCGCCCGATCGAGATCACCTCGCTGCCGCCGCCGGAGAGGGTGCCCATGATCGAGGAGCCGCCGCCGACGTCGGAGCCGTCTCCGACGACCACGCCCGCCGAGATCCGGCCCTCGACCATCGAGGAGCCGAGCGTGCCGGCGTTGTAGTTGACGAAGCCCTCGTGCATCACGGTGGTGCCCTCGGCCAGGTGCGCGCCGAGGCGCACCCGGTCGGCGTCCGCGATCCGCACGCCGCTGGGCACGACGTAGTCCACCATCCGCGGGAACTTGTCGACGCCGAGGACGGTGACGTGGCGACCGGCGGCCCGCAGGCGGGCGCGCGTGGTCTCGAAGTCCTCGACGGCGCACGGCCCGGCGCTGGTCCACACGACGTTGGTGAGGAGGCCGAAGACGCCGTCCATGGCGATGGTCCGCGGCGCGACGAGCCGCGACGACAGCAGGTGGAGGCGCAGCCAGACCTCCTCGGTCGAGGACGGGGCGGACTGCAGGTCGTCGACGACGACGAGCCGCACCTCGCGGACGACGTCGCGGTCCTCGTCCTTGCCGGCGAGGGCCGCGAGCTCGGCCGGCTCGTCGTGACCCTCGGGAGGGGTGCCCAGCGAGGGGCGCGGGAACCACACGTCGAGCACGGTTCCCGCGGAGGAGAGCGTCGCGAGGCCGAAGCCCCAGGCAGCCGTGGGGGGAGTCGTCGTCACCGGTCCAGCCTACGGGCGCCCCGGCGGGGCCGGGGCGCCCGGTAGCGGCTGGTCGGCTCAGCGCAGGCCGAAGCTCCGCAGCAGCGCGCGACCCTGGGGGCCGACCTTGTTGCTGGTGGTCGTCCGCGCGAAGACGTTCGCGCTCTTCGCCTCGTAGGTGATGCCGTCGAGCAGGACGCCGCCCCCGCTGGAGCCGCTGATGTAGACCGACCCGGCGGGCACGAAGATGCCCGGCGAGGCCAGCGCCTTGCCGGTGATGACGAGCAGGCCCGAGGTGCCCATCACCCGCAGCTGCGTCTTCGCCGGCCGGAAGTCCTTCGGCAGCTTGAAGATGAGGCCGTCCTCGGGCTCGCCCGTGGCGTCGCAGTTGGCGTCACCACCCGGGCCGTCGGCGACGAACGGGATGCCGGCGAGGTGCACGGTGCCGAAGCGGTCCTTGCGGAAGCTGGTCTTCGCGACGCCGGGGAGCTGGAGCGAGCCGTTCTGCCAGATGCAGTCGCCCTGGCCGCCGGTGGAGAACTTCGGGGCGCCGGCCGAGCCGACCGCCTTGTACTTCGACTCCTTGACCAGGTCGGCGGACTTGAGGCTGCCGTCCTTGACCTTCGCCGAGGTGACGGCGTCGTCCTTGATGTCGCTGGTGCCGATCGTGGCCGCGGCGTAGCCGGCGCCGGTGGCGGCGACGACGAGCGCGAGGACGGCCACCAGCAGGGCGGCCGGTGAGGCCGACTGGGCGAGGCGGTGTGGCAGGGAGTGGGAGCGGAGCACGAGTTCCTCCTGGTCTGGGCCGATCCCGGTGACCGGTCTAGCGGCGAGGTTCGCAGGAGCTCTACCGTGCCCGCACCCGTGGTCTAGAGTGCTGCCACTCCGGGGGGAGGAGATCCGTGTTCTTGCGCCGCGTCAACCGTTCCGCCACCGTGCCGGCAGTGCTCGGGGCGTTGCTGCTGCCCGCGCTCCTCGTCGCGCTGCCGGCGGCCGCGTCCGGCGGACGCCCGCTGGCCGAGCCGACCCACGTCACGCTCGTGCGCGACACGGGCATGCCGACGACGAGCGATCCCGCCCGCACGATCGGTGCTGCCGACGCCTGGGCGCGGCCCACGGCGGGTTCGACCACGGAGCTCTCGGTGTCGGTGATGCTCAGCGGCGTCCCGACCCCGGATCACGCCGCCGACCTCCGGATCGCCCTCGGGCAGCTGTCCGAGGACGGCTGCGCCGTGGTCGAGGAGTGGGTGGTGCGCACCGACGACGCGACGTACGCCGATCCTGCGGCGCCCGCCGGGCTCGTCGTCACCCACGCGGTGGCCGCCGGCGCGGCCTCCGGCAGCTTGTGCCTCGTCGTCTCGGTCACCGACCCCACCGACCCTGCCGCCACGGCCCTCGACCGGTGGACGGGCGCCGTCGAGCGGGTCGTGCCGCTGCGGGCGGCGCCCGGTCAGGCCCGCATCGTCGACGTCGGCCACACCCGGCTGGTTCCGCGGACCTGGTCGTGGGTCGAGGTCATCGTGCGGGTCCGCTTCCACGGCGTGACCTCGATCCGACTCGGCGGCCACGGCAAGGACCTGCGGGTGCAGCCGGTCACCGTGACCGGCGACTTCGGCAAGAGGGAGCGCGTGCTGATCACCCTCCCCGTGCGCCTCCGTGCGGGCGAGGCGCGCACGCTGCGGCTCGACACCGCGGTGGCCGGTGTCGCCCAGCCCCTGGTCGACCGCGAGCGGGTGCGGATCCGTCCCCGCTGACCGCCGGCCGGCTACTGGCCGGTGCGCCCGTCGATGCACTCGCGCAGCAGGTCCGCGTGCCCGACGTGCCGGGCGTACTCCTCGACCAGGTGCACGACGATGTCGCGGATCTCGGCCGGCTCCCCGTGGACGTCGACGTGCGCGCCGAGGTCGGTGGTGGCCCGCAGCACCTCCTGCCCGTGTGCGACCTCGCGCCGCCACGACGCCCACGCCTCGGCGACCACCTCGTCGTCGGCGACCGCGCCGTTGAAGTCGAGGTCCCGGTCGTCCTCGGACCAGTAGAGGCGGCCGAGCTCCGGCCGGCCCTCGAGCACCCGGCGGAACCACGAGTGCTCGACCTTGGCCAGGTGGCGCAGCAGCCCGAGCAGCGACATCGTCGACGGCGGGACCGAGCGGCGAGCGAGCTGCTCGGCGTCCAGGCCGTCGCACTTCATCTCGAAGGTCATCCGGTAGCGGTCGAGGTACTCGCTGAGCACCCCCAGCTCGCCGCTGGCGGGCGGGATGGCGGTGCGGGGGTCGTCGTCGGGATCGGCCCACATGTCGGGGTACTGGCGCTCGGTCACGAGAGACCACCCTGTCCGGCCGGGCCGGCCGCCGCAAACCTGGTTCCGGGCAGTTCGGCCCTGCCGGGAAGGACCCGGACCGGCCTACCGTGCAGGCACGGAGGACGAGGGGGACCGGGAGTGGCTGGTCGGCACGCGAGGTCCGGCGTCGCGGCGTGCGCGGTGGCGCTGGCGGCGGTGCTGCTCGCCGCGGTCCCCGCCGTGCTGGTGGCGCCGTCGCCCGCGGCGGGCGCCCCGACGGCGCTCGAGCGACGCTACTGGGTCTACGACGTGCGGCCCGCCGGCATGCCGGCCACCGACGTGCTCGCCCGGACGCTCGACTCCGTCGACGCCCAGCAGCTCGTCGCGTGGGAAGGAGGCCGTCTCGACGTCACGGTCGTCCTCGGCGCCGAGCCGACGGCGGACACCGACGGCCTGCTCCACGTCGGCTTCGGCCCGGACCCTGCGGGCGGGGAGTGCGTGCCGTCGTACGAGATCGTGACGGGCACGGCCGCGCCCGCGGACGGGGTGACCCGCGATGGCGCGACCCTGACGACGAGCCGGGCCCTGGCGTCCTACCAGGGCGAGCGCTGGCGGTGCTCGGTCGCGTGGCTCACCGCGCCGGGCGACACCGCGGTCACCGACCGGCTGGACGGCCGGATCGGCAGGTACGAGGTGATCGACCCCGCCGCCGAGGTCCGGATCCGCGAGGTCACCCACCGCCGGCTGCCGCGCGACCGCTGGTCCTACGTCCGGGTCCACCTGCGCAACGTCGGGTACGCCGTGCAGGAGATCCGGGTCCGCGGCCACGGGCGCGGGCTCGAGGTCGGCCGGGCGGTCGTCCGGGGCGACTTCCCCACCGGCGCGACGCTCACCCTCGACGTGCCGGTGCTGCTCGAGGCCCGGCGCCACCGCCACCTGACCCTCGTCACCCACCCCCGCGGCCACGACGTGGCCTTCACGTTCCCCGACGAGGAGCGGGTGCGGGTCCGGCCGCGCCGGTAACCGATTCGCGCCGGCTCCGGGCGCGCCGTACGCTTGCCGGCACAGGCGTCCGAGCCGTCATCAGCGGCGAGCCTCCGGAAGAACGTTGTGCGTCCACGGCCGAGCATGCGAGGCCGCAGGACGACCAGCTACTAGACCCGGACGGGTAGGCCCGTCACAGCCGTGAACGAGCGGTCCGTCGTACGGCGGGCAAGCGAGGTGGTACCGCGGCGAGAGTCGTCCTCGTGGTTGTTGACCGAGGACCGACCGCCAGGAGAACCGCCCATGACCTACCCGAAGGTCTCCACCGGTGCGCACCGCGCCGTCTCGTCGACCCCGAACTTCCCGGAGATCGAGGAGCGGGTGCTGGCGTACTGGAAGGACGACGACACCTTCCGCGCCTCGGTCGAGCAGCGCGAGGCGGGCGAGGAGGGCGCGAACGAGTTCGTCTTCTACGACGGCCCGCCGTTCGCCAACGGCCTGCCCCACTACGGCCACCTGCTCACCGGCTACGTCAAGGACCTGATCCCGCGCTACCAGACGATGCGCGGCCGCCGGGTCGAGCGGCGCTTCGGCTGGGACACCCACGGCCTGCCCGCCGAGCTCGAGGCGATGCGCCAGCTCGGGATGAAGACGACGCAGGAGATCCTCGACCTCGGCATCGAGCAGTTCAACGCCGAGTGCCGCAAGTCGGTCTTCCAGTACACCCAGGAGTGGCGCGACTACGTCACCCGGCAGGCGCGCTGGGTCGACTTCGACCACGACTACAAGACCCTCGACACCGACTACATGGAATCGGTGATGTGGGCCTTCCAGCAGCTGTGGGAGAAGGGCCTGGCCTACGAGGGCTTCCGCGTGCTGCCCTACTGCTGGAACGACGAGACCCCGCTGTCCGCGCACGAGCTGAGGATGGACGACGACGTCTACCAGAACCGGCAGGACCCCGCCGTCACCGTCGGCCTGCGGCTGACCGACGGCCCCGCCGCCGGCGCGCTGGCGCTGGTGTGGACGACGACGCCGTGGACCCTCGCGGCCAACCTCGGGATCATGGTCGGCCCCGACATCGACTACGTCGTCGTGGAGTCGGACGTCACGGGCACCACCGAGCGCTACCTCATCGGCGCGGCGCGCCTCGCGGCGTACGCCCGCGAGCTGGGCGAGGCCCCCGAGGTCGTCGCCCGCTTCGCCGGTGCCGACCTCGTGGGCAGCGCCTACGTGCCCCCGATGGCCTACTACGAGGGCCACGAGAACGCCCACCGGGTCTTCGAGGCCGAGTTCGTCACCGTCGACGACGGCACCGGGCTGGTGCACACCGCCGGCGCCTTCGGTGAGGTCGACAAGATCGTCACCGACCGCGAGAACATCGAGCCGGTCGTGCCGGTCGCCAAGGACGGCACGTTCGTGCACCCGGTCGACGACTACGCCGGCATGCACGTCTTCGACGCGAACCTCGCGATCATCGACCACCTCAAGGCAGCCACCCGGGGCGAGGGCGACCGCGGCCCGATCACCGCGGGCACGGTGCTGCTGCGCCGCGAGAGCTACGAGCACTCCTACCCCCACTGCTGGCGCTGCCGCGAGCCGCTGATCTACATGGCGGTGTCGTCGTGGTTCGTCTCGACCACGAAGATCCGCGAGCGCATGCTCGACCTCAACCAGGAGGTCCGGTGGGTGCCCGACCACGTCAAGGACGGGCAGTTCGGCAAGTGGCTGGAGAACACCCGTGACTGGTCGATCTCGCGCAACCGGTTCTGGGGCAGCCCGATCCCGGTCTGGAAGAGCGACGACCCGGCGTACCCCCGGATCGACGTCTACGGCTCGCTCGACGAGCTCGAGCGCGACTTCGGCGTGCGGCCCACCGACCTGCACCGGCCGTTCATCGACGAGCTGACCCGACCCAACCCGGACGACCCGACGGGGCGCTCGACCATGCGCCGGGTCACCGACGTCATGGACTGCTGGTTCGAGTCCGGGTCGATGAGCTTCGCCCAGGTGCACTACCCGTTCGAGAACGCCGAGTGGTTCGAGCACCACTTCCCGGGCGACTTCATCGTCGAGTACATCGGCCAGACGCGCGGCTGGTTCTACACCATGCACGTGCTGGCGGCCGCGCTCTTCGAGCGCCCGGCCTTCTCGACCTGCGTCTCGCACGGCATCGTGCTGGGCTCCGACGGCAACAAGATGTCGAAGTCGCTGCGCAACTACCCCAACGTCTACGAGGTCTTCGACCGCGACGGCGCCGACGCGATGCGCTGGTTCCTGATGTCGTCGCCGATCCTGCGCGGCGGCAACCTGGTCGTCACCGAGCAGGGCATCCGCGACTCCGTGCGGCAGGTGCTGATCCCGCTGTGGAACAGCTGGTACTTCTTCGCGCTCTACGCCAACGCGGCGGGCTACGAGGCGAAGCGCTCGACGGCGTCGGAGGACCCGCTCGACCGCTACCTGCTGGCCAAGCTGCGGGAGTACGTCGCGGACGCGACCGCGCAGCTCGACGACTACGAGGTCGCGAACGCCTGCGACTCCACGCGCGCCTTCCTCGACGTGCTCACGAACTGGTACATCCGCCGGTCGCGCGAGCGCTTCTGGGCGGCCGACGGGGTCGTGGACGAGGCGGCGTTCGACACGCTGTGGACGGTGCTCGAGACCGTGTGCCGGGTGGCGGCACCGCTGCTGCCACTGACGACCGAGGAGGTCTGGCGCGGGCTGACCGGCGAGCGGTCGGTGCACCTGACCGACTGGCCGTCGGTCGAGGACCTGCCGTCGGACCACCCGCTGGTCGCCGCGATGGACCAGGTGCGCGACGTGTGCTCCTCGGCCTCGGCGCTGCGCAAGGCCGCGGGCCTGCGCAACCGGCTCCCGCTGTCGACGCTGACCGTGGTCGTCGCGGACCCCGGGGCCCTCGCGGGCTTCGAGCCGATCGTGGCCGACGAGGTGAACGTCAAGCACGTGCGTCTGCTCGACGCCGAGGCGCCGGAGGCGGCGTCGTACGGCGTGGCGCAGCGGCTGACCGTGAACGCGCGGGCGGCCGGGCCGCGGCTCGGCAAGGACGTCCAGGTCGCGATCCGGGCGTCGAAGTCGGGCGACTGGTCGGTGGCCGAGGACGGCACCGTGACCGCGGGCGGGCTGGCGCTGGTCGAGGGGGAGTACAGCCTCGAGACCGTGGCCGCCGGCGACGACGACACGCACTCCACCGGGATGCTGCCGGGCGGCGGCTTCGTGGTGCTCGACACCGAGGTCACCCCCGACCTCGCGGCCGAGGGCCTGGCCCGCGACCTGGTGAGGGCGGTGCAGCAGGCGCGGCGCGAGGCCGGGCTCGAGGTCTCCGACCGGATCCGGCTCACCGTCGGCGGCACCCCCGCGGTGCTCGACGCGGCGCGGATCCACGAGGCGCTCGTGGCGGGCGAGACGCTCGCGACGTCGTACACCGTGAGCGAGGGGCACGTCGCCGGAGCAGGTGCCGAGGTCGTCGTCGGCGACGGCGAGAAGGCCGTGGTCGCCGTCGAGCGCGTCGTCGGCCACGAGGACCCCTCCGGAGCCCTCTGACACGCTGACCCGCCGTTAGTTAGCGGCGGGTCAGCGCAATTCGAGGCGGGCGGCGAGGCGGTCGAGGTAGGCGAGCACCTCGTCCTCCGGCTTGTCGGGCAGCCCCCAGATGACGTCGGTCGCGCCGGCGCGGGCCCACGCGGCGAGGTCGTGGGGGGAGGGGCGGGCGGCGACGAGCACGTGCACCTGCGGCGCGCCGTCGCGGCCGGCCTCGGCCCACGCGGCGCGCAGGGCGTCGCACTTGGCGGGGACGTCCTGCTCGACCGGGGTGGTCATCCAGCCGTCGGCGGTCTCGGCGATCCAGCGGAAGGTCTGCGGGCCGCCGCCGGCGCCGACCACGACCGGCACCCGCGCTTGCGTCGGCTTGGGCCAGGCCCACGACGGGCCGAAGGAGACGTGCTGCCCGTCGTACGCCGCCTCCTCCTCGGTCCACAGCGCGCGCATCGCCTCGACGTACTCGCGCAGGACCGTGCGCCGCTTGCCCGCGGGGACGTGGTGGTCGGCGAGCTCGTCGGTGTTCCAGCCGAACCCCGCGCCCAGCGTCACCCGCCCGCCGGAGAGGTGATCCAGGGTGGCGATCGTCTTGGCCAGCGTGATCGGGTCGGACTCCACGGGCAGCGCCACGGCGGTGCCCAGCCGGATCCTCTCGGTGACGGCCGCCGCGGTCGCCAGTGACACCCACGGGTCGAGCGTGCGGGTGTAGCGGTCGTCGGGCAGCTGCTCGCCGCCGGTCGGGTGCAGCGCGTCGCGCCGTACCGGGATGTGCGTGTGCTCCGGCACGTAGAACGTGTCGAACCCCCGCTCCTCCGCCGCCCGCGCCGCCACCGCCGGCTTGATCCCCCGGTCGCTCGTGAACAGCACGATCCCGTGTCGCATGGCCCTCAATCTAGAACACGTTCTATCCATGCCCGGTCGAGGTGGGAGAAATGGTCACTCCAGGTGGGAGGAATGGCGATCGTCCATCGCCATTTCTCCCACCTCGCGTCGCCATTTCTCCCACCTCGGCGGGCGGGGGTGGGGGGCTGGTTGGATGGGGGCATGCCGCTGGAGGAGACGACGACTGCGCTGGACCTGACACTGGATGCCGCGACGCTGACCGCGCGGCTGGTCGACATCGAGTCGGTGAGCCGTGACGAGGAGGCGATCGCCGACGCCGTCGAGGCGGCGTTGCGCGGGTGCCCGCACCTGGTGGTGAGCAGGCTGGGGCACAGCGTCGTCGCCCGCACCGAGCTCGGGCGCCCGGAGAGGATCGTGATCGCGGGACACCTCGACACGGTGCCGGTCAACGACAACCTGCCGTGCCGGTGGGAGGAGACGCCGGACGGCGTGGTCCTGCACGGCCTCGGCACCTGCGACATGAAGGGCGGAGACGCGATCATCCTGCGGCTGGCGGCGACCCTGCCCGAGCCGGCCCGCGACGTCACCTACGTGCTCTACGAGGGCGAGGAGATCGACTCGGAGTTCAACGGCCTGCGGCTGCTCGCCGAGAGCCACCCCGAGCTCCTCGAGGCCGACTTCGCGATCCTCATGGAGCCCAGCAACGCGGTCGTCGAGGCCGGTTGCCAGGGCACGCTGCGCGTCGACGTGCGGACGACGGGCGAGCGCGCTCACAGCGCGCGGAGCTGGCGCGGGGTCAACGCGATCCACCGTGCCGGCGACATCCTCGACCGGCTCAAGGCCTACGAGGGCCGGCGACCGGTCATCGACGGGCTGGAGTACCGCGAGGGCCTCAACGCCGTCTTCATCCGCGGCGGCGTCGCCGGCAACGTGGTGCCCGACGAGTGCGTGGTCGAGGTCAACTTCCGGTTCGCCCCCGACCGCAGCGAGGAGGAGGCCGCCGACTTCGTGCGCGAGTTCTTCGAGGGGTACGACGTGACCGTCACCGACAGCGCGCCGGGGGCGCTCCCGGGCCTGGGCCTCCCCGCCGCGAAGGCGTTCATCGAGGCGGTCGGTGGCGAGGTCGGCCCCAAGTTCGGCTGGACCGACGTCGCCCGCTTCACCGCGCTCGGGATCCCGGCCGTCAACTTCGGCCCCGGCGACCCGATGTTCGCGCACAAGCAGGACGAGCACGTGCCCGTCGCCCAGATCGAGCGCTGCGAGCAGGAGCTGCGCCGCTGGCTGGAGTCGCAGTGAGCGCCGACGACGGCCGGGAGCCCGGCACGACGCGGCCGTCGGGCAAGCCCAACCACCAGCCCACCAAGCAGCTCGGCCCTGTCACGCTGCGCCGCCAGCAGGTCGACGGCGGCAGCACCACCGACCAGCGGCTGCTCGACACCGGCGGCCCGACGGACTGGCTCCACGCCGACCCGTGGCGCGTGCTGCGCATCCAGGCCGAGTTCGTCGAGGGCTTCGGTGCCCTGGCCGAGCTCGGGCCGGCGGTCGGGGTCTTCGGTTCCGCGCGCACCCCGGCCGACCACCCGTCGTACACCCTCGCGGAGGAGGCGGGTCGCCGGCTCGTCGACGCCGGGTTCGCGGTGATCACGGGCGGCGGTCCGGGCGCGATGGAGGCGGCCAACAAGGGCGCCAGCGAGGCCGGCGGCACCAGCGTCGGGCTCGGCATCGAGCTGCCCTTCGAGAGCGGCCTCAACCCGTGGGTCGACGTCGGCATCAACTTCCGCTACTTCTTCGCCCGCAAGACGATGTTCGTCAAGTACGCCCAGGGCTTCCTGGTGCTGCCCGGTGGGCTCGGCACGCTCGACGAGCTGTTCGAGGCGCTGACGCTCGTGCAGACGCGCAAGGTGACGTCGTTCCCCGTGGTGCTGATCGGTCACGACTACTGGGACGGTCTCGTCGGCTGGCTGCGCGGCACGGCGCTCGCCGAGGGCAAGCTCTCCGAGCAGGACCTCGACGTCCTCACCGTCACCGACGACGTCGAGGAGGCCGTCGCGACCATGGTCCGGGCCCGCGAGGGGCGGTTCCCCAGCCCGCCGCCCCGGCGAGCCGAGTGACCGGCGCGGAGCGCGGCGAGGCAGGATGACGCCATGATGTGGCTCTTCGCGATCCTCCTGGTGCTCGCCATGGGGGGCATCGCGCTCCTGGCGGCCGGCAAGGGGACGCCGATGAGCGAGGTGTACGACGACCGGCCGGACGCCCTGGTGCCCGCCGAGGGCGACCTGACCGGAGACGACCTGCGCAAGGTCCGCTTCTCCCTCGCCTTCCGCGGCTACCGGATGTCGGAGGTCGACGCGCTCCTCGAGCGCCTGGCCTCGCAGGTCGACGCCCCGGAGGGCGGTCGGCCGACGCCCGGGACCGAGCCTGCGCACGTGGCCGAGCCCGCGACCGACCCCGTGCCGCCTGGGCCCGTCCCGGTCGCCGGGGAGCCCGGCGCCCACCGCGCCGAGGCGCCGGCGTCGGAGCCGGTCGACCTCCCGACGGACCAGCCGGCCGTGCCCCCGGTGGGCGAGCCCCCCATGGGCGAGCCGTCCGCGGAGGGCCGTGGCGAGCGCCGGAGCGACTAGGGCAGACTTCCAGCCGTGTCCGCCGAGGTGATCGTCTACATCCTGACCGCACTCGCGGCCGTCGTGGTCGTGCTCACCCGACTCCGGCTGGGCGGGGAGGGCGGGGCCGGCTCGATGGACGTCGGCCGGGGCCTGCTCAACGTCCACACGCTCTTCGGCACGCTGGCACTGGTCCTGTGGGTCCTGTTCCTCGTCGGGGACGACGAGTCCGTGCTCGGCGGCCCCGGCATGGGCATCTTCGCGCTGGCCTGCTGGTGGGTGACCGTGATCGCCGGGCTGCTGATCCTGGTCCGCTGGCTGCCGAGCCACGGCCGGCACGCGGAGACCGCCCGCCAGGACACCTGGTCCGACGGGCCCGGTCTCTCGGTCCTCGCCCACGTCGGCATGCTGGTGGGCGTGCTCGTGTTCACCGTCGCCTACCTCAAGGCCTGGGTCTAGCCGGTGCCGCGGCGTTCTCGGGTCTCCGCCGCACTCCTCGGCCTGCTCGCGCTGGCCGTGCCGCTCCTGCTGCCCCTGGGGGGCGCATCCTCCGCCGCCACCGGCGCCACGACGGCCGCGGCGCCCGACGCCGTGATCGGCACCCGGGTGCTCGGCACGACCCGCGGCGACCGCAAGATCCGGGCGTACCACCTCGGCGAGCCCGGCACGACCAAGGTCGTGCTGATCTCGACCATGCACGGCAACGAGGGGGCGACGCGCTTCATCCTCCGCTCGCTGGTGGAGGGCAAGCCGGTGCACGGCATCGACCTGTGGGTGGTGCCGGTCTACAACCCCGACGGCCTCGCGGCCGGCACCCGCAAGAACGGCCGGGGCGTCGACCTCAACCGCAACTACCCCTACCGCTGGGTCGACCTCGACGGCAACTACGAGTCCGGCCGCCGCGCGGCCTCCGAGCGCGAGACCCGGGCGATGATGAGCTTCCTGCGCGACGTGAGGCCGCGGTGGCTGCTGAGCTTCCACCAGCCGCTGCGCGGGGTCGACACCGACACCAAGCGCCCGAAGTTCGCCCGCCGGGTGGCGCGCGTGCTCGACCTCCCGCGCAAGACCCTCGACTGCGGCGGCGTCTGCCACGGCACCATGACCGGCTGGTACAACCACGAGTTCGCCGGCACCGCCCTCACCGTCGAGTACGGCGCCCACCCGTCGCGGAAGATGATGCGGGTGCTCGCACCCCGGCGGGTGCTCAAGGTCTTCGGCGCCTGGCGCGGCACGCCCCAGGCCGAGCCGCTCTGAGCCGCCGTCCCTGTCCCGCGGGCTGGCTAGCGGCCCTCGAAGACCGGCTTCTCCTTCGCCACGAACGCCGCGACGGCGGCCTCGTGGTCGCGGGTGGCGCCGGTCTTCTGCATCATCGCGCTCTCCACCGCCAGCGACTCCTCCAGCGAGTGGCCGGCGGCGAACACCACCGACTGGCGCATCGCGCCGAGCGCGACCGTCGGGCCGGCCGCGAGCCGGGTCGCCACCTCGCGGACGGCGTCCGCGAGCTCCTCGCCCGGGACCACGCGGGTCGCGAGGCCGAGCTCGAGCGACTCGGCGGCCGGCACCGTGCGCGGGAAGTAGAGCAGCTCGAAGGCCCGCGCCCGCCCGACCAGCCGCTGCAGGTGGTAGCTCGCACCGGTGTCGCACGACAGCGCGACGTTGGCGAAGGCGAGGTTGAAGCCGGCGGTGTCGGCGAGGATCCGCAGGTCGCAGGCGAAGGCGAGGCTCGCCCCCGCGCCCGCGGCGACGCCGTTGACCGCGGCGACGACCGGCTTGGCCATCGTGGCCAGCGTGGAGACGATCGGGTTGTAGTGCTCGTCCACGGTGCGAAACAGCGACTCGCTCGAGTCGCTGCGCAGGATCTCGATGTGCTCCTTGAGGTCCTGCCCCACGCAGAACGCCCGGCCGGTGCCGGTCAGCACGACGCACCGCGCCGCCGGGTCGTCGGCCACCGAGCGCACGACCTCCAGCAGCGCCTCCTTGGTGGCCACGTCGAGGCTGTTCATCGCCTCGGGGCGGTTGAGGGTGATCGTGGCGACGCCGTCGGTCAGGTCGAGGAGCACGGGGGAGTCGGTCATGGCCGCAGTCTGCCCGATCGACGAGGCCCGCAGCTCAGCTGCTCAGGCAGCGGGTGACGAAGCGCTCGGCCCCGGCGGCCAGCCGGTCGGCCTCGCGTGCGAAGAGGTCGGCGGCCGCCTGGCCCGGCCAGTCCGCGGGCAGCATCTCGGGCGGCAGCCCCGGGTCGGCGAAGAGGAACTTGCGCCACTCGTGCACGAGGTGGAAGCGCGCCGCGAACGCCGCCTCGTCGGGGTCGTGGTGCCCGTCGGTGTGCGCGACCACGAGCTCGGGGGCGCTGGCCAGCCACGCGTCGTACGCCCTGCGGAGGGCCTCGAGGTCCCAGGCCGAGGTGGGTGCCGGGTCGATCTCCGTGACCCGGGCGGTCCGGGCCGTGGCGCCCGCGACCTCGAGGACCGAGGCGAGCTCGGCCCGCTCGTGCGGGCTGATCCACACCTCCGGCGCCAGCTCGGCGTACCCCACGAAGCCGAGGTCGGCGCGCAGCCGGTTCCGGGCGGCGCGCTGGGTGGGTGGGTCGACCAGCACCAGCTGCCAGGTGCCGTCCCACGCCGGCTGCACGCGGCGGTAGATCCGGGCGGCGGCCTCGTCGAGCCGGCGCACGGCGCGGTCCGTCGCGCGGTAGCCGCGGACTCCGTCGACGAGCACCGGCGCCAGCCAGTCCTGGGCCACCATCCGCGAGATCGCGGTGCGCACCGCCGGTGCGGCGATGCCGACCGGCTCGAGGATGCGCACGAGAGCAGCCACCGGCGCCTGGTCCCCGCGGGTTCGCAGGTGGTCGCCGTACACGTCGAAGAGGGCCGACCGGGCGCGCACGGCCCCAGTGTGCCAGCACGTCCCTCGCTCCACCTGCGCGCCCTGTGGCCGGCGTCACGGTGCGATGGGGGATAATGGTCTGCACATACGACGCGAACGGGGTCTGCGAGGGCGCCGGTCGTGCCTGGATCGCAGAAAAGTGAGGTGCGCGGATGGCCGCGATGAAGCCCCGGACGGGCGACGGCCCGCTGGAGGTCACCAAGGAGGGCCGCGGCATCGTGATGCGTGTGCCTCTCGAAGGCGGTGGCCGGCTGGTCGTCGAGCTCAACGCCGAGGAGGCGGGCGCCCTCGGCGAGGCCCTCAAGGACGTCGTCGGCTGATCCGGCCGTGACTCCCCCCGCTCCCTCCCTCCCCCCTCAGGTCTCACCCCCGGAGTTCGCGCTCAGCGCCCTGCCCCCGCACGCGCTCGGCGGCGTCGAGTGCGTGGCCGTCCCGGTGGTGGCCGACGGCGACGCGGTCCTCCTCGGACCCGGTGCCGACGAGATCGCCCGCACCCACGACCTCGACCTGCTCGCCGCCCTCGAGGCGACCGGATCCTCCGGGTCGGCGGCGAAGCCCGGTGCCGTGGTCACGGTGCCGGTGGTCCCCGACGACCCGTCGGCGCCCGCGCGAGCGGTGCTGCTGGTCGGCGTCGGCGGCCACACGCCCGACGAGCTGCGCCAGGCCGGCGCGGCGCTGGCGCGGGCCACCCGCGACCGGGCGAGCGTCGCCACCTCAGTCCCCGCCCTGGCCGAGACCGACGCCGCGTTCGAGGCGTTCGTGGTCGGCATGATGCTCGGCTCGTTCGCCTTCCACTGGCGCTCGCAGCCGCCCGAGCACACGCCGGTCGCCCGGGTCGTGCTGGCGGGGCTGGCCGAACCGCGGGGGCTGGCGCCGGTGCTCGACCGCGCGCTCGCCGTCGGCGGTGCCGGCTGGCGGGCCCGGATGCTGGCCTCGGTGCCGTCCAACCTGAAGACGCCCGCGTGGCTGGCCGACCAGGCCGTGGTCGCCGGCGAGGAGGCCGGCGTCGACGTGCGCGTCAGCGACGTCGCCGACCTGACCCGCCGCGGGTTCGGCGGCCTGCTCGCCGTCGGGCGCGCCGCCGCGGCGCCGCCCCGCCTCGTCGAGATGACCTACACCCCCCGCGGTCGCGGTGGCCGCAGCGCGCCGCGCGTCGTGCTGGTGGGCAAGGGCATCACCTTCGACACCGGCGGCCTCTCGATCAAGCCCGGCGAGGCGATGGTCAACATGAAGCGCGACATGACCGGCGGCGCCGTCGTCATTGCCACCATGGCCGCGCTCGCCGCCGTCGAGTGCCCGGTGCGGGTCACCGGCCTCGTCGCCGCGGCCGAGAACGCCGTCGGCGGCGACGCGATGCGCCCCGGCGACGTCGTGCGCCACTACGGCGGGCGCACCACGGAGGTGACCAACACCGACGCCGAGGGCCGGCTGGTCCTCGCGGACGCGCTGGCCTACGCCGTGGACGACCTCGGCCCGGCCGCCGTCGTCGACGTGGCGACGCTGACCGGCGCGATCAAGGTCGCCCTCGGGCTGCAGACCGGCGGCTTCTTCGCCAACCACGACGGGCTGGCCGGGCGGATCTCCGCGGCGGCGCGGCAGGCCGGCGAGCCGCTCTGGCGGTTCCCCCTGGTCGCCGACTACGAGGACAAGCTCTCCTCCCACGTCGCCGATGCCGACAACGGACCGAGCGGGCCCGGCGCGATCATGGGCGCGCTCTTCCTGCAGCACTTCGTCGGGTCGGTCCCGTGGGCCCACCTCGACATCGCCTCGGTCGGCGACGCGCCGCAGGACCGCCACGAGTGGACCGCCGGCCCTACCGGCTTCGGCGCGCGGGCGCTGCTGGCCTGGCTCGGCTCCGAGAACCCCCTGGAGGGAGTCCGATGAAGGGTCTGACCGTCCGCTGGTCGCTCGCCGACGCCGAGGCCGGCGTCGAGGAGCGCCTTGCGGCGTACGTCGCGGACAGCTCGCACGCCCGCTTCACCGGCATGGAGGGGCTGGCCTACAAGACCTGGCGGATGCGGCCGGGGGAGTGGTTCGAGGGCTGCTACGTCTTCGAGTCCGACGAGGCCCGCGCGGCGTTCCAGGCGTCGTTCGAGGAGACCGCGGCGGAGTCGCCGGGCTCGCAGATCATCGGCAGCCCGCCCGTGCAGGTCGAGCCCTGCGACGTCGTCGCGATTGCCGAGGGCGCGGCCGGCTTCACCCCGGCCGCCCGGGCCTGACTCAGGCCTCGCCCGGCTCGGGCGACCACTCCTTCTTGGCGACGAGCAGGCCGTCGCCGACGGGCAGCAGGGCCGAGACCAGCGAGTCGTTCTCCGCGATCTCCCGGCCGAGCTCGCGGATCACGACGGTGTCCTCGTCGCGCTGCGCCGGGTCGGCGACGCGGTCGTGCCACAGGGCGTTGTCGAAGGCCACCACGCCACCGGGGCGCAGCAGGCGCAGCGCCTCGCGGAGGTAGGCGGTGTACTCGGCCTTGTCGCCGTCGCAGAACACCAGGTCGTAGTGGCCGTCGGTGAGCCGCGGCAGCACGTCGAGCGCCGCACCGGGGATGGTGCGCGCGCGCTGCGGCGCGATGCCCGCGTCGGCGAAGGTCTGGCGGGCCAGCCGCTGGTGCTCGGCCTCGATGTCGACGGTGGTGAGCACGCCGTCGGACCGCATGCCGCGCAGCAGCCACAGGCCGGAGACGCCCGTGCCGGTGCCGACCTCGACGACCGCGCGGGCGTCGAGCACCGAGGCGAGGAAGCGCAGGGCAGCGCCCGCGCCCGACCCCAGGGGGACCACGCCGACCTCCTGCGCGCGCGCCCGGGCGGCGGCGAGGACGTCGTCCTCGGCCACGTGGTTCTCGGCGTAGGACCAGCTGGCGGCCGAGATCGGCTCCGTCGGTGTGCTGATGGCGACCTCCTGGGTCCGGCGGGTGAGGCGACACTACCGCGCACGAGCCGCACCGCCGCGCACCCCGGCGCGGTCACGACGGGTCCACGGGAGGAACTCGGGCAACCTGGCCCTGGGGGAACACCGGGCCCGCGTCGTACGTTGGTCGCAGCAGAGTTCGCAGACATTTCACAGGGTCCTCTCAGGCCCTGTCCCTAGGTTGAGGAGCCAGACGCTGTTCGGTCAGGCCGCGCGGTCGCGCGAGAAGGAGGCTCCGGTGGAGATCACCGACCCCAGGACCCCTGGGGACGCCGAGGGCGCCACCGGCGACGTCCCGACCTGGGACGAGGTCGTCGAGCGCCACTCCGACCGCGTCTACCGGCTCGCCTACCGCCTGACCGGCAACCGCCACGACGCCGAGGACCTCACGCAGGAGGTCTTCGTCCGCGTCTTCCGCAGCCTCTCGACCTACACCCCCGGCACGTTCGAGGGCTGGCTGCACCGGATCACCACCAACCTCTTCCTCGACCAGGCGCGCCGCAAGCAGCGGATCCGCTTCGACGCGCTCTCCGACGAGCGGGCCAGCCGGCTGACCAGCAGCTCGCCGGCCCCGGACGTCGCCTACAGCGACCAGACCTTCGACGACGACGTCGAGCGCGCCCTGGCCACCCTGCCGCCGGACTTCCGCGCCGCCGTGGTGCTCTGCGACGTCGAGGGTCTCTCCTACGAGGAGATCGCGGAGATCCTCGGGGCCAAGCTCGGCACCGTCCGCTCCCGCATCCACCGTGGCCGCGCCCAGCTCCGCCAGGCGCTCGCGCACCGGGCGCCGCAGGAGGGGCGGGCCCGCTACAGCGGTCCGTCCACCGGTCCGGTGCCCGTGGCGCGGGGCGGGTCCGCGTGATCGGGCACCTCGGCGCGCGCGTGAGCGCGCTGCTCGACGGCCAGCTGCCGGCCGCCGAGGCGGAGCGGCTGTGGGCGCACGTGCACGCCTGCCACGCCTGCCGCGACCTCGTCGAGCGCGAGGGCTGGATCAAGACGCGGCTCGCCGGGCTCTCCGGCGCTGCGCCGGCCCCTGACCACCTCAAGGGCTCGCTGCTCGGGCCCGGTGCCCTCGGCGCACCCGTGGCGGCACACCACGACCCCGGCCTGCTGCGCCGGCACACCGGCCTGGCCGTGCTCGGCGGCGGCGCCGTCGGCGTCGCCGTGCTCGGCGTGGTCGCGCTGGGCCTGGCCGGGCCCGACGCCCCCGTCGACCGCCGGCCGCCGGTCACCGACATCGGCCAGAACGGCGGCGCGCGCACGGTGCCGACCTCGGCGTTCCCGACGCCGCTGCCGAGCTCGCCCCACCGCTCCCGCTGAGCGGGCACCGGGCGGCGCGACCGGTCCACCCGGGCGCGATTTCGCCCCGTGGGCGACACTGGTGCACGTGACCGACCCCGACGACCGCAGCGAGGACACCGCGCCCCTCGCGCACGTCCCCGGGGCGGCGCCCCCGGCCCCACCGGCCCCGCTGTCCCCGTCGGCCCCGGTGTACGACGCGCCGGCACCGCCCGCCCCCCAGCCGGCCGGCCCCGGCCAGTCCTGGCTCCCGCCGACCACGCAGCCGCGTCCGGGCAGCTGGGCGCCGGTCACCCAGCCGCTGGCCCCCTCCTACGCCGCACCGGGCGCCCACGCCACCCCGCGTGGCCGGGTGCCCGGGTGGCTCTGGCCGGTCGTGTGCTGCCTGGCGCTGCTGCTCGGCGTGGTGGGCGGCGTCGTGGGTGGCGCGGTCTTCGAGCGCGTGAGCAACGGCGGTGACGGGCTCTTCGCCGGTGGTCTCGACGACGTCGACACGGTCTCGGAGGCCCCGCTCCCCGCCGGCAACGGCTCCGTCGCGGCGGTCGCCCGCGAGCTGCTCCCGAGCACGGTCCAGATCTCCGCGTGGTACGACGGGCAGCAGGGCGGCGCGACCGGCTCCGGCTTCGTGCTCGACAAGCAGGGACACGTGATCACCAACAACCACGTCGTCGAGGCGGCCGCGGAGAACGACGGCCCGATCGAGGTCGTCGACCAGGACGGCAACCGCTACGACGCCGAGGTCGTCGGCCGCAGTCCGGTCTACGACCTCGCCGTGCTGTCGGTGCCGAAGGCGCGCGGCATGCGTCCGGCCTCGCTCGGCGAGTCCGAGGTGCTGCGCGTGGGTGACTCGGTCGTGGCCATCGGCTCACCGCTGGGGCTGAGCTCGACGGTCACCGCCGGCATCGTGAGCGCGCTCGACCGGCCCGTCACCACCGGCGACTCGGCCAACGACTCGTCGTACATCAACGCGGTGCAGACCGACGCCGCCATCAACCCCGGCAACTCCGGCGGTCCGCTCGTCGACCTGCAGGGCCGCGTGGTGGGCGTGAACAGCGCGATCGCGACGACCGGCGGGTCGTTCAGCGGCGAGCAGTCGGGCAACATCGGGGTCGGCTTCGCGATCCCGATCGAGCAGGTCAAGATCACCGCCGACCAGATCCTCAAGACCGGCGAGGCGCGCTATCCGGTGATCGGCGCCAAGGTCCGCACCGGCGACACCAGCGGTGACGGCGCCCGGATCGACGAGGTCGTGTCCGGCACCCCGGCCGACGAGGCCGGCCTGCAGGAGGACGACCTGGTCACCGCCGTCGAGGGCGACCGGGTCACCGACGGCATCGCGCTGATCGTGGCCATCCGCACCCACCAGCCGGGGGAGACGATCGAGTTCACCGTCGTCCGCGACGGCCAGGAGCGCACCGTCGACATCACGCTCGGCGCCGAGGTCGGCTGACCGCCGCCCCGGGCGGAGGCGTCAGGAGAGCTCCGGCTCGCCGGCCCCGGCCTGCTCCGCGGTCGGCTGGTCCGCCTGCTCGTCGGCCTCGAACGGGTGCCGGCTGACGTAGTCGTCGGTCTCGCGGTAGAGCTGTGCGATGTAGTCCTCGAGCCGGCTCGCCTCGACCCGCCACTGGCCGCGTCCCCCGAGCTTGATCGCCGGGAGCTCGCCGCGCCGGACGAGCGCGTAGACCTGGGCGACCGACGTGTTCAGCACCTCGGCCACGTCGGCCAGCGTGAGGAAGCGGGGCGATCCCGCGGACGGTTCGGGCACGCCCCCATCGTCCCACCCGGGAGGACCCGCGTGGTGCCGGGTCGCAGGGGCTGTGGACGAGCGGGTTTCGGATCCGGGGCGCGGCGGCATGATCACCGCCGTGAGCACCCGCACCGAGGAGCCCGTCGCCCGCGAGGCGCCGGCCGCAGTCCGTCCCGCGGCCGCCGGCTGGCGTGACCCGCGGCTGTGGATCGGGGTCGCGCTGGTGGCGGTCTCGGTCGTGGCAGGGGTCCGCGTGGTCGGGGCCGCCGACGACACGGTCGTCGTGTGGGCCGCCCCCGAGGACGCCGGCGCGGGGGCCGTGCTGACCGCCGACGACCTGGTCGCCCGCCGCGTGCACTTCGCCGACGAGGCCGACCTCGCGCAGTACTGGACGGCCGCCGACGCGCTGCCCGCCGAGCTGCACCTCACCCGCGCTGTCGGGGCGGGTGAGCTGCTGCCGCGGGCAGCGGTCGGCGCCGAGGACGTCACCGGCTCGGTCTCGCTGCCGCTGGCGGTCGACCCGGCCCTGGTGCCTCCGGGGGTCGAGCCCGGCTGGGTCGTCGACGTCTACCTCGGCGGCGACGAGGTGCCGGGTGCCGGCACCGGTGACCCGGTGCTCGCCGGGGCGACGGTGCTGGAGGCGCCCGCCCTCGACGACGTGCTCGCGGTCAGCGGCCGTCGGCAGGTGGTCGTGGCGGTCGACGAGGCCGACGCCGCGACGTACTTCCGCGCCACCGGGGCGGTCACCGACCCGGTGCTCACCGTGGTGCGCCGCGGCTGATGGCCGTCGTCGTGCTGGTCCTGGCCGGGGGCGCCGGGTGGGAGTCCGGTGCACTGGCCCGCCTGCAGGGCCGCCGCGACATCGTGGTGCTGCGCCGCTGCGTCGACGTCGACGACCTGCTCGCCGCCGCGGGCTCGGGCCAGGCCGACGTGGCCGTGGTGGGCCTCGACGCCGACGGCCTCGACCGTCCCGCGGTCGACCACCTGCGCCACCACGGCGTGCGCCCCGTCGCCGTCGTCGCCTCCGGGCCCGCGCTCGACCAGGGCGCACTCCACGCCAGCCGGATCGGGGTGAGCGCCGTCGTCGCCGACGACGACCTCGCCGCCCTCCCCGACCTCGTGCTGGCCGGCGACGAGCCGCCGGCGACGGCGGTGCGCGGGCTCGAGGGCGCACCGTCGCCCGACGCGGCCGGGCGCGTGGTCGCGGTGTGGGGCCCGGCCGGCGCCCCCGGGCGCACCACGGTGGCGGTCGGCACCGCCGCCGGCCTCGCGGCCCGCGGGTTGCCCACGGTGCTCGTCGACGCCGACCCCTACGGCGGCGCGGTGGCCCAGCAGCTCGGCGTCCTCGACGAGGTCTCGGGGCTGCTCGCCGCGGCGCGGGCCGCCGCCGAGGGCTGCCTGCCCGAGCGGCTCGGCGGCCTGGCGCGGTCGCTGGGAGGCAGGCTCGCGGTGGTGACCGGGCTGCCCCGTCCCGACCGCTGGACCGAGGTCCGGCCCGGCGTGCTCGAGCACCTGCTGGAGGAGGCCCGCGGGCGGGGCCACGTCGTGGTCGACACCGGCTTCAGCCTCGAGCTCGACCCCTTCACCGAGGCGTCGGGCCGGCCGGGCCGCAACCAGCTGACCCGGAGCGCGCTCGAGGTGGCCGACGAGGTGGTCGTGGTCGGTACCGCGGACCCCGTCGGCCTCACCAGGCTCGCCCGGGGGCTGGTCGAGCTGCGCGAGGTGACCCGCGGGGCGCCGGTCCGCGTCGTCGTCAACCGGTCGCGCCCCACCCTGGGCTGGGACGATGCCGAGGTGGCCGGCATGGTCGAGGGCTTCACCCAGCTGGCCGGCCTGCACTTCCTGCCCGACGACCGCGCCGCGGCGGACCGCGCGCTGGTCACCGGACGCCCGGTCGTCGAGTGCTCCGACGGCCCGCTCGCGCGTGGCCTCGGGGAGCTCGCCGACGCCCTCGCACCCGCCCCGGCTGCGCCCGCCGCGCGGCGGGTCGGTCGGGTCGCCCGGGTCAGGCGGCGAACAGCAGGTACAGCCCGCCCACGGTGAAGATGATCATCGCGGCGAGCAGCGGGAGCTGACCGGTCAGCTGGTGACGTCGGGGCAGCAGCCGCACCGCGCGGTCGTGCGCCGCGATCACGCCGAGCACGTGCCCGCCGACGACGAAGGCCACCTTCGACACCGCCAGGAACGTCGGGTGGTAGGAGAGCCAGTAGTTGACCTGCAGGTTCCCGGTGCCGAACCAGTTGTCACCGCGGCTCAGCGGGTCGCTGGCCAGGATCAGCACCTGCTGCCCGTACTCGACGAGGTAGGTCAGGTAGTGGGCGAACACGTAGCCGACGATGATCGGCACGATCGAGTGCGCGAACTGGCGGGGGAGCTGCCACCGGTCGGTGCCCGGCGCGACGCCCGTCGTCATCGTGCCGACGGTGAAGATCACGCCGACCCCGACGCAGAAGCCGAGCAGCGCGAGGTTGTTGAGCACGTACGGCGAGGTCGAGGTGTTCTGGATGACCTGCAGCCACCGCGTCGACTCGCGGAAGGAGTCGAAGCCGGTGCTGCCGAAGAGCACGGCCAGCACCGCGACCAGCCCGGCGCGCGGGACCGTGGTGTCGAGGTTGGCCAGGGGGCTGCGGACGACGAGCTGGTCGTCGCGGCGCCCCCACACCGACAGCTTGGCGACCAGGCTGGAGTAGACCTCGAACGGGTCGGCCCGCTCGTAGAAGGTGTTGCCGAAGACCGCGCCTCCCACCAGCATCACCGCGGCGTACGCCGCCAGCCACAGGCGCACGGGTCCCAGCTCGGTGCCGTGCGGGTAGACCAGCTCCATCCAGACGAAGGCGTAGAGGCCGAGTGCGGCCGGCCAGGTCCCCAGCCAGTCGGGGTAGTCGTACAGGCCCTGGTCCGGGTCGCTGCCCGAGACCTTGGCGAAGGCCCAGTTCACGGTGCGGGCCGGGCTGATCGCGCGCCACACGGGGCCGAGCAGCAGCGAGAGCGGGACCAGCCCGATCCACCACCACACGTAGAAGATGCCGAAGACCGGGTTGGTCAGCAGGTCCTTGCCGAACACCGCCGCCAGCGCGACGTACGCCGCGGCGAGCACGCCGAGCACCCGCAGGACGATCGCCCAGCCGTGCGAGTCGACGATCCGGGAGAGCCACGCCGGCGCGGGGCGCCCGCTCGTGCGCTCGTCCCAGCGCGGCTCGCGCCAGGCCACCGCGAGCACGGTGAACGACACCACGAGGGCGGCGACCGCCCCCGCGATCGCCAGCCCCGGCGAGATCGGCAGGTCCTTCGCGCCGCCGATGCCGTGGGCCCAGACGTCCTGGCCACCCGGCGCGCCCGAGACCACGGCGTGTGGGCTCACTGCACCTGCAGCTGGACGACGACCTTGTCGAGCGTGTGGTCCTCGATCTCGACCACGCCGGGCATGGTGATCGCGTCGACCTCGAGCTTGGTCTGGCCCACGCCGTAGGAGAGCTCCTGCTCGGGGTCGGAGTGGACGTGCAGCTCGCCCTCGGCGTCGGAGTCGACCTGCAGCTCGATCGGCTGGTCGACGGCGACGTCGACCCGCTCGCCGTTCGGGTCGATCGTGCCGTCCTTGACCGTGATGGTGATGACCTTGGGCGTGAGCTCCTCCTCGACGGCCGGGTCCTCGTCGCCACCGCAGGCGGTGAGGGCGGGCAGGGCACACAGGGCCAGGGTCAGCAGCACGGCGGCTCGGCGCTTCATGGGTCCTCCTCCAGACGCAAGACGTGCGGCGCCCCTGGCGCCGCCTCTGTCAGAATCCCATGCAACACCACGCCCGACGCACCCGGATCCCTCAGGGAGGATGGACACGATGACCCAGCGGCTCCGGCCACGTGACGTCGTGTTCCTCGCGGAGGAGACCCCCGCCACCCCTCTCCACAACGCCACCGTCGAGATCTTCGACCCCGGCGAGTCCGGCCTCGACCACGCCCGCCTGGTCCAGCTGATCTCCGAGCGGATCTCGTTCGTGCCGCGCTACCGGCAGCGCGTGCAGGTCGTGCCGGGGCGGCTGGCCAACCCCGTGTGGGTCGACGACGAGGCCTTCGACCTCGCCTACCACGTGCGCCGCTCTGCGCTGCCGCGCCCGGGCACGCTCGACCAGCTGCGCGAGTTGGTGGCCCGCATCGTCTCGCGCCCCCTCGACCGCAACCGCCCGCTCTGGGAGGTGTACGTCGTGGAGGGCCTCGCCGGCGGCCGCCTCGCCCTGCTCTCGAAGTCGCACGTGGTGCTCGTCGACGGCGTCGAGACCGTCGACCTCGGTCAGGTGCTGCTCGACGTCAGCGAGCAGCCCAAGACGCTCGGCTCCGACCCGTGGCACCCGCACGGCAGCCCCTCGCCGCTCGGCCTGATCTCCGGCGCGGTCAAGGACTCCCTCGACCGGCCCGGCACCGTGCTCGACACCCTGCGCACCAACACCGGCTCGCTGCTCCGCGGCGTCGAGGGCGCGACCACGCGGATCGGCACGGTCGCGGGTGCGCTCGCCGGCCGCCGCCCGACCAGGGTGAGCCCGATCTCCGGCGAGCTGTCGCAGCAGCGCCGGGTGGTCGCCGTGCGCACCGACCTCGCCGACTACCGCACCATCCGCAAGGTCCACGGCGGCACCGTCAACGACGTCATCCTGGCCACCCTGACCGGGGCCTTGCGCGGCTGGCTGATGAACCGTGCCGAGTCGCTCGGCGGGCTCAAGGAGATCCGGGCGGTGGTCCCGGTCTCGGTCATCGACGAGGAGCTCGAGGCCACCTCGCTCGGCAGCCAGATCGCCGCCCACCCGGTGAAGCTCCCCGTCGGCGAGGCCAGCCCGGTCGTCCGCCTCCACCAGGTCTCCTACTCCTTCCAGGCCCACCAGGCGACCGGGCGGGCGGTCGCCGCGAACCGCCTCGCCGGCATCGCCGGCTTCGCCCCGGCCACCTTCCACGCGATCGGCTCGCGGGTCGCGGCCGCGGAGCTGCGCCGTGACGCCCAGCTGGTCATCACCAACGTCCCCGGTCCGCAGTCGCCCCTCTACGCCGCCGGCGGACGGATGACCGAGACCTACCCCGTCCCCCCGCTCACCGCCGGGCACGCGCTCGCGATCGGCGTGACGTCGTACGACGGGTCGGTGTTCTACGGCATCACCGCCGACCGCGACCTGCTGCCGGACGCGGACGTGCTCGGCCAGTGCGTGACCGAGGCGCTCGACGAGCTGCTCGACACCGCGACGGGCGCGCGTCCGCGGGCGCCGCGGGGGCGGCGCCGCACCCGGGCGGCGCGCGACGCTGACGCGGCGGACCCGTCGTGAGCGTGCGGATCTACCTGCCCAGCACACCGGTGAAGCTGGCGACCTGGTGGGCCTCGGGCGTGGTCCCCGCCGAGGCGGAGCGCTACGTCGCGCCCGACTCGACCGAGGAGTCCGAGTACGCCGCGCTGATGGAGGCGGCGGACGCGTCGACCGACCTGCAGGCGAGTCCCTACCGCCGGGTCGTGGTCGTCGCCGAGGTCGGCACCCCCGACGGCCCGGTGCCCTTCCGCGAGGTCGTGGCCGTGCACGCCGACCCCGAGGCGCGCCCCGGCCGGGCCGATCCCGACGACGACCTCGCGTGGTACGCCGTGCAGGAGATCGAGGACCTGCTCACCGGTTTCTAGGCTCCCGCGGGGTGGGACTAGGGTGCGAGCCATGGACGCGATCACCCACCCGCCGGCACCGGTCAACGAGCCCAACCTGACCTACGCGCCGGGCACCCCCGAGCGTGAGTCCCTGCTGGTCGAGATCGAGAAGCTCGAGCGACGCCCCAAGGACCTCAAGGCGCACATCGGCGGCCGCCGCAAGGCCGGCGGCGGCGCGGAGATCCAGGTCGTCCAGCCGCACGACCACCAGCACGTGCTCGGCGTCCTCAAGGACGCCACGCAGGCCGACGCGAAGGCCGCCATCAACGCCGCGACGAAGGCTGCGCCCGACTGGTGGGCCATGCCGTTCGACGAGAAGTGCGCGATCATCCTCAAGGCCGCCGACCTGCTCGCCGGGCCGTGGCGCCAGCGGCTCAACGCCGCGACCGTGCTCGGCCAGTCGAAGACCGCGTTCCAGGCCGAGATCGACAGCGCGTGCGAGCTGATCGACTTCTGGCGGTTCAACGTGCACTACGCCCGGCAGATCATGGCCGAGCAGCCGATCGCCAACAGCCCCGGCGTGTGGAACCGCACCGACCACCGGCCGCTCGAGGGCTTCGTCTACGCGATCACGCCGTTCAACTTCACCGCGATCGCCGGCAACCTGCCCACGGCCCCGGCACTCATGGGCAACACCGTGATCTGGAAGCCCTCGCCGACCCAGCAGCTGGCCGCGTCGCTGACGATGGAGCTGCTCGAGGAGGCCGGCATGCCCCCGGGAGTGATCAACATGCTGCCGGGCCACGGCCGCGCGCTGTCCGAGGTCGCGCTGGCGCACCCCGACCTCGCCGGCATCCACTTCACCGGCTCGACCCCGGTCTTCCAGCACCTGTGGCGCACGGTCGGCGAGAACATCGCCGGCTACCGCTCCTACCCGCGCATCGTCGGCGAGACCGGCGGCAAGGACTTCGTCGTCGCCCACCCGTCGGCCGACCCCGCCGTGGTGCGCACCGCGCTCGTGCGCGGCGCCTTCGAGTTCCAGGGGCAGAAGTGCTCCGCCGCGTCGCGGGCGTACGTCGCGCGGTCGGTGTGGAACAAGATGCGCGACGACTTCATCGCCGAGGTCGAGGCGATCTCGGTCGGCGACCCGACGGACTTCTCCCACTTCATGGGTGCGGTGATCGACGACCGGGCCTTCGCCAAGCACAAGGCGGCGATCGAGCGCGCGAAGCGCTCGCGCAAGCTGCAGGTGCTGGCGGGCGGCCAGACCGACGACTCGGTCGGCTGGTTCGTGCGCCCGACCGTGGTCGAGGGTGACGCGACCGACGAGATGTTCTCCACGGAGTACTTCGGCCCGATCCTCGCCGTCCACGTCTACGACGACGGCGACTTCGAGAAGGTCGTCGCCCAGATGGAGTCGTTCGCGCCGTACGCCCTCACCGGCGCGATCATCGCCCAGGACCGCGCCGCGATCGCGTGGGCCCGCGGGGCGCTCCGCTTCGCCGCCGGCAACTTCTACATCAACGACAAGCCGACCGGCGCCGTCGTGGGCCAGCAGCCGTTCGGCGGCGGGCGCGCGTCGGGCACCAACGACAAGGCCGGTGCCGCGAGCAACCTGCTGCGCTGGACCAGCCCGCGCAGCATCAAGGAGACGTTCGTGCCGCCGACCGACTACCGCTACCCCTACATGGGCTGAGCGCCACGGCCGTGGACGAGCGCCTGCTGCCCGCACTGCAGCTGACCCCCCTGCACCTGGGGGCGCTGCACGCGTGGGAGCAGGCGCTCACCCTTGCGCTGGCGTTCGGGCCGTTCCTGCTCCTGGGCGGCGTGATCTGGTGGCGGCAGCGGCACGAGCCGCCGGAGGGAGCCGACCCGCCGGAGGGGCCGGCTGAGTCGCGGGCTCCCGAGCCACCGGGAGCCGCGCCGACCGGTGACGACCGGACGGATCAGCCGGCGAGGTAGTCGCGCCCGGCCCGGGCCTCGGCGTCGAGCGCCTTGATCAGCAGGTCGGCGATGAACCCCTCGAGCCTGCCGCCGACGAGCGGGATCGACACCTTGACCGTGAGGTCGACGGTCTGGGTGGTCCGGCCGCCGGACTCGTGCAGCCGCGAGGTGCCGGTCATCTCGCCGGGCTTGCCGGGGATGCTCCAGGTGAGGTCGGCGGTGGTGTCGTCGCGCCACGACTCCCGCTGCACGATGTGGATCTCGTCGCCGACGAACTTGGTCGCGAACGACGGGATGCCGCGCGCGGCCTGCACCTGGTCGACGCTGACCCGCGTCCCGGCGCCGACCACCTCGGCGTCCGCCGGCTCGATCGCGACGGTCGCCCGCAGCACCCGCTGGCGCTCGCAGACCGCCTCGCGGAAGGCGGGGTCGGCGAGCATCGCCGCCACCTCGGCCAGCGCCGCGTCGTAGGTGAGGTGGTGCCGGACCTGCTTGGCCATCAGCGCTCGCCCCGGAGCCAGGCCTGCCCGACGCCGTGCTCGACGTCCATGCCGTGGCGGACCTGGTCGGCGAAGACGCCGGCGATCTTGCCGCCGACGACCGGGATCTTCGCCTTGATCTCGAGCTCGACCACCTCGGTGGTGCCGGAGCCGGTCGGCTCGAGGCGGATGGTGCCCGAGCAGCTCGTCGGCTTGCCGGGCGTCTCGATGCGCAGGGTGCCACCGGCCGGGCTGGACCAGTCCTCGATCTGGAGGGCCCGGGTCGTGTCGCCGAAGAGCTTGGTGGCGAACGCCGGGAGGCCGGCGGTCTTCTGCACCTGGTCGTTGGTCAGGGTGAAGCCGTCGCCGGTGCGCTCGAGCACGACGTCCGCGGACACCACGTCCATGGCGGCGCTGACGGCCTCGCGGAACGCCGGGTCGGCGAGCATCTCGAACACGTCGGCGGGACTGGCGTCGTAGGCCAGCTCGTGGCGGAAGTCCATGGGCGACATCATGGCGGAGGCGCTGCCACGCGGGCTACCGGCTGCAGCGGCGTGCCCGTGTTGTGCGCCCCACAGGGGGGTCCTAGTGTCATCTTGTGACCACCTCGCTCGACCGGGAAAAGCACGACCTCCTCGACAGGGCGATCGACCTGGCGCGCAGTCGCCGGAGCGCCGGCGGCCCTCCCCAGGAGACCGTCGACCTGCTGATCCGGGCCTACTACCGCCACGTCGCGCCCGAGGACGTCTGCGACCGGTGCGACCTCGACCTCTACGGCGCGATCGCCTCGCACTACAAGCTGGGCCGGCACCGGCCGCAGGGCACCGCCTCGGTGCGGGTGTTCACGCCGAGCATGAGCAACGAGGGCTGGAGCGCGGGCGGCCACTCCGTCGTCGAGGTGATCACCGACGACATGCCGTTCCTCGTCGATTCACTGACCACCGAGCTCAACCGCCAGGGGCGCGACGTGCACGTCGTCGTGCACCCGCAGTTCGACGTCGAGCGCGACATCACCGGCGAGCTGCAGGCCGTCCACCCCGTCGACGACGGCTCGACCGCCGCGCACCCGGGTGCCCTGCGCGAGTCGTGGATGCACGTCGAGATCTCCCGCGTCGCCGAGGACGAGGACGTCACGCAGATCGAGGACGACCTCCAGAAGGTGCTGCGCGACGTCCGCGAGTCCGTCGAGGACTGGGAGAAGATGCAGGACCGCGCCCGCGCGATCGTCCGCGAGCTCGACGAGGACCCGCCGCCGCTCGACGTCGAGGAGGTGCGCCAGGGCCAGGAGCTGCTGACGTGGCTCGCGGCCGACCACTTCACCTTCCTCGGCTACCGCGAGTACCGCCTCGTCGGCGAGGGCGACGACGAGTACCTGCGCGCCGTGCCCGGCACCGGCCTCGGCATCCTGCGCGCCGACCAGGACATGTCGGCGTCGTTCGCCAAGCTGCCGCACGCCGTGCGCACCCGCGCCCGCGAGAAGACCCTGCTGGTGCTGGCCAAGGCCAACTCCCGCTCGACCGTGCACCGCCCGGCGTACCTCGACTACGTCGGCGTCAAGGTCTTCGAGGACGGCGAGGTCGTCGGCGAGCGCCGCTTCCTCGGCCTCTACTCCAGCGCGGCCTACACCGAGTCCCTGACCCGCATCCCGCTGCTGCGCGAGAAGGCCGCCGAGGTGCTGCGCCGGATCGGCTTCGACGCCCGCAGCCACGCCGGCAAGGCGCTGATGGACACGCTGGAGACCTACCCGCGCGACGAGCTCTTCCACACGCCCGTCGACGAGCTCGCCCCGCTGGCCGAGGCGGTCATGCACGCCCGCGAGCGGCGCCAGGTGCGGATGTTCATCCGCCGCGACACCTACGGCCGCTACGTCTCCGTGCTCGTCTACCTGCCGCGCGACCGCTACAACACCTCGGTGCGCGAGAAGTTCGCGGCGATCCTCAAGGAGCGCCTCGGCGGCGACTCGCTGGAGTTCACCGCGCGGGTCAACGAGTCCACCACCGCCCGCGTGCACTTCGTCGTGCACCCCGAGCGCGGCGGCCACCTCAACGACGTCGACACCGCCGACCTCGAGCGCCGCCTCACCGAGGCGTCGCGGTCGTGGCGCGACGACTTCACCTCCGCGGTGATGGCGGAGTACGGCGAGGACCGCGGCGCGCGACTGGCCCGGCGCTACGTCAACTCCTTCCCCGAGGCCTACAAGGAAGACTTCGCCCCGGCGACGGGCTCCTTCGACCTCGCCCGGCTCGAGCGCCTCGAGGACGACGGCATCGACCTCGCGCTCTACGAGCAGGTCGACGCCGACCGCGGCGAGGCCAGGCTGAAGGTGTTCCGGGTCGGACCGCCGCTGTCGCTGTCGGAGATCCTGCCGATGCTCTCCTCCATGGGCGTCGAGGTGGTCGACGAGCGGCCCTACGAGCTCGACGGCCTCGGCCGACCGACGTTCATCTACGAGTTCGGCCTGCGCTACGGCCGGGCCGTGCCCGAGCAGGCGCGCGAGCTCTTCCAGGACGCGCTGCGCGCGGTCTGGGACGGCTACAACGAGATCGACGGCTTCAACGCGCTGGTGCTGGAGGCCGGGATCACCTGGCGGCAGGCGACCGTGCTGCGGGCGTACGCGAAGTACCTGCGGCAGGGCAACTCGCCGTTCGCGCTCGACTACATTGAGGGCGCGCTGCGCGGCAACGTCGACATCACCCGCCTGCTGGTCCGCTACTTCGAGGCGCGCTTCGAGCCCGGCAAGAACGGCCTGGCCGCCGACGCCGAGGCCCGCACGCTCAAGGTCGAGGACCTCGCCGGCCGGGTGAAGCGGGCGCTCGACGACGTGGCCAGCCTCGACCACGACCGCATCCTGCGGTCGTACCTGACGCTGATCGGCGCGACACTGCGCACGAACTACTTCCAGGACGGCGAGGACGGCCGTCCGCACACCTACATCTCGTTCAAGCTCGAGCCCTCGCACATCCCCGACCTGCCCGAGCCCCGGCCGAAGTACGAGATCTTCGTCTACTCGCCGCGCGTCGAGGGCGTGCACCTGCGCTTCGGCGCGGTGGCGCGCGGCGGCCTGCGCTGGTCGGACCGTCGCGACGACTTCCGCACCGAGGTGCTCGGCCTGGTCAAGGCACAGATGGTGAAGAACACCGTGATCGTGCCGGTGGGCGCGAAGGGCGGCTTCTTCTGCAAGCAGCTGCCCGACCCGGGCGACCGCGAGGCGTGGCTGGCCGAGGGCATCGCCTGCTACAAGACCTTCATCTGCGGGCTGCTCGACATCACCGACAACCTCGTCGAGGGCAGGACGGTGCCGCCCGAGCAGGTCGTGCGCCACGACGGCGACGACTCCTACCTCGTCGTCGCGGCCGACAAGGGCACCGCGACCTTCTCCGACATCGCCAACGGCGTGGCCAAGGACTACGGCTTCTGGCTCGGCGACGCCTTCGCCAGCGGCGGCTCGGTCGGCTACGACCACAAGGCGATGGGCATCACCGCGCGCGGCGCGTGGGTGGCGGTGCAGCGGCACTTCCGCGAGCGCGGGATCGACTGCCAGGCCGAGGACTTCACGGCCGTCGGCATCGGCGACATGAGCGGTGACGTGTTCGGCAACGGGATGCTCTGCTCGGAGCACATCCGGCTCGTGGCCGCCTTCGACCACCGCGACATCTTCCTCGACCCGACGCCCGACGCGGCGACGTCGTACGCCGAGCGCAAGCGGCTCTTCGACCTGCCCCGCTCGTCGTGGCAGGACTACGACAAGGACCTGATCTCCGAGGGCGGCGGCGTCTTCCCGCGCGCGGCGAAGTCGATCGCGATCTCGGCGCCCGTGCGCACCGCACTGGGGCTCGAGGACTCCGTGACCGCGATGACGCCGGCCGAGCTGATGAAGGCGATCCTGCAGGCGCCGGTCGACCTGCTGTGGAACGGCGGCATCGGCACCTACGTCAAGGCCGTCGAGGAGTCGCACGCCGACGCCGGCGACAAGGCCAACGACGCGATCCGGGTCGACGGGCGCGAGGTGCGTGCGCTGTGCGTGGGGGAGGGCGGCAACCTCGGCCTGACGCAGCTCGGCCGCATCGAGTACGCGCTGTACGGCGCGGACCGCCGCGGTGGTCGGATCAACACCGACTTCATCGACAACTCCGCGGGCGTCGACACCTCCGACCACGAGGTCAACATCAAGATCCTGCTCGACCGGGTCGTCGCCGACGGCGACCTCACGAACAAGCAGCGCAACGCCCTGCTGGCCGACATGACCGACGAGGTCGCGGAGCTCGTGCTGCGCGACAACTACGAGCAGAACCTCGCGCTCGCCAACGCGATGGCCAACGCGCCCTCGCTGCTGCACGTGCACGAGGACTGGATGAAGCGGCTCTCGCGCGACGGCGTGCTCAACCGCGAGCTCGAGGGCCTCCCGACCTCGCGGCAGGTGCGGCGCCGGCTCGAGCGTGGCGAGGGGCTGACCTCGCCGGAGCTGTCGGTGCTGCTGGCGTGGACCAAGATCGTGCTGGCCGACGAGCTGCTCGACTCCGACCTGCCCGACGACCCCTACCTGCACCTCGACCTGATGGCCTACTTCCCGGGCCCGATCCGCGAGGGCTTCGAGCAGCAGGTCGCCGACCACCCGCTGCGGCGCGAGATCATCGTGACCCAGGTCGTCAACGACCTCGTCAACGGTGCCGGCATGACGTTCTGGCCGCGGCTGGCGGGGGAGACCGGGTCCACGGCCGCGGAGCTGACCCGCGCCAACTTCGTCGCGCGCGAGATCTTCGGCTCGCTCGAGCTGCGGCGCGAGCTGAAGACCTGGGACAACAAGCTCGACGCCGCGGTGCAGACCGCGATGCGGATCGAGATGCGCACGCTCGTCGAGCGCGCCTCGCGCTGGCTGGTCACCAACCGGCGCCCCCCGCTCGACAGCCAGGCCACGGTGGACTTCTTCCGCGGGCCGGTGCAGCAGGTCATGGCCGCGCTGCCCGAGCTGATCACGGGGCGCGAGCTGCGGGCCCTCGAGGAGCGGCGCGACCGGCTGGTCGGCCAGGGAGTGCCGCAGGACCTCGCGACGCGCGTGGCGGTGCTCAACCCGGCGTACACCCTGCTCGGGACGGTGGAGACCGCCGACCGCGAGGGCATCGACCCGGCCGAGGTCGCCCGCCTCCACTTCGCCCTCGGCGAGCGGCTCGGGCTCCCGGCGCTGGTGCAGCGGATCCTCGCCCTGCCGCGCGCCGACCGCTGGCAGACCATGGCCCGCGGCGCCGTCCGCGACGACCTCTACTCGGTGCACACCCAGCTCACCGCGAAGGTCCTGCTCTCGACCTCCCCCGACGACTCCGCCCCGGCCCGCATCTCGACCTGGGAGGACAACGACGCCACCGTCGTCGGTCGCGCCGTGCAGACCCTCGAGGAGATCTGCGCCGACGACTCCGCCGACCTGGCCCGCATGTCGGTCGGCCTCCGCGTGGTGCGCGGCCTGCTGGCCACTGGCTGAGGCGGCGAGTGGGAGATAGTCCCCGACGTTCGAGTCGGGTTACCGGCAAGTAAGGCGACTCGAAGGTCGGGGACTACCGGAGGTGGCCGTGCTCACCCGGCCTGGCGCCGGTAACCCAGCCACCGGTTGCGCAGGTCCGGATCGAGGGCGCGCCGTTGCTCGACGGTGAAGGTGGGGATCCACCAGGGCGGCGGCTCGGTGGTCCAGCGGCGCTCGCTCGCGGGCTCGAATCGGGCGCGGCTCCTGGCCTCGAGGATGAGCGCAGCCGTGCGGTCCGGCGACGCGGCGTCGGTGTCGAGCAGCACCACGACCTCCAACCCGACCTCGCGGTAGCGGGCTTCCCGGTCGCGGTCGCGACGCCGTTGCTGCCCCGCGAGGTGGAGGCGACCGTCGTACTCGCCGACCAGTCCGGCCTCCTCGTCGAGCAGGTCGGGCGTCCCGATGTGGCGTCCGTGCAGGTCGAAGACGGGACGGTTGCGCAGGGGCGGAGGCAGCCCGGCCACGACCACCCACACGAAGCCGGCGCCGACCTCCTGCGGCGACCAGCTGTTCTCGTGAGCCAGACCGATCGCCTCCCGGCACTGCGGGATGCCCGTCCAGATCTTGAGGGTCGTGGCGTAGCTCGCGGCCTCGGTGATGCTGACGAGGTCGTCGTACGCCGCCATGTCGAGCGCCACCACGGCGTCGCGCAGACTGGAGGCGTAGCGCATCAGGTAGCAGACCGAACGCGCGGGCACGGTGATCGGCAGTCCGTCCACACGGATGATCTCCCCGGGACGGATGAACTCCTCGCTCACCTCGATGCCCGCCTGCGCCCGGATCTGCTTCGACGGCGCGACGACCGTCACCGGGAGCCGCGCCCGCCCGCCCCGGGTGAGCCCGTCGAACCACACCCCGCCCTGCCAGCGCAGCGCCGCCCACCCCGTCACGGCGCCGCCCTCGGGCACCACGGCCGCTGCTTCGACGATCCGCTGCTCGACGTCCTCGTCGCTCACCGTCGAGGGCACGTACTGCCCGCGACTGGTACGCCGCCAGCGAGTACTCCGCGCGCCACGCTTGGTCGGCCCCTTCCTGCCCTCCGGGTCGATCCGCACCGGCATGCACAGGTCTGATCGCTCCAGACGCCAGTAGCCGTTGGGGGACGAGTGCATGCCGAGAGCATCGACCCTCCGAGGGGGCTGCGTTGCTGCCTCTCCACAGCCTCGGTAGTCCCCGACCATCGAGTCGCCTTACCCGTCAGTAACCCGACTCGAACGTCGGGGACTACCGCAAGAGCCCGTCAGCAGAACGACGACCAGTCGGCCAGGTTGGCGTGGGCGGCGGAGGTGTAGTGGCCGTGGGCGGAGCTGGCGGCCGACCGCAGGCGGGTGAGGGCGTCGCGCATGGCGCGCAGCCCGCGGTCCCACTCGGCCTGGGCGGCGAGCTGGGCGTCGGCGGCCAGGCCCGACCACGCGCCGTGGAGGAGGTCGACCTCGCGGTCGACCTCCGCGGCGAGCGCGGTGAGCTCGCGCTCGCAGGCGGCGACGTCGGCCACGAGGTCGTCGAGCGCGTCGAGGTCGACGGCGAACGAGTCGCCCCCCATCAGCCGAGCCGGTCCGCGAGGCGGGCGGAGACGCCGGCGAGCGTGCCCGCCGCGGCGTCGTCCTGCGCCACGAGATCGCGCCCGACCGCGTCGAGGAGCACGGCCATGGCGGCGAGGCCCTCGCGCACCTCGGCGGCCGCGTCGGTCCACTCGGCCCAGGCGTCGGCGAAGGTGTCGGCCGCCCGGCCCCGCCAGCCGGCCGCCAGGAGGCCGGTGACCCGGGCGTCGATCCGGTCGCGGTCGGCGGCGAGGCGCTCGGACGCCGCGGCCACCGCGCCGCGGCACCGGTCGTACGGCGCGTGGTCCAGGAAGAGGGTCATGGTCGGGCCTCCGGAGGTCGGGCGAGAGGGTCGGCGTCCTCCTGTCCGTCGGGTCCGGCGCGCAAACCACCCCGGTCGCCGGCTTGTGGACAACCCGGGCCGGTAAAGGATTCGCGACCTGTCGGTGGCCCGACCTAGGGTGGATGACGATGTCAACGAACCAGCCGGAGCAGCCGGCGGGCGTGTCCTCGTTGTGGCGTCTCCGGGGGTACCTCCGCCCCCATGCCCTCGCCCTGGTGGTGATGGCACTGGCGTCGGTCGGTGGCGTGGCCCTCTCCATCGCGATCCCCCTCGTCACCAAGGCCATCATCGACGGGCCGATCACCGACGGCGACCTCGGCGCCCTGCTGCCGCTCGGCCTGCTCGCCCTCGGCCTCGGCGTGCTCGAGGCGTTCCTGGTCTGGCTGCGGCGCTGGGTGCAGTCCGGCGCGGTGCTCGGCCTCGAGACCCAGATCCGCCACGACCTCTACGCCCACCTCCAGCGGCTGCCGATGGCCTTCCACGCCCGCTGGCAGTCCGGCCAGCTGCTCTCGCGCGTGACCACCGACCTCTCCGCGATCCGCCGCTTCGCCGGCTTCGGGCTGCTCTTCCTGTGCATCAACATCCTCCAGGTCACCGTGGTGACCGGCGTCCTGCTGCACATGTACTGGCCGCTCGGCCTCGTCGTCGCCTCCGCGGCCATCCCGATCGTGGTCCTGTCCATGCGCTTCGAGAAGCGGTACGTCGTGGTGTCGCGCCGCGTCCAGGACGAGCAGGGCGACCTCGCCACGCTCGCCGAGGAGGGTGCCGTCGGCATCCGCGTGATCAAGTCGTTCGGCCGCGCCGAGCACGTGTCGCGCCAGTACGAAGCGGCCGCCCGCACCCTGCACGGCACCTCGATGGACAAGGTCCGCCTGTCCGCGAAGTTCTGGACCTTCCTCGAGGTGATCCCCAACGGCGCGGTCGCGGTGGTGCTGCTGCTCGGCGCCCTCGGCGTCGGCCGCGGCGAGCTCACCCCCGGCGAGCTGGTCGCGTTCATCACCCTGCTGCTCAGCCTGGTGTGGCCGGTGGCCTCGCTCGGGGTGATCCTCGCGATGTCCCAGGAGGCGATGACCGCCGCCGCGCGCGTGCTCGAGATCTTCGACACCGAGCCGACCATCGTGGGCGGTGACCGCGTCGTCGCCGAGCCGCGCGGCCACGTGCGCTTCGAGCACGTCGACTTCGCCTTCCCCGACGAGCCCGAGCGCCTGGTGCTGCGCGACGTCAACCTCGACATCCGCCCGGGCGAGACGGTCGCGCTCGTGGGCGCCACCGGCACCGGCAAGACCATGCTCACCTCCCTCGTCCCGCGCCTGTACGACGTGACCGGCGGCCGCGTGACCGTCGACGGCGTCGACGTGCGCGAGCTCGACCTCGCCCACCTGCGGCGCCTGGTGGCGACGGCCTTCGAGGAGCCCACGCTCTTCTCGATGAGCGCGCGCGAGAACCTCACCCTCGGCCGCGACCCCCTGGTCGACCCGGCCGGCAACGACGAGGTCGAGCAGGCCCTCGAGGTGGCGCAGGCGGGCTTCGTGCACGACCTGCCGTGGGGCCTCGACACCCGCATCGGCGAGCAGGGCCACTCGCTCTCCGGAGGGCAGCGGCAGCGGCTCGCGCTGGCCCGCGCGGTGCTCGCCGAGCCGAAGGTGCTGGTCCTCGACGACACGCTCTCCGCGCTCGACGTCCACACCGAGGCGCTGGTCGAGGAGGCGCTGCGCCGGGTGCTCGCCGAGACCACCGGGCTCGTCGTGGCCCACCGCGCCTCGACCGTGCTGCTCGCCGACCGCGTGGCCCTGCTCCAGGACGGCACCATCACCCACGTCGGCGACCACCGCGAGCTGCTCGAGACCGTCCCCGCCTACCGCGAGCTGCTGGCGGCCGACGCCGAGGACCCCGCCGACCAGCACGGGGCGGGGGCGCGCGCGTGAGCACCACCACCCCCACCTCCGACCAGCGCCGCTGGCGCGGCTACGCCGAGGTCGACGCCGACGAGGCCGCGGAGCGGATGACCGCCGGCACGCTCGGCGGCGGCTCGCAGCGCCTGCTGCGCAGCCTGCTCGCCCCGTACCGAACCGCGATCTGGATCCTCGTCGGCATCGTCGTCGTCGAGAACGCCGCCCGCCTCTCGATCCCCTTCCTGGTCAAGGAGGGGATCGACACCGGCATCCCGCCGATCCAGGAGTCCGGCGACACCAGCGCGCTGTTCACCGTCGTCGCGCTGGTGCTGGTCGCAACGCTGACCCAGGCGGTGGCGCGCAACCTGTTCCTCGTGCGCTCGGGGCGGGTCGGCCAGGACGTCCTCTACGAGGTGCGCCGCCGCGTCTTCCGCCACTTCCAGGCGCTCAGCCCGGCGTTCCACGACTCCTACACCTCCGGCCGCGTGATCTCGCGCCAGACCTCCGACGTCGATGCCATCTACGAGATGCTCGAGACCGGCTTCGACGGGCTGGTCACCGCCGCGCTGACGCTCGTCGGCACCGCCGGGCTGCTGCTCCTCCTCGACGTGAAGCTCGGCCTGGTCGCGCTGTGCTGCGGGCCCTTCCTGGCGTGGCTGACCAACTGGTTCCGCAAGGCCTCGGCCTCCGGCTACAAGGTCACCCGCGAGAAGGTCGCGCTGGTCATCGTCCACTTCGTCGAGTCGATGAACGGCATCCGCGCGGTGCAGGCCTTCCGCCGCGAGCCGCGCAACGAGGAGATCTTCGACGACGTCAACGACCAGTACCGCCTGGCCAACCTCCACGCCTTCCGGCTGGTCGCGTGGTTCATGCCCGGCATCCGGCTGATCGGCAACGTCACCATCGCGGTGGTCCTGGTGTACGGCGGGTACCGCGCCTACCAGGGCGACGTCACGGTGGGCGTGCTCGCGGCGTTCCTGCTCTACCTGCGCGGGTTCTTCGAGCCGATGATGGAGATCAGCCAGTTCTACAACACCTTCCAGTCCGCCTCGGCCGCCCTCGACAAGCTCGCCGGCGTGCTCGAGGAGGAGCCCGACGTCCCCGAGCCCGACCGGCCCGAGCGGCTGGCCGACCCGCGGGGCGAGCTGCGCTTCGAGGGCGTCCGCTTCGAGTACGTCGCGGACCGGCCCGTGCTGCCCGACCTCGACCTCGTCGTCCCTGCGGGCCAGACGGTCGCGCTGGTCGGGTCGACCGGGGCCGGGAAGACCACGCTGGCCAAGCTGGCCACCCGCTTCTACGACCCCTCGCGCGGGCGGGTGGTGCTCGACGGCGTCGACGTCCGCGACCTGACCTCCGACGACCTCCGCGCCTCGGTGGTGATGGTGACCCAGGAGAGCTACCTCTTCTCCGGCACGATCGCCGACAACATCCGCTTCGGGCGGCCCGACGCGAGCCTCGACGACGTGGTCGCTGCGGCGACGGCCCTCGGCGCGCACGACTTCATCGCCGCGATGCCCGACGGCTACCAGACCGACGTCGCCAACCAGGGCGGCCGGCTCAGCGCCGGCCAGCGCCAGCTGGTGGCGTTCGCGCGCGCGTTCCTCGCGGACCCGTCGGTGCTGATCCTCGACGAGGCCACCTCGTCGCTCGACGTGCCGTCCGAGCGCCTGGTGCAGCGTGCCCTGCGCACCGTGCTCGCCGGCCGCACGGCGCTGATCATCGCCCACCGCCTCTCGACGGTGGAGATCGCCGACCGCGTGCTGGTGATGGAGCACGGCCGGATCGTCGAGGACGGCGCCCCGGCCGACCTGGTCGCCGGCGGCGACGGGCGGTTCTCCGACCTCCACCACGCCTGGCTCGCGTCGCTCGCCTGAGCGGCGCGCCGAGCGGCCCGGCCGCCGAGGCTCAGGACGGTCGCGCGCAGGTGAACATGACGGTGCGGACGCGTCGCTCGGCGAGGTTGGTCACCTGGTTGGCGGCCATCTCCCCGAACCTCTCGCCGAGGAAGGCCGCAAAGGTGACGGGCGGTGGGCCGTCGCGCTCGACCCGGGCGCGCACCTGCCGGAACCACGCGAGGCTCTCGTCCGAGGAGTCGACCTCCGCGACGACCTCGAACCCCGCCGAGCGGAGCAGGTCACGCATCTCGTCGGGGGTGACCAAGAAGCTCGTCGATGGGTCGTCGGCCCACGGCACGGGGTAGCGGACGTCGCCGCCCTCGCCCTGCAGGACGTCGTAGGCGACGAACCGGCCGCCGGGCCGGAGCACCCGGAACGCCTCGGCGTAGAGCGCCTGCTTGTCCGGGATGTTCATCGCGACGTGCACCGTCAGCGCCGCGTCCACCGCCGCGTCGGGAAGACCCGTGGCCGTCGCGTCCCCGACCTGGAAGCGGGTGTGGTCGGACAGGCCGGTCCACTGCGAGAGCGCCGTCGCCGCCTCGCAGAACTCCGGTGTGAGGTCGACGCCGGTGACGGTGCACCCCCTCAGCTCCGCGAGGGTCCGTGCCGGCCCGCCCAGCCCGCTGCCGAGGTCGAGCACCTGGGAGTCGCCCGTGAGGTCGAGTGCCTCGACGATCTCCAGGGACGCCGCCCGGCCGCGGATGTGGAACTCGTCGACCGGGGCGAGGTCGGCCGGGCGCAGGGTGGTGCGGTCCAGGCCGGCAGCGTCCAGGGCCGAGCCGATGGCGGCCACCAGCCCGCTCGAGCCGCCGTAGAAGCGCACCACGTCGTCCACGGCGTCATGGTGGCACCGAGACGCGGCCGCGTCGACGGGGGAGACACGTGCCGGGCGTTGAGGCAGAGCGCCTAGGGTGCGCTCCGTGGACCCGCTCACCCTGCACACCCTGGACGCCGTCGAGACCGCCCGCGTCATTGCCGCCGGGGAGGTCAGCGCCCGAGAGGTCGTCGACGCCTCCCTGGCCCGCATCGCCTCGCTCGACCCGCGGCTCAACGCCTTCTCGGTCGTCCTGGCCGACCGCGCCCGCGCCGAGGCCGACGAGCGCGACGCCGCGCGGGCGGCCGGGGAGCCGGTCGGGCCGCTGCACGGCGTACCCGTCGCGATCAAGGAGGAGATCGACGTCGCGGGGTGCGTGACCACCTTCGGCGGTGAGGCCAACTCGACGCCGGCCGCCGAGGACGCGGAGGTCGTGCGCCGCCTGCGCGCCGCCGGCGCGGTGGTGGTCGGCAAGACGACGATGCCGGAGTTCGGCGCCTTCCCCTACACCGAGTCGAGCTCGCGCGGGATCACCCGCAACCCCTGGGATCCGACCCGTACGCCCGGCGGGTCGAGCGGCGGGTCCGCGGTCGCGGTGTCGACCGGGATGGTGCCGGTCGCGATCGGCGGCGACGGTGGCGGCTCGATCCGGATCCCGAGCGCCTGCTGCGGGCTGTTCGGCCTCAAGCCCCAGCGCGGGCGCGTCAGCACGGCGCCGCACCCCCACCTGTGGTGGGCGCTCGGCACCGCCGGCCCGCTCACCCGCACGGTGCGCGACAGCGCCCTGGTCTACGACGTCGTCCGCGGCAACGTCGAGGGCGACCTCTACCGCGCGGGCGAGACCGGGCTCTTCCTCGAGGCCGTCCGGCGCGACCCCGGGCGGTTGCGGATCGGCTGGTCGGTCACGGCCCCGGCCGTCGGCGTGCGGCCCGACCCCCTCCACGTCCGGGCGGTCGAGGAGACCGCCCTGCTGCTGGCGGACCTCGGTCACGACGTGCGCGAGATCGACCCGGCGTACCCCGACATCACCGCGGCCTTCGTGCCGCAGTTCTTCGCCGGCATCCGCAGCGAGGCCGCGATCGTCGAGCACCCCGAGCGCCTCGAGCGGCGCACGCGCGAGACGGTGAGGCTCGGGGCCTGGGTGCGGCCCGGCGTGGTCGACCGCGCACTGCGCCTGACCGAGTCGGTCTCCGCGAAGGCCAACCGGGTCTTCGACCGCTGCGACGTGCTGCTCACCCCGGCGATCGCCCACCGTCCGCCCCGCGTGGGCGTGATCAGCGGGCTGGGCACGGTCCGGTCGTCGCTGGTCTCGATGCCCGCGATCGCGTACGCCGCGATCTGGAACGTCGCCGGCAACCCGGCGGCCGCCGTGCCGTGCGGCCCCGGCCCCGACGGGCTGCCGACCGCCGTGCAGCTGGTCGGCCCGATCGACGGCGAGCCCGTGCTGCTCTCGGTGGCCGCCCAGCTCGAGCGGGCCCGACCCTGGCCGCTGCTCGCCCCCTGACGCTCTCTAGGCTCGCGGCATGAGGGCGATCGAGGTGGGGGACCTCGTCATGACCTACGGCGAGCTGCACGCGGTCGACGGTGTCAGCTTCACGGTCGAGGAAGGGGAGTTCTTCGGCATCCTCGGCCCCAACGGCGCCGGCAAGACCACGACGCTGGAGATGGTCGAGGGCCTGCGCCGGCCCACCTCCGGCACGGCCCGGGTCTTCGGCGAGGAGGTCTGGCCCCGCAACAAGCGGCTGCTGCCCCGGATCGGCGTACAGCTGCAGGCGTCGTCGTTCTTCGAGCGGCTGACGGCCCGCGAGCAGCTCCAGACCTTTGCGGCGCTCTACGGCGTGGGCGGCGACCGCGGGGAGGCATGGCTCGAGCGGGTGGGGCTCGTCGACAAGGCCGACACCCGCGTCAACGACCTCTCGGGCGGCCAGGCCCAGCGGCTCTCGATCGCGTGCGCGCTCGTCCACGACCCCGACCTCGTCTTCCTCGACGAGCCGACCGCCGCCCTCGACCCGCAGGCCCGGCGCAACCTGTGGGACCTGCTCTCCGGGCTCACCGACTCCGGCCGCACCGTCGTGCTGACGACGCACTACATGGACGAGGCCGAGGCGCTGTGCGACCGGGTCGCGATCATGGACGCCGGCCGGATCCTCGAGCTCGACAGCCCGGCCGGGCTGGTGCGCGGCCTCGACGCCCCGACCCGGGTCACCGTCGCCCCCGGCCAGATCACCGTCGAGGAGGCGCGTCGCATCCGCGGCGTCGACGAGGTGGTCGACAGCGCCGACGGCATCGTGCTGGTCACCCGCGACGCCCCGCCCGTGGTGGCGCGCCTCGCCGAGGAGGGCCGCCTCGACGGCGTCCAGGTGCACACCGGCACCCTCGAGGACGTCTTCCTCTCCCTCACGGGCCGGGCCTACCGCGCATGACGACCCGGACCCCCAGCAACCCGTTCGGCGCGATCTCGGTCGCGATCATCCGGGGCTTCGTCCGGGACCGGGCGGCGGTGTTCTTCGCGCTCGTCTTCCCGCTGATGTTCCTCATCCTCTTCGGCGGCATCTTCTCCGACCAGACCCAGTCCGAGGTCGAGATGATCGAGGTCGGCGCCGTGCCGCTCTTCGACGACCTGCCGCCCGGCGCACAGCAGGCCTTCGACGACACCTTCGACGTCCGCCACGCGGCCAGCATCGACGCGGCGGTCGCCGCGGTGCGCAGCGGTGACGCCGACGTGGCCGTCGAGATGCAGGGCGACACGCTCGTCGCCCACTACACGCAGACCGACCAGGTCAAGGCCGCCGTCACCCAGGGCAGCCTGCAGGCCTTCGTCGACGGCACCAACGTCGCGGTCACCGGCCAGCCACCGCGCTACCAGCTGCAGGTCGAGCGGGTCGAGGACGAGTCGCTCGACACCATCCAGTTCGTCACCCCCGGGCTGCTCGGCTGGGCGGTCGCGATGAGCGCGGCCTTCGGCGCAGCGGCCACCCTGCAGGGCTGGCGGCAGTCGCGGCTGATGCGGCGGCTCCAGCTCGCGCCGGTCTCCACGCGCACCGTGGTCGCCGCCCGGGTCTCGGTGACGGTGGGGATCGCGCTGGTGCAGATGGCGATCTTCCTCGGCCTCGGCGCCGCCGCCTTCGGGCTGACCCTCACAGGCGCGTGGTGGATGGGCGTCCCGCTGCTCGTCGTCGGGACGCTCTGCTTCATGGCGCTCGGCCTGCTCGCCGGCGCCATCACCACCACCACCGAGGGCGCGGTGAACGCCGCCAACTTCATGGTGCTGCCGATGGCCTTCCTCAGCGGCTCGTTCTTCCCGCTCGACGGCGCCCCTCCCTGGCTGCAGCGGATCTCGCTCGCCATGCCCCTGCGCCACCTCAACGACGGCATGCTCGACGTCATGGTCCGCGGCGAGAGCTGGACCGCCGCGCTGGTGCCGATGGCGATCCTCGCGGTGTTCGCGGTCGTGGTGACCCTGGTCGCCGCCAGGCTGTTCCGCTGGGAGACCGCCTGATGGACCGCCTCCTGCTCCACACGCCACGCTCGCGCTGGCGCCGCCGGCTCCGCCGTGGCGGGCCGAGCCCCCTGGCCGGGCGCACGGTGCTGGTCACCGGCGCGTCGTCGGGCATCGGCGAGGCCACGGCGTACGCCGCCGCCCGGCGCGGGGCGGTCGTCCTGCTGGTGGCCCGGCGCGCCGAGGAGCTCGCGCGGGTGCAGGCGGCGGTCGAGGCGGCCGGGGGCACCGCCGCGGCGTACCCCTGTGACCTGACCGACGGCGACGCGGTCGACGCCCTCGTCGCGCGGGTGCTGGACGAGCACGATGCGGTCGACTACCTCGTCAACAACGCCGGCCGCTCGATCCGCCGCTCGCTCGAGCTCAGCTACGACCGCTTCCACGACGTCGAGCGCACGATGGCCGTGAACTTCTTCGCCCCGGTGCGGCTCACGCTCGGGCTGCTGCCGGCGATGCGCGAGCAGGGCTTCGGCCACGTGGTGAACGTGCTCAGCTGGGGCGTGCAGCTCAAGGCACCCAAGTTCACCGCCTACCTCGCCTCGAAGACCGCCCTCGACACCTGGTCGCGGATCGCCGGGCGCGAGACCTACGGCGACGGCGTCACCTTCACCAACATCCGCTTCGGCATGGTCCGTACCCCGATGGTCGTGCCCACCGGGAACGTCGAGGACCGGCGCGTGATCACTCCCGAGCAGGCCGCGGAGCGGGTGGTGCGGGCGCTGGAGGACCGGCCGGTCACGGTCGACACGGTCATCGGCACGGTGGGGGAGCTCGTCGGCCTGCTCGCGCCGCGGGCGAGCGACGCTCTCGTGCACCGCCTCCACCGGCGCTCGCCCGACTCGGCCGCCGCACGCGGCGGGGCGCCCGACCAGCCGGCCTCAGGTGAGGAGGCTGATCGCCCCGAGGACGCCGGCCACGACGATCAGGGAGCGGAGCAGACCGGTCGGTAGCCGCCGGCCGACGTGCGCACCGACGTACCCGCCCACGAGCGAGCCCGCCGCCAGCAGCGCGACGACCGGCCAGTCGAGGTCGGCGACGAACACGTAGATCACCGCCGCCACGCCGTTGCCGGCCAGCACCGCCAGCGTCTTGGTCGCGTTGAGCACGCGCAGGTCGAGGTCGGTGCCGAAGCCCAGCACCGCCAGCATCATCACGCCCGACCCGGCGCCGAAGTAGCCGCCGTACACGCCGACCAGGGTGGCCAGCCCGGTGGTCAGGGGCGACAGGGCGTGCCGGGGCTCCGGCGCGGGCCCCGTGGCCCGCCGGCGCACCCAGGCGGAGATCCGCGGCTGCGCGCCGACCAGCAGGCAGGTGCCGAGGATCAGCCACGGCGCGACCTGCTCGAACACCGACGACGGCAGCCCGAGCAGCAGCGCCGCACCGACCACGGAGCCGAGGCTGCAGGTGACCACCACCCTCCGGCTCACGGCGGGGTGCTCGGCAAGCTCCGCCCGGTAGCCGAACGACCCGCTGATCCCGGCCGGGGTCAGGCCGACCGTGTTCGAGACGTTGGCCGTCACCGGCGGGAGCCCGAGGGCCAGCAGCACCGGGAAGCTCAGCAGCGTCGCGACCCCGACGGTCGCGGTCAGCACGCCCGCCCCGAAGCCGGTCGCGAGGACGGCCAGCTGCTCGGCTCCGGTCACCGGACCCAGTATTGACGTGATCGCGGCCCTTCGGTTGTCCAGACCGTCGCGGGTTAGCGTCAGGAGGCCTTGCGCGCGGCGGTCTTGCGGGTCGTCGACTTCTTGGCGGTGGTCTTCTTGGCCGCAGCCTTCTTGGTGGCGGCCGTCTTCTTCGCCGGGGCCTTCTTCGCGGTCGACTGCTTCGCGGCGGTCTTGCGGGTCGCGGTCTTCCTCGCGGGCTTCTCGTCCTGCTCGGCGGCGTCGTCGCTCGCGTCTTGGGCGCCGCGGGCCGCCTCGGCGGGCGACTCGCCGCGCGCGGTCTTCGCGGCGTCGACCGAGCGCTGCAGGGCGGCGAGCAGGTCGACGACCTCGCCGGAGGTCTTGGTCGAGGTGGGCGTGCGCTTGACCTCGCCGCCCTCGACCTTGGCCTTGACCAGGGCCTCGACCGCGCCCGCGTAGTCGTCCTCGAACTCGGCGGGGTCGAAGTCGCCGGCCAGGGTCTCGACGAGCATCTGCGCCATCTTCACCTCGGCGTCCTTGACCTCGCCGACCTCGACCGAGAAGTCGGGGGTGCGGACCTCGTCGGGCCACATCATGGTCTGCAGCACGATCACGTCGTCGCGCACGCGCAGCACCGCGACGGTGGTGCGCTGCCGCAGGGCCACGGTGACCACGGCCATCCGGTCGGCCTCGAGCAGCGCCTGCCGGAGCAGCGCGTAGGGCTTGGCGCCGGTCTTCTCCGGCTCGAGGTAGTAGCTCTTCTCGAAGAGCAGCGGGTCGATCTGCTCCCGCGGCACGAACTTCTCCACCGCGATCTCGCGCGAGGACGTCGAGGGCAGCTCGGCCAGGTCGTCGTCGGTGAGCACGACCATCTCGCCGTCCTCGGTCTCGTAGCCCTTGGCGATGTCGGCGTAGGCGACCTCCTCGCCGTCGATCGAGCAGACGCGCTGGTACTTGATCCGGCCACCGTCCTTGACGTGCACCTGGCGGAAGGACACGTCGTGGGATTCGGTGGCGGCGTACAGCTTCACGGGCACGCTGACCAGCCCGAACGACACCGACCCCTTCCAGATGGCACGCATGGCTCAAGTGTGGCACGGAACACCCCCGGACTGGACCGCCCGGCGGCCCGGCCCGGTCGAGGGCACCGCTGTCCCTGCTCGGGCCCCCGCGGACGCCGGCGCCGCCTCCTGAGCACGCGCCCGACGACCGTGTTGGATGGGGCGCATGCAGCCGATGCTGGCCACCAAGGGCACCCACGTGCCGACGGGCGCGGAGTGGCTGCACGAGGTCAAGTGGGACGGCGTCCGGATCCTCGCCGACCTGCGGCCCGGCTCCCCGCTGAGGATGTGGAGCCGCAACGCCAACGACGTCACCGTGGCCTGGCCCGAGCTCAGCACCTCGCCGCTGGGGGAGCGCGACCTGCTCGTCGACGGCGAGGTGATCGCGCTCAACGACGCCGGGCTGCCCGACTTCCGGGTGCTGCAGGACCGGATGCACGTGCGGCGGGCCCGCGCCGCCGAGCAGCTCTCGCGCACCGTGCCCGCGACGTTCATGGTCTTCGACCTGCTCCGCCTCGACGGCGAGGACCTCACCGCGCTGCCGCTCGAGCGCCGGCGGGAGCTGCTGTCCGGGCTGGGGCTCGACTCCACCTGGCAGGTCCCCGCGTCGTACGACGACGGGCCGATGCTGTTCGACGCCACGCGGCAGCAGGGGCTGGAGGGGATCGTCAGCAAGCGGCGCAGCTCGCGCTACGTCTTCGGCCAGCGCTCGCCCCACTGGCTCAAGTTCGCCCACCGGCACCGGCTCTCCTACGTCATCGGCGGCTGGCGGCCGCAGGAGGGCACCACCGACCGCCTCGCCGCGCTGCTCGTGGGGGAGGTGACGGCCGACGGCCTGCTCTACCGTGGCCGGGTGGGCAGTGGCATCGGGGCCCGGCAGAGCGCCCAGCTGGCGGCGCTCCTCGCACCCCTCGGGCGGGCGGACAGCCCCTTCGACGACGAGGTGCCGCGCGTCGACGCGCGGGGCACCCACTGGGTCGAGCCGGTCGTCGTGGTCGACGTCGACACCCACGGCACCGCGCGCAACCAGCGACTGCGCCAGCCGTCCTACCAGGGCGTGCGCAGCGACCTCTCTCGGAAGGATCTCTCGTGACCGCTACCGCCGCCCTCCTGCTGCCGGGCGTCCTGCTCCTCTCGCTGCTCAGCGCGCCGACCACGGCAACCGCCGCTCCTGCCCCCGCGCCCGCCACCGCCGCCCCCGCGGCGCAGACGACCGACACCGTGCGGCTCGGCGGGGTGAGCGTCCGCCTGCGCCCCGGCACCACGCAGGTCGTCACGGCCAACCACCGGCGCGGCTACCACGCCACCGTGCGGTTCTGGACCCGCACCGACAGCGGCTGGACCAGCGTGCTCCGCACCCGCGACGGCCGCACCGGGTACGGCGGGCTGGTGCTCGCCACCCAGCGGGTGCAGGGCTCCGGCAAGACCCCGCTCGGCACCTTCCGGCTGCCCTTCGCCTTCGGCCGGCACGCCGCCCGCGACGCGTGGGACCCGTCGTACCGCAAGATCCGCACGGGCGACTACTGGGTGCTCGACAACCAGTCCGACCACTACAACCGCTGGCGCAACAAGGCCCGGGGCGGCTTCCGCTGGCGGCTCGGCGCCAGCCACCCCAACGCCTCGGAGCGGCTCAAGTCCTTCCCGGCGCAGTACGAGTACGCCGTGGCCACCTCGTTCAACCGGCGGCAGGTGCGCCACCGCGGCGGCGCGATCTTCCTGCACGTCAACGGCAGCGGCGCGACCGCCGGCTGCGTGGGCGCCCCGCGGCCGTTCCTGCGCAGGACGCTCCGCCTGCTCGACCAGGGCAGCGTCCCCGTGATCGCGATCGGTCGCTGAGCCACCATGTCCCCGAGCACCCCGTCGACCGAGGTCCACGTCGACGTCGAGGGCCGCACGCTCAAGCTCTCCAACCTCGACAAGGTGCTCTACCCGCGCACCGGGACGACCAAGGGCGAGGTGCTCAACTACTACGCGCGCATCGCCCCGGTGCTTCTGCCCCACCTCGCGCACCGCGCGGTCACCAGGATCCGGTGGCCGCACGGCGTGCAGGACATGAGCTTCTTCGAGAAGAACGTGCCCAACGGGACGCCGTCGTGGGTGCACACCGTCACCGTGCCGACCACCGGGTCGCGCGGCCCGAGCCGCAACGGCGACACGATCACCTTCCCGGTGGTCGACGACCTCGCGACGCTGACCTGGCTGGTCAACCTCGCCGCCCTCGAGCTGCACGTGCACCAGTGGACGGTCGGTCGCACCGGGCGGCCGAGGAAGCCCGACCGCCTGGTCATCGACCTCGACCCCGGCGAGCCGGCGGGGCTGCCGGAGTGCGCGCAGGTGGCGCTGCTGGTGCGCGCCAAGCTCGACGAGCGCGGGCTGGTCGCGCGGGCGGTCACGAGCGGCAGCAAGGGACTGCACCTGTACGCCGCGCTGCCGGGCCAGCTCGACTCCGACGGCACCACCGCGCTGGCCAAGGAGGTCGCCGAGGAGCTGCAGGCCGAGCACCCGAAGGCGGTGACGGCCACGATGACCAAGGCCCGCCGCTCGGGGAAGGTGTTCCTCGACTGGTCGCAGAACGCCGGCTCGAAGACCACCATCTCGCCGTACTCCCTGCGGGGGCGTGAGCTGCCGACCGTCGCCGCGCCCCTGACCTGGGAGGAGGTCGTGGCCGGCGCCGAGGACCCGCTCGCCCTCGAGCAGCTGCGCTTCGAGGAGGTCCTCGAGCGGGTGGAGGAGCACGGCGACCTCTTCGCCGGCTGACCCCCGGAGCCTCAGCGCCCCGCGCGGACCGCGTCGAGCCGGCGCTGCTCGGCGGGGGGTGCGGGGACCGACGCCGGGGAAGGCGGGGAGGGCGCCGGCGCGCTGCCCTGGTGGTCGCGCCGGGCCAGCGCCCGGCCCACGCGCCGGCGGCGGTGCGCCCCCCAGCGCCGGGCGAGCCACCCCCGCAGCCCGGTCTCGTCGCGGTGGCGGTGTCCCCACGGTGCGCTCACGGTCGCCCCCCTCAGGCATCGCTCGTGGTCACCCGTCCAACGAACCACCGGCCGGGTCGTCACGGCGGCGCCGGGCCCTGCCCCCGGGGTGGGACTCCTGGGACGCATGTCATCGGCTGATGGCTTGTGGGGCGGAGTATTTCCACAGTGTTGAGAGTGGCTTGTGGGGTTTTTGTTACTGAAGTGTGGATCGAGCGTTCCTGAGGCGTGGCTCAGGCGTGGCGACGGCGTCCCTACGTTTCTCGACACAAGCGCACCACCCAGAGGGAGACACCATGACCACCAAGAAGAGCCAGAAGGTGCTCGTGCCCCTGGCCACCCTCCTCGTCGCAGGAGCGGTCGCCATCGGCTCGGGAGCCACCTGGACCTCCACCACGGGCACCGGCCTGTCGGTGACCTCGGGGACGCTGCTGCACACGAACAACCGGGACGGACTCACGCTCACCGTGGCCGACATCAAGCCCGGCGACGTGCTCAGCGGCACCCTGACGATCGCCAACACCGGGACCCTGGACAGCACGCTGACCATGGCCGAGACCGCGAGCTCCTCGGGCTTCGCGGCCGGCGGCCTCAACCTGAGGATCTCGCAGGGGGCAACCGTCGTCTACGACGGCGACTTCGGCGGGCTCTCCACCACCCCGGTGGACCTCGGCGCGCTCGACACCGGCGCGACCACCGACCTCACCTTCGAGGTCTCGATCCCGGCGACCGACACGGGCACGGCCAACCAGGGCAAGTCCGCCGACGCCACCTACCAGTTCGTCACCACGCAGCTGGCCGGTCAGAGCCTGACCGGCCAGTGGCTCTGACGAACTGACCAGGGGGGCAGGACGACCGGCTCGGGCCGGTTGCCGACCCAGCGCCTTCCTGCCGGGGGGCAGGGCATGGGGTCCGGGGGGATCCCGTGGGCGCTGGGAGGAGGGGGCCCGTCCGGTTCCGGGGGGAGTCGGGCGGGCCACCCGCCAGGCACCAGCACCACCCAGCACGAAACCAGCACCACCCAGCAGCACCGACCGACCGACGCAGGAAGGAGGCACCGGTGGAGATCACGATGAAGGCCCGCAGCTCGGGGCGGGTCGCGCGCCTGCTGGTCAACCTCGCCTGCCTGGTCTGCATGCTCGTGGCGCTCAGCTTCATCGCGCCGGCCGCCTTCGGCTACCAGCGCTACGTGATCACGGGCAGCTCGATGACCGGCACCATCGACCTCGGGTCGGTGGTCTTCTCCGAGGTGGTGCCGGTCGACGAGCTCGAGGTGGGCGACGTGATCACCTACCTGCCGCCGCCCGAGTCGGGCGTGGACGACCTCGTCACCCACCGGATCGTCTCCATCGACGGCGACGTCTACCGGACCCAGGGGGACGCGAACTCCGACCCCGACCCGTGGACCTTCCGGCTCGACCAGGCCACGCAGTCGCGGGTCGTGCTCGACGTGCCGTACGTCGGCTACGCGTTCATCGCGCTGCACGACCGCACCCTGCGGATGGTGCTGATCGGGATCCCGGCGGCGCTGATCGCGCTGGCCAGCCTGGTGCAGCTCGCGCGGGGGCTGCGTCGTCCCGAGGAGCAGGTCCGGGTCGACGTACGGGACACGACCTCCGTGCCCGAAGAGGCGTCCACGGGCGCCCGGACGGGGGCTGACCGGTGAGCGGCCGTCTCGTGCTCGCCCTCGCCGTGCTGCTGGGCGCGACGGCGTTCTCGAGCGTGCACTTCTCCTCGGCGACGTGGACGGCGCAGAGCAGCACCGGTGTCTCGGTCGGCTCCGCGCGCGACTGGACCCCGCCGACCGTCACGGTGGACGACCCGGGCAGTGGGGTCTCGGGCACCGTCACCGTGACCGCCACCGCGACCGACGACACGACTGGGGTTGCGTCCGTCGTGCTCGCGGTGGCGTCGGCGGGGTCCGGTTCGTGGAGCACGCTGTGCACCGACACGACCGCCCCCTGGGCCTGCGTGTGGGACACCGCCACGGTTCCCGACGGCCCCTACGACCTGCGCGCCGTCGCCACCGACGGTGAGGGCAACACCGCGACGTCCCCGGTCGTCACCACGACCGTCGCGAACGGCGCGACCGTCGTGCTCGCCCCGGTCGCCTCGCCGACCGGCACCGTGCCGACCCTGTCGGCCACCCTGACCGCCACCGGCGGGCAGACCGGCACGCTGACCTTCCAGCAGCGCCCGACCGGCGGCAGCGGCTGGACGACGGCGTGCGCGGCGCAGCCCGGCCCGACCGCGACCTGCACCCCCGCCGCGCTGACCAGCGGCACCTGGGACCTGCGCGTGGTCGCCGACCTTGCCACCGGCACCCTGGTCGACACCCAGGACGCGGTGGTCGTCGACCTCACCGACCCGACCGTCTCGCTGAGCGTGCCCGCGGGCCTGCTGTCGGGCACGGTCACCCTGGGCGCCTCCGCAGCCGACGCGCACACCGGCGTCGCCGGGGTCGCCTTCGAGTACCGCGCGACCGGGACGACGAGCTGGAGCAGCTGCGGCAGCGACACCACCGCGCCGTACACCTGCGCGCTCGCGACCACCGCGCTCGCCGACGGCAGCTGGGAGCTGCGGGCCGTGGCCACCGACCTGGTGGGCCACACCGCCGCGACCGCGCCCGTCACCCGGACCGTCGACAACGGCGGTCCCACCCTGACACTGACCGTGCCGCCTGGGCCTTTGAGCGGCACGGTCAGTCTTACCTCCACCGCGACCGACCCCGCCGGGGTCGCGTCGGTGACCTTCGAGTACCGCGCCGTGGGAGCCACCACCTGGACGGCCTGCGGCACCGACGCCACGGCGCCGTACGCCTGCTCGCTGGCGACCGGCGGCCTGGCCGACGGCTCGTGGGAGCTGCGGGCGACCGCCGTCGACGGCCTGGGCAACACCGGCGTCTCGGCGGTGGTCACCCGCACCGTGGCCAACTCCTCGACGGTCGCGATCACCAGCCCGGCCGCCGGTGCGGTGGTGCGCGGCAACGTCACCGTGACCTCGTCGGCGTCCTCGACGCTCGGGGTCACGTCGGTCGCGGTCGAGTACCGCGCGGCCGGCGCCACCGCCTGGACCTCGTGCGGGCCGGCGGACAGCACGTCGCCGTACACCTGCCAGTGGAGCACGGGTCCGCTGGCCGACGGCTCCTACGAGCTGCGCTCGGTGCTGACCGACGGTGCCGGGCGGACGACGGCCTCGGCCACGGTGGCCGTCGTGGTCAAGCGGCTCCGCGGCGCGGACGTCCAGGGCGCCACGGTCACCGACGGCACCCCGAGCGCGACCGACACGGTCACGCTGACCTTCAGCGGCGTCGTGGACCTCGCCACCGTCAAACCGGGCTGGACCAGTGGCACCACCGGGGTGCCGGTCGTGCTGCACCACTCGGGTGACGGGACCCCCCTGATCACGGGTCGCGACTACCTCACCTTCACCGGCGTCAACCTCGGCCAGGTGGCTTTCGCCCAGAACTACATCAACAGCCAGAGCGCCTCCTTCGGCAACGCCACGATGGTTGCCACGACCCCGACGGTTGACGGCGTTCCGGTCACCCGGATCACGATCACGCTCGGCGCGCCGACGTCCGGCGGGCAGCGTCTGCGGACCACGTCGAACACCGGCGCGATCCAGTGGAGCCCCTCGGCGGCGGTCACCGACGCCGACGGCACGGCCTGCGACACCGCGACCGTCACGGAGACCGGAGGAAACGATGCCGACCTGTGAGGCTGAAACGGCATGTCGGGAGGTCGAGATCCCTATGCTCTGGGACATGGCCCGTGTGCTCGTCGTGGAGGACGAGGAGGACATCGCGTTCCCCCTGGTCCGCACCCTCGAGCGCGAGGGCTACACCGTGCAGTGGGTGGAGAACGGCGGCGACGCGCTCGACCAGATCAAGGCCGAGCCCCCCAACATGGTGATCCTCGACCTCGGCCTGCCGGACATCGACGGCCTCGAGGTCTGCCGCTCGGCCCGCGACGCGGGCTACGACGGCGCGATCATGATCGTGACCGCGCGTGCCGGTGAGCTCGACCGGGTGGTCGGGCTCGACTACGGCGCCGACGACTACCTCGCCAAGCCGTTCGGGCTGGCCGAGCTCCAGGCGCGGGCGCGCGCGCTGCTGCGTCGTACCAACGGGTACGCCGCCGCCGCGGAGGCCGACCCCGACCCGGACGACGACGGGCTGCGGATCGACCGCGGCGCGCGCCGGGTCTTCGCCGGGCAGCAGGAGATCTCGCTGACCGGCAAGGAGTTCGAGGTGCTGGCGATCCTCGCCGAGAACCGCGACAAGGTCGTCTCGCGCGGCCGGCTCATGGCCGACGTGTGGGACGAGAACTGGTACGGCTCCACCAAGACGCTCGACGTGACGATCGGGCGGCTCCGGCAGAAGCTGGAGAGCGTGGGGGTCGGCGAGCGCGTCGTGGCGGTCCGCGGGGTCGGGTTCCGCCTCGAGGGCGCCACCGATGCGTGAGCGGCTGACCGTCGCCTTTGTCCTGCTCGCGATCACGGTCGTGATCGGCGCGGGAGCGGTGCGGTCCTACACGATCCTCAACCTGCTGCGCGACGACTCGGCGGCGCACCTGCGTGAGCACGCCGAGCTGATCAGCGGACTGCTGGAGGAGCGCTACACCGAGGACGAGCCGATCACGGCGCGCTACATCGCGTCCGTGGCTCCGGAGGAGGCGAAGGTCGTCTTCACGCCGGAGGACGGCGAGCCCGTGGTGAGCGTCGGCGAGGCGTTCGAGGCGGGGAGCAACGACATCGCCGTCAGCAGCACCGGCCCGCTCGGGACGGTCTCGGTGACCGAGGCGGGCAAGGGGCTGTCCGACATCGTCACGCGCGAGCCGACCATGCTGTTCACGCTGCTGCTCCTGGTCGCCACGCTGGCGGGCCTCATCGGGTACGTCGCCGCGCGCCAGCTGGCCCGGCCGCTCGAGCAGCTCGCCGAGGCCGCCGGCGCGCTGGGTCGCGGCCGCTTCGACCTCGACCTGCCGAAGACCCGGATGCCCGAGGCGCAGGCGATCGGCAGCGCGCTGCGCACCAGCGCCGTGCAGCTCGAGTCGCGGATCCGCCGGGAGCGGTCGTTCTCCGAGCAGGCCTCCCACGAGCTGCGCACCCCGATCACCACGCTCCGCCTCGAGCTCGAGGACCTGATGGTGCGCGACGACGTCCCCGACGACGTCCGCGCCTCCGCCAAGCGCTGCCTGGCCCAGGTCGACGGCATGGAGTCCTCGGCCGGCCGCCTGGTCGAGCTGACCCGCGGCTCGCTGATGGAGGGCGCCGAGGTGCCCCTGGAGCAGCTGGCCAAGGACGTCGCGCAGCGCTGGGCCGACCGCCTCGCCGAGCGGCGCCGCAAGCTGACCGCGACCGTGGAGGGCGACCTCGACCTGATGTTCACCCCCGGCCCGGTCGAGCAGGTCACCGACCTCGTGCTCTCCGACGTCGCGCAGGCCGGCGCCGGACCCGTGCGGATGCGGCTCTTCGCCGAGGAGCGCTACCTGCGCATCCGCCTGCCCGCCGGCACCATCTCCGAGCCCGGCCGCTCCCGCTTCCGCCGCAACCTGCCCCAGCCCGGCTCCGGCGTCGACGCCGCCCGCGACGTCGCCACCGCCTTCGGTGGCAAGGTCACCGGTTCTGGCGTCGCCGACGACCTCGAGGTCCTGCTGCCGCGTCGGTGAGGTGGGCGGATCTGCGGAGGGGGGTGCAATTCGCGGGTCAACCCGTGAATTGGTCCTTGCCGGACCGAAACAACCATCAGACAGTCACCAATTCCGTACGACAGTCGAGACGCCCGGCGCCGCCACGGCCCGCCAGACGTCCACAGGCCAGCTTCGTGGCAGCGTTGTCCACAGGTACGCCGTCGGGCCGGGCGCGGCAGGCCGCGGGTGGCCGAGGCTCGGGGCATGGACCCCCTGCGCTTCCTCTCCGAGACCCGCGGCTTCTTCCTCCGCCGTGAGGCGCGCGCTGCCGGCACGGCCGACAAGGTGCTCCAGAGCGGGGTCCGCCGCAAGGCGCTCGTGCGCGTCCGCCAGGGTGCCTACTGCCACGCCGAGGTGTGGCGTGAGATGTCCGATGCCGCGCGGTTCCTCGCGCGCTCCCGCGCCGGCTACGAGCTGGCGTGCGGCCGGGTCGCCCTCTCGCACGCCTCGGCGCTCGCGGCGTACGGCTGCCCGCTGTGGGGCGTGCCCCTCGACCGCGTCCACCTGATGCGGCTCGACGACGCGACGTCGCGCTACCAGGCCGGCATCACCCACCACCGCGCGCGCCTCGCCGACGGCGACGTCGTGGATGCCGACGGGTGGCGCGTGACCTCGCCGGCGCGCACCGTCGTCGAGGCGCTCGGCCTGTGCTCGACCGAGGCCGGCGTCGTCGTGGGTGACTGGATGCTCCACCAGGGCCTGACGACCGCCACGGAGGTCTGGGACACCAAGACCCGGCTCAACCAGATGCCCGGCACGCTCAGCCTCGAGGTCACCCTGCGCCTGCTCGACGGCGCCAGCGAGTCGGTCGGCGATTCCCGCAACCGTCACCTGTTCTGGGTGATGGGCCTGCCCAGGCCGCTGCTGCAGCACGGGATCCGCGACGAGGACGGCCGCTTCGTCGCCGTCACCGACTTCGCGTGGCCGGCGCTCGGGGTGTACGGCGAGTTCGACGGTCGCGTGAAGTACGGCCGCCTCCTCCAGCCCGGTCAGGAGCCCGGCGACGCCGTCTTCGCCGAGAAGCGTCGCGAGGACGACGTACGACGGGTCACCGGCGGCACCATGGTCCGCTGGACCTGGGACGACCTCCACCCCCACTCGGCGCCCTCGCGACAGCTGCGGCAGCTGCTCCGGCCGGCGGCATGAGCTCGCCCGGCGCGCGCTCGCGTGACGGGCCCGTCTCGCCAGCGGGGCAGTCCGTGCCACATCCCGCCGCCTCCCGCAGACTGGGCGCATGGCAGACCTGCTCGCGTTCAGCACGGACCTCCCCACCGCGACCGTGCCCGCGGGCGAGGTGCTCATCACCGAGGGCGCGCGCCCCGACCGGCTGCTGGTGCTGGTCTCGGGATCGGTGGTCGTCGAGCACGACGGCGTCCCCTTCGCGCGCATCGACACCCCCGGCGCGGTGTTCGGCGAGATGTCGGCGGTGCTCGACCGACCGGCCACCGCCACGGTCCGCGCCGTCGCCGACACCGAGGTGCGCGTCGTCGACGACCCGCTGGGGTTCCTCACCGAGCGTCCGGGCGCGGCGCTCGCCGTGCTGCGGACGACGGCCTCGCGGCTCGACGGGCTGACCCACTACCTGGTCGACGTCAAGCAGCAGTTCGCCGACGCGGGCGGGCACCTCGGGCTCGTCGACCAGATCCTCGACCAGCTCGTGCACCACCAGGGGCCGGCCGCGCGCACCGGCTCGGCGCGCGACCCCGAGGGCGACCACGAGCACTCACACGATGCTGAGGGTCTCTGACTCGTAGACGCCGAACCACGCCGCGGTCCCCGCGTCGAGGTCCAGCGTGATGTGCGCGGGCACCGGCCCGATCTGCTTGCCGGCGTTGAAGACCCAGGTCGTGCCGAGCCGGGCGTGCCACGAACCGCCGTCGGCCCACGGCGCCTGGTGGATGTGCCCGCAGAGCACGACGTCGGGCTGGTGCTCGGCGATCCAGTCGGCGAGCTCCTGGTCGGGGAAGGTGCGCCGCCCGTCGTGGCACAGCGGCGTGCCGGCCGGAGGTGCGTGGTAGAGCCAGATCCAGCGTGCCGGCCGGTCGACGGCGGCCGCTGCGAGCTGGGCCCCGACCTCCTCGCGGGTGACCGGCCCGTCCCACCAGGGGCACACGGTGACGCGTACGTCGCCGAGGTCGAGGCTCGACCCGTCGACGTGGACACCCTCGAGGCCGGTGCGGCGCAGCCACGTCGCGACCTGCTCGCCGTGCGCACCCGGGCCGTCGAGGTCGTGGTTGCCCGAGGCGGCGAAGACCGGCACCTGCTCGGCCAGCATCGCGAGGTAGTTGGTCAGCACCACGGTCTGCACCTCGTGGGGCACGGCGTTGACGACGTCGGCCAGGTCGCCGACGAGCGCGACCGCGTCGACCTGCGCCGCGGCCTCCACCAGCCAGTCGTAGTGGCGCAGCTTGTAGTGCAGGTCCGACACCACCAGCATCCGCATGCCTCGATCCTGCCCGCACCGGGCGGGCGGCCGTGCCGCGTCTCGCGGACGGGCCAGCCCTACAAGGCGTCGGGCTCGTCCACCGCCGCGCCCGGGGCGTGGTCCAGGTAGGACCTCCGCGCCGCCTCGGCGGTCGAGCGCGCCTCGCTCATGCTGGTGATCGCGGGCAGGAACACCGCGCGGCGTACGGCGTAGAGCTCCACGTCGTCGACGGCGCGCACGGTCATGGTGCGCGTGGTGCCGCCGAGCAGCGCGATCTCGCCGAAGCCCTCGCCGGGTCCCATGGAGCGGACCAGACGTCCCCGGTCGAGCACCGCGACCCTGCCCGCGGCGACGACGTAGAAGCTGTCGCCGGCGTCGCCCGCCTCGAAGACCACCGTGTCCGGGCCGATCGCCACGTGCTCGAGGCCCACGGCAAGCTGCTCGATGACCGGGACGGGGAGCTGGCGCAGCATCGGCACCCGCCGCAGCACCGCGATGTCGTCGGTGCGGACGGCGACGGACCGGTCGATCGCGGTGAGGCGGCGCCACCCGAGGACGCACACGACAGGGGCGACGGCACCCACCACCACGAGCGCCGCCCGCGCGCCGACGAGGTCGATCAGCAGGGGCGCGGTCAGCGCCCCGACCGCCACCCCGACCGCACCGATGCTCTCGAGCACGCCGAAGACCCGGGCGAGCACCGCGTTGGGCACCATCCGCGCGATCAGCGTGAACGCCGTGACGTCGACGAGGGAGTTGCCGATGCCGATCACGCCGGCCGCGGCCAGCACCACTCCGTACGCGGGGACCAGCCCCATCAGCGCCAGCGGGGCTCCCCACAGCACGACGGCGAGCCCGAGCCAGCGAGTCATCGCGCGGCTGCCCACCAGCAGGGTGCACAGGGCACTGCCGGCCAGCGCCCCGATGCCGACGGCGCCCTGGAGCACACCGACGCTCGACTCGGTGCCGTCGAGCAGGTCGAGGGCGACGACCAGCACGAACACGCTGAAGGCGCCCCGGATCATCGTCTGCAGCACCACCAGCCCGACCACGACGGCGGTGCCGGGGTAGGTGCCCACCGCGACGAACCCCTCGCGCACCTCGCCCACCACGTCGGGTCGCTGCACCGGCGGCACCGGGATCCGCTCGTAGCCCAGCCGCAGCACCAGCACGGCGGAGACCAGGCCGCACACCCCGGCGAAGGCGAAGACCGCGGCGACGTCGGCCACCGCCACCAGCAGCGCCGCGACCAGCGGCCCGACGATGACGCTCAGCGAGTCGAGGCCGCCGCGGACGACGTTGACCTCGGTCAGCTCGTCGGGGGCGCGGCACAGCGAGGGCATCAGCGCGGAGTGGCTGGCCCGGAACGGCGTGAAGGCGATGCTCGACACGACCGCCAGCACGTAGACGATCCAGGTCGGCCCGTCGGCGACCAGCACCGGCGCCGCCGCGAGCGTGCTCACCCCGCGCACCAGGCTGGAGGCGACCAGGACGTGCTCGCGCGGCACCCTGTCGGCGTACGCCGCGATCACCGGCGCCAGCACCGCAGCCGGCAGCAGCCGGAGCAGCCCGACCAGGCCGACCGCGAGCGGGCCGCCGTCGGCGAAGGCGACCAGGCCGATCGCGACGGTGAACGCCCACTCGGCGGTGAAGGCGAAGCCGAAGGAGAGCAGCGAGCGCACGAGCGCGGCGTTCCGGATCCACCCCCCGCGTCCGCCCATTGCCCGATGCTGCCACTTTTTGCCTGTCCACAGGTTCGACGAGGGGGGCTCGCGGGTAGGTGCCGCAGCACCTAGGTTCGACGGACAGGTACCTCTCACTCGGGACAGGGGCCGCCATGACGCTCACCGACGCGTACGCCGAGCTGGTCGACCAGCTCGACGAGCACGTGCGCGCCGCGGTGCGCCGTGAGGGCGTCGACCCGCAGCGCGACGCCCCCGTCGTGCGCCGCATCGCCGAGGGCGTCGTCCGCGCCCACGACGAGCGCAGCCTCACCGGCCAGGTGGCGCCGGTGCCCGACGTGGCGGCGGTGGTCGGGGAGCTCGTGGCCCGCGTCAGTGGCTTCGGGCCGCTCCAGCCGCTGCTCGACGACCCCGAGGTCGAGGAGGTGTGGATCAACGACCCGAGCCGGGTCTTCGTGGCCCGTCGGGGCCGTCACGAGCTGACGAACCTGGTGCTCACCGGCGCCCAGGTCGAGGAGCTGGTCGAGCGGATGCTCAAGGCCAGCGGCCGCCGGGTCGACCTGAGCCAGCCGTTCGTCGACGCGATGCTCCCGCAGGGCCACCGGCTCCACGTCGTCCTCGAGGGCATCAGCCGGGGCTTCAGTGCCGTCAACATCCGCAAGTTCGTGCTCCGCGCCGCCCGGCTCGAGTCGCTGGTCGAGCTCGGCAGCCTCACCCCGCAGGCCGCGGCGTACCTCCATGCCGCCGTCCGCGCCGGCCTCAACATCGTCGTCGCCGGCGGCACGCAGGCAGGCAAGACCACCTTCCTCAACTGCCTGGCCGCCGCGATCCCCGGCGGCGAGCGCGTGGTCAGCGCCGAGGAGGTCTTCGAGCTGCGGTTCGCGCATCCTGACTGGGTACCCCTGCAGACCCGGCAGGCCGGTCTCGAGGGCACGGGGGAGATCACCCTGCGCATGCTGGTCAAGGAGAGCCTGCGCATGCGCCCGAGCCGGATCATCGTCGGCGAGGTGCGCGCCGAGGAGTGCCTCGACCTGCTGCTCGCCCTCAACGCCGGCCTCCCCGGCATGGGCACCATCCACGCCAACAGCGCGCGCGAGGCACTAGTGAAGATGTGCACCTTGCCGCTGCTGGCCGGCGAGAACATCTCGGCCCGCTTCGTGGTGCCCACGGTGGCCTCGTCGGTCGACCTGGTCGTCCACCTCGGCATCGACGCCCAGGGCGTACGCCGTGTGGAGGAGGTCGTCGGCGTGCCCGGCCGCGTCGAGAGCGACGTGATCGAGACCGAGCCGATCTTCGAGCGCACCGGCGGCGAGCTGCGCCGCTCGCGCGGCGGCACCCCGCGCCGCGAGCTCTTCGAGCGTCGCGGCATCGACGTCGCCGCCCTGCTGCGGGGCGGCGACTGATGGGCGGCCGCTGATGGGGGCGCTCGTCGGGCTCGGTGTCGGCACCGGGCTGCTGCTGATCTGGTCGGCGTTCGCGCTCCCGCGCCGCCCTCGCGAGCACCGCCCGCAGGCGGGGCGCCTCCGCCGCCACCTCGACCGGGCCGGGCTGCCGCACGTCTCGACGACGGGGGTGCTGGCGCTGTGCGGCGTCCTCGGCGTGGTCACCGCCGTGCTGTTCCAGGCCGTCTCCGGCACGCCGCCGGTCGCGGTCGCCTTCGGCGCCGCAGCCGCGTGGCTGCCGGTCGCCGCCGTGTCCGGCCGCGCACGGAGGCGGCAGCGCGAGCTGGCCGAGGTCTGGCCCGAGGCGGTCGACAACCTGGCCAGCGCCGTCCGGGCGGGCATGTCGCTGCCCGACGCGGTCGCCGCGCTGGGCACCCGGGGGCCCGAGCCCCTGCGCGACGCCTTCGACCGGTTCGCCCTCGACTACCAGGTCAGCGGCCGGTTCGGCGAGTGCCTCGACCGGCTCAAGGAGCGCCTGGCCGACCCGACCGGCGACCGCGTCGTCGAGGGGCTCCGGGTGGCGCGCGAGGTCGGCGGCGGTGAGCTCGGCCGGCTGCTGCGCAACCTCTCCGGCTACCTCCGCGACGACGCCCGCACCCGCTCCGAGCTCGAGTCGCGGCAGGCCTGGACCGTCAACGGCGCCCGCCTCGCCGTCGCCGCGCCGTGGCTGGTGCTGCTGCTGATGAGCCTGCAGTCCGAGGTCATCCACCGCTACGCCTCGCCCGGGGGCGTCGTCGTCCTCGCGGTGGGCGCGGCGACCTGCCTGGTCGCCTACCGCGTGATGATGCGGATCGGGCGGCTCCCGACCGAGCGGCGGATCCTCTCGTGAGCCCCGCGGTGTGGGGCGCGGTGCTCGGGGCCACGACGGCCCTCGGGCTGCTGCTCGTGGTGTCACGGCTGCGCGTCATCCACAAGCCCCAGCTGTCAGTACGCGTGCTGCCCTACCTGCGCGACCTCCCGCAGGTCGGCCGCTCGACCGCGCTGCGTCCCGTGTCGTCGAGCCCGGTCACGGCGGCCGCAGGCATCTTCGGCCCGGCGCTCCGCTGGGCCGCCGACACGGTGGAGCGGGTCCTCGGCGGCGCCGCATCCGTACGACGCCGCCTCGAGCGGGCCGACCTCGACCGCACGGTCCACGACTTACGCGTCGAGCAGGTGCTGTGGGGCCTCGGCGGCTTCACGCTCGCCGCGGTGTACGGCGTGCTGAAGGCGCTCGCGGGCTCGCCCGCGGTCGCGTCCTCGGTGCTGCTGTGCGTGGTCGGGTTCGTGGGCGGCGTCGTGCTGCGTGACCAGTGGCTGACCAGCCTGGTGCGTGCCCGCGAGCGCCGGATCCTGACCGAGTTCCCGACCGTGGCGGAGCTGCTGGCGCTCGCTGTTGCCGCGGGGGAGAGCCCGGTCGCAGCCCTCGACCGCGTGGTCGCCCGCAGCGGGGGCGACCTCTCCCGCGACCTCGGCCGGGTGCTCGCGGCCGTGCGCACCGGCGCACCCGTCGCCGCCGCCTTCGACCACTGGGCCGCCACCAGCGGGCTGCCCGTCGTCGCCCGCTTCGCCTCCGGCGTGGCCGTGGCGGTGGAACGCGGCACGCCGCTGGCCGACGTGCTCCACGCCCAGGCGGCCGACGTCCGCGAGGCCGGCCGCCGCGACCTGATCGAGTCCGCGGCCCGCCGCGAGGTCGCGATGATGCTGCCCGTCGTGTTCCTCGTGCTGCCGGTCACCGTCTTCTTCGCGTTCTGGCCCGGCGTTGTCGGGCTGCACCTGACCGCACCGTGAATCCACGACACCCCTGGGGGAACCGATGAACCACCTGACCCTGCTCCTGGCTCGCTGCTGGCTGGCGCTCACCGGCGCTGGCACCGACCGACGTGACGACCGTGACGAGCGCGGTGACGTGCCGGGCTGGGTGCTGGTGACCGTGATGACCGCCGGGCTGGTCGCCGTGATCTGGGGCATCGCCGACGACGAGCTCAGTGCGTTGCTGCGTGACGCGCTCAGCTCGGTCAGCAACTGACCGTGCCCACCTGTCGTACGGCCCGCGGCGCGAGCGGCGCTGCGGTCGTCGACATCGTGCTGGTGATGGTGGTGCTGGTCCCGGTCGTGCTCGGGATCCTGCAGCTGGCGCTGGTGCTGATGGTTCGCAACACCCTGGCCTCCGCGGCCTCGGAGGGCGCGCGGTACGCCGCGACGCTCGACCACGAGCCCGCCGACGGGGTCGTGCGCACCCGCGAGCAGATCGACCAGGCGATCGCCGGCCGCTACGCCCGCGACGTGTCGGTGCAGCGGGTGGTGCTCGACGGCGCACCGGCGGTGCAGGTCACCGTGCGGGCGGTGGTGCCGGCGCTGGGGCTCGGCGGCCCCGGGGTCGAGCTCGAGGTCACCGGTCACGCCGTCGAGGAGGAGGCGGTGGTCGGGCCGTGAGCCGGGGGGAGAGGGGGACGGCGATCGTCGAGCTCGTCTGGCTCGGCATCCTGCTCCTGCTGCCGGTGGTGTGGGTCGTGCTCTCGGTCTTCGAGGTGCAGCGCGGGGCGTTCGCGGTCAGCGGCGCGGCCCGCGCGGCCGGGCGCGCCTACGCCCTCGCCCCCACCGACGCCCTCGGGCAGGCACGGGCAGAGGCGGCCGCCCGCCAGGCCCTGGCCGACCAGGGCGTCGGCGACCTCCCGCTCACCGTCACCGTCAGCTGCGACGCCCCCGACTGCCACGCCCCGGGCACGGTGGTCACGGTGCGCATCGACTCCCGGGTCGACCTGCCGCTGCTGCCCGCCGCACTGGGCGGCGGCGCCCCCAGCTTCGCCCTCGACGCCACCCACACGGTCCCGATCGGCACCTTCCGGGACGCCGGATGAGCCCGCGCCGCTACCGCCCGACGGGTCGTGTGCCCGTGACCACCCCAGGGGGTGCTCCCAGGCACACGACCCGCACCCCGCCCACCGCACGGGAGCCACGCTCCGAGGCCGGTCAGGCGACGCTGCTGATCGTGGGCTTAGCGGTGCTGCTGCTGACGATGACGGCGGTGGTGGTCGACGCCTCGGCCGCGTTCCTGCGCCGCCAGTCACTCGACACCCTCGCCGACGGCGCCGCTCTGGCCGGGGCCGACGCCGGCTCGGCGAACCTCGACCTCCTCTACGACGCGGGCCTCGACGCCACCCGCCTCGCCCAGGCCGAGCCTGCCGCGCGCGCGGCCGTCGCGGCGTACCTCCGCGACACCGGCGCCCTGGCCACCTACCCCGGCCTGACCTGGACCCTCGACGTCGACGGCACGGACGTCGTCGTCGAGCTCGCGGCCCCGCTCGACCTCCCCCTCACCGTCCCCGGCGCGCCCGCCACCACCACGGTCGGCGCCAGCGCCCGCGCCGCCGTCGTCGTGGACTGAGCCTCCTCAGCGCAGGCCGACGCGGAGCACGGTGGTGGACGCGGGCGGGAAGGTCTGGTCGAACGCCGCGCGCCCGATGCTCCGGTTCCCCACGTCGAGGAACACCTGCTGCGGGTCCTCCGGGGTGTTCTGTGCGTGGAAGGACAGGCTCCGGACGATGCGCGCCTCGAGCGCGCCGGTCGAGGTGCCGCCGTCGAGCCGGACCCGGGCCGTCACCGCCTGCCCGGGCAGCCGGTTGACCACGAGCAGCCACAGCACGCCCGAGGCCCGGGTCGCGGTCACGCTGAGCCCGCGGTAGCTGGCCGGCAGCGAGGGCGGACGACGCACCGGGTTGCCCGCGACGCTGGTGGCCACGAGCCGCCCGCCGGCGCTGAACATGGGGCTCAGGGCCTGCCGTGTCACGGCGTCGGCGGAGAAGGTGAAGTCCGGAGCGGCGCCGAGCACGCCCCGGTCCGCGCTCCACAGGAAGTCGTCACCCGTCCCGCGGCGGATGTGCATCCGCATCCAGGCGGCCCACAGCGTCGCCTGGAAGACGGCCTGGCTCTCCGAGCGCGGCCAGCCGACGAACGCCCGGTCGTTGCCGTGCAGGCCGAGGAACTCCGACAGCACCAGCGGCACCGACCGCGGGAGCGAGTCGAGCAGCCGGCCCACCCCTCGGACGAGGCCGTCCGCCTTGACCATCGCCAGGTCGTGGCCGTCGATCGCGGGATGCGCCGTGCCGTCGGGGTTGCCGCGCCACTGCAGCAGCGAGATCGCGTGCGCGGTGAGGCAGTCGTAGTCGCGGTCGCCGGCGACCGGGTCGAAGTCCACCGTGCCCCAGCTCGAGCAGACGTGGATCGAGGGGTCGACCTCCTTCATCCGGCGGGCGAAGGCGAAGAACCCCTCGTGCACGCTCCGGTACGACGCCTTCACGGTGCTGCCCGCGGGCGGGACCGCGCCGTGCATTCCGTCGCCGAAGTGCACCCGCCCCCGCCCGGCGTCCACCGTGAACACGCGGTCGTCCGCTCCGCTGTCGGACAGGTCGTCGACCTGGGTCCAGACGTGCCCGTCGGCGACCACGGTGACGGAGGCCGGTGCCACCGGCGGGTAGAGGACCTCGAAGACCTGCCCGGCCGTGCCGTCCGACGGGGTGCCGGCGGCGGTGTGCGAGCAGTCCTTGCCGAGGTTCTCGCCGGTGACGGCGAGGCTGCCCCCGTTCGCGTACTGGCGCAGCGCGGTGCGGTCGTCGGCCGACATCCAGTAGCGCGAGGGCCCGTGGTGCTGCTCGTTGCCGATCTCCCACCACTGCACGCGGTACGGCGCCGGGTGCCCGTTCGCCGCGCGGACCTCGGCCCAGTCCTCGCCGCCGTTCGGGTTCTGCGCCGTGCCGGAGGGGGAGTTCATGTACTCGACCCAGTCGGCGGCGTCGCCGGGTGTCTCGGTGACGAAGGGCACCATCACGAACGGGTCGGCGTCGATCTGCTCGAGGAAGCGCATGTACTCGTCCGGCCCGAAGTCGAGGCCGCGGGTCAGCAGGGTCGCGGGGTGGTCCGCGTGCGGGCCCACGACCTGACAGCCGTGCGTCGGCCCCACGGCGCGCTTCCAGTCGTAGGTGTTCGCGACGGTCCCGCCGGGGAAGCGCATCGAGGTGATCCCGGCGAGCTCCGCCCCGCGCACCGCCGCCGGATCGGCCGCATCCGTCGCGGGGTCCCACAGGTGGTACCCGTCGGCGTTGTAGTGGTGGTTGACCCCCAGCAGCCCGGTCGGTGCCGACCCGCGGTCCTGTGCCACGTGCACGGTGATCACCGTGTCCGGGTCCGCGCGCAGGCCGGGTGCCTCATCCGCCTCCGGTGGCGGGTGAGGCGCGAACGAGCTCGCGGTCAGGACGAGTGCGGTCAGGGCGACGGTCGGCCACGCGCTCATGGCTCCTCCAGCGGGCGACTCCTTCCCCGATCCCAGCGGCGTTCGCCTGCCGAGCGCCAGAGCCGAAGGGCCCGGAACCCCCGGGCGACCCGGGACCTGACCCCCGGCCCGGCCGTCAGCGCCGGAGTCCGGGCGGCCGTCATGGGTCGGGTCAGCGCCGTGACCTGTCTGTGACCTTCGCCGCACAGTCCCCGCGGATCCCCGCGTGGGGTGTGAGCGCGACCACGAGAATCTGCTGAGAAATCCCTGTCGGCATTGGAGATCCACGCCGGCATCTGCCTATGGTCCCCGCTGCAATTGAACAGCCGGCCCTGGGCACGCCGAGTCCTGCCCGCCCGTGGCGCCGGCCCTCCCACGACCATTCTCGGGTCGTCGTACGAGACACAGGGGCAGGAGTGGGGGAACCACCGTTCCACGCGGTCCCCGACCGCTCGGGGTGAAGCCACCAGCCGGTGGCCGGGCACCTTCCACGCCCGAACCCGACAGCTCACCTCACAGGCGTGGGAAGGAACCACGCACATGTCCAATTCCATGCCTACTGTCCTGCGCGCCTCCGGGCGCTGGGGCGTCCGGGCCCTGACCAGCGGGGCGCTCGCCGTGGGAGTCCTCACGGCAGCCCCGATGACCACCGACGCACACGCGGCCACGCGCCACCACCGCATCATCGAGCGCAAGGTCGACGACGCCACCCGCGTCGCCGTGCACCAGAAGGGCGACCCCTACCAGTACGGCGCCGCCGGGCCGGGTCGCTTCGACTGCTCGGGGCTGACCTACTTCAGCTTCCGCAAGGCCGGCTTCAGGCACATCCCGCGGACCTCCTCGGGCCAGGCCCAGTGGGCCCGTCACGTCAAGAAGCACAAGGCCCGCCGCGGCGACCTGATCTTCTTCAGGAACAGCGGCGGGGTCTACCACGTCGGCGTCTTCGCCGGACGCCATCACGGTGAGAAGTACGTGCTCCACTCGCCGTACTCGGGCGCCAAGGTGCGCCGCGAGAAGATCTGGACGAGCCACTGGTTCGCCGGCAAGGTCCCCCACTGATCGACGGGTGACCCCGGAGGCCGCGGCCTGGCGACGGACCCGCAGCTCACACGCGACCGAGGCGCGGGCGCCGGCGCTGGTCACGGCCACCACCCGCAGGCGGTAGGTGCCCGGGCGGACGTACTCGCCCGGGCCCTCGCCGTGGCCCCACCTGGCGCCGATGTCGGCGACTCGACGGCACCGTCGTGGGGGACGCCCCCCTAGCCGCCGAGCAGGCCGCCCAGCCCGCCGCCGCCACCGCCGGTCTGCTGGCCGGCGCCCTGCGGCACGCCCTCGCTCGGCTGCACGAGCACGTAGCCCTGGCCGCCGAAGGCCATCTGGAAGGTCTCGCCGGTGCCGCCGCGCACCAGCGACTTGAGGCCGCCGGTGTCGACGCGCACGTCCATCGAGACGCCGGCGGTCCACAGCACCACGGCCTGGGCGTCGGCGAACGTCGGGGCCCCCGCGACGTCGAGCGCGACCGGGTCGCCCTTGGTGGTCACCGCGACGTAGCCGGTGCCGCGCAGCGCGACGTTGTAGAGGCCGCCGGTCATGGCGGCGCCGCGGGCCTGGATGCGGTGGATGTCCCACTCGATCGAGGCGGAGAAGGCCAGGATGCTGGCGCCGTTGACGGAGATCATGTCGTTCTCGAGGTACATGATCTGCACCTCGGAGGCCTGGTCGGCGAGGAACAGCTCGCCCTGGCCCGTGCACTGCATCAGGTCGACGCCCTCGCCGGTCATCGCCGACTTGAACATCTTGCCGAGGCCGCCGCTGCCCTTGTTCTCGAACCGCACGTCGCCCTGGTAGGCCACCATCGATCCGGTCAGCGCCCAGACCGGGCCGTAGTGCATCTGGATCTTCAGCAGCTTCTTGTTCTGCAGGGCGAACGGGTCCTGGGCCGTCGTCTCCTTGAAGTCCGAGAACAGCGAGCCGTGGATGGGCATGGCGGGGCCTCCTGCCGATGGGTCGTCGTTCCGCACTCTAGGAGGTCTGCGGGGACTAGGCTCCGAAATGACCGACGAGCAGGAGGTGCGAGCGCCATGGGATTCCTCGACAAGGCGAAGGCCGCGGCCAACGACCTGGCCGCCAAGGCCGACACGGCGATGTCGAACGCCGGACTGGGCGGCCCCGCCGGCGCCAATCCGGAGCGTCTGTTCCGCGACCTCGGGGTCATCGCCTACCTCGAGGCCACCGGGCGCACCGCACCGCCCGAGGAGAGGCAGCGGGTGACCGCCGCTCTCACCGAGATCGAGCAGCGGGGCGGGATCCCGTCGTTCGCCCTCCAGACCGCCGCGCCGCCGCCCGGCAGCGTGCCGCCGCCCCCGGGTGCCGCGGCTGCGGGCGCCGCTCCGCCCCCGCCGCCGGGCGCGGCCGCCGCGCCGCCCCCGCCGCCG